>NZ_JGVW01000086.1 GCF_000687455.2 Burkholderia sp. lig30
GCAATTGCCGGGTTTTTTGTTTTGTCACGGGGTGCGGAGCCCGCCGCGGCTCAGAACTGCCACCACGATTTCGTCGCGCCCGCGCGCGAGCGGCCCGTGATGTACGGGCTGTCCGGGAACGTACCCGCGAGCACGCGCTTCGTGTCTTCGGCGAGCTGCGGCTGATTCAGCTTGTCGTACGACAGTATCATGATGTGCAGCGCATCCTCGATCGCCGGCGCGCCCTTGTATTCCTTGACCGCGAGCTGGGCGCGGTTGATCGCCGCGACATATGCGCCGCGACGGTAGTAGTAGTCGGCGGCGTGCACTTCGTGCGATGCGAGCGCGTTGACCGTGTAGCGCATCCGCGCGGCGGCGTCCGGCGCGTACTTGCTCTTCGGGAAGCGGTCCACGACGACCTTGAACGCGTCATACGACTCGCGCAGTGCCAGCGGGTCGCGCTCGCTCATGTCCTGCCCGGAGAAGCGGCCGAACAGGCCCAGGTCGTCGTTGAAGTGGATCATGCCCTTCAGGTAGTACGCATATGCGACGTCGGGATGATCCGGGTGCAGCTGGATGAAGCGGTCCACGGCCTGGTCGGCAGCGGCGGCTTCGTTGTCCTTCCAGTTGCAGTAGGCGACGTTGATCTGCGCCTGCTGCGCGAAATGGCCGAACGGGTCGCGGCCCTGCAGCGACTCGAAGTATTTCGCGCACTTGCCCCAGTCGCCGCCGGACAGCGCGTCCTGTGCCTCTGAGTATAATTTGTTGTTCGACCAGGTAACCGTTTCGTCCTGCTTTTGCGGCAAGCCGTGGCAGCCCGCGATGAGGGCGGCGGCCGCAGCCAGCACAGCCCGGGCGGCGACGGTTCTTGCCACGCTTTTGGTCGAATTCATCATGCTCGCATGTCCTAGCTTCAAGTCTCGGTGACCCAGTCTAAATGACCCGTTCAAGTTCGTTGAATGCCCAGCAGGGCATGTCAAATGGCGACGATTATAGCCCAAGCGATCGCCCCGCCGACGCTCCCCCCAGCGATTCGCTCGATGACGATCTCACAGGCGACGCGCTGCAGGCGCCCGTCGTGCCGTCCGTCGCGGGCGACGAGGCGCCGCGCGTCGTCCAGGTGCCCGCCGCGCTAGCCGGCGAGCGGCTCGACAAGGCGCTCGCGCAGTTGTTTCCCGAATTCTCGCGCAGCCGGCTGCAGAGCTGGATCGACGCGCAGCGGGTGCGCATCGACGGCGCGCCCGCGAAGATCCGCCAGCCCGTGCCGCTCGGCGCGACGATCGAGCTCGTGCCGGACCTGTTGCCGGAGCAGCTCGCGTTCACGCCGGAGCCGGTGCCGCTGTCGATCGTCTACGAGGACGATGCAATCGTCGTGATCAACAAGCCCGCCGGCCTCGTCGTGCATCCCGCCGCAGGCAACTGGAGCGGAACCGTCCTCAACGGCCTGCTGCACCGCTACGGCGCCGCCGCCGCGGGACTGCCGCGCGCGGGGATCGTGCACCGGCTCGACAAGGAGACCTCGGGGCTGATGGTCGTCGCGCGCACGCTCGCGGCCCAGACCGACCTCGTCCGGCAGTTGCAGGCGCGTACCGTGAAGCGCCGCTATTTCGCGCTCGTGTGGGGCACCATGCCGGACGAAGGCACGATCGACGCGCCGATCGGGCGCGATCCGCGCGAGCGCACCCGCATGGCAGTGGTGGCCGGCGCGTCCGGCAAGCCGGCGCGCACGCATTTCCGCACAGTTGACACATGTCTGTGGCAACGTCAGCCGGTGTCGGCGATCCAGTGCGATCTCGAGACAGGGCGCACGCACCAGATCCGCGTGCATTGCGCGCATACCGGGCATCCGCTGCTCGGCGACCCGGTGTACGGGCGCTTGCGCGGCAAGCGGTCGGTGACGGCGCTGCCGGGCGGTTTCGCGCGGCAGGCGCTGCATGCGTGGCGGCTCGGGCTCGTGCATCCGGTGACGGGCAAGGCGATGCAGTGGCGCTGTCCGTTGCCGGACGACATGGCGGCGCTCGTCGAGGCGCTTGGCTTCGGGCACGACGAAGGGGAATTCGACGACGCCGAAGCAGTCTATGACGATGATTTTGGCGGCGAGTATCTTGACGATGCGCCGTACGAGGATGACGAGGAGGAGTGAGTGCCGATGACGAACCTGGCGCCGTTGACGCGGCAGGACTGCGTACAGCCCGACTGGCGGGTGTCGCCGCGCGTGCGGGCGTTGATCACGACGCGCAACGGCGGCGTGAGCGGCGGCCCATACGGCTGCTGGCAGGACGGCGCGTCGTTGCCGGGCGGCATGAATCTCGGCCTGCACACGGGCGACGATCCGTCGCATGTCGCGGAGAATCGCGCGCGGCTTCTTGCGCTCGCGGGGCAGCCGCGGGCCGCATGGCTGGAGCAGGTTCACGGCGCGCAGATCGTGCGCGCGGACGAGGTGATCGCGGCCGCTCCCGACGGTGCGGCGCCGGTGCGCGCCGATGCGAGCGTGACCGATCGCGCCGGCGCGGTGTGCGTCGTGATGGTCGCCGACTGCCTGCCCGTGCTGCTGTGCGACGAGGATGGGCGGGCCGTGGGCGCCGCGCATGCGGGTTGGCGCGGGCTGGCGGCAGGGATCGTCGAGCAGACGGCGGCGGCGGTGGCCGGCCTGGCCGGCGGCGCGACGGCCCGCTTGCATGCGTTTCTCGGGCCGGCGATCGGGCCGCAAGCGTTCGAAGTCGGAGCGGACGTGCGCGACGCATTCCTCGACACGGCCCCGCAGTCGGAGCATGATGACACAAACCATGCGTTCGCCGCGATCGACGGCGCGCCCGGCAAGTATCTGGCCGACCTGTACGCGCTCGCGCGGCTGCGTCTGGCGCGCGCCGGCGTCACCCGCGTCAGCGGCGGCGATGCCTGCACCTTCGCCGAGCAGGCGCGCTTCTATTCGTACCGGCGCGATCGAGTGACGGGGCGCATGGCCGCCGCCATCTGGCTTGCCGGTTGAACAGCGTTTGTTGCAGTGCGGGATCGCATCATCCCGATTTATTGGCTGCGTGGCGGTCGTTGCGCGCGCATTCGAATCAAAAATCGTCGAGACACGCGAATCAAAATGTTTCCACTGTTGTCGAAAGCCTTGTGCCGCCTGCGGCGCGAAGATTATCTTTGCGCGGGAAATGGCGGCGCTTTGATGTGGCGCTTCACATGGGGAAAACCATAATGATAAAAATACCGCACTGCGGCAGAATCTGGAGACGACCCTCCAGCGTATGACGGCCCGGCTCGCCGGGCGGCATGCCGCGCCCCGAGCAGGATTTCCCAGACTGACTCTCAGGAATCACCGGTAAGGCAGGTAATGACAGCATCGAAAAACTCGTCGACGTCCGCGTACGCGGGCATTTTCTCTGGCCACCCGACAGTCGATCAGGCGGTCCAGCCGATGCAACAGATGTTCGAATCCTGGCTGGGCGCGTGGCGCGACTTTGCCGATCCGGCGCGCGCGGCGACCGCGTCGGCGGCCGCGAATCCGTTTGCGACCTTTCAGTTCCCCAAAGCATTTCCGTTCCAGATGCCGTCGATGGCCGATTTCGGCGGCGCGGCGTCGCCGTTCGCCGGCCTGAAGCTGCCGGCGGCGGCGATTCCGCCCGAGCGCCTGCAGAAGCTGCAGGCCGACTATTCGCGCGACTGCGTGGCGCTGATGCAGCAGGCGGCGGCGATGAAGCTCGAGGCGCCGGAGCTGAAGGACCGCCGCTTCAGCGGCGACGCATGGAAGGCGTCGCCCGCGCATGCGTTCACCGCGGCGTGGTACCTGCTCAACGCGCGTTACCTGCAGGAACTGGCCGACGCGCTCGAGACCGATCCGAAAACGCGCGAGCGGATTCGCTTCGCGGTCCAGCAGTGGACGGCCGCGGCGGCGCCGAGCAACTTCCTCGCGCTCAATCCGGACGCGCAGAAGTCGATCATCGAGACCCAGGGCGAAAGCCTGCGCCAGGGGATGATGAACCTGCTGGGCGACCTGCAGCGCGGCAAGATCTCGCAGACCGACGAATCGCAGTTCGTGGTCGGCAAGAACCTCGCGTGCACCGAAGGCACGGTCGTCTATGAGAACGACCTGATCCAGCTGATCCAGTACAAGCCGACCACCGCGACCGTGTACGAGCGTCCGCTGCTGATCGTGCCGCCGTGCATCAACAAGTTCTACATCCTCGACCTGCAGCCCGAGAATTCGCTCGTCGCGCATGCGCTGTCGGGCGGCCATCAGGTGTTCCTGGTGTCGTGGCGCAACGCGGACGCGTCGGTTGCGCACAAGACGTGGGACGACTACATGAACGAGGGGCTGCTGGCCGCGATCGACGCGGTGCAGCAGATCAGCGGTCGCGAGCAGATCAACACGCTCGGCTTCTGCGTCGGCGGCACGATGCTCGCCACCGCGCTGGCCGTGCTCGCCGCGCGTGGCGAGCACCCGGCCGCGTCGATGACGCTGCTCACCGCGATGCTCGACTTTTCCGACACCGGCGTGCTGGACGTGTTCGTCGACGAGGCGCACGTGCAGATGCGCGAGCAGACGATCGGCGGCAAGAACGGCACGCCGCCCGGGCTGATGCACGGCGTCGAGTTCGCGAACACGTTCTCGTTCCTGCGGCCGAACGACCTGGTGTGGAACTACGTCGTCGACAACTACCTGAAGGGCCGCACGCCGGCGCCGTTCGACCTGCTGTACTGGAACAGTGATTCGACGAGCCTGCCCGGCCCGATGTACGCGTGGTACCTGCGCAATACCTATCTGGAAAACAAGCTGCGCGTGCCGGGCGCGCTCACCGTGTGCGGCGAGTCGGTCGACCTGTCGCGCATCGACGTGCCGACCTTCATCTACGGCTCGCGCGAGGATCACATCGTGCCGTGGCAGACGGCCTATGCGTCCGCATCGCTGCTGACCGGGCCGCTCAAGTTCGTGCTCGGCGCATCGGGTCATATCGCGGGCGTGATCAACCCGCCCGCGAAGAAGAAGCGCAGCTACTGGACGCGCGACACCGACGGGCGCGCGCTGCCCGGGGCGGCCGGCGACTGGTTCGCCGGCGCGACCGAGGTGCCGGGCAGCTGGTGGCCGGAATGGACGACCTGGCTCGACCAGTATGGCGGCCGCAAGGTGAAGCCGCGGGCACAGCCCGGCTCGGCAGCGTTCCCGGCGATCGAGGCGGCCCCCGGCCGCTACGTGCTGCAGCGCGATTGACGAACATGCCGGGCGGCATGTGCCGTCCGGCGTTCCGCAGGTTTTTTTAACAGGGCAGGTAGCGACGCGCCGTGTCGCGCCGGTCCGGAGGAAAGGGAAATGACTGACGTTGTGATCGTATCGGCCGCACGTACCGCGGTGGGCAAATTCGGCGGTTCGCTGGCGAAGATCGCGGCGCCCGAGCTGGGCGCGGCCGTCATCCGTGCAGTGCTCGAGCGCGGCGGCTTGAAGCCGGAGCAGGTGAGCGAAGTCATCCTGGGTCAGGTGCTCGCGGCGGGCTCGGGCCAGAACCCGGCGCGCCAGTCGCTGATCAAGGCCGGCCTGCCGAGCGGGGTGCCGGGGATGACGATCAACAAGGTGTGCGGCTCGGGCCTGAAGGCCGTGATGCTCGCCGCGAACGCGATCATCTCGGGCGACGCGGACATCGTGATCGCGGGCGGCCAGGAGAACATGAGCGCCGCGCCGCACGTGCTGCCGGGCTCGCGCGACGGCTTCCGGATGGGCGACGCGAAGCTGGTCGACACGATGATCGTCGACGGTCTGTGGGACGTGTACAACCAGTACCACATGGGCATCACCGCGGAAAACGTCGCGAAGGAATACGGCATCACGCGTGAAGCCCAGGACGAGTTCGCCGCGCTGTCGCAGAACAAGGCGGAAGCCGCGCAGAAGGCCGGCCGCTTCAATGACGAGATCGTGCCGATCGCGATCCCGCAGCGAAAGGGCGAGCCGCTGCAGTTCGCGACGGACGAGTTCGTGCGTCACGGCGTGACGGCCGAAGCGCTCAGCGGCCTGAAGCCGGCGTTCGCGAAGGACGGCACGGTGACGGCGGCGAACGCGTCGGGCATCAACGACGGTGCCGCCGCGGTGCTGGTGATGTCGGCCAAGAAGGCCGAGGCGCTCGGCCTGAAGCCGCTCGCGCGCATCAAGGCATACGCTAGTGCGGGCGTCGATCCGAGCGTGATGGGCATGGGCCCGGTGCCGGCGTCGCGCCGCTGTCTGGATCGCGCGGGCTGGACGCCGGGCGACCTGGACCTGATGGAGATCAACGAGGCGTTTGCCGCGCAGGCGCTCGCGGTCCACAAGCAGATGGGCTGGGATACGTCGAAGGTGAACGTCAACGGCGGCGCGATCGCGATCGGCCATCCGATCGGCGCATCCGGCTGCCGGATCCTCGTCACGCTGCTGCATGAAATGCAGAAGCGCGATGCGAAGCGCGGCCTGGCCTCGCTGTGCATCGGCGGCGGCATGGGCGTTGCGCTCGCCGTTGAACGTCCGTAAGGTGTTGTAGGGCGCCGGCCGCGCCGCAGGGCGCGGCCGGTGCTTCGTGAAGTCAGAGGTCGCCGCTCGGCACTTTTTAAAACAACATGGAGTGAGGTTTATGTCTCAGCGAATTGCGTACGTAACGGGCGGGATGGGCGGCATCGGCACGAGCATTTGCCAGCGTCTTTCGAAGGACGGCTTCAAGGTGGTCGCAGGCTGCGGCCCGAATTCGCCGCGCCGCGTGAAGTGGCTCGAGGAGCAGAAGGCCCTCGGCTTCGACTTCATCGCATCGGAAGGCAACGTCGGCGACTGGGACTCGACCAAGACGGCATTCGACAAGGTCAAGGCCGAGGTCGGCGAGGTCGACGTGCTGGTCAACAACGCGGGCATCACGCGCGACGTCGTGTTCCGCAAGATGACGCGCGAGGACTGGACCGCGGTGATCGACACGAACCTGACGAGCCTCTTCAACGTGACGAAGCAGGTGATCGACGGCATGGTCGAGCGCGGCTGGGGCCGGATCATCAACATTTCGTCGGTGAACGGGCAGAAGGGCCAGTTCGGCCAGACGAACTACTCGACCGCGAAGGCCGGCATTCACGGCTTCACGATGTCGCTCGCGCAGGAAGTCGCGACGAAGGGCGTGACGGTCAACACGGTATCGCCGGGCTACATCGGCACGGACATGGTCAAGGCGATCCGCCCGGACGTGCTCGAGAAGATCGTCGCGACGATCCCGGTGCGTCGCCTCGGCGCGCCCGAAGAGATCGGTTCGATCGTCGCGTGGCTGGCTTCCGAAGAGTCCGGCTTCTCGACGGGCGCCGACTTCTCGCTGAACGGCGGCCTGCACATGGGCTGAGCCCCGTGGCCGTCCGGCTCGCCGGACGGCCGTGCGGCTCGGCGTTTCGGAAGCGCCCCGCGGCCTGCGTGCCGGGTCGCGGAGGTTCGTTACTGCGCTACGCTTGCGCTCAAAGGCGTCACATGTCTACAGCTACTACTACAAAGAAGGCAGCCGAACGGCTCATCAAGAAGTACCCGAACCGCCGGCTCTATGACACGGAGACGAGCACCTACATCACGCTTACCGACGTGAAGCAGCTTGTGCTCGACCAGGAGGACTTCAAGGTCGTCGATGCGAAAAGCAGCGAAGACCTGACGCGCAGCATCCTGCTGCAGATCATTCTCGAAGAGGAGAGCGGCGGCGTGCCGATGTTCTCGTCGTCGATGCTGTCGCAGATTATCCGGTTCTACGGGCATACGATGCAGGGGATGATGGGTGCGTACCTGGAGAAGAACATCCAGGCGTTCATCGACATCCAGAACAAGCTCGCCGATCAGTCGAAGAACATGTACGAAACGAATGCGATGAATCCGGAAGTCTGGTCGCAGTTCATGAACATGCAGGCGCCGATGATGCAGGGCATGATGACGAGCTATATCGAGCAATCGAAGAACATGTTCGTGCAGATGCAGGAGCAGATGCAGAATCAGGCAAAGTCGATGTTCAGCACGTTCCCGTTCAAGCAGCCGGGTACCGACCCGGAGAAGAAATAACGTCTCCCCACGTGATTTGCGGGGCGCCAGGGGGTGACCTTGGCGGGCCCCGAAACGGCGCGTCGCGCGGCATGGCAAACGGGAGGTCGAAGCGTTGCCATGCCGGCGCGGTGCGCGCCGGGTCGTTGCATGCCGCGCGCGCATCGAGGCGCTCGGCGGCGTCGAATTGGCACCGCCCGAGCGTGAGCCCATTCGAGCGCCGCAGGCGTCGGGCGAACGATCGTTCTGGATCGAAATTCTTTCCTCAGAGCAGTCGCCGAACGGCATTTCTGCTGGCGATGTCCGCGCGCGCCTTGCCTTGCGTGGCGTTTGCGATCGTCTGACAGTCGCTCGTCGCGAAGTAAGCGGGACACATCAAGCTCCATATCCCTTGGGGCCGCTACCCATCCGGCGGCCCGTTCCAGCCAGCAGTCCGTGCTGCCGTCGGCCGCCGGTTTTTGGATCGCAGCGCCCTAAATAGCTGTAAACTCATGGTTTTGCTGCCACGCCCCCACATTCCAGATGTCGCAATCCCCCAAAGTAGGCTTCGTTTCCCTCGGCTGCCCGAAAGCGCTCGTCGACTCCGAGCAGATCATCACCCAGTTGCGCGCGGAGGGCTACGAGATCTCCGGCACCTATGACGGCGCCGATCTCGTCGTCGTCAACACCTGCGGCTTCATCGACGAAGCGGTGCAGGAAAGTCTCGACGCGATCGGCGAGGCGCTGAACGAAAACGGCAAGGTGATCGTCACCGGCTGCCTCGGCGCGAAGAAGAGCGCGAGCGGCACCGGCCTCATCGAGGAAGTGCATCCGAAGGTGCTCGCCGTCACCGGCCCGCACGCAGTCGGCGAAGTGATGCAGGCCGTCCACTCGCACCTGCCGAAGCCGCACGATCCGTTCGTCGATCTCGTGCCGGCCGCCGGCATCAAGCTCACGCCGCGCCATTACGCGTACCTGAAGATCTCCGAAGGCTGCAACCACCGCTGCTCGTTCTGCATCATCCCGTCGATGCGCGGCGATCTCGTGTCCCGTCCGGTCGCCGAAGTGATGCTGGAGGCGGAGAACCTGTTCAAGTCCGGCGTCAAGGAACTGCTCGTGATCTCGCAGGACACGAGCGCGTACGGCGTCGACGTCAAGTATCGCACCGGCTTCTGGAACGGCCGCCCGCTCAAGACCCGCATGACGGAGCTCGTCGGCGCGCTCGGCGAACTGGCCGCGCAGTACGGCGCGTGGGTGCGCCTGCATTACGTGTATCCGTACCCGCACGTCGACGAGATCATCCCGATGATGGCCGAAGGCCCGCTCAAGGGGCACGTGCTGCCGTATCTCGACGTGCCGTTCCAGCACGCGCACCCGGAGGTGCTCAAGCGGATGAAGCGCCCGGCGAACGCCGAGAAGGTGCTCGAGCGCGTGCAGAAGTGGCGCGAGATCTGCCCGGACCTGACGATCCGCAGCACCTTCATCGCGGGCTTCCCCGGCGAGACCGACGAGCAGTTCGAGACGCTGCTCGACTTCATCCGCGAGGCGGAGCTGGATCGTGTCGGCTGCTTCGCGTATTCGCCGGTCGAAGGCGCGAGCGCGAACGAGCTGGACGGCGCGTTGCCGGACGACGTGCGCGAGGCGCGCCGCGCGCGCTTCATGGAAGTCGCCGAGGAAGTGTCCGCGCGGCGCATCCAGCGCAAGGTCGGCAAGACGCTCAAGGTGCTGATCGACGAGGTCGGCGAAGCGGGTGGCATCGGCCGCACCGCGGCGGACGCGCCGGAAATCGATGGTGTGGTCTACGTCGAGCCGGCCACGAAGGCGTCCAAGCGTTATAAGGTGGGCGACTTCGTGTCGGTGAAGATCACCGGCGCGGACGGCCACGATTTGTGGGGTGAGGTGTAAGCGATGACGACGCCGCAGTTTCCCGAGATTCTGGCGTTCGGCGAGGCGATGATTGAATTCAATCAGTCGCAGCCGGGGCGCCCCGAGTATCTGCAGGGTTTCGGCGGCGACACGTCGAATTTCTGCATCGCAGCCGCGCGGCAAGGCGCGTCGGCGGGTTTCGTGTCGGCGGTCGGCGACGACCATTTCGGCAAGCTGCTGGTCGACCTGTGGCGCGGCGACGGCGTCGAGACTTCCTGGGTGCGCGTCGATCGCGGCGCGCCGACCGGCGTCTATTTCGTCACGCACGGGCCGGACGGCCATCAGTTCGACTATCTGCGCGCGGGTTCCGCGGCGAGCCGCTATGTGCCGCACGACCTGCCGCTCGACGCGCTCGCGGCCGCGAAGGTGTTGCACCTGTCGGGCATCAGTCTCGCGATCGGCACGTCCGCGTGCGATGCCGGTTTCGCGGCGATCGCGCAGGCGCGCCGGCATGGCGTGCGCGTAAGCTTCGACACGAACCTGCGGCTGCGGCTCTGGCCACTGCCGCGCGCCCGCGCGGTGATGCTCGAGGCGCTGCGCCACACGGACATCTGCCTGCCGAGCTGGGACGACGTCACGGCGCTTACCGGCGCGACGGATCGCGATGCGATCGCCGATGCGATGCTCGCGTTCGGGCCGGAAGTGGTCGCGCTGAAGCTCGGCCAGGAGGGCGTCTACGTGGCGACGCCCGACGAGCGGCGTCTGGTGCCGGGCTTCCCGGTCGCAGCCGTCGATGCGACGGGCGCGGGCGACTGCTTCGGCGGCGCGTTCGTCGCGCGGCTCGTGGCCGGCGACGATCCGTTCGCCGCCGCGCGCTACGCGAATGCGGCCGCGGCGCTGTCGACGCTCGGCTACGGCGCGGTCGCGCCGATTCCGCGCAAGGACGCGGTCGAGCGCCTGATGCAGGGCTGACGTGCGTGCGCCACGCGCGCCCGGCTACACGTTTTTTTCATTCATGACGAGGATGAGGAGGCAACATGCAGCGTGAAGTGGTGGTGGTGAGCGGCGTGCGGACGGCGATCGGCGATTTCGGCGGCGGCCTCAAGGATTTCCCGCCGACCGAGCTGGGCGCGAAGGTCGTGCGCGAGGTGCTGTCGCGCGCGCAGGTGTCGGGCGACGAGGTCGGCCATGTGGTGTTCGGCAACGTCGTGCACACCGAGCCGAAGGACATGTACCTCGCGCGCGTCGCCGCGATCAACGGCGGCGTCGCGCAGCACGCGCCCGCGCTGACGGTCAACCGTCTGTGCGGCTCGGGCCTGCAGGCGATCGTGTCGGCCGCGCAGGGGCTGCTGCTCGGCGATGCCGACATCGCGATCGCCGGCGGCGCGGAGAACATGAGCCGCGCGCCGTACTCGATGCCGGCCGCGCGCTTCGGCCAGCGCATGGGCGACACGCGCCTCGTCGACATGATGATCGGCGCGCTGAACGACCCGTTCCAGTCGGTTCACATGGGCGTGACCGCCGAAAACGTTGCGGCGAAGTACGGTATCTCGCGTGACGCGCAGGACGCGCTGGCGCTCGAATCGCACCGCCGCGCATCGCATGCGACCCGGGCCGGCTATTTCAGGGAGCAGATCCTGCCGATCGAGATCGTCGGCTCGAAGAAGGGCACGTCTGTCCTGTTCGACACCGACGAACACGTGCGCCATGACGCCAGCGCCGACGATTTCACGAAGTTGCGCGCGGTGTTCGCGAAGGAAAACGGCACGGTCACGGCGGGCAATGCGTCGGGCATCAACGACGCGGCCGCGGCCGTGCTGCTGATGGAGCGCAGCGTGGCCGACAAGCGCGGCGCGAAGCCGCTCGCGCGTCTCGTCGCGTACGCGCACGCGGGCGTCGATCCGGCCTACATGGGCATCGGCCCGGTGCCGGCCACGCGCAAGGTGCTCGAGCGCGCGGGGCTGAGCGTCGCGGATCTCGATGTGATCGAGGCGAACGAGGCGTTCGCCGCGCAGGCGTGCGCGGTGTCCCAGGAGCTCGGGCTCGATCCGGCGAAGGTCAACCCGAACGGATCCGGCATCTCGCTCGGCCACCCGATCGGCGCGACGGGCGCGCTGATCACCGTCAAGGCGCTGTACGAACTGCAGCGCATCGGCGGCCGCTACGCGCTCGTGACGATGTGCATCGGCGGCGGGCAGGGCATCGCCGCGATTTTCGAGCGAATCTGACGCAAGGAGTGACGCAACGTGGGACGATTTTCGGGATGGCATCGGGCGGTGGTGATCGCGTGCGCGCTGGCCGCGGGCGCAGCCGTGACGGGCGCGCACGCGGCGCCGGCGGATACTGGCACGCTCGACGACCCCGCGCCCGCCCGGGCCCTCAAGCCCAATCCCGCGTTTGCGCGCCTGCCGCGTTACGAGGGCACGCTCGGCGGGCGGCCCATCGTCGTGCACCTCGGGCCGAAGGACGACGACCCGGGCGTGCACGGCGAGTACCAGTTCACGGATACCGGTGAAGTGGTGCTGCTCGCGGGCGATCGCGACGGCGATGCGCTCGAGGTCGAGGAATCGAACGACGGCACCAACATCACCGGCGTGTGGATCGGCCGCTTCGACGCGGCGGGCAGCCTCGCCGCTGACCGGATGAACGCGGACGAATCCGATCCGCAGCCGGTCGTGCTGCGGCCAGTCGGTGCGTCCGGCCGCCCCGCGCTGCAAGTGCGCGACGGCCGCGTGCAGGCGATCGAGGCGGTGGGCGGTGTCGTCGACCTGCGTGCAGGCGACTGAGTCACCGTCTTCGGAGTCAAGCGTGGGGTGGCTCGGTGCGCGCGGCGCGCATTGTACCGGGCCAAACGCGCCCGTTTTGGCTAAGCTAGCGGTCTCTTTCGCAATCGCTCGGCCCACGCCCGGCTTTACCGTCATGACCGCACCCAGTTCCAAGCGCGCGCTGCAAACCCGCATCGTTCAACCCGACGACGTCATCCCGTCCGGCTACCGCTCGTTCGTCGCGCCGGTCGAGCGCGCGTCGACGGTCGTGTTCCCCGATCTCGCGACGGTGCGCAGCCTCGACTGGCGCGAGGACGGCCAGTGGCGCTACGGCCTGCACGCGACGCCGACCTCGCTCGCGCTCGCGCAGCGGCTCGCGACGATCGAGGGCGGCACTTACACGCTGCTGCAGCCGTCGGGCCTCGCGGCGATCACGAACGTTTACTTCGGCTTGCTGAAGGCGGGCGACGACGTGCTGATTCCGGACAACGCCTACGGCCCGAACGCGGATTTCGGCCGCTGGCTCGAGGCCGATTTCGGCGTGAGCGCGCGTTTCTACGATCCGCTCGTCGGCGCGGACATCGCGGATCTGATCCAGCCGAACACGCGCCTCATCTGGCTGGAGTCGCCCGGCTCGGTGACGATGGAAGTACCGGACGTGCGCGCGATCACTGCGGTGGCGCGCGAGCGCGGCGTCGTCACGGCGATCGACAATACCTATTCGGCCGGGCTCGCGTTCAAGCCGTTCGAGCATGGCGTCGACATCTCGGTGCAGGCGCTGACCAAGTATCAGTCGGGCGGCAGCGACGTGCTGATGGGCGCGACGATCACCGCGGACGCGGCGCTGCACGCGAAGCTCAAGCTCGCGCGGATGCGCTGCGGGATCGGGGTGTCCGCCGACGACTGCTCGCTCGTGCTGCGCAGCCTGCCCAGCATGCAGGCGCGCTTCGACGCGCACAGCAAGAGCGCGCTGTCGCTCGCGCAATGGCTGAAGGCGCGCCCGGAAATTGCCGCGGTCCTGCATCCGCAACTGCCGGACTGCCCGGGGCACGCGTCGTTCGTCCGCGACTTCACGGGCGCGGGCGGGCTGTTCTCGGTGATTTTCGATGCGCGCTACAGCGCGGAGCAGATTGACCGCTTCGTCGAGGCGCTGGCGCTGTTCGCGATTGGCTGGAGCTGGGGCGGCGCACACAGCCTCGCGATGCCTTATGACGTCGCGTCGATGCGCGCGACATGGACGCATCGCGGCACGCTGGTGCGGTTCTACATCGGCCTCGAGGATGAGACCGACTTGCGCGCGGACATCGAGCGCGCGATGCGGGCCACGCTCGGCTGAGCGCGGCCGCGCCGCGGCGACTGCGGACGCTGCGGCCGGGTTGCCGCCATTTCGGCACGCCGGTGCGCGGGGGCACGCCCCGCGCCGGCGCGGCCGCGTCAGAACAGGCGCAGAAGGCCGTCGAGGCCGACGTGATCGAACGCGACGGTCGCGGCGTCGCGCACGACCGGCTTCGCGTGGAACGCCACCGACAGGCCGGCTTCGGCCATCATCTTCAGGTCGTTCGAGCCGTCGCCCATCGCGATTGCGCGGCTCGGATCGATGTCGAGCGCGACGCACGTCTCGCGCAGCGTGCGGGCCTTCACGTCGGCGTTGACGATCTCGCCGATCACCTTGCCGGTCAGCTTGCCGTCGACGATCTCGAGCGTGTTCGCGCGCGTGAAATCCAGGTTCAGCCGGGCCTTCAGGCGCTCGGTGAAGAACGTGAAGCCGCCCGACACGAGCAGCGTCTTGAGGCCGGCCGCCTTCGCGCCGGCCAGCATCGTCTCGGCACCCGGCGACAGGTTCAGCCGCTCTTCGTAGACGCGTTCGAGCGCGTGCGCGTCGAGGCCGGCGAGCAGCGCGACGCGGCGCGTGAGGCTCTCGTTGAAGTCGCGGATCTCGCCGCGCATCGACGCCTCGGTGATCGCCGCGACTTCCGCCTTCAGGCCGCAGAAATCGGCGATCTCGTCGATGCACTCGATCGTGATCAGCGTCGAATCCATGTCCATCACCACCAGCCCGAAGTCGCCAAGCGTTTGCCCGGCGTCGACGAACGCGTAGTCGAGCGCATGCGTGCCGCAGTAGACGGCGATGTCGGGCCGCTGGGCCGGCTCGACTTCCTCGATACGCAACGCGTGTTCGTTGAGCTGCACGAGACGCGAGCCGCGCGCGAGCGCGAACAGCGGTTTGTGATGCGCGTCCGACAGCGGCGCGACGCTTTGGATGACGAGATTCTTGGCCATTGATGAAGTAACAGGGAGCGAACGGAACGCCGCCGGGCGGCAAACACGACATTGTAGCCGGTCGGCTCCGCGCGATTGCGGGCGGATCGCGGCGCGCCGCGCAAGCGGGTTAACACCCGATGCGTCCGGGGCGCATGGCGGGCCGCTTGGCGTTAGACTGACGACGCGTCATGCATCGATAACCGCGCGGCACGCGGCAGCGCAGCCGCATCACAAGGAGGTCAGCATGAGCCAACCCAGCATGTCAGTCGCCGCCTCGCTGTCCGTCGCGCTCGCGGCGGCGTGCGTCAGCGTGAGCGTCGTTGCGGCGCCGCCGATCAAGGGAAGCCTGAAGGGCGGCACGACCGGGCAGCTCGAATACACCGTCAAGGTCGAATCGAAGATGTTCGGCGACGCGCAGGAGACGCGCAAGATCCGCCCGGGCGAAACCGACGACTTCAACTGGAAGTCGGTGCCGCCGGACGGCGCGGTGGCGATGCCCGACGCGTGTCCGAAGGCCGACATGCTGCCGCGCGACGCGAATGGCGCGATGGTCCGGCAGACGCAGGTGCGCCTCGCGCCGTCGATCGACGGCAAGGGCGTCGCGAACGTGCAGATGCACTTCCAGGCCGCCGCGCCGAACGGCACGCGCAGCGTGACGGTCGACGGCAAGCCGCTGCAATGTCCGAACCCGGTGACGCTGAGCCAGGTCAAGTGGCTGACGATTCCGGCGAACGGCGGCGCGCGCAGCGTCACGCTGAGCGACGGGACGAAGGTCACAGTGTCGATCAAGCGCTGAGCATCGCACGGCCGCGGGATCGAGGTGCGGCGTCATGCGGCGCGTGACACGGCGCGGGCGCGTCGGTATGCTCGGGCGCTCCTCATCCTCGCAGAACGGAAAGCCCATGATTGCCCGCATGAGCATGCTGGTTGCCGCCGCATTGATCGCCGCGCCGGCGCACGCGGCCGACGATTGCAGTTTCGTGAAGAAGATCGCGCTGCCGTCGCAGCAGCTGACGGCGGTCGTGTCGAGCGGCGCGCTCGAGCCGTGCTCGACGGGCAGCTACGCCGTGCGCCTCTATTCGACCGCGAACACCGCGCCGCAATTCGATACCGACGACTATGTCGCCGGCATCCTGCATGCGCGCGACGGCACGGTTGCCGACGCATTCGCCGCCGATCTCGGCGCGCGCGCGCCGCATGCGCTCGTCGTGACGACGCGCTCGGCGGGCAGCGGCGGCTACGTCGGTGCGCACGCATACGTGACGACGCCGCGCGCGGTGCGGCTCGTCGCGTCGGTGGAAGGGCTGCAGCCGGACGCCGACGTGACCGCCGCGCTGCGGCGGGCGATCGGCAAGGGCCGCCGCATGCGCTGACGGCCGGGCGCGGGCCCGGCCGCGCGTCAATGCGGGCGCTCTTCGAGGCGCGCGGCCAGGAAGCGATGCTCGGCCGAGAACAGCCGCCGGTAGGTCAGCAGCACCGCGCCGACCGTGCCGAGCGCGGAGGCCGCGGCGATCAGGAACATGATGACGATCTGGTAGCGCACGGCCTGCAGCGGCGACTGGCCGGCGAGCACCTGGCCGGTCATCATGCCCGGCAGGCTGACGACGCCGACGACGGCCATCTGGTTCAGCGTCGGCACCATCCCCGCGCGCACCGCCTGGCGCGCCGCCTCCTGCGCGGCTTCCCAGCGCGTCGCGCCGAGCGCGAGCGCGGTCTCGACGCGATCGCGGCGCGCGGTCAATTCCTCGGTCATCCGCTCGACGCCGAGCGAGACGCCGGTCAGCGTGTTGCCGAGGATCATCCCGAGAATCGGGATCGCATACTGCGGCTCGTACCACGGATGAATGCGGATCACGACGAACAGGCCGATCGCCGCGACGACCCAGCTGCTGACCCAGATCGCCGCGATGCTGTCGGTGCGCTGTCCCGCATACGTGCGCTTGCCGCGCGCCGCGCCGGCGAAGCCGGCGATCAGCGTCATCAGCGCGGTCAGCGGCAGCACGACGTACCAGCGCGGGTGGCCGAACACCCAGCCGAGCACGTAGCCGATCGCCAGCAACTGCACGACGGTGCGCACCGCCGCGAGCGCGAGCTTGCGGCCGAGGCCGAGCGACAGCGCGGCCGAGATCGCGCCGTTGACGGCGACGAGCGTCGCCGCGATGCCGACGTCGACGAGGCTCAGATCCTGCAGCAGCGGGCTCATGGCGCGACCTCCGATGCGTTCGCGGCGCGCAGCACGCCGGCCTGCATCGTGATGCGCGATGCGCCGATCCGTGCGGCCTGCGCGGGATCGTGCGAGATCCACATGTATGCGCGCGCGGCGGGTGCCGCGTCGAACCATGCGCCGACGAGCGATTCGATCGCGCGTGTCGAATCCGGGTCGAGCGCGGAGGTCGGCTCGTCGAGCAGCAGGACGTCCGGCTCGAGTTGCAGCACGCGCAGCAGCGCGGCGATCTGCGCCTCGCCGCCCGACAGCTCGCTCGCGCGCTTGTCGAGGAAATCGTCGCCGCGGCCCGCGCGCGCGGCGAGCTGCGCGGCGCGCGCGCGATCGAACCGCACGTCGCGATAGACGGCCAGCGTATACGGATAGCGCAGCAGCGATTCGACCGTGCCTTCGGCGGGCGCCGGCCGCTGGCGCAGGTACGCGACGCTGCGCCGGTAGCGGGGGATCGCGCTGCGCGGGATCGGCTGGCCGTGCCACAGCACGGATCCGCCGTCGAGCGGATCGAGCAGCGCGAGCGCGCGCAGGAACACGCTCTTTCCCGACCCCGACGGCCCCGTGATCGCGATGCGGGCGCCCGCGGGCAGGCTGAAATCGGTCGGCGCGAGCAGGATCTTGCCGCTCTTCGCGTCCCGCCGCGTGATTCCCTGCGCTTCGATGAGGCCGGTGGCTGTCATGTCACAAATGAAAAAAAGCGTTAAGGGCGCCGAAGGGGCGCACAGGCGTGCGCCATAATACCGACAGAAAAGCTCACGCGGGTGTCGTGCGCCGTTGTCCCCGCACGCGGCCCGGCATGGCGCGGCATTGCACTTCAGAACAACAATGGAACCGCCATGACGCTGACCCGAGCCATCGGCAAATCCGCTGGTTGGATCGCCGGCATCGTCGCGGCCGTGATCGCGGCAGCCGGTGTTTTTTTCTTCACGTTCGACTGGAACCGCGCGAAACCGTGGGTCAACGAACAGGTGAGCGCCGCGCTCGGCCGCCCGTTCGCGATCAACGGCGACATCAGCGTGGGCTGGCACCGCCCCGACGGCGAGACCGGCTGGCGCGCGTGGGTGCCGTGGCCGGCCTTCTCGGCGTCGCGGATCTCGATCGGCAACCCCGGCTGGGCGAAATCGCCGACATTCGTCACGCTCGACGCCGCGCACTTCGATCTCGCGATCCTGCCGCTCCTCGCGCACGAGATCGTCATTCCGTCGATCGACGTCGTCAATCCCGTGGTGGATCTCGAGCGGCTTGCCGATGGCCGCAACACGTGGACGTTCGCGATCCGGCAATCGGCGCAGCCGTCGCCGTGGAAGGTGCGGCTCGACAGCTTCGGGTTCGCCAAGGGCTCGGTCGCATATCGCGACGCGATCACGCAGGCCGATCTCACGATCGCGATCGATACGCTCGGCCAGCCGATCCCGCTCGGCGACGTGCTCAGGCAGCAGGAACAGACGTCGCGTGCCGCGTCGGTCGAACGGGTCGGCAAGCGGGGCGCCGCGCAACTGGGCGCGAACGCGCAGGCCGAGGCCGCGTCGAGCGCGTCGGCGGCACAGGTCGCACAGGTGGCCGCTCAGGCCGCTCAGGCCGCACGGGCCGCGCAGGCTGCGAGCGCCTCTGCCGCGTCCGCGCCGGCATCGGCCGTGACGCCGGTGCGCGGGCACGCCGGTGCAACCGGTCCCGCGTACGCGTTCGGCGTGAAGGTCGATGGCCGCTACAGGAACGTGCCGGTCGCGGGCACCGGCAAGCTCGGCGGCGTGCTCGCGCTCGACGACGCATCGCGGCCGTTCCCGTTGCAGGCCGACGTGAAGGCGGGCGACACGCGGCTCGCGATCGTCGGCACGCTGACCGACCCGAAGCATCTGGCTGCGCTCGATCTGCGCCTGTGGCTGCAGGGCACGACGATGTCCCACTTGTATGCGCTGACCGGCATCACGCTGCCCGACACGCCGCCTTACGCGACGGAAGGCCGCCTCGTCGGCAACGTCAAGCCGCATGCGAGCGCGTTCCGCTACGAGAACTTCAACGGCCGGGTCGGCGGCAGCGACCTGCGCGGCACGCTCGCGTACGCGCAGCGCGAGCCACGTCCGCTGCTGTCGGGCGAGCTGGTGTCGAATCTGCTGCGCTTTGCCGATCTCGCGCCCGTGATCGGCGCCGACGCGGCCGCGAGCAAGGCGCAGCGCGGTGACACGACGCGCCAGCCGCCGGGCCGGGTGCTGCCGGTCGAGACGTTCCGGACCGACCGCTGGCGCGCGCTCGACGCCGACGTGACGCTCACGGGCCGCAAGCTGGTCAAGCGCGCCGACCTGCCGATCACCGATCTGTTCGCGCACATCGTGATGCAGGACGGCGTGCTGTCGCTCGAACCGCTCAGGTTCGGCGTCGCGGGCGGCTCGCTGGAGACGCAGGCGCGTCTCGATGGCAGCGCCGCGCCGCTCAAGGGCCGCTTCACGGTCGCCGCAAGGCACGTGAAGCTGAAGCAGCTGTTCCCGACGCAGAAGGTGATGCAGTCCGCGTTCGGCGAGATCAACGGCGACGCGGCGCTGTCGGCGACCGGCAATTCCCCCGCCGCGCTTGCGGCGAGCGCGAACGGCGAAGTGAAGGCGCTCGTGACGGACGGCGCGATCAGCCGGCTGCTGATGGAAGCGGCGGGCCTCAACGTCGCGAACGTGGTCTACGAGAAGCTCTTCAGCGGGCGCGACGTGAAGATCAACTGCGCGGCGGTCGATTTCGCGGCGACCAACGGCGTGCTCGACGCGAAGGTCTTCGCGCTCGACACCGACGACGCGCTGATCGACGTCGACGGCACCATCAGCCTGCGCGACGAGTCGATGAACCTCCGGGTCCATCCGCATACGAAGGGTTTCCGGGTGTTTTCGCTGCGCTCGCCGCTTTACGTGAAGGGCACGTTCCAGAATCCGGACGTCGGCGTCGATGCGGGCGCGCTCGCGCTGCGCGCCGGCGCGATGGTCGGCCTCGGGCTGCTCAATCCGTTCGCGGCGCTGATCCCGCTGATCGCGCCGAGCAACAACAAGGGCGTGCCGTGCGCGCAGCTGTTCGCGCGGGTCAAGGCGTCGCCGGGCGCGGCCGGCGGCGCGCAGGCCGCCAGGTGACGCGCGCGGCGCATCGCGCGCCGGTCGCCCCGGCGGGGCGTGAGCCACGAATTGTCATGCGTCGCCGCATGAAATGGCCCGACATCCACGGTGGAAATCCGGCTTCTGTCGGCCCCGCCGCCCAGTCCTTCGCCGACTCCTGCTAAAATACCCGGTTTTCCGTCGATCTACCTCTTAACGAGATCTGCCGTGCTTTCTACTGCCAATATCACGATGCAATTCGGGCCGAAGCCCTTGTTCGAGAACATCTCGGTCAAATTCGGGGAGGGCAATCGCTATGGCCTGATCGGCGCGAACGGCTGCGGCAAGTCGACGTTCATGAAGATCCTCGGCGGCGATCTGGAGTCGAGCGGCGGCAACGTCGCGCTCGAGCCGAACGTGCGCCTCGGCAAGCTGCGCCAGGACCAGTTCGCGTACGAGGACGTGCGCGTGCTCGACGTCGTGATGATGGGCCACACCGAAATGTGGGCCGCGATGACCGAGCGCGACGCGATCTACGCGAACCCGGAAGCGACCGACGACGACTACATGCACGCCGCCGAGCTGGAGGCGAAGTTCGCCGAATACGGCGGCTACGACGCCGAGGCGCGCGCGGGCGCGCTGCTGCTCGGCATCGGCATCGACGAGAAGTTCCACACCGGCCCGATGCGCGACGTCGCGCCGGGCTGGAAGCTGCGCGTGCTGCTCGCGCAGGCGCTGTTCTCGAAGCCGGACGTGCTGCTGCTCGACGAGCCGACCAACAACCTCGACATCAACTCGATCCGTTGGCTCGAAGACACGCTCAACGGCTACAACTCGACGATGATCATCATCTCGCACGATCGTCACTTCCTGAACTCGGTGTGCACGCACATGGCCGACATGGACTACGGCACGCTGAAGGTCTGGCCGGGCAACTACGACGACTACATGCTCGCGTCGGCGCAGGCCCGCGAGCGCCAGGTCGCCGCGAACACGCGCGCGAAGGAGCGGGTCGCCGAGCTGCAGGACTTCGTGCGCCGCTTCTCGGCGAACAAGTCGAAGGCCCGTCAGGCGACGAGCCGCGCGAAGCAGATCGACAAGATCAAGATCGAGGAATTCAAGCCGTCGTCGCGCCAGAACCCGTTCATCCGCTTCGAGTTCGAGAAGAAGCTGCACAACATCGCGGTCGTCGCCGATTCGATCACGAAGAAGTACGAGCGCACGATCTTCCAGAACTTCAACCTGTCGGTGCAGCCGGGCGAGCGCATCGCGATCATCGGCGAGAACGGCGCGGGCAAGACGACGCTGCTGCGTGCGTTGCTGGGCAACCTGGCGCTCGATCACGGCACGGTGAAGTGGGCCGAGAACGCGAACGTCGGCTACATGCCGCAGGACACCTACGAGGAGTTCCCGAACGACGTCACGCTGATGGACTGGATCGACCAGTACCGCAAGGAAGGCGACGACGAGACGATGGTGCGCGGCACGCTCGGCCGCCTGCTGTTCTCGGCGGACGACATCAGGAAGTCGGTGAAGGTGCTGTCGGGCGGCGAGAAGGGCCGCATGATCTGGGGCAAGCTGATGCTCGGCCGCCACAACGTGCTGCTGATGGACGAGCCGACCAACCACATGGACATGGAATCGATCGAGTCGCTGCAGATCGCGCTCGAGCAGTTCGAAGGCACGCTGATCTTCGTGTCGCATGACCGCGAGTTCGTCAGCGGGCTGGCCAACCGGATCATCGAAGTGACGACGCACGGCGAGCTGAACGACTTCGGCGGCAACTACGAGGAGTTCCTCACGAGCCGCGGGCAGGCGTAAGCCGCCTGGCCGATCCGCCCGGACGGTGCGCGCCGCGCGCGCCGTCGTGTCGTGCGGGCGGCCCACCTTCGCGAAGCGCGCCGTGCGCGCGTGCGATACAACGAAGCCCCGTGCTGGACGCCAGCCGGGGCTTCTGTCTTTGGCGAGCCGTCGCGCCGCCCGGAGTCAGTCGGCGAGCCGGTTGTCCGCGAGCGCCTTGCAGCAGTCGTCGAACACCCACTGCACCAGCTTCGCGTCGTAGTTCAGGTCGTCGGTGTCGACGATTTCCTCGACCGCGTCGCGCGCCCATGACGCGTCGACGAACCCCGCATGGCGCTTGGCGATGTCCTGCGCGATCGCGGAAAGTTTCGCGATCGTCAGCCAGTCCGCGTGCCGGTGATGCCGGTCGAGCCAGCGGTGCGCGGCCTGCACCTCGAACGACGCGTCGGGCCAGGATTCGTTCAGGTAATAGGCGCCCAGATTCCCGCAGGTCAGCCAGCAGAGCAATTCCAGGCGGTCGCGGGAACTGAGGATGGGACGTGCATCGGTCATGGCAGCGCTCACGAAATTCATCGATTCCGGGTGGTAGTCGAGCGCGAGAAAATCGACCCCACTCACTCAAAACATAGCACGGCGGCACTGGAATCGCGCAATCGGTGCCAGTGCGGAGTCGGCGGCCGCGCGGGGCATTTTCGTTTGCCCGGATCGGCTCGCAGGCGAGGCCGGCTTGCCTTCAATCGTCTGCGAATTGAAGGCAAGCCGTGAGCCGACCGACAGGCAGGCTTCCGTGCGCCGTCGCCGAAGCATCGCGACACGCCCCTCGGGCACTCGCTAAAATGTCCGCTTCCATGGAGACGGGAAACGACAATGAAAATCTATGACCAGTTCTATGTCGGCGGCGAGTGGCGCAAGCCGGCAGGCACGGGCTCGATCGACGTGATCGACTCGGCCACCGAGGCTGTGATCGGCCGGATTCCGGAAGGCGACGCGACCGACGCGCATGCCGCGGTCCGCGCGGCGCGCGCCGCGTTCGATGGTTGGGCGGCCACGCCGCCCGCGACCCGCGCCGCGTACCTGCGCAAGATCGCGGAGCATTTGCAGGCGCGCAGCGAGGAGCTTGCACAATCGATCACGGGCGAGGTCGGCATGCCGATCAAGCTGTCGCGCGCGATCCAGGTCGGCGGGCCGATCTACAACTGGAACGCGTATGCGAAGCTCGCCGAGTCGTTCGAATTCGAGTCGCAGGTCGGCAACTCGCTGGTGGTGCGCGAGCCGGTTGGCGTCGTCGCGGCGATCACGCCGTGGAACTACCCGCTCAACCAGATCACGCTGAAAGTCGCGCCGGCGCTCGCCGCGGGCTGCACCGTCGTGCTCAAGCCGTCCGAGGTCGCGCCGCTCAATGCGTTCATGCTCGCCGAGGCGATCCACGAAGCCGGGCTGCCGGCCGGCGTGTTCAACCTGGTGTGAGGCTACGGGCCGGTGGTCGGCGAGGCGCTCGCGACCGATCCGGACGTCGACATGGTGTCGTTTACCGGCTCGACCCGCGCGGGCAAGCGTGTGTCGGAACTGGCCGCCGCGAGCGTCAAGCGGGTCGCGCTGGAGCTCGGCGGCAAGTCCGCGTCGGTGATCCTCGACGACGCGGATCTCGCCGCTGCGGTCAAGGGCACGGTCAACGCGTGCTTCCTGAACGCGGGCCAGACCTGTTCCGCGCATACCCGGATGCTGGTGCCCGAGGCGCGCTACGACGAAGCGCGCGCGCTCGCGAAGGCCGCCGCCGAAGCGTACGTGGCCGCCGATCCGCGGCAGGAGACGACGCGGCTCGGCGCGCTCGCGTCGTCGGTGCAGCAGCAGCGCGTGCAGGCGTACATCCAGCGCGGCATCGACGACGGCGCGGAACTCGTGACGGGCGGCGTCGGCCTGCCGGACGGCATCGCGAAGGGCTTCTTCGTGAAGCCGACGGTGTTCGGCCGCGTCGATCCGAAATCGGCGATCGCGCAGGAGGAGATCTTCGGGCCGGTGCTGTCGATCATCACGTATCGCGACGAGGACGAGGCGGTCCGCGTCGCCAACGATTCGCCGTACGGGCTCGGCGGCGCGGTGTGGGCGGGCAGCGACGAGCGGGCGCTGCGCGTCGCCCGCCGCATTCGCACCGGGCAGGTCGACATCAACGGCGGGACCTGGAACATGGCCGCGCCGTTCGGCGGCTTCAAGCAGTCGGGCCACGGCCGTGAAAACGGCGTCTACGGCCTCGAGGAGTACCTCGAATACAAGTCGATGCAACTGAAGGCATCGAAGCCGGCCTGAGCGGCGCGCCGCACGATTCTGGTGCGGCATGTGATCACATGCCGTTTTTTGTTGATTTTTTTGTTGATATTTCTCAAGGTGCGCGGGCGCCAATCGTCGATCATCGGCATTTTTCTCCGATGTATCGACGAGGTTTCCGATGACCGCACCCAATTCCTTCCCGCCGCTGACGATTCGCGGCCGTTCGTTGCTGCCGATCGTGCAAGGCGGCATGGGCGTCGGCATCTCCGCCCACCGCCTGGCGGGCAGCGTCGCGCGCGAAGGCGCGGTCGGCACGATCGCGAGCATCGACTTGCGCCATCACCACGCGGATCTCCTCGAGCGCTGCCGCGCGCAACCCGACCGCGCGACGCTCGAAGCGGCCAATCTCGAGGCGCTCGCGCGCGAGATCCGTCTCGCGAAGGCCTACAGCGAAGGGCGCGGGATGATCGCCGTCAACGTGATGAAGGCGGTCAGCGCGCATGCGGACTACGTGCGCGTCGCGTGCGAAGAGGGCGCGGATGCGATCGTGATGGGCGCCGGGCTGCCGCTCGACCTGCCCGACATGACGCAAGGCTTCGACATCGCGCTGATCCCGATCCTGTCGGACAGCCGCGGCATTGCGCTCGTGCTGAAGAAATGGATGAAGAAGGGCCGCCTGCCGGACGCGATCGTGATCGAGCATCCGGCGCACGCGGGCGGGCATCTCGGCGTGACCCAGATCGACGACATGCACGATGCGCGCTTCGACTTCGCGCGCGTGCTCGACGAAACGGCCCAGGTCATCGCGTCGCTCGGCCTCGAACGCGAGCGCATTCCGCTCATCGTCGGCGGCGGGATCAATAGCCACGAAGCGTTGCGCGATGCGCTCGCCGCGGGCGCAAATGGCGTGCAGATCGGCACGCCGTTCGCCGTCACCGAGGAGGGCGACGCGCATCCGAACTTCAAGCGCGTGCTGGCCGACGCCAGGCCCGACGACATCGTCGAGTTCGTCAGCGTGACCGGGCTACCCGCGCGCGCGGTGAAGACGCCGTGGCTCGACCGCTACCTGCGCCACGAGACGCGCATTCGCGCGAAGCTCGGCGCGATCAAGCAGCGCTGCCCGACCGCGCTGGAATGCCTGAGCGTGTGCGGGCTGCGCGACGGCATCGAGAAATTCGGCCACTTCTGCATCGATACGCGCCTTGCCGCCGCGTTGCGCGGCGACGTCGCGAACGGCCTGTTCTTCCGCGGCCGCGAAGCGCTGCCGTTCGGGGATGCGATCCGCAGCGTGCGCGACCTCATCGACCTGCTGCTGACGGGCAATGTGGCGGAAACCGCGACAAACCGTCCCACGTTTACCCTCGCTTGATAAAAGTCAATATGCGGAAAAGACCCTACCGTGAGAATGGAGTCTGTTCTTTGGGGGTCCGTACCATGCGTAAAACGATTCAAACCTGTCTTACCGCTGCGGCTTGCGCCGCGACTCTGGCAGCGATTCCTTCGCTGTCTCATGCCGCGTCGGATGGCAACGGCATCAACCAGGGCGACATTCTGGCGCGCGTACGTGCGATCAGCATTCAGCCTAATGTGCGCAGCACCGACACGCTCCACGCGCTCGACGCCGGCGTGAACAACGCGATCGTGCCGGAAGTCGACTTCACGTACATGATCCGCGACTACCTGGGCATCGAGCTGATTCTCGGCATGTCGCGCCATCAAGTGACGACGAGCCTCGGCAACCTGGGCGGCGTCAACGTGCTGCCGCCGACGCTGCTGCTGCAATACCACTTCAACCATGCCGGCAGGATTCGTCCGTACGTCGGTGCCGGCTTGAACTACACGTACTTCTGGAACAACGGCGTGAACGTCGGTGGCCAGAGCGTCGCGCTCACCCGCGGCAGCTTCGGCCCGGCGCTGCAACTCGGCTTCGACGTGCAGGTCACGAAGCGCACGTTCGTCAACGTCGACGTGAAGAAGATCTGGATGAGCACGGATGCGCAGCTCGGCGGCCAGAACATCGGCACGCTGCACATCGATCCGCTGATCGTCGGCGTCGGCTTCGGTATGAAGTTCTAAGGTACCGGGCGACACCGAGCAAAACAGAACAGAGTTGGGGTTGGCGGCACGGCTTGATGCGTGCCGCTTTTTTTTGTTTTGCGGGCGCCGCGCGTGCGGGCGCCGCGCGTTACAGCTTGTCGTACTGAAAGCGCATCGCGGTGCCTTCGCGGGTGATGCGCGCCCACACCTCGCGTTTTTCTTCGTCGCTCAGGAAGACCCAGTTCGAGACTTCGCCGGCGGTGCGGCCGCAGCCCTTGCAGACTTCGTCGAAGAGGGTCGAGCAGACGCCGATGCACGGGCTGTCCGGCAGGTCATGAAGATTGGAGGCCATCGGAAGGTTCGGGGCAGGTTGAAACGCGAAGGCGCCATTTTAATGTATCGGGGCGAATCGCCCCGCCGGCCGATCCGCCGGCGGCGCCGAGCGTACCGGCGCAGGGCGCCACGCTACGCAGGCGAGGCAGGCGGCCGGACGCCGCTCATTGCCCCGTGACGGTTTGCCAGATCAGCGCGGCATTCAGCGCGACGATCGCGCCCGCACACGCCCACGCGCCGGCGAGCGCGATGCCGCGCACCCGCCAGCGGCCCATGATCTCCGGCTGCGACGCGAACCGGATCAACGGAATCATCGCAAGCGGCAACTGCAGGCTCAGCACCACCTGGCTCGCGACCAGCAACTGGTTCGAGCCGTGTCCGCCGAACAGCATCACCGCGGCCAGCGCCGGGCCGATCGCGAGCGAGCGGGTCAGCAACGCGCGCTTCCAGCGCGGCAGCGTCAGTTGCAGAAACCCTTCCATCACGGCCTGGCCGGCCAGCGTGCCGGTGACGGTCGCCGACAGGCCGCACGCGAGCAGCGCCGCGGCGAACAGCAGGCCCGCCCAGCGGCTGCCGACGAGCGGCGCGATCAGCCGGTGGGCGTCGGCGAGCTCGGTCACGTTGACGAAGCCGCTCGCATGAAACACCGCCGCGGCGACGATCAGCAGCGCGGCGTTGATCACCAGCGCGAACGTCAGTGACGCGAACGTGTCGACGTTGACGCCGAACAGCGCATGGCGGATCTGCGCGTCGTCGCCGTCGGCCGCGTAGTGGCGCACGAGTGCGGCATGCAGGTAGAGATTGTGCGGCATGATCGTCGCGCCGAGCATCCCGACGCTGAGCCACAGCACGCCGGCGTCGGTCAGCAGCCCGGCGGGCGGCAGGGTGCCTGCGAGCGCCGCGTGCCAGTCGGGCTGCGCGAGCGCGACCTCGACGACGAAGCACAGGCCGACGAACGCGATCAGCGCGGCGATCGTCGCTTCGAGCGAGCGCCGGCCGCTGCGCTGGATGGCCAGCAGCGCGAGCGTGCCGACCGCGGACAGCAGCACGCCGACGACCAGCGACACGCCGATCAGCATCTGCAGCGCGACCGCCGCGCCGATGACCTCGGACACGTCGCAGGCGACGATCGCGATCTCGGCCGCGATCCACAGCATCAGCGTCGTGCGGCGGCTGTAACGCAGGCGGCAAAGCTGCGCCAGATCGTGCCCGGTGACGACGCCGATGCGCGCGGCGAGCCACTGCAGCAGCATTGCGATCAGGCTCGCGGCGATCACGACGCCGAGCAGCCGGTAGCCGTAGCGCGCGCCGCCCGCCAGCGCAGTCGCCCAGTTGCCCGGGTCCATGTAGCCGATCGCGATCAGCACGCCGGCGCCGAGGAACGACAGCCAGCGGCGCCCGGCGGTGTGGCCGGGAGGCGGAACGGTGGGAAGCGGACGGGTGTTCATGGGGGGAAGCATAAGCCGAACGCGGCGGTCGCGGGCGCGTGCGCCGCGATGCGGCAGCGCCTGCGCGCGACATCCGGCGACACGTTCGGCAGTTCATCCGGCGCGGCCGCTGTCGTCGGCCGCCGTTCGTCCATTTTGTGGATGGACAGGCGCCGATAACCCGATAAAATTGCGCCGAATTCTCCCGTTTCGCGCAGCTTTGCAGGCTTGCCGCAGGAAACTGTTCCGTTTGCGCGACACAGGCATGTTTTTTTTGTGACGCATCGGGAATCAATGGTAGCGTTCGGGGTTTTCAAGGGGTGGCGCGGGTCGCACGCGCGGCCATGGCGAGGCAGACGACAATCGGACAGCGTTCCGATCGGACGGGAGGACGGGATGAAAGCAAAGGTGGCGGGCCGGTTCGCGGCACTCGCGCTGTGCGTGGGCGCATCGGCGGCAGCGGCGAAGGATACGCAGCTCAATGTCTACAACTGGTCGGACTACATTGCGAAGGACACGATCCCGAACTTCGAGAAGCAAACGGGCGTCAAGGTCCGCTATGACAACTACGACAGCGACGACACGCTGCAGGCGAAGCTCCTGACCGGCAGCTCGGGCTACGACATCGTCGTGCCGACGAGCAACTACGCCGGCAAGCAGATCGCCGCCGGCATCTTCGCGCCGCTCGACAAGTCGAAGCTGCCGAACCTCAAGTATCTCGATCCGCAGCTGATGGCGCTGGTCGCGGGCGCCGATCCGGGCAACAAGTTCGCGGTGCCCTGGGCGTACGGCACGACGGGCCTCGCGTACAACGTGAACAAGGCCCAGCAGATCCTCGGCAAGGTGCCGCTCGACAACTGGGACATCCTGTTCAAGCCGGAGAACCTCGCGAAGCTGAAGACGTGCGGCGTGTCGGTGCTCGACGCGCCGGACCAGATGTTCGCCGCCGCGCTGCACTACATCGGCAAGGATCCGGCGAGCACGAACCCGGCCGACTACCAGGCGGCGATGCAGGTGCTCAAGAAGATCCGTCCGTACATCACGCAATTCAACTCGTCGGGCTACATCAACGATCTCGTCGGCGGCGACATCTGCTTCGCGTTCGGCTGGTCGGGCGACGTCGTGATCGCGAAGCATCGCGCGATGGAAGCGAAGAAACCGTACAAGGTCGAGTACTACATCCCGAAGGGCGGCGCGCCGGTCTGGTTCGACGTGATGGCGATCCCGAAGGACGCGAAGGACAAGGACGCCGCGCTGCAGTGGATCAACTACATCGAGGACCCGAAGGTTCACGCGGCGATCACCAACGCGGTCTATTATCCGAGCGCGAACGCCGAGGCGCGCAAGTACGTGCGGCCCGACGTCGCCAACGACCCGGCGGTCTATCCGCCCGCGGACGTCGTGAAGACGCTGTTCCTGCTCAAGCCGCTGCCGCCGGAGATCCAGCGCCTGCAGACGCGTCTGTGGACCGAGCTGAAATCGGGACGTTGACGCGATAGCGGTATCGCATGCAGTCATGAAGCCCCTGGTGCCCCCGGGGGCTTTGTTCGTCAAACGCAGGAGAGAAGCAGCACATCATGAATAGCCAGTCGAGCGTGCCGGCAGCAGGCGCGCCGTCCTTCGTTCCCTCGTCCGGCGCCGATTCGCGCGCCGAGAATTTTGTCCAGATCGTCGACGTCGTCAAGAAATTCGGTGAAACCGAAGCGGTGCGCCAGGTCAACCTGACGGTGCGCAAGGGCGAGCTGTTCGCGCTGCTCGGCAGCTCGGGCTGCGGCAAGTCCACGCTGTTGCGGATGCTGGCCGGCCTCGAGACCGTCACGTCCGGCAAGATCCTGATCGACGGCGAGGATCTCGCGCAGATGCCGCCGTACAAGCGGCCCGTGAACATGATGTTCCAGTCGTACGCGCTGTTTCCGCACATGACGGTCGAAGCGAACGTCGCGTTCGGCCTCAAGCAGGAAGGCGTGCCGAAGGCGGAACTGAAGGCGCGCGTCGCCAGCGCGCTGGAACTCGTGCAGATGGGCAAGTACGCGAAGCGCAAGCCGCACCAGCTGTCGGGCGGCCAGCAGCAGCGCGTCGCGCTCGCGCGCTCGCTCGTCAAGCGCCCGAAACTGCTGCTGCTCGACGAGCCGATGTCCGCGCTCGACAAGCAGATCCGCCAGCGCACGCAGATCGAACTGGTCAACATCCTGAACCAGGTCGGCGTCACCTGCATCATGGTCACGCACGACCAGGAAGAGGCGATGACGATGGCGAACCGGCTCGCGGTGATGAGCGAAGGCCAGATCGTCCAGATCGGCACGCCGGGCGAAGTCTACGAATATCCGAACAGCCGCTTCTCCGCGGAATTCATCGGCTCGACCAACCTGTTCGACGGCGCGACCGTCGAGGACGAGCCGGATCACGTCTTCATCGAGTCGCCGGACCTGCCGTGCCGGGTGTACGTGAATCACGGCATCAGCGGCCCGCTCGGGATGCCGGTCAGCGTGTCGGTGCGCCCCGAGCGGATCGCGCTGACGCGCAAGCCGCCCGAAGGTGCATACAACTGGGGGCGCGGCACGATCAGCAACATCGCGTACATGGGCGGCTATTCGCTTTATCACGTGAGGCTCGACTCGGGCAAGACGGTGATCGCGAACGTGTCGAGCCTCGCGATTTCCGAGCTGGAAGCGCCGTCGCTCGGCGACGAGATCTACGTGCGCTGGAGCGCGTCGGCGGGTGTGGTGCTGACCTCATGAACGCGTTCAAGTCCCTGCTCAACTGGCCGGTGAAGCGGTTTCGCCTCACCGGCAGCACGGCCGTCGTGGCCGGGCCGTTCACGTGGCTGGTGCTGTTTTTCCTGGTGCCGTTCGTGCTGGTCGTCAAGATCAGCTTCGCGCAGCTCGAGCTCGGCATTCCGCCGTATTCGGAGCTGGCGTCGTACGCCGACGGCGTCGTCCACATCTCGCTGAATCTCGCACACTACGCGTTCCTGTTCACCGACAGCCTGTATTTCGCGACCTACGTGAACTCGGTGTTCGTCGCGGCGGTCACGACGCTGCTGTGCCTGTTGATCGGCTATCCGATGGCGTACTACATCGCGCGCTCGAACCCCGGCACCCGCAACATCCTGATGATGGCGGTGATGCTGCCGTTCTGGACGTCGTTCCTGATCCGCGTGTACGCGTGGATCGGCATCCTGAAGAACAACGGCCTGCTGAACAACTTCCTGATGTGGGTTGGCCTGATCCACACGCCGATCGAGCTGTACCGGACGAACTACGCGGTCTACATCGGCATGGTGTATTCGTACCTGCCGTTCCTCGTGATGCCGCTTTACGCGCACCTCGTGAAAATGGACCTGCGCCTGCTCGAAGCGGCGTACGACCTCGGGGCCCGGCCGTGGAAGGCGTTCGTGCAGATCACGCTGCCATTGTCGAAGAACGGCATCGTCGCGGGCTGCCTGCTGGTGTTCATCCCGGCGGTCGGCGAGTACGTGATTCCGGAACTGCTCGGCGGCGCGAACACGCTGATGATCGGCCGCGTGATGTGGAACGAGTTCTTCAACAATGCCGACTGGCCGATGGCGTCCGCCGTCACCTGCGCGATGGTGCTGCTGCTGCTCGTGCCGATGGCGATGTTCCAGCGCTTCCAGGCGAAGGAACTGGAGGGCCGCCGCCAATGAAGCCGAATCGCTTGTTGCAGGTCGCGGCGCTGATGGCCGGCTTCGGGTTTCTGTACATCCCGATCCTGAGCCTGATCGTCTACTCGTTCAACGAATCGCAGCTCGTCACCGTCTGGTCGGGCTTCTCGACGCGCTGGTATGCGGCGCTCGTGCAGGACGACGAGCTGATCGCGGCCGCGTGGCTGTCGCTGAAGATCGCGGTGCTGACCGCGTTCGCGTCGGTGGTGATCGGCACCTGGGCGGGCTTCGTGCTCGCGCGGATGGGGCGGTTCCGCGGTTTCGCGCTGTACACCGGGATGATCAACGCGCCGCTCGTGATTCCCGAGGTGATCCAGGGCATTTCGTTGCTGCTGCTGTTCATCGAGCTGGGCAAATGGTTCGGATGGCCGGCGGGGCGGGGGATGTTCACGATCTGGCTTGGCCACGTGATGCTGTGCATCTCGTACGTCGCGATCATTGTCCAGTCGCGGGTGCGCGAACTGAACCCGTCGCTCGAGGAGGCCGCGCTCGATCTCGGCGCGACGCCGCTCAAGGTGTTCTTCGCGATCACGCTGCCGCTGATTTCGCAGGCGCTCGTCGCCGGCTGGCTGCTGTCGTTTACGCTGTCGATCGACGATCTGGTGCTGTCCGCGTTCCTGTCCGGCCCGGGCTCGACGACGCTGCCGCTCGTCGTGTTCTCGCGCGTGCGGCTCGGGTTGAACCCGGAGATGAACGCGCTCGCGACGCTGTTCATCTTCGCGGTGACGATCGGGGTGGTGCTTGCGAACGTCGTGATGCTCCGCCAGGAACGGCGCAGGATGGCGGAGGCAGGGTAACGCGCGTTCGATCGAACGCAGCTGCGGAAACGCCCGGTGTCGACGATGAGTCGGGCCGGGCGTTGTTTTTTGGGGCAAGGTCAATGCGCATCACGCCCGCTTGACGGCCCTGTCCTTGTATGCGATAAATTATCCTATCGGATAATTATTGTCGTGCGACGCGTCGACACACCGGCCGGTGCGGTGTGTGAAGACGCGTTGCGAATACACGGACAGGACGGAGACACCATGAAAGCGATCGTCGTGATGTATGACAGCCTCAACCGGCGCATGCTGCCGCCCTATGGCGCCGACTGGATCAAGGCCCCCAACTTCCAGCGTCTTGCGATGCGGAGCGCGACGTTCGACAACTGCTACGTCGGCAGCATGGCGTGCATCCCGGCACGCCGGGAGCTGCATACCGGGCGCCATAACTTCCTGCATCGCAGCTGGGGGCCGCTCGAGCCGTTCGACGATTCGATGCCTGCCATGCTCAGCCGAAACGGCATCTACACCCATCTCGCCAGCGATCACCGGCACTATTGGGAAGACGGCGGGGCGACGTACCACACGCGCTACGACAGCTGGGAGTTCTTCCGCGGCCAGGAAGGCGATCCGTGGAAGGGCGAAGTGCAGGATCCGCAGCGCCCGTTTCCGATGAAAGGCGCGTCGAAGTTGAAGGCCGCGCTGCAGGACTGGGTCAACCGCCAGTATTTCCCGACCGAAGACCTCCATCCGCAGACACTGACGTTCGATGCCGGGGAACACTTCATCCGCCAGAACCACGACGCCGGCTCCTGGTTCCTGCAGATCGAAACGTTCGATCCGCACGAACCTTTCGTGAGCTACCCGCGCTACAAGGCCCTCTATCCGCACGCGTATCGCGGGCCGTATTTCGACTGGCCGTCGTACGGCCCTGTCTGCGACGACGACACCGATGACGAAATCCGCCATGTCCGCGCGGAATACGCGGCACTCGTCTCGATGTGCGATCACTCGCTCGGCAGGGTGCTCGACCTGATGGACGAATTCGATCTGTGGAAGGACACGATGCTGATCGTGTGCACCGACCACGGATTCATGCTCGGCGAACATGGCTGGTGGGCAAAGACGGCGCAGCCGTGGTTCAACGAGCTGGCGAATACGCCGCTGTTCATCTGGGACCCGCGCAGCGCCAGCGCGGGCGTACGCCGCAACGCGCTGGTGCGGACGATGGACCTGGCGCCGACGATCCTCGATTTCTTCGGCATGTCGCCCACGCCGGACATGCAGGGCGTGCCGCTGCGGGACACGATCCGTGACGATGCGCCGGTTCGCACGGCCGCGCTGTTCGGCATGCATGGCGAACACGTCAACGTCACCGACGGGAGATACGTGTACATGCGCTCGGGACCGGACCCGGACAACAGTGCGCCGATATACGAGTACACGTTGATGCCGATGCACATGAAGGAGATGTTCGGCGTCGACGAATTGGCGGACATCCGGCTCGCCGAACCGTTCTCCTTCACGAAGGGCGTGCGCACCATGAAGATCCCGGCCAGGCCATTGGGATACGCGTACCGCGCCGGGACGTTGCTGTTCGATCTCGCGTCGGACCCGGCGCAGGCGCAACCGATCGACGATGCCGAAGTCGAGCGCCACATGGCCGGCCTGCTTCGCGACCTCATGAAACAAAGCGATGCGCCGCCGGAGCAATACGCGCGCATCGGTCTGCCGGCCGACGGGCCGATCAGCGACGATCATCTGCTCGCGCGCGCCCATGCAGGGCGGGCGGAGGCGTTGCGGCGCAATTTCGCCCGGCAGGCAAAGGCCATGCGTGCCGCGGCGGGCGACGCCGCCACGCCCCGGCAATCCACCCAACCTGACGCAGGCCGGAGACCGCCATGTACGGACCGATCGAGGTGCGAGAATCCCCTGCGGGGGCGAGCGAGGCGCGGAAGGCCGCCCCGGTAGTGAAGAACCGGTGGCGCCACATGGGTATCCTGACCGCCGCGCAAGCGCTGGACAACAGCGAGTCGAGCGTCCTGCCGACGCTCTTTCCGGTCATCAAGGCGAGCCTCGCGCTATCGCTGTCCAGCCTTGGCGTGATGCTGGTCTGCAGCAAGATCGCCGCGGCGCTCTTCAGCCCGTTCTGGCTCTGGCTCGCCCGGCGCTGGAATCGAAAGGGCGTGCTCGTCGTCTGTACCGGAGTCTGGGGGGCGTGGGGGATCGCGGCGGGGTTCTCGCACAACTTCACGATGCTGCTCGTCTGCACGTCGATTCTCGCGGTCGGCACCGCCGGAGCGAGCGCGCTCATCACGTCCATTTTCGCGGACCTGTTCGATGACGCGATGCGCGGCCGGGCGATCGGCTACATGTTCGGCGCCACCGCACTCGTCAGTGCGCTCGTCGGGCCGATGCTGGGCCATCTCGCGGATATCGACGGCGGCTGGCGCATCGGATTCTGGCTGCTCGGCGGCGTCAACATGCTCGCCGGCGCGGCCGTGCTCATCTGGTTCCGGGATCCGGGCGTCGGCGCGTCGCAAGCCGTCGTTGCCAGTCCGGCGACCGGCAAGGCGGCGCCGGCCTGGCGAGACGCACTTGTGTTGTTTCGCATCCCGACGTTCAGCGTCATGCTCGTGTCGAGGCTGCTTGCCGGTCAATTGCTGGTCATGTCGTTCGGTGTCGTTTACCTGACGCAAGTCTACGGATTTCCGAACCGGACGGCCTCGATCGTCATCGCGCCGACCGGCATCGGCTACCTGCTGGGCACGATCGGCGGCGCGGTGATTTTCGACCGGATGCACAAGGCGTGGCCTGACTTCGGACGCGTGGCGTTCCTTCAGATCATGCAGATCGTCTTCGGCGTGATGGCGTTCCTCGGCACCCAGTTCAACTGGGGAAGCATCTACGTGTTCTGCGGCTTCTTCTTCATGATGGGGTGCGCGTTGGGTGCGCTTCCGGGCGCCAACCGGCCAATCGTGATGGCGGTCGTTCCGCCCCGCCTGCGAAGCCTGGCGTTCGTGATTCTGATCGCGATCGTCGAATCGCTGTCGTGGGCGGCATACAATGCCGGCGCGGGCTGGTTCGGCGACCGATACGGCCTGAAGAGCGTGTTCATCGTCGTGGTGGTCGGGCTGGTGCTGGTCAACGGCGCACTCCTCACGGTGCTGTACCGCACCTATCCGCGCGACGTCGCGCGCATGCAGAACACGTTGACGGAGAACGGACGTGGACAAGTTCGATAAGCCAGGACGGGCCTGCTGTACGCCGCGTCGGGACGATGCGGCCGCGTCCGGCGGCGCGGCGTGCATGCCCGAGCCGAGCGAGCCGACCGCGCCGGCCGCGCCGGCCGCGCCGGATCGCGGGCACGCGAGCCATCCCGACGCCGTCTGGTTCGACGGGGGCGCCACCTGGATCGGCACCGACGCGCCGGTGATCAAGGTCGATGGGGAGGGGCCGCGGCGGAGGGTGCATCTGAAACCCTTCGGCATCGACCGCCATGCGGTGACGAACCAGCGGTTCGCCGAATTCGTCGCGGCTACCGGCTATCGCACCGATGCGGAGCGGTTCGGATGGAGCTACGTATTCCACGCATTCGTCGAGCCGGGTCTCGCGACCGACGCGCCGGAAAGCGTGCCCTGGTGGCGTTCGGTTCCGGGCGCGTGCTGGGCGGCGCCCGAGGGGCCGTCGTCATCGCTGGCCGGACGCGCGATGCATCCGGCTGTCCATATTTCCCGGAACGACGCTGCCGCGTTCGCGAAATGGTGCGGCGGACGATTGCCGACGGAAGCGGAATGGGAGCACGCGGCGCGCGGCGGCCCCGACGATCGCCGCTATCCGTGGGGAAACGACGAGCCCGCCGAAGATGCGATGAGCTACTGCAACATCTGGCAAGGCCGCTTTCCCGATTTGTATATCGGCGGCGACAGGCGCTACGGCACGGTTCGCGTGGACGATTTCGCGCCCAATCCGGCCGGGCTCTACAACTGCAGCGGCAACGTGTGGGAATGGTGCGCCGACCCGTTCCGGATCAGGTCGCTGTCGAGCGCCGGCAAGGCGCGGGATCGGCAGGCGGTCTCGGACAAGGAATACACGCTGAAGGGCGGCTCGTACCTGTGTCATCGAAGCTACTGCTATCGCTACCGGATCGCGGCCCGAACGGGGCGCCCGAGCGATACGTCCGCCGGGCACACCGGCTTTCGCGTCGCGTACGACCCGGCGTCGAAGTAACGGCGCGCTCGACACATGTCCGCGCGCTCCGGCATTGGCGCGCGTTGGTTCGATCTCAGCGGAAGATGAATGTCAGGACCGCTTCGCAATGGGCGTCGATTGCCTTTTCGCGCAGCGCGTCGATGCCGTGAACGTACTTCATCTCGGCGGTCAGCAGGTACGGAATCTGTGCGATCGCCGTGACCATGTACAGGAGCAGCACCGGGTCGATCTTCTCCAGCCCCTTCGTTTGTGCGCAGACGCGCTTGATGAGCGGAATCGTGAGGTCGTGACGCGGGCGAATGAACTTCTGCGCCATCCACTTCAGTCGCTCGGAATCGCGGTTGGCTTCCTGCATCATCAGGCGCGCGTGCTCGGGATACTCGGCGCAATACCGCACGTAGTTCCGAATGTAGTCCTTGACCACCTCGATCGACAGTTGTCCGGCGTCCGCCTTCGGAGGCATCGCTTTTTCCATGAAGCGTTCGAACAGATAGGTCACGCTTTCACGCCACAGGTTTTCCTTGCTCCCGAAATAGTAGCGAATCATCGCGTGGTTGACCCCCGCCTGATCGGCAATGTTCCGGACGCTCACCGCGTCGAAACCGCAGGTGGAAAACTGCTCGAGCGCAATGCCCAGAATTTCCGCGCGAGTCTGCTCGCTTCGTTCCTGTTGGGCTTGTCTGACAATCTGCATTGCTGCTTCCCGTAGATGGATCACCCGGATTGTGCCTTCGCTCAGGTAGCGCCGCAACGTCCGGCATCGCGTCAGAAAGCGTGTCGAAACGGACGCGCATTGCGCAAAGGCATCGGCCATGCGGGCGCTTGGGGAAAGCCCCAGCATCGATCAGCGGCCATCTTGCTTGACTGTCGCACGGGACTCCCATTAAATTATCCGAATGGATAGTTATTGAGGAAAAGGAGTCCGCCCAATATGACACTCGCCCACCGCAACGTTGACGCCGAGGCCGTGAATGCCACGACACCTGCATCGTCGTCAGATTCCGCCGCGCGGGTCGTGGATCCCGACGCGCGCGCCAGGGAAACCGAAGCGCGCATGACCGACGACGAGCGGTTCTCGATGCTGTACAGCCTGATGGTGCGCATCTTCGGCACGAACGCGCGCGAGCCGCGCGTACCCGCAGACTTGCCGGCTGTCGCCGGATATGTGCGCGGCGTGGCGCGGCTGGGCATTCCGGCGCTGACGCTTGCCGATACGAGCCTGGGCGTGCGCGCCACGGACGATCCGCATGCGGGCGCGACGGCGTTTCCGGCAGGCCTCGCGCTCGGCGCGACGTTCGAGCCGGAACTGGCAAGAGCGCAAGGCACGCTGATCGGCAAGGAGGTGCGCGCATTCGGTTTCAACGTCGCGCTCGGCGGCGGGATCAATCTCGTGCGCGAAGTGCGCAACGGCAGAAACTTCGAGTACGTTTCCGAAGATCCGCTCGTCTCGGGAAAGCTCGGTGCCGGCATGGTGTCGGGTACGCAGGCCGAAGGAGTGATCGCGCTGGTGAAGCATGTGTCGCTCAACGCCAGCGAGACGAACAAGTTCTTTCTCGATGCGATCATCGATCCGGCCGCACACCGCGAGAGCGACTTGCTCGCGTTTCAGATTGCGATCGAGGAGGGCGAGCCCGGTGCGTTGATGGGGGCGTACAACCTGGTCAACGGCGAATACACGTGCGGCAACCGGCGAATCCTGCAGGACATCGTGAAGGACGCGATGCGCTTCAAGGGCTGGGTCATGTCCGACTGGCGCGCAGTCAACGACTGGGATTTCGCGCTGAAAGGCCTCGACCAGCAGTCCGGTGCGCAACTCGACGAATGCGAGTGGTTCAACGGACCGCTGCGTCGCGCGTATGACGAAGGCAAGATCCCGAAGGCGCGCATCAGCGAGATGGTGCGGCGCATGTTGCGTTCGTATTACGCGATCGGCATCGACCGGCCGCGTGCGGCCGAAGCCGTCGATTGGGCCGCGCATCACGACGTCGCGCTGGAGATCGCCCGCAAGGGAATCGTGTTGTTGAAGAACGACGGCGAGATGCTGCCGCTCGCGCGCAACCCGCAACGCATCGCGTTGATCGGCGGTTTCGCGCAGGTTGGCGTGCTGTCGGGCTCGGGGTCGAGTCAGGTGCGGCCGCGCGGCGGGTATGCGGCCGAGGTGCCGCTCCGGAGCCATCCGCTGCTTGGCCCGACGTCGATGTGTTTCTTCGGGCCGTCGCCGCTTGCCGAGTTGCGCGCGCGCTTGCCGCAGACGGTCATCGATTTCGACAGCGGTGCGCATGTCGCCGACGCGGTCGCGCTGGCCGCGAAGGCCGATGTCGTGATCGTGAATGCGATCCGGCACGAGGGAGAGCGCTTCGACTGTCCGGACATGGGGCTCCCGTTCGGACAGGACGCACTGATCGAAGCCGTCGCACGCGTGAATCCGAACGTCGTCGTGGTGTTGCAGACGGGTAACCCGATCGGAATGCGATGGCGCGACAAGGTGCGCGCGGTGGTTCAGGCCTGGTTCCCGGGACAGGCCGGCGCGCAGGCGATCGCCGAAATCCTGACAGGCGAGGTCAATCCCTCCGGACGCCTGCCGGTCACCTTTCCGGTCGACATCGAACAAACGCCGCATCCCCGCTTGCCTGGCGCGGACGTCGAACTCGGCACGCCGATCAAGGTGCATTACCACGAAGGCGCTGAGATCGGCTATCGCTGGTTCGCGCAGCGCGGCGAGCGGCCGATGTTCGCATTCGGTCACGGGCTGGGCTACACGCGTTTCGCATACGGCGACTTCATGGCGAGTGGCGGCGAAACCGTGACGGCGCGTTTCACGGTCACCAATACGGGTGCGCGGGATGGCGATGACGTTCCGCAGGTGTATCTGGTCGACGCCGACGGCGACACGCGCATGCGCCTGATCGGCTTCAAGCGCGTGTCGCTGCGTGCCGGCGCGTCGACCGAAGTCAGCGTGACCGCCGATCCGCGTCTGCTGGCGCGTTTCGACGAAGCGTCCGGGCAGTGGCGTATCCGGAAGGGCACATACCGGATCGTGCTGGCGCGTTCGGCGACGGATCACGTCGCCGGTGTGACGGTGCAGCTGGAAAGCCGCCAATTTGGTCGTTGACGTTCGCATTGACGGAGCGTGAGCGTTTGGCAATTCAAGAGGAATGTTCTGGCGTAATGTAATAAGCACTACAAAACAGGAGGAGACGGATGAAGTGGAAGATCGTTCTGACCACCGTGGCGGCAATGATGGCCGGTGGCGCACAGGCGCAGTCGAGTGTGACGCTGTTCGGCAGCGTCGGTGGAGGTGTCCGCTGGGTGGATGGGCTGAAAGGCGGGCATCAGGTCGCGTTCGACAGCAACATCATCTCGGGCAATAGCTTCGGGCTGAAAGGAACGGAGGATCTGGGGCAGGGATTGAAGGCGATCTTCACCCTTCAAAGCGGATTCGTCACCGGTACGGGCGGGCTGGCGAGCGCGTCGGGGCCGCTCTTTTCGAAGGCGGCCTACGTCGGGCTGGCCACCGACGCGTGGCGCGTCACGCTGGGCCGGCAACTCAGCGCGGCCGAGGACGTCGGCGTCGCGCTCGATCCGGACGCGGCACAGGGATCGTCGATGGCCATTGTTCCTGGCGTGGTCTGGGCCGGGAATTTCTTTACGCTCGATTCCCGCTTCAACAATATGGTGAAGGTCGTGGGCAAGGCCGGCGGCCTGACGCTCCGGGGAAGCTATTCGGTGGGCGGCGTCGCCGGCAACACCCGCGCGGGATCGACGCTCGCGTTCGGCAGCACCTATCAGTATCAAACGCTTCTGGTCGGCGCAGCCTACCAGAAGACCTACAACGCCACGGCGTCCCAATGGGCGCAGACGGCAATCGGCGGCGCCGCGTGGCAGCTCGGGCCGGCGCGCATGTACCTGAGCTACAGCGCGCTCTGGGTGACGGCAGCGACCTCCGGCGGCCTCGAACGCCGCGACGACATTCCCGCGGTGGGGCTTGTTTACCGGGCCACGCCGTTCCTGCAGCTCAGCACGGCGACCTATTACGACATCGGCAAGAACCTGAAATACAAGCGCGGATCGGACGGGCGAAAATTGACCACCTATGCGATGGTCGAATATTTTCTGTCCAAGCGCACCGAACTGTACCTGGAGTACGACAGAAACGGATTCTCGGGCGCGTACAAGACGGATCCGGCGAACGTGTCGGCGTTGAACCTGCGTCCGGACGGCAGGGCGGTGACCGGCGTATCGATCGGGATGATTACGCAGTTTTGATCGCGGCACGGCGCACCGTCGTCGGCCGCGTCGTGTCTCCGGGGGCCGGGCGGATGCCCGGCGGCGACCGGAATTTGACGGGAGAGAAGGAAATGAAAATTCGAAAGGATGTCGTTCGCGCGACGATCGCGTGGCTGTGCGTGGCAGTTGCGACGAGCGCCGCGGCGCAGGGCCCGGTTCCGGGCAATGCGGCGTCGGCCGACTCGGCCGCGTCGCAGACGAGCAGCGCCGCCGTCACCGGCGCGACGAAAAAGGCGAACAGAAAGGCGAATCGGCAATTGGTCAAGCGCGTCAGCCAGGCGATTGCCCGCGCCAGGGGCCTCGACTCGACACGCATTTCGGTGAGCGCGAAAAGCGGCGTGGTGACGTTGTCGGGCACGGTTGCCGACAATGTTCAGGCGGGGATTGCCGCCGACGCGGCGCAGAAGGTGCCGGGCGTGCTGGCGGTCAAGAATCAACTGCGCATCAGTACGCAGAACTGGTAGGACGGAACGTGTCGCCGCCGCGCGTGACCGCGTGGCGCGACCGATTGACAGGAGAGAACACGCCATGCGACTGATTTACTTCGACATCGATACACTGCGTCCGGACCACCTCGGCTGCTACGGATACCACCGTCGCACCAGCCCGAACATCGACAGGCTGGCGGCCGATTGCGTGCTGTTCCGGAACGTCCATGCGTCCGATACCCCCTGCCTGCCGAGCCGCACGGCCTTCCTGACGGGCCGCTTCGGCATTCATAACGGCGTCGTCAACCACGGCGGCGTGGATGCCGACCCGGTGATCGGCGGCCCCGATCGCAAGTTCTGGTCGCAGCTCCACTTCGACAGTTTTCCGTTTCGCCTGCAGCAGGCGGGCCTGAAGACCGTCAGCGTCAGCTCCTTTGCGCATCGGCATTCGGCCTTTCACTGGTACGCCGGTTTCGACGAGGCGTACAACGTCGGCAAGTTCGGGCGCGAGACGGCAGACGAGGTGTTCGCGATCGCGTCGGACTGGCTGGCCCGGCATGGCAGCGAGGACAACTGGTTCCTGCATGTCCACATGTGGGATCCCCATACGCCTTACCGGGCGCCCGCCCGTTACGGCGAGCCGTTTGCCGACGATCCGTTGCCGTCCTGGCTGACGGAAGCGGTGCGTGCGCGCGATTGGCAGGGATGCGGCCCGCACAGCGCACAGGAATGCACGGGATTCGCGCCGAACGATGCGGCGCGGCAGCGATATCCGCGCCAGCCCCAGCAGATTCCCGACATGGCCGCCGTTCGGGCCATGTTCGACGGTTACGACACGGGCGTGCTGATGGCCGACGAGTATGTCGGGGAACTGCTCGGGCAACTCGTGGAGCTTGGCGTGATGGACGACACGGCCGTCATGCTGTCGTCGGATCATGGCGAGACGCTGGGCGAACTGGGCATCTACGGCGATCACCAGACCGCCGACCAGTTCACGACCCACGTGCCGCTGCTGCTCAAGTGGCCGGGCGTCGAACCCGGACGTGAATTCCACGCGTTCCACTATCAGATCGATGTCACGGCGACCATTCTGGAGTTGCTCGGCCAGCCGGTTCCCGATTCCTGGGATGGCGTCTCCTTCGCGCCAAGCCTGAAGACGGGATGCGACGAAGGGCGTGACTACCTCGTCGTTTCGCAGGGTGCGTGGACGTGCCAGCGTGGCGTTCGCTTCGGGCACTGGCTGATGATCGCCACGCTGCACGACGGATATCACCTGTTCGACGACGTGATGCTGTTCGATCTCGATCGTGATCCGCACGAACTCCACAACGTGGCAGCCGAGCGGAGCGATGTCGTCGCGACGGGCGTCGCGCTGTTGAAAGCCTGGGAAGCGGAAATGCTGCCCGACGCCGCGCGGGGGCGGGATCCGCTGGTCAACGTCGTCGAGGAGGGCGGGCCCTATCACGTGCGCGGCAAGTTGCGCGCGTACCTGGAGAGACTGCGGGAAACCGGGCGCGAGGAGAAGGGCGCGGCGCTGCTCCGCAAGCATGAGGCCGAGTTGCAGAACGCGGAGGTGCCGAGTCAACCCCCGATCCGGATTCGAAACTTCATGGGCTGAGGCCGGCGATTCGTTTTTCTTGATGTTCAGGACGGGACGGGAACGGCAGGACCATCATGGCGGAACTTTCACATTGCACGCCCGCGCCGGGAATTTCACGGCCGGGCTGCGATGCTGGCGTTTCTTGTCGCGATCGGCTTCGGCAATGCCGCGATGCTGCTCGCGCAGTGGGCGATGATTCCCGGTACTGTCGAACATGGCGAGTGGCGCACCGGCATCCGCGGCGAGGGCGTGATTTTCGGTGTCGAGGCGCTGGCGCAGACGGTTGCGCTCGCGCTGGCGGTCGGGGCCGTCGGCCAGATACTGGAGGCGGTCGGATTCGTCGCCAATCAGGCGCGGACGCCGCGTACGCTCGACGGCCTATAGGCGACGTTGTGGAAAGGGCTGCTCATCTTCACGGCGATGGCGTGCGACGGGCGGACGAGGTCGGGCGCAACATGGTCGAGGTGAAGCAGGCCATCAGGCGTGTCGCCGATTTGGTTGGCGAAATCACGGCGGCATCCGAAGAACAGAGCCGCGGCATCAAGCAACTTGATAGGGCAGTGAGTCAGGTGGACCAGGTAACCCAGCAGAATGCGGCACTGGTTGACGAGGCTGTTGCTGCGGCTCAGTCCATGCACGATCAGGCGGACAAGTTGAAAACGTCGGCGGCCGCTTTCACGCTTTAGGCATCGCAAGAGCGTGATTTCGGGCCTAATGCCCGGATGGCGGACATCGACCCCAAGCGGCCGGTCGGCCTGGTGGAAGCCAGATGTCCACTTCCGAAGGTGGGGCCGTCGTACGAGGGTTCGCCTGGCGGTCTCGGAGGACGACGTGTCGTCGCCGATTTGCGCCGAAATGATCCCCGTTGAATCGTTACAATTACCCCGTTGAGTCCCCCCTTCGGAAGTACCGAGTGCGAGACATTCTGACGTCCTGGTTTTGGAGCGGCGATGCCATCCGCAGTCGACGCGTGAGCGACATCGTTTTATCAGGCACGGTCGACGTGCCTGTGCCGTCTGCACGCGTGCTTGCGGATTGGGATAGGGAGACGTCGTCGCGGCTCGTCCTGGAACCCGGGGACGTCGAGGTGATGCCTTTGGCACGAACGCAAGCGCGCTGGCCCGACTACAAGCGCTGCGTGCAGGCAATGTCCGACTGGACGGGCGCGCTTGGACTGTCCAACGTACTTGCCTCCAGTGACGTAGCCCTGATGGCCTGTCGCGGCGCGAGGTACCACCATGACGGTGCCCAATATGGCGGTGCGGCCTTTTGCAATCTCTTCCTGAGCGAGGACAGGGGGCTGGACTTGCATTTTCCCTCTACAGGCCTTCGCATTCCTCTGACTCGGGGAACAGCCGTGATATTCGATACTGGCCACCCTCATGGCGTCATTCAACGGCGCAGCAGCGGTTTTAGTATGGCCGACTTCGGGCCAGACCAGGATTGCATCCAGATATTCCTGACGTGGGAGCTTCCGATTGAAGACGCCCATGTCGCGCGCGCGCTCGAGGTGGCATTCGACATCGACACTTCGGCCTCGCTGCAACGGGATGAAGAGCAGGTCTTGTTGAACGGCGCACCGGCTGCTGTGTGCCCGGAATCTGGTCGCTGGTACCGGGTTGACTGATCGTCCGCGTCACCGATCGGCGACGCACGACCCACTGCCGCCATACGAATTTGCGCAAAGCGGCCATTCAGTGATCGCACGATCAGCTTGTGTCTTTGCCGGACGGAGTGCACTATCTTCTGCTGAGTCGCGTATACGATGTCATAGCCAACTCTTAATTGGACGGCATACGCGTAAATGGTTGAACGCCAACAGAAATAGCAGATTCAAAACCTTCGAATTCTCGCCTCCCCTGAGGGATCGATATTTTCATGTGGTATAGCCCCGGCTGCAAAACCGCCGCGTAAATTTTGCGATCATATGCTCCGCTTCCGTTCGCGCCGAGTTCGTGCGCAGCGACACCCTGAACGTTACTGTCGACATCAAGTAACGTGCTGCCTGTGGCGGTCGTCAGTGTCAAATGGACGGGCTGCACTATCCCAGGATATGCATACTCCCCAGTAGCCACCAATCGGCCAGATTTTCCCACCAATGCGGCGAGTCGCTCTCGCTGTTCCTCGTTCTTGTAGTGAAATCCGAGGTAAAAAATGTAGAGACGACCCTCGGTTACTTGGACGTCTGCGCTTACCGATGACCCTGACCTGCTTGCATCTATTCGAAGAAATACCTCGTATATTTTACTTGTTGTAGCGCCGCAAACAGCAGTCACAGAAAAGGCAAGCGCAAACAGAAAACCTATATACCGACCAGTTTGTATTATCGCTCTCATCGTTGCTCCCGAAACAACCATTAGATGTCGTTGTTCGAAACGCTAGTTTCCACTCCAATGTCCTCAGCATGAACAGGTTGCGGGAGATAGCTTAAACGCCGTGGTCCTGTCGTGGATGGCAGGATTGTCGACGAACTTGGCCCTGATGTCGAAGGTCCGCAGTTGGCCGAACGCGGACATTCCGCGCCGCGTTCCCCGGAATTCCGCGATGAACCAAAAAAAAGCCGCCCGAAGGCGGCATGCCCAATCACTTTTTCGGAGAGAGCGGGGACGTCCAGTCGACAGGTTCGACGGTAGTGATTTGAAGCCGCTCTCTCAATTCCGGGTGCGCGCCGGCTTGCATCAAGATCGCCAGTCCGCCGAGCTTGCGGGCATCCTCATCCGTAATTGGCTGTGCTTCGTGCGCCTCTGCGCCTGGAGGGATGGTCATGCCACCGCTGCGGGCGATTTCGCGGTCGATCACTGCTTGCACTTCCTTGCGAAAAACGGTGCACAGCTTGATCTGCTCGGTCTCGTCATCGTAGAAGATGATCGTGGCACGTGCTTGTTTATCCATTTCAATACTCTCGGCAAGCCCGATATTTCCGGAAAGCGGGCGCGGCACACATCCCTTAAGTGGATGGGACGCCGTAGATCGCTCGTGCAAACGGACATTGTTCCATGTCTATCGCGCACTTCGCATAGATCGTCCGCAATGCTTGCGATTTTCCGCAGCCCCCTCTAGCTGCCCGCCTCCCCAATCACCCCCCGAACACCGCCTTCGCCAGCAACCCGAGCGCCACACACACCAGCGCGACAGCAAACCCGAGCTGCACGTGCCGCGCCGACAGGAAACGCGACACCCAGCGCCCGCCCGCCATGCCGATCGCGGTCGTCGCGCTGAACCACAGCGTCACGTCCAGCGGCGCATGCGTGCCGGACAGCAGCGTCGCGAACACGCCGCCGGTGCCGACGAGCGCGATCACCATCAGCGACGTCGCGACGATGCCGTGCATCGACACGTTGGTGAACTTGCGCAGCATCGGCACGATGACGAAGCCGCCGCCGACGCCGAGCAGGCCCGTCATCAGGCCGGTCACCGCGCCCGTCGATGCGAGCGCGAGGCCCGCGGGCCACGACCAGACGAGCCGGCCGGTCTCGGGATTGACGCGGCCGACGCACAGCGGTGACGCCTGCGCCCCGCCGCGCTGCTCGCGCAGCGCCTGCCGCAGCAGCCGCAGCGCGACGAACAGCATCACCAGCGCGAACAGCGTCAGCAGCACGCGTTGCGGCAGCCGATGCGCGAGCCGCACGCCGAGCGACGTGAGCGGCACGCCCGCCACCGCCATCAGCAGCGCCGCGCGATAGCGCACGAGCCCGCGGCGAAAGCCTTCGAGCGCGCCGAGCGCGGCGCTGCCCGCCACCGCGACCAGCGCGACGGGCGTGGCCTGCTGCATCGGCCAGCCCATTCCGACGACGAGCGCCGGCACCGCGAGGATGCCGCCGCCCGCGCCCGTGAGGCCGAGCACGGCACCGACGATGCCGCCCAGCACGAGAGAGATCAGCATGTTTTCATCAACCTTCCTGAATGGATGCGTGCCGGCGTTCAGCCGGTGATCTCCGGTTTGGCGAGCCACTCGCGGCCCTTGAGCATCCCCCACCAGTAGAGCGGCGGCAGCATGCGTTCCTTGAGCAGCCAGGCCAGCCGGGACGGGCGCTTGCCGTCGATCAGCCAGTCCGGGAAGGTCGGCGCGACCTTGCCGCCGTACAGGAACTCGGCGAGCACGATCTTGCCGCGCTCGACCGTCAGCGGGCACGAGCCGTAGCCGTCGTAGGCCGCTTCGCCGCGCACCTTGCCGAGCGCCGCCAGCACGTTGTGCGCGACGACGGGCGCCTGCTTGCGCGCGGCCGCCGCCGTCTTCGCGTTGGTCGTGTTCACCACGTCGCCGAGCGCGAAGATGTTCGGGAAGCGCTTGTGCCGCAGCGTCTTCGGGTCGACGTCGACCCAGCCGGCGGCGTCGGCGAGCGGGCTCGCGCGCACGAAGTCGGGCGCCTTCTGCGGCGGCACGACGTGGATCATGTCGAACTCGCGCGTGAACGTGTCGGTGCGGCCGTCGGGCAGCGTCCGGCTGAAGGTCGCGAGCCGCGCCGGGCCGTTGATCGCGGTGAGGGTGTGGCCGAAATTCAGCGCGATGTCGTAGCGCTTCACGTATTCCGTCAGCGCGGGCACGTAGTCGGCAACGCCGAACAGGACCGCGCCCGCATTGAAGAATTCGACGTCGACCGCGTCGAGCCGGCCGCTGCGCTGCCAGTAGTCGGACGCGAGGTACATCGCCTTTTGCGGCGCGCCCGCGCACTTGATCGGCATCGGCGGCTGCGTAAACAGCGCGCGCCCGCCCTTGAACTCGCGGATCAGCTGCCACGTGTACGGCGCGAGGTCGTAGCGGTAGTTCGACGTGACGCCGTTGCGGCCGAGCGTCTCGGACAGCCCGTCGATCGCCGACCAGTCGAGCTTGAGCCCCGGGCAGACGATCAGTTGCCGGTAGCGGATCGACCGGCAGCCGTCGAGCACGACGGTGTGCTCGGACGGCTCGAAGGCGGCGACGGCGGCCTTGATCCAGTGCACGCCGCGCGGCAGCACCTGCGCCATCTGCCGCGCGGTGGTCTGCGGCTTGAACACGCCCGCGCCGACCATCGTCCAGCCGGGCTGGTAATAGTGGATGTCGGCCGGGTCGATCACCGCGATGTCGAGCGAACGGTCGCGCGCGAGCAGGCTCGACGCGACCGCGAGGCCGGCCGCGCCGGCGCCGACGATCACGATGTCATGGCTCGCCTCGACGGTCGGCACGGCGCGCGCGCCGCGCTGCTCGATGCGGCGCGCGAGCGCGTTCAGGTCGTAGCCGGCCGCCTGGCCGAGCGCGACGATCTCGGCGAGCGGCCGCGCGCCGGCCTGCGACAGCGCCCACAGCGTGGCCGAGCGCATCCCGGTGCGGCAGTATGCGAGCACCGGCGTATCGAGCGACGCGACGAGCGTGGCGAACTGCTCGCCCTGGCTGTCGGTGACCTTGCCGGAATCCACCGGCAGGTAATGGACGTCGATGCCGAGCGGCGCGGCGGCGGCGCGGATCTCGGTGACGGTCGGCTGGTCCGGGCCTTCGCCGTCGGGCCGGTTGCAGACGATGGCGCGAAAGCCGGCGGCGCGCAGCGCGGGCAGGTCGGACGCGACGATCTGGGGCGACACGGCAAGCGTGTCGGTGAGCGTGCGGATGTCCATGAGTCGGGTTCTCCGGTTGGGGTTCGGATGCGCGCTTCAGAGCGCGTCGATTGGAATCTTCAGGTAGCGCACGCCGTTGGCCTCGGGCTCGGGCAGGTGGCCGGCCCGCATGTTGACCTGCACGGACGGCAGCATCAGCACCGGCATGTCGAGCGTCGCGTCGCGCGCGGTCCGCATCGCGACGAATTCCTCTTCGCTCACGCTTTCGCGCACGTGGACGTTGCCGCTCAATTCGTCGGCGACGCTGCTCACGTACTGCAGCGGCCGGCCGCCCGGCTGGTAGTCGTGGCACATGTAGAGGCGGGTGTCCGGCGGCAGGCTCAGCACCTTGCGGATCGAGCGGTACAGCGTGCGCGCGTCGCCGCCGGGGAAGTCGCAGCGGGCGGTGCCGTAGTCGGGCATGAACAACGTGTCGCCGACGAACGCGGCGGTCTCGGCGGCGTCGCTCACCACGTACGTCATGCACGCGGGCGTATGGCCCGGCGTGTGCATCGCGCGGATCTCGATCGCGCCGAGCGGCAGGCAGTCGCCGTCCTCCAGCAGGCGGTCGAACTGGCTGCCGTCGTGCGCGAATCCGGGGCCGGCGTTGAACAGCTTGCCGAATACGTCCTGCACGTGCCGCACGGCCGCGCCGATCGCGATCTCGCCGCCGACGCGCTGCTTCAGGTACGGCGCGGCCGACAGGTGGTCGGCGTGCACGTGGGTTTCGAGCAGCCAGCGCACGGTCGCGCCGAGCTCGGCGACGCGGGCGATCAGGCGGTCGGCGCTGGCCGTCTTCGTGCGGCCGGATTTCGGGTCGTAGTCGAGCACGGTGTCGATCAGCGCGCATTCGCGGCTGCCGGTGTCGAGCAAGAGATAACTGATGGTGCTGGTCGCGGGGTCGAAAAAGCCCTCGACGACCATCGTGTGCACGGTTGCCACGGATGTCTCCTTGGTCTGGATGTTCGATTGGCCAGAAGTAAATCAAAAACCGTGCCAGCTAAGGGGTGGCGCCGTGCGAGGTGGGTAGAAGTTTGATTCGCATCGGATTTTCAGGTTGACGGCGCGCAAGGATGCGCGCCGCGCAGGTGGCCGGGCCGCCGCGTGACTGCCACGAATGGCAGTTAACTGGCAGAATTGGCAGTCTTTCTGGCAGTTCACCGATCGAGTCTTTCGCATGGAATCGCAACGCATCATCCCGATCCTGCCCGCGACGCCGGGCAGCGCCGCGCCGGACGTCAGCGCGCTCGTCTCGTATCTGGAGCAGGACGCGCAGCCGATGATCGTGCTCGATCCGGCGTACCGGATCCTTGCCGCGAACGCCGCGTACCGGCGGCAGTTCGGCACGGCGGGCGACGTTCACGTCGGGCGGCACTGCTATCAGGTGTCGCATCACTACGACGTGCCGTGCGACCAGGCGGGCGAGCATTGCCCGATGAAGCAGGCGCTCGAGTCGCGCGGCGCCAACCGGGTATTGCACATCCATCACACGCCGCGCGGCCCGGAGCACGTCGACGTCGAGCTGCGCCCGATCTTCGATGCGCGCGGCGACGTGATCGCGTATGTGGAGCGGCTCACCACGGTGCGCAGTGCGTCCCCGCGGCCGAGCTCGGAAGGGCTCGTCGGCAGCGCCGACACGTTCAACGCGGCGCTCGGCGCGTTGCAGCGCGTCGCGCCATCGATGCTGCCGGTGCTGCTGCTCGGCGAATCGGGCAGCGGCAAGGAGCTGTTCGCGCGGGCGCTGCACGAGGCGAGCACCCGCGCGATGGGGCCGTTCGTCGTCGTCGATTGCTCGGGGATTGCGGAGACGCTGTTCGAAAGCGAGCTGTTCGGCTACGAAAAGGGCGCGTTCACCGGCGCGATCGCGCGCAAGCCGGGGCTCGTCGAGACCGCACAGGGCGGCACGCTGTTCCTCGACGAAATCGGCGACGTGCCGCTGCCGATGCAGGTGAAGCTGCTGCGGCTGATCGAGTCGGGCACGTTCCGGCGCGTCGGCGGCGTCGAGGTGCTGCGCGCGGACTTCCGGCTCGTCGCGGCGACCCACAAGCCGCTGCGCGACATGATCGAGGACGGCCGGTTCCGGCCCGATCTCTACTACCGGATCAGCGCGTTTCCGATTCATCTGCCGGCACTGCGGGAGCGGCCGGGCGACATCGCGCTGCTGGCCGCGTCGATCCTGCAGCGGATCGGGAACGCGCGCGCGGGCTCGGGCGACGCCGGCACCGGCAATTTCGTGCTGACGGACGCGGCGCGCGCATGCCTCGAAGCGTATGCGTGGCCGGGCAACATCCGCGAATTGCGCAACGTGCTCGAGCGCGCGTGCCTGCTCGCCGACGATGGCGCGATCCGCGTCGATCACCTGCCGGCCGAGATCGTCGCCGCGCCGGCGGCGCCCGGCGCGGCGGAACGCGGCAAGGATGCGCCGACCGACCACGAGCTGGTGCGGATCGCGGGCGCGTTCGCCGGCACGCGCAAGGCGCTGGCCGAACAGCTCGGTATGAGCGAGCGGACGCTGTACCGCAGGATGAAGGCGCTCGGGCTGGCCCGGCGCGGCGGCTGACGCGCGCGGCCGGGCCGGGTCCGGACGCTCAGCGCGCGACGGGCGCCGCGCGTTCGGCGGCCTGCGCCGTCCCGCTTGCGGCGCCGGGCGGCGTGCCCATCGCCTGGAACAGGCGGGCGGTGTCCGCGAGGCGCGCGCCGGTCGCGCGGATCTCGTCGAGGCGCGCGTTGCCGTACTGCAGCTCGCTCGCGCGCGCCGACGACGGCGGCAGCGCGCCGAGCCGCACGCGCGCGGCGGTGTCGTCGAACGCACCGCGCGCGGCCTCGGCGGCGCGGCTTGACGCGTCGAGCGTCTGCGCGTCGTGTTCGAGCGACGCGAGCGAATCGGCGACATCCTGGAACGCGGTGAGCACCGTCTGCCGGTATCGTTCGACGGCCGCCTCGTAGTTCGCTTTCGCCGCGCGGCGTTGCGCGAACAGCGCGCCGCCGTGGAACAGCGGCTGGCTGAGCGACGCGCCGACGCTCCAGATCGCGCCGGCCCCGGACAGCATCGCCGGCCAGTTGAAACCGGCCTGGCCCATCGATGCCGACAGCGACAGCTGCGGAAAGAGCTGCGCGGTCGCGACGCCCACGTCGGCGGCGGCCGCCGCGAGCGTCGCGTCGGCGGCGCGGATGTCGGGGCGGCTTTGCAGCAGGTCCGACGGCACGACGACCGGCACGTCCTCCGGCAGATGCAGATCGGCGAGCGTGAGGTCGTCGGGCGCCTGGTCCGGCGTGCGGCCGAGCAGCACCGCGAGCGCGTGGCGGGTCGTCTGCCATTGCTGGCGCAGCGCCGGCAGGCTCGCGGCGAGCGACGCCGCGCTTTGCCGCGCGGCGAGCATGTCGGCGTGCGCGGCCGCGCCGAGCGCGTAGCGGCGTTCGGCGTCGTGCGCCTGCGCGTCCGACAGCGCGACGAGCCGCTCGGTCGTGTCGACCTGCTCGCGCAGCGCCGCCGAAGTGATCGCGGCGGACACGATGTTCGCGGCGAGCGCGCGGCGCGCGGCGTCGAGCTGATAGGCGTCGACGTCGACGCGTTTGGCCAGCGCCCGGTTCGCGAAGCGCGCGGCGCCGAACAGGTCGAGCGTGTAGTTCGCGCGCAGCTGCCCGACGAACGTGTCGTACAGCAGCGTCGGCGCGCCGACGGCGGGAATCGGAATGCTGAGCGCCCGCTGGCGCGCCGCCTGTCCGCCCGCGTCGATCGTCGGCAGCAGCGAGCTGCCGATCTGTGCGCGCAACTGCTCGCGCGCGGCCGTCAGGCTGTGTTCGGCGGCCGCCAGCGTCGGGCTCTGGCGCAAGCCTTCGTCGACGAGCGCGTCGAGTGCGGCCGAGCGGTATTGCCGCCACCAGTCGGGCACCGGCTGCGCGCCGACCTCGAAATGCTGCGCGACGCCTTGCGCGGCGACGGTCCGTTCGATTTGCGGCGCCGTGCCGTAGTGCGCGGGCGAGGGCATCGCGGGCGGCGCGCCGCTCGGCGCGAACCATGCGCAGCCGGCGAGCGTGCCGGCCGCGCCGGCGGCGAGCACCATGCGCGCGGTTTTCGTCAACATGTTCATCGACAGCTCCATGATCAGGCTCCGGACGAGGCGCCCGGGGCCGTGCCGCCCGACGGATCGCCGCCCGACGGCGCGTCGCGTTCGCCGGTCTTCACGCGGAACCACGCGGCGTACAGCGCCGGCAGGTAGAACAGCGTGAGCACCGTCGCGCTGGTGATGCCGCCCATCAGCGCGGTCGCCATCGGGCCGAAGAAGTTCGAGCGCAACAGCGGGATCAGCGCGAGCACGGCGGCCGCCGCGGTTAGCGTGATCGGCCGGAAGCGCCGCACGGTCGCGCCGACGATCGCGTCGAAGCGTCCGTGCCCGGCCGCGATGTCCTGCTCGATCTGGTCGACGAGGATCACCGAGTTGCGCATGATGATGCCGAACATCGCGATCACGCCGAGCATCGCGACGAAGCCGAACGGCTGGCCGAACAGCAGCAGCGTCGTGACCACGCCGATCAGGCCGAGCGGCGCGGTCAGCACGACCATCAGCACGCGCGCGAAGCTCTGCAGCTGGATCATCAGCAGCGTCAGCACGGCGATCGCCATCAGCGGCATCTGCGCATTGATCGACGCCTGCGCCTTCGCGCTTTCCTCGACCGAGCCGCCGATCTCGACCCGGTAGCCGACCGGCAGCGACGCGCGCAGCGCATTCAGCCGGCCGTCGATCGCGTGCGTGACGTCGATGCCCTGCGCGCCGGCGCGCACGTCCGATTGCACGGTGAGGGTCGGCTGGCGGTCGCGCTCCCACACCACGCCGTATTCGAGCGACGGCGTGAAGCGGCCGATCGAGCCGAGCGGCACCGGGCCGTTCGGCGTCGGCAGCGCGAGGCTCGCGAGCTTCGCCGGATCGACGCGGTCGGCCTTCGGCGCGCGCAGGTCGACCGCGATCAGCTTGTCGCGCTCGCGGTATTGCGTGACGGTCGTGCCGGACAGCGTCATCGCGAGGAAGCTCGACACGTCCTGCGACGTGACGTTCAGCTCGCGCGCCTTCTTCTGGTCGATCTCGAAACGCATCGAGCGCTCGGCGGGCTCGTCCCAGTCGAACTGGACGTGGACCGTGCGGTCGTCCGCGCGCATCGTCGCGGCGACTTTTTCGGCGATGCCGCGCACCGTCGCGATGTCGTCGCCGCTCACGCGGAACTGCACCGGATAACCGACGGGCGGCCCGTTTTCCAGCCGCGACAGCCGCCAGCGCACCGCGGGGAAGCGGTCGCGCAGCGTCGTTTCGAGCCAGGCGGCGAGCTTTTCGCGATCTTCGACCGACTTCGCGGTGATCACGAACTGCGCGAAATTCGGCAACTGGAGCTGCTGGTCGAGCGGCAGGTAGAAGCGCGGCGCGCCGCTGCCGACGAAATTGACCGCATGATCGATCTCGGGGCGCTTGTCGATCGCCTGTTCCAGGCGCTCGGTCTCGCGCAGCGTCGCGTCGAACGACGCGCCTTCCGGCAGGCGCAGGTCGACGAGCAGCTCGGGGCGGTCGGAGCTCGGGAAGAACTGCTGCGGCACCAGCGAAAAGCCCGCGAGCGACACGACGAACAGCGCGCCCGTCACCAGCAGCACGACGACGCGCCGCTCGATGCACCAGCCGACCCAGCCGCGCAGCCGGGCGTAGAAGCGCGTGTCGTAGATGTCGTGCTCGTGGTCGTCCGGCAGGTGCGCTTCCTTCTTGCGCTCCGGCAGCAGGTGATAGCCGAGCAGCGGGATCAGCACGACCGCCGCGAACCACGACGCGATCAGCGCGATCGCCGACACCTCGAAGATCGAGCGCGTGTATTCGCCGGTGCTCGACTTCGCGAGTGCGATCGGCAGGAAGCCGGACACCGTGACGAGCGTGCCGGTCAGCATCGGGAACGCGGTGCTGGTGTACGCGAACGCCGCCGCGCGGGCGCGGTTGTAGCCTTGCTCGAGCTTCACGGCCATCATCTCGACCGCGATGATCGCGTCGTCGACGAGCAGGCCGAGCGCGAGCACGAGCGTGCCGAGCGACACCTTGTGCAGGCCGATGTCGAACAGGTACATGAACAGCGCGGTGACGGCGAGCACGACCGGGATCGAGATCACGACGACCATCCCGGTGCGCAGGCCGAGCGAGATCAGGCTGACGGCCAGCACGATCGCGATCGCCTCGGCGACCGCCTCAAGGAAGTCGTCGACCGAATGCGACACCGCATGCGGCATGCTCGACACCTCGGTCAGCCGGAGCCCGGCGGGCAGCTGCGCCTGCAAGGTCTTCGTCTCGGCGTCGAGCGCCTTGCCGAGCCGGATCACGTCGCCGCCCGGCTGCATCGTGACGCCGATGCCGAGCACGGCCTTGCCGCTCGCGCGCTGACCGGCCGTGCCTCGACCTGCGTTGTCCGTAGCGGCCGTGCCTTGGCCGACCATCCGCATCTGCGTGACGCTCGGCTCGTCGTAGCCGCGCCGGACGGTCGCGAGATCGCCGAGCCTGAACGTGCGGCCGTTGATCCGCACGAGCGTGTCCGCGATCGCGGACACCTGCTCGTACTGGCCGCTCGGCCGCACGAACACGCGGTCGTCCGCGGTCGTCAGCACGCCGCCCGACGCGATGTCGTTCTGCGTGGTGAGCGCCTGCGCGAGCTGCTGCGGCAGGATGCCGAGCCGCGTCAGCCGCGCGTTGTCGACCTCGATGAAAATCCGCTGGTCGGGGTCACCGAAGTAGTCGACCTTGCCGACGCCCGGCACCCGCAACAGCACGGTGCGGAGCTGGTCCGCGTAGTCGTGCAGCTGCGCGGGCGAGAAGCCGTCGCCTTCGAGCGTCCAGATGTTGGTGTAGACGTCGCCGAACTCGTCGTTGAAGAACGGCCCCTGCACGCCCGGCGGCAGCGTATAGCTAATGTCGCCGATCTTCTTGCGGATCTGGTACCAGGTGTCCGGCACGTCCTTGACCGGCGCGGAATCCTTCATCGTGAAGAACAGCATCGACTCGCCGGGCCGGGAATAGCTGCGCAGGAAGTCGATCGCGGGCGTCTCCTGCAGCTTGCGGCCGATCCGGTCTGTAACCTGCTCCTGCACCTGGCGCGTGGTCGCGCCCGGCCAGAAGGTGCGGATCACCATCACGCGGAACGTGAACGGCGGGTCCTCGGACTGCGCGAGGCGCGTGTACGCGAGGATGCCCGCGAGCGTCGCGAGCACGATCAGGTAGACGACGAGCGCCTGGTGGCGCAGCGCCCACGAGGACAGGTTGAAGCGGCCTTCTTCGCGAAACGAGCTCATGACGCGAAGTCCTCCGGATGGAGCGGCGCGACCGCGCGGACCTTCTCGCCCGCGCTCACCGTGTGCACGCCCTGCAGCACGACGCGCTCGCCCGGCTTGACGCCGCGCGACACCGTGACCGTGCGCTCGCCGTAGCGCGCGACGTCGACGCGGCGCAGTTCGAGCGTGTCGTCCTGCGCGCGCACGATCCACACGGCCGGCGACGCGCCGTCGTGGAACAGCGCGGTCGCGGGCAGCGTGATCGCGGCGGTGTCGCTGGCCGGTGTGCCGTCGAACGCGACGTCGGCCGTCATGCCGAGCCGGATCGCCGGGTCGGGCTGCGCGAGCGACAGCTTCACGCGGTACGTGCGGCTTTGCGGATCGGCGGCCGGCGCGACTTCGCGGACCTTCGCCGCGAAGCGGCGGCCCGGCAGCGATGGCAGCGCGACGCTCGCCGCGTGGCCGGGCGCGAGTGCCGCGAGCGCGGCTTCGGGCACGTCGGTCACGACGTCGACGTCGCCCGACCACGCGAGCTGGTAGACGGCCTGCCCGGCGGACACGTTCTGGCCGGTGTCGGCCTGCTCGGCGGTGATGTAGCCCGCGTGATCCGCGACGAGCGTCGCGTACTGGAGCTGGTTCCTCGCGAGCGCGAGCTGCTGCTGCGCCTGGTCGCGCTGCGCGAGCGCCGATGCGTACGCGTCCTCGGTCTGCTCGAGCTGCGCGGTCGCGATCAGGTTTTCGCGAGCCTGCGCGCGGTCGCGCTCGAGCTGCTGCTTCGCGAAGGCCAGCCGGTGCTGCGCGGCGTCGAGCTGCGCCTGCGCGCTGGCCGCATTCTTCTGGACGTCGGACGCATCGAGCAGCGCGACGACCTGGCCGGGCTTCACGGTGTCGCCGAGACGCACCCGGCGCTCGACGATCTTGCCGGCGATGCGGAACGACAACGGCGTCGCGTAGCGCGGCTGGATCTCGCCGGGAAGGGTATGCAGGGGCGCCGCGCCGTCGGCGTGAACGGGCAGCGCGACGACCGGGCGTGGCGCGGGCGGCGCGGATTCCTTCGGATGACAGGCGGTGAGGACGAGCGCGGCGCCAATCATCAGCGCGGCGCGGGAACCGGAACGAATCACGAAACCCCCAGAATGCGGACAGAGCGGAACGAACCCGGCAAGCGCGCGGCGCCTGCCCCGGCCGGCGCGTGCGCGGTGATGCGCGCGGACGACGCCTTTCGAAAACTGCCGTGGATTCTAATACACACCTGTATCCGAATGCAAAGATGAATTTGAAAGGTTAATAGTGTTAGACTGCGCGCCATGAAACCAGCGCGCTTGACACGGGAGCAGAGCAAGGACCAGACGCGAGAGCGTCTGCTGAATGCTGCTCAGGACATTTTTCTGAAGAAAGGTTATGTCGCGGCCAGCGTCGAGGACATCGCCGCGGCGGCCGGCTATACGCGCGGCGCGTTCTATTCGAATTTCCGCAGCAAGGCGGAGCTGCTGCTCGAACTGCTCGAACGCGATCATTCGGCGGTGCAGGGCGAGCTGCAGCAGATCTTCGACACTGGCGGGTCGCGCGAGCAGATGGAGTCGACGGTGCTCGCGTATTACAGCCGGCTGTTCCGCGACGACCGCTGCTTCCTGCTGTGGGTCGAGGCGAAGCTGCAGGCGGCGCGCGACGCGAAATTCCGGGTGAGCTTCAACCAGTTCCTGCAGGACAAGCGCGCGCAGATGGCGGATTTCATCCGCCGCTTCGCGGAGCGGGCGGGCACGCCGCTGCTGCTGCCGCCCGAGACGCTCGCGCTCGGCCTGATGAGCCTGTGCGACGGCGTGCAGTCGTACTACACGGCCGATCCGCAGAACGTGTCGGCCGACGCGGCCGAGGCGGTGCTGGCCGGATTCTTCGCGCGGGTGGTGTTCGGGCGCTCGCCGGCGTGACGCGCGCGGCGGCGCGTCAGCGGCCGCCGGTCATGCGGTGGTACGCGTCGAGCAGCGACGTCTTGTAGACCACGCCCGCGAGCATCGGCTCCGCCGCGCTCTCGATGACGGGCAGCCGCTCGCCCTGGAAGCACATGAAGTGCTCGAGCGCGGCGCCGAGCGGCATGTCCGGCGTGAGCAGCGGAAACGGCGTGTGCAGGTAGTGCGCGGCCGTCTTGTGCGCGGTGTCGCGCTTGTCGAGCAGGTCGGACGTGATGTCCTTCAGCGCGACCGCGCCGCGAAAGCGCCCGGCGTCGTCGGTCACGTACAGGTATTTCACCGGATATTCGAGAAACACGCGCGTCATGTCGGCGACGCTCGCGGTCAGCGGCACGACAGTCGACGCCGGCTGGATCAGCTCGCGCATCTGGGTGGCCTTCAGCCGGCTGCGCGCCTGCGCGTCCTGGTGGTGGCGCAGCGTGATCTCGTACATCGACGTCGAGCCGGTCGCGCGCGCGACGAAATACGCGACGACGCACGACACCATCAGCGGCAGCACGACCTGATAGCTCAGGGTCATCTCGAAGATCATCAGGATCGCCATCAGCGGCGCCTGGGTCGCGCCCGCGAGCAGCGCGCCCATGCCGACGATCGCGTACGCGAACGACGCGGACGTGTGGCCCGGCCACAGCGCCTCCATCCCGAGCCCGAACAGCGAGCCGAACACCGCGCCGACGAACAGCGTCGGCGTGAAGATCCCGCCGATCGCGCCGGAGCCGGCGGTCGCGGCGGTGGCGAGCAGCTTGAACACCAGCACCGCGACGAGCGCCTGCCAGGTCCACGGCGAATGCAGCACGTCGTTGACGACGCTGTAGCCGTTGCCCCACACGTCCGGCACCCACACGGAGATCACCCCGACGATCAGCCCGCCGAGCGCGAGCCGGACCGGCAGCGGCGCGGGCAGCCGCTGGAACTGGCGCTTCGACGCGTCGAGCAGGCGCAGGAACTGCGGCGCGGCCGCGCCGCACAGCAGGCCCAGCACGACGAACAGCAGCACCTCGAGCCCGGTGACGGCCGGAAACACCGGCATCTCGTAAGGCGGCCTGTAGCCGGCGAACTCGCGCATCGTGATGTTCGCGACGACGGACGCGACCACCATCGGCCCGAAGCTTTCCATCGCGATCGAGCCGAGCACGATTTCCGACACGAAGAACGCGCCTGCGATCGGCGCGTTGTACGCCGACGTGATGCCGGCCGCCGCGCCGCACGCAACCAGGATGCGCAGGCGCGGCGGGTCGAAGTGCGCGAAGCGGCCGACGAGCGACGCGGCGAGCGCGGCAAGCTGCACCATCGGCCCCTCGCGGCCGATCGAGCCGCCGGTGCCGATCGTGAGCAGCGACGACAGGCTGCGCCACAGGCTCTGCCGGACCGGCACGACGCCGCTGCCGAGCGCAACCGCCTCCATATAGTCGCTCTTGCGTTCCTTCGACGCGGCGCGCGCGGCGAGCAGCAGCACGCAGCCGGCCAGAAAACCGCCCGCAGCGGGCAGCCAGAAGCGCACGTACCACGGCATGCGCCGGGCCATCTCGACGAAGCTGCCGCTGTGCCCGGACAACGCCCGCTGCATCAGCTCGATGCCTTCGCGGAACGCGACGGTGGCGAACGCGCCGCCGATGCCGACGATGACGGCCCAGATCAGCAGCGTCTGGTCGTCGGAGAGGCGGAACAGCGTTTGGGCGCGAGTGCGCAGCTTCAGCAGGAACGAAAGCACGAGCGGGACGAGATGAAGGAAACCGACGCGAAGAATAGCATTGCGCCGCGCGCGCCGGACGGTCCCGGCGGGCGCGGCGCGCGAATGGGGCGCCCGGCGTTCAGCCAAGCCAGCGCTGCACGGCCCAGGTGATGCCGTAGCCGCCCGCGACCAGCCACACGTACAGGATCAGGCCCGTCGTCAGCGCGCGGGGGCCGGCTTCGCGGATCTGCGCGATGCGGGTTTCGATGCCGAGCGCGGTCATCGCCATCGTCAGCGCGAAGGTGTCGAGCACGTTGAGCGTGTGCGTGACGTCGGTCGGCAGCACGTTCAGCGAGTTGACGATCACGAAGCCGAGGAAGCCGAGCGGGAACCACGGCACCGCGACCTTGCGCTTGCCGTGCGCGCCGCCGGCCGGCGCCGAGCGGGCGAGCCAGGCACCGAGCACCAGCAGCACCGGCACCAGCAGCATCACGCGGGTCATCTTGACGATGGTGGCCACGTGCGCGACCTGCGGGCTGATGTCGCTCGCCGCGCCGACCACCTGCGCGACCTCGTGGATCGTGCCGCCGAAGAACAGGCCGAGGCCGGCCGGGTCGAGGTGCAGCCAGCCCGCGTGGTACGCGAGCGGGTACAGGAACATCGACAGCGTGCCGAACAGCACCACGCTGCCGACCGCCATCGCGCTCTGGTGCGGCTTGGACTGGAGTGTCGATTCGAACGCGAGCACGGCGGCCGCGCCGCAGATCGCGCTGCCGGCGGCGGTGAGGAGCGCGGCGTCGCGGTCGAGCTTCATCAGCTTCATGCCGGCCCAGGTGCCGATCGCGAGCGTGCTGAGCACCACCAGCACCGACACCGTCAGGCCGGGCAGGCCGACCTGCGCGATTTCCTGCAGGCTCACGCGCAGCCCGAAGAACGCGACGGCGATGCGCAGCAGCTTGCGCGCCGAGAAGTTGACGCCCGCCGCCCAGCTCGCCGGCATGCCGTCGCGCAACGCGTTGCCGTACAGCGCGCCGGCGACGATGCCGACGATCAGCGGGGACAGGCCCAGCCCGGCGATCGCGGGCAGTTGCGACACGCTCGTCACGGCGGCGGCGAACAGCGCGACGAACAGGATGCCGTTCAGCTGGCCGCGCATCGACGGCGTGGCGTGGCTCAGATGGGGAGTCGGTGCGGTGGACATGGCTCGATCCGGTGGTTCTTCGTTGGAATGCCCTAATCCTAATTTCGATATATGGATATGAAAAATTGTCATTTACGACATAAACTATCCGGAAAACCGATAATTCATCGCCATGACCCCGGACCAACTGATAACTTTCGCGGCGGTGGCCGAGCACCGCAACATCAGCCATGCGGCGCTGGCGCTGCATCTGTCGCAGCCGGCCGTGTCCGGCCAGCTTCGCCAGCTCCAGGACGAATTCGGCGAGCCGCTGTACCAGCGCGACGGCCGCGGCATCCGCCTGACGCCGGCCGGCGAGCAGCTCGCGCAGTACGCGAGGGCGCTGCGCGAGACCTTCGCGCAGGCGCGCGCGTTCCGCGACGCGGTGCGCGGCCTCGAGGCCGGCACGCTGCGCGTGGGGGCGAGCACGACGCCGGCGAGCTACCTGCTGCCGTACCTGATCGCCGCGTTCCAGCCGCTCGCGCCGCGCGTGGCGATCCAGACCATGAGCGGCAACACGTCCGAAGTGGTGGCCGCGCTGCCGTCGCTCGACATCGCGATGATCGAAGGCCCGCCGGGCGAGGCGCTGCCGCCCGGCACCGCGGTCCATTCGTGGCACGAAGACGAGATCGTCGCGATCGTGCCCGCCGGCCATCCGCTCGCCGCCAGCGACGGCGGCGTGACCCTCGATGCGCTCGCCGGGTATCCGCTGGTGCTGCGCGAGGAAGGCTCCGGCGTGCGCCAGCTCGTCGAGCGCGCGTTCGCGAAGGCGGGCGCGCCGATGCGCGTCGCGCTGGAGATCGCCGGGGTGGAGGCGGTGAAGGAGGCCGTGCGGGCCGGGATGGGCGTCGGCTTCGTGTCGGCGATGTCGCTCAGGCACGAGGATGCGGCGCTCGTGATGCGCTCGTTCCTGCCGGTGCCGCTGACGCGCCATTTCTCGATCCTCGTGCCGCACGGCGGCGCGCCGTCGCGCGTCGCCGCGCGCTTTCTGGAGATGAGCCTCGCGCAAGCTGCGCCGTGACCGTGGCGTGGTGCTGTCGCGTGGGAAAAGGGGCGAAAGGGGCTGGAAGGTGCGGAACGGCGCCGCGCTCAAAGGCGGGAATGCAGCCTTCGGCAGACCGGATGCCCCGGTATCGAGCGGCCTAGGGATTTCTCTCTATGGTGTGCGTGCGGGGCGAAGCGCACCATCCGTCTCAAGCAAATGGAACCGGTTCCACCCGGGCGGGAAGGGCAACGTGGCAGACATCGTGATCGTGGCGAGCGCATATGGCATGGACCGGGTACGCCGGGACGGGCATCGCGCGTTCGTCGCGGCCGCTGCGGCGGCCGGCGCGGCCGGGTTCGAGGTGCGGCGCGAGCTGTTCGCCAGCGAGGCGGACGCATCGCCCGGCGCGCTCGCGGCGCTCGGCGGGCAACTTGCGGCGAGCGGATTGTGGTCGGTCTATTCCACGCCGGCGACGCTGTACACGGAAGCGGGCGCGCTCGACGGCGACGCGCTGCGCGGCACGCTCGCCGAGGCCGACGCGCTCGGCGCGCGCTTCGTGAAATTCCAGCTCGGCGGTTTCGCCGGCCACGCGCACGCCGATGCGCTCGTCGCGGCGACGCGCGGCACGCGCGCCCGCGTGCTGGTCGAAAACGGCCAGTTGCCGGTCGGCGGCGCGCTCGCGCAATTCTGCGCGCTCTTTGCCGCGCTCGCGCAGGCGGGGGCGGCCGGCGTGCTCGGCATGACGTTCGACATCGGCAACTGGCAGTGGCCGGGCGAGGCGCCGCTTCGCGCGGCCGAGGCGCTTGCAGCGCACGTCGAATACATTCATTGCAAGGCGGTGGAAGGCGAAGGCGCGCGCCGCTTCGCGGTCGCCCCCGCGCCGCAGGACCCGCTCGTCGCCGCCGTGCTGGCGGGCCTGCCGCGGCATGCGCCGCGCGGCATCGAATTTTCGTTCGACCCGGCCGACCACGCGGGCGACGCGCGCCGGCGCGTCGCGTGGCTCGAGACCGCGTGACGCGCGCGCCATCCGCAGCATCAGGAGGACTCATTTCATGCACCAGCAACTCGACGTCGTCACGTACGGCGAAGCGATGGCGATGTTCGTCGCGGCCGAGCCGGGGCCGCTCGCGCAAGCGGGCCAGTTCACGAAACGGATCGCGGGCGCCGACCTGAACGTCGCGATCGGCCTGTCGCGCCTGGGATTCCGGGTCGGCTGGATGAGCCGGGTCGGCCGCGACTCGTTTGGCGTCTATGTGCTCGACACGCTCGCGCGCGAAGGCATCGACGCGTCGTGCGTCACCGTCGATCCGCGCTATCCGACCGGTTTCCAGTTGAAATCGCGCAACGACGACGGCAGCGATCCGGTCGTCGAGTATTTCCGCAAGGGCTCGGCGGCGAGCCATCTGTCATGTGCCGACTACGTCGCCGGCTACGTGCTCGGTGCGCGCCACCTGCATCTGACGGGCGTGGCGCCGGCGATTTCCGCGTCGTCGTGCGAGCTGGCGTTCCATCTCGCGCGCGAGATGCGCGCCGCAGGCAAGTCCATCTTGTTCGACCCGAACCTGCGCCCGACGCTGTGGCCGTCCGCCGACGCGATGGCGACCACGCTGAACGCGCTCGCCGCGCTCGCCGACTGGGTGCTGCCGGGCCTCGCCGAAGGCCGTCAGCTGACCGGGCGCGACACGCCTGCCGGGATCGCGCGCTTTTACCTCGACCAGGGCGCGCGCGGCGTCGTCATCAAGCTCGGCCCGGCGGGCGCGTACTACCTGACGTCCGACGGCCGCGAGGGCACGGTGGACGGCGAGCGCGTCGAGCGCGTCGTCGACACGGTCGGCGCGGGCGACGGCTTTGCGGTCGGCGTCGTCAGCGCGCTGCTCGACGGCCGGCCGGTCGAACAGGCGGTCGCGCGCGGCAACCGGATCGGCGCGCTCGCGATCCAGGTCATCGGCGACTCGGAAGGGCTGCCGACCCGCGCGGAGCTGGACCGGCTCGAATCCGCCGGCCAGCGGCCGCGGCATTCAGAGGAAACCTTCGCGCAATAAGATGCCGGTACGGCACACGCGATTCCATCAAGTGCAATCCGCACAAGGAGACACCATCATGGCTGCCAATCTTGCCGTTCGACGCTGGTGGACGATCATGCCGATCGTCTTCATCACCTACAGCCTCGCCTACCTGGACCGCGCGAACTACGGGTTCGCCGCCGCGGCGGGGATCAACCAGGATCTCGGCATCAGCAAGGGGCTGTCGTCGCTGATCGGCGCGCTGTTCTTCCTCGGCTATTTCTTCTTCCAGATCCCGGGCGCGATCTACGCGGAGCGGCGCAGCGTCAGGAAGCTGGTGTTCGTGAGCCTCGTGCTGTGGGGCGCGTGCGCGGCGCTGACGGGCATCGTCAGCGACGTCCCGTCGCTGATGGCGATCCGTTTCGCGCTCGGCGTCGTCGAGGCGGCCGTGATGCCCGCGATGCTGATCTACATCAGCAACTGGTTCACGCGGGGCGAGCGCTCGCGCGCGAACACATTCCTGATCCTCGGCAACCCGGTCACGGTGCTGTGGATGTCGGTCGTGTCCGGCTATCTCGTGCACGCGTTCGGCTGGCGCAACATGTTCATCGCCGAAGGCGTGCCGGCGATTGTCTGGGCGGTCTGCTGGTGGTGCCTCGTGCAGGACAAGCCCGCGCAGTCGAGCTGGCTCACCGAGCAGGAAAAGCGCGACCTCGACGCGGCGCTCGCGGCCGAGCAGGCGGCGATCAAGCCGGTGCGAAACTACCGCGAGGCGTTCCGCTCGCCGGCCGTGATCAGGCTGTGCGCGCAGTATTTCTGCTGGAGCATCGGTGTGTACGGCTTCGTGCTGTGGCTGCCGTCGATCGTCAAGAGCGGCTCGTCGCTCGGCATGGTCGAGACCGGCTGGCTGTCCGCGCTGCCGTATCTTGCCGCGACCATCGCGATGCTCGCGGCGTCGTGGGCGTCGGACAAGCTCGGCTCGCGCCGCGGCTTCGTCTGGCCGTTCCTGCTGGTCGGCGCGGCCGCGTTCGCCGCATCGTACGCGCTCGGCTCGACGCACTTCTGGATCTCGTATGCGCTGCTCGTCGTCGCGGGCGCCGCGATGTACGCGCCGTACGGGCCGTTCTTCGCGATCGTGCCGGAGCTGCTGCCGAAGAACGTCGCGGGCGGCGCGATGGCGCTCATCAACAGCATGGGCGCGCTCGGCTCGTTCGTCGGCTCGTATTTCGTCGGCTACCTGAACGGCGCGACCGGCTCGCCCGTCGCATCGTATGCGTTCATGAGCGCGGCGCTCGTCGCGGCCGTGCTGCTCACGCTGTCCGTCAAACCCCAGGCGCCCGACGCGCATCCGCTCGCCGCGCCGCTGCAAGGAAAATGAACCGATGAAGCCTCGTATCGTCGCCTACAAGCCGCTGCCTGACGATGTCCTCGCGTACCTGCGGGAGCATGCGGACGTCGTGCAGGTGGACGGCGCCGACGCGCTGGCCGGTGCGCTCGCCGACGCCGACGGCGCGATCGGCGCGAGCCTGCGGATTCCGCCGGCGATGCTCGAGCGCGCGCCGCGCCTGAGGGCGTGGTCGACGATCTCGGTCGGCTACGACAACTTCGACGTGGCCGACCTGACGCGGCGCGGCATCGTGCTTGCGCACACGCCGGACGTGCTGACCGAGTCGACCGCCGACACGGTGTTCTCGCTGATCCTCGCGTCCGCGCGGCGCGTGGTCGAGCTGGCGGAATGGGTGAGGGCGGGCCGCTGGCAGCACAGCATCGGCCCGGATCTGTACGGCACCGACGTGCAGGGCAAGACGATCGGCATCGTCGGGCTCGGCCGGATCGGCGCGGCGGTGGCGCGGCGCGCGGCGCTCGGCTTCCGGATGCGGGTGCTGTACACGAACCGCAGCGCGCACCCGGAGGCCGAGACGCAGTACGGCGCGCGCCGCGTGCCGCTCGACGCACTGCTGGCCGAAGCGGATTTCGTGTGCCTGCAGGTGCCGCTGTCGGCCGAGACCCGGCACATGATCGGCACGGCCGAGCTGGCGCGGATGAAGCCGGGCGCGATCCTGATCAACGTGTCGCGCGGGCCGGTGGTCGACGAGGCGGCGCTGATCGACGCGCTGGCCGCGCGCACGATTCGCGGCGCGGGCCTCGACGTGTTCGAGCAGGAGCCGCTGCCGGCCGATTCGCCGCTGCTGCGGATGAACAACGTCGTCGCGCTGCCGCACATCGGCTCGGCGACGCACGAGACGCGGCACGCGATGGCGCGCTGCGCGGCGGAAAACCTGATCGGCGCGCTCGCCGGCACGCTGCGCGTCAATCTGGTCAATCCGGCGGCGCTGGCCGGTGCGCAGGCGGGCTGACGCGGGCGCGCAGCGCGTGCCGGACGATGCCTCTGGCGCGGTGCGCCGGATGGCGTCAGGGCCGATGCCGCTGATGCGGCGCGCCGGACGGTGTTAAGGCCGCTGCCGCTGATGTGGCCCGCCGGACGGCGTCGGGGCCGATGCCGCCGGCGCGGCACATCAGACGCCGTTAGGGTCGATGATCGTGGTACGGCGGCGCGGGCTGCGTTATGATCGCCCGCTTGTCGCCGCGAAACCGGGGCCGGGCCGCCACCGGCTTCGCGCGCGCCGCATCCGCGCCGGGGCCGGCGCGGCCGACAGGAGAGACCGTTGGCTTTCGCATCCAACAACAATCGACCGCCCGCTTTCGTCGCGGCGCGGATCGCACGTCACGAGGCGCTACGGTGACCGAATCGCATTCCTCCCCGCCGCGTCCCGCGACCATCAGCGATGTCGCGCGTGAGGCCGGCACGGGCAAGACCAGCGTGTCGCGCTATCTGAACGGCGAGACGCACGTGCTGTCCGCCGATCTGCGCCAGCGGATCGAGGCGGCGATCGCGCGCCTGAACTACCGCCCGAACCAGATGGCGCGCGGCCTCAAGCGCGGCCGCAACCGCCTGCTCGGCCTGCTCGCGGCCGACCTGACGAACCCGTACACCGTCGAAGTCCTGCAGGGCGTCGAAGCAGCATGCCATGCGCTCGGCTACATGCCGCTGATCTGTCACGCAGCGAACGAAGTCGAGATGGAGCGCCGCTATCTGCAGCTGCTCACCACGTACCGCGTCGAAGGCATGATCGTCAACGCGCTGGGCGCCGAGGAAGACGTGCTGCGTCCGCTGCGCGGCGGCGGGATTCCGGCGGTGCTCGTCGATCGCACGGTCGAGGGCTTCGAAGCCGACCTGATCGGGCTCGACAACGCCGGCGCGGTCGAAACCGGCGTGCAGCACCTGATCGAACGGGGATTCGACGCGATCCATTTCGTCGTGCAGCCGTTCGAGCACGTCAGCTCGCGGCGCCTGCGCGAGGCGGCGTTTCGCGCGGCGCTGGCCGCGCGCGGCCGCCCGGCGCCGCCGACCGTCGTGCTCGATCTCACGGATGCGGCGGCCGTCGCCGCCGCGCTTGCCCGGCTCGACGCGGACATCGACGCGGCCGTGCGGCGCGGTTCGCGCGCGGCGCTGTTCGCGGCGAACGGCCCCGTCGCGCTCGCGATCGCGCGGCACCTGCGCGCCCGTTTCGGCGCCGCGTGGCAGGACAACGCGGCGCTGCTGTCGATCGACGATCCGGAATGGGCGGAGCTGATCGGCATCACGGCGATCCGCCAGCCGACCTACGCGATCGGCTACCAGGCGGTCGAATTCGTCCACGAGCGGATCGACGGCGCGGCCGGCGCCGCGCGCGTCACGCTGCTGCCGGGCGAGCTGATCGTGCGCGCGTCCACTGCAAGCTGAGTATCATGCGGGGCCTGCACCCGGTTGGGTGCGCTGTCCCGGAACAAGGAATTTCATGACTGTTGCTCCCGTCACGCTGGCGGTGCTGATCGCCGCCACGCTGATCGTCGCGCTGCTGCCGCTCGTCCTCTACCGTTATCTGCGCAAGCCGCTCGCGCTCGACAGGCGCGATGCGATCGTCGGCATCGCCGTTTTCGCGCTGTTCGCGATGATCCTCGAACGTGCATTCCACGGCGTCGTGCTGAGCCAGGCGGCCGCAGCCGGCTGGCTGGCCCGGCCGGCCGCGTTCGTCGCGTATGGCACGCTGACGGCCGGCGTGTTCGAGGAAACCGGACGCTATCTCGGCATGCGCTACCTGACCCGCCGCTACGGCGCATCGGCCGGCGACGGCCGCGCGATCGGCTACGGGCTCGGCCACGGCGGCGCGGAGGCGTGGTTCGTCGGCGTGCTCGTCTGGGGGCAGTGGGCGTATCTCGCGTGGCTCGCCAGTCGCGGCCAGCTCGACGCACAGCTCGCGGGCCTGCCGGGCGAGGCGGTGGTGCGCATCCAGGTGATGCTGTCGACGTTGTCGGTGCCGTCGGTGGCGATGCTGATGCTCGAACGTCTTGCGGCGCTGGCGATCCAGGTCGCGCTGTCGGTGCTGATGTGGCGCGGCGTGCGCGCCGGATCGCGCGCGGTGCTGCCGCTCGCGATCGCGCTGCACGCGCTCGCCGACGTGCCGGCGATGCTCTATCAGGTGCGCGTGCTGTCCGCCGCGTGGGTCGAGGCGGTGTATTTCGTGCTGGCGGCGCTGCTGGTCGGCGCGCTGGTGAAGGTGTGCCGCGTTTCGCGCGCGGCGGCCTGACGGGAGGCGGACGATGGAAGACTATCTGTATGAATGCGCGAGCGCGGAATTCGACGCGCTGGCTCGCGTGATCTGCGACCTGTTTCCGGAGCAGACCCGCTTCGCCGAATGCCGCGACGACGGCGGGCGGTTTCTGTCCGTGCACTGGCTCGCGATGCGCTTCGGCGCGACGCCGAAGCGCATGACGCTCGACGTCCGCATCGCGCCGGCGGCGCTCGCGCGCTATCTCGCGATGAAACCGATGCAGCGCGCCCGCAGCCACGCGGTGCTGCGCGCGTATGTGGAAGCGATGCTCGGCTCGCTCGAGGAGCGCCACGCGAGCGGCGAGGCCGTGCCGCGCGACGCGCAGATCGCGCTCGACGAGGCGTTCGCCTGAGCGAAGCCGAAGCCGAAGCCGAAGCCGAAGCCGAAGCCGAAGCCGAAGCCGAAGCCGAAGCCGAAGCCGAAGCCGCGCGGGCGGCGCGCGTCGTCAGACGGCGTCGCGGTAGACCTGCGCGAAGCGCTGCGCCTGGACGACACCGTAGTCGCCCGGCGCGTACTGCATCACCCAGTCGCCCGCCACGCCGCGCAGCGTGTCGCCGTTGGCCGAACGCGCGATGGTGAAGGGTTCGTCCATCCGCTTCGCGAGCACGATCGCCGGCCGGTTGCGGTATGCGCCCGGTTCGCCGTGCGCGATCGACGGATCGGCAGGCAGGTATTTCGGGTCGAAGCGCGCGCGCGACACGACCCAGCGGTCGCCCGTCGAGCCGGTGATCAGCGCGTCGCCCGCCACATAGCGGTTCGGGCCTTCGAGGCTCATCAGTTCGCCGTCGCCGGCCGCGAACGCGACCGTGACGGTTTCGTCCTTGACCACGCGCCGGGCGTGCGGATCGGTGCTGAGATCGAGATGGGTGAGTGCGAGCATGGCGATGGAATGCGGGAAAAGCGTGAGAGCTTATCTCGAAACGGCCGCCCTGTGCAGGCGCCGGGCATGCGTCACCGCGCCATCCGTGACGGACGGCGGGCCAGGGCCTGTTCCCGCCAATCCGTCCTTGCACGCGCCCGCAGGAAGTCTCCTCGGGGGACAGCCGGCGGGCAAGGCTCGTTCGCAAGCCCGTTATTAGCGGGAACAGGCCCTATGGCGCGGACAGCGTGCGCCGAGCCGGCTCAGGGCTTCGCCGGTGCGCTCGCGGCCGCGCCGGGCGCTGCCTTGCCCTTCGCGCGGCCGTGGTGCGGCTCGACGCCGCTGTGCCAGTTCCTGAACGTCGTGTCGGCCAGCGCCTTCTGCTCGGCCGGGAAGCTGTCGTAAAGCGGCGCGAACGCTTCGGCGAGTTTCTTCGCGCCGTCGGCGTGGGCCTGCGCGAGATCGGCGTACTGCTTCATGTCGTCGATCGCGTTCGACTGGTGGCTTTCCATCCGCTCGCGGTAGAGGCGGCCCATCGTGTCGCCGTTCTCGCGCATCGTGTCGGCGAACGTCTTCCATTGCGGCTCCTCGGCCGCCGTGATCTTCAACTGGCGGTGCAGGTACGCGATGCGCTGCTCGACGCGCGCCTCGTGGCGGGCAGCAGCTTGCGGGGCAGCGGACGCGGGTGCGGGTGCGGACGAAGCGGCGGTGGCGGCCGGCTGCGCCGGCGTCTGCGCTTGCGCGAAGGCGCTGGCCGCAAGCGTGAGCGCGGCGAGGGTGAGCGAAATCTTCTTCATGGCTGGCTCTCCGGGGTGGTGTGGTGCGAGCGGGCGCGGTCATTTCGCGGCGCGCGCACATATTGCGTCGCATGCTATTAGTAGCACGCCAGGCGCCGCTTGGGGCCGGATGCGACATCTGCTTACAACCGAAACGTATCGAAATTGATGCAGATCTGTTGCAGGCCCTGGCCGGTGTTCGGCGCTATCATCGCGTCTCCTTCATTTCCGCCAGCGCCATGCGTCCACCCCGCCTCGATCAACTCGACGACCTCGACCGGCAACTCGTCGCGCTGCTGCAAGCGAACGCGCGCGCGAGCGTCGCCGATCTCGCGCGCCAGCTCGACGTCGCGCGCACGACCGTCGTCGCGCGCATCGCGCGCCTCGAGCGCACACAGGTGATCGCCGGCTACAGCGTGCGGCTCGGACAGGACGTGCTCGACGCGAGCATCTATGCGTATGTCGGGATCATCCTCGCGCCGAAATATGGCAAGGACGTGCTCAAGAAGCTCGACCGCATGCCGGAAGTGCAGCTGCTGTGCGCGGTCAGCGGCGAATACGACTACGTCGCATGGCTGCGCGCCGATTCCCCGGAGCGGCTCAACGACCTGCTCGACCAGATCGGGGCGCTCGAGGGCGTCGAGCGCACGACCACGTCGATCATCCTGTCGCGCAAGATCGACCGCGGCACGATCGGCGGCTGACGCACAAGTGGCGGAGCCTGCCGCCGCGCGTTTTTCCTCGTCCCGCCGGCCGGACCATGCTCATGCGGTGAGCGCGGCTGCGCGGAAGCGGGCCGCGTAACACGCCGGCATCCTTGCGTCCCAGTGCGCGAGTGCTCCGGCATTCCGGTATTTCTGCATTCCGGTGCGCCAGTGCGTCAGTGCGTCAGTGCGCCGATGAATCACGGTGCGCCTCGCCGAATGAAGTGCTCCGCCGCGCAAAACCCTCCCGCCAAAGCGGCCCGACCGGCCGCCCCCGATCCTTCCTGAAACACGCGCTGAGCCACCATTTCGGCCGTGTTTCGTCGCTTCGACAAAAATCATCGTCTATACGTCGAAACAACCGGTCGAATCGCATCATTTTTCGTCTAGGAACTGATTTTGCGCGTCCCTACACTGTGTACATGGCTTCACGACGTAAAGAACATTTCCCCCATCATTCAGGAGATAAGCGCATGAAAATCGCCATCGCAGGCGCAGGTCTGATCGGCCACACCATTGCTCACATGCTGCGTGAAACCGGCGACTACGAGGTCGTCGCAATCGACCGCGACGCGGATGCGCTCGCGAAGCTGGCGCGCGAGGGGATCGCGACGCAGCGCGTCGATTCGGCCGACGCCACCGCCATTCGCGAGGCAGTGAAGGGCTTCGATGCGCTCGTCAACGCGCTGCCGTACTACCTCGCGGTCAACGTCGCCGCCGCCGCGAAGGCCGCGGGCGTGCATTACTTCGACCTGACCGAGGACGTGCGCGCGACGCATGCGATCCGCAGCCTCGCCGACGGCTCGGACCATGCGTTCATGCCGCAATGCGGCCTCGCGCCGGGCTTCATCGGCATCGCCGCGCACGAGCTGGTCAACGGCTTCACCGAGGTGCGCGACGTCAAGATGCGCGTCGGCGCGCTGCCGGAATATCCGACCAACGCGCTGAAATACAACCTGACGTGGAGCGTCGACGGCCTGATCAACGAATATTGCCAGCCGTGCGAGGCGATCCGCGACGGCCGCCAGCAATGGGTGCAGCCGCTCGAAGGGCTCGAGCATTTCTCGCTCGACGGCACCGAATACGAGGCGTTCAACACGTCGGGCGGCCTCGGCACGCTGTGCGAGACGCTGTCGGGCAAGGTCGAGACGCTCGACTACAAGTCGGTCCGCTATCCGGGGCACCGCGACCTGATCCAGTTCCTGCTCGAAGACCTGCGCCTGTCGAGCGACCGCGACACGATGAAGTCGATCATGCGCCGCGCGGTGCCGTCGACCAAGCAGGACGTCGTGCTGATCTTCGTCACGGTCACCGGCATGAAGAACGGCCAGCTGGTGCAGGACGTGTTCACGCGCAAGATCTTCGCGAAGGAGGTGTGCGGGATGCCGATGAGCGCGATCCAGATCACGACCGCGGGCGCGATGTGCGCGGTGCTCGACCTGTTCCGCGAGAAGGTGCTGCCGCAAAGCGGCTTCATCCGCCAGGAGCAGGTGCCCCTCAAGGCGTTCCTCGCGAACCGCTTCGGCAAGCTGTACGACGGCGGCACGCTCGAGCGCGTGCACGCGCTGGCCTGACCCGCCCGGCCCGCGTCGGGCCGTTCGCCGGGTGCAGGCCGCTGGCCGCCGCCCGGCGTTGCCGCGTCAGGCGGGCAGCGGCGGCAGGATGGCCGGCTGCGGCGGCACGATGCGCCGCAGCAGCGCGTCGAGGTCTGCATCGGTCGACGCGGTGTTGTCGAACATCACGAGGCCGTCGCATTCCGCTCCCGTCGGCATGAAGCGGCGCTGCCGGTAGGCGTCCCAGTGCGTGAGCTTGTACGCGTCGTTCGGGTTGCCGCGTGCGACGATCCGTCGATGGGCGACCGCTTCGGACGTGTGCACCCACACGATGGTCACCGCGACCTCCGGGCCGATGCCGAGCCATTGGCGGTCGAGGAGGCGCCGGTCGCGCACCTCGCGCGACAGCGGGCCGACGACGATCACGCTGATGCCGAGCGCGAGGTTTTCGCGCGCGGTGTCGAGCAGGCCCTGGTACTCGGGGTCGCGCAGATGCTTGAGGTAGAGCGGGCTGTCGCGGTCGTTCGGGTCGTGGGTGAGGGCGCCCATGGCCGCCGAGCTGTAGCGGCCGTACAGCGTGTCCTTGTCGAGCAGGCAGAAGGCCTCGCCGGTGGCCCGCATCAGCGGCCCGATGAGCCGCTTGGCGAGCGTGGTCTTGCCGGTGCCGGCATGGCCGCAGAAGAACACCAGGTGCGTCACGGCTGCGTGCTCCCCGGTTTGGCCCGGCCGGCGCCGGCCGGGTGCGCGTCGCGCGGCAACGTGCCGCCCGCTTCCGGGCGCGTCGCGCCGACGATGCCTGAACCGGCCGTGCCGAAACCGGCCGCGACGCCCGTGCCTCTTCCCCACGATAGATACCGCATCACTGTTTCCTCGACGGCTGAGCCGTTCTGTCCGTGCGGGCGTGCCGCCGGCTTGTCGAATCGTGCGCCGCGCCCGATCGCGCGCGCAGGCCGATCATGACCAATAACGACGCCACGCGCAAGCCGCCGGCCGCCGAAGCAGGCTCGCGCGACAAACCGGTAAACTGGCGCGCGATACAGGCAACATGACGGACAACATGCTGATCAACTGCGCTGCATACCAGGACGGCCGCAAGCTGGCCGATATCGACATCGACGCCATCAGCGACTATGTCGCGCAACCCGATTGCTTTGTGTGGGTCGCGCTGAAGGACCCGAAGCCCGACGAGCTGGCGCTGATGGGCGAGGAATTCGGGCTGCACGAGCTGGCGCTCGAGGATGCCCGCAACGGGCATCAACGGCCGAAGATCGAGGAATACGGCGACTCGCTGTTCGCGGTGCTGCATACGGTCGCGCTCGACGGCGACGACGAATTCCAGGTGGGCGAACTGAGCATCTTCGTCGGCCCGAATTACGTGCTGTCGATCCGCAGCAACACCGAGCAGGATTTCCGTGACGTGCGAAGGCGATGCGAGCACGAGCCGCATCTGCTGCGCGAAGGCGCCGCGTTCGTGTTCTACGCGCTGATGGACCAGGTCGTCGACCGCTATTTCCCGATCCTCGAAGTGCTTGGCGCGGAGCTGGAGGCGCTCGAAGACCGCATCTTCCTGAAATCGACGCCTGCCGCGTCGCGGGCGATCATCGAGGATCTCTATTCGCTGAAGCGCCGGCTCGTGATGCTGCATCAGCACACGGCGCCGCTGCTCGAGCCGCTGGCGAAGCTGACGGGCGGGCGCATCCCGCAGATCTGCAGCGGCATGGAGCATTATTTCCGGGACGTCTACGACCACCTGCAGCGCATCGTCAGGACGATCGAGGGGCGCCGCGAGATGGTGGTGACGGCGATCCAGGTCAACCTCGGGATGATCTCGCTGGCGGAGAACGAAGTGACCAAGCGGCTCGGCTCGTTCGCGGCGCTGTTTGCCATTCCGACGATGGTCGCCGGGATCTACGGGATGAACTTCAACAACATCCCCGAGCTGCACTGGAAATATGGCTTCTACGGCTGCCTCGGGGTGATGCTCGCGACCGATCTCGCGCTGTGGTGGCGCTTCAAGCGGGCAGGGTGGCTGTAGCCCCGGCGCTCAGCGCGGTGCGTGCTTGCCAATCACGACGTGCCACGGGCGCACGCGCCAGGATTTGACGAGGCCGTTCAGCACATACGGATCGGCACGGGCGAACGATTCGGCAGCCGCCGGCGAGTCGCCTTCGAAGACGAGCACCGCCTGATCGTACGGATCGGAGAACGCGCCTGCGAGCACCAGCTCGCCGCGTTCGGTCGCGGCGTGCGCGAGCGCGAGATGCGCGGCGCGAAACGGCTCGCGCCGCGACGGGTAATCGTCGGCGAGTTCGTAGATCAACTGGTAATGCATGCGTGGCTCCTGGCATCGGTGGCGGCCGTCGACGCTCGGCGTCGGGCCGCGCAGCGCGCGTTTCCGGTCGGCGTGTCGCGCTCAAGCATAGGGCATCCACCTCCCTTAAATGCAACTAACGGTCTAGCGTCTACGCGCCACGCTGTGACGACGCACATTCGCGCAGCATAGCCCGCGGCATCTCGTCTTCAGGAAAAGGGCGGGTAACATGTTTCGGCGCACGTGGTCGAGCCGCTGTCGCGGCACCAAGCGCGGCTCAGGCCTTGTAGCCGATGCTTCGCAGCAGCTCCTTTCGCCAGCGCACGTCCTCGTCGTTCTCGACGCCGAGCGGCGAGAAGCCGTCGACGACGCCGAGGATGCTGCGTCCCTGAGGCGTCTGCGCGACGACCACCTCGGTCGGGTTCGCGGTCGCGCAGAAGATCCGGCACACCTCGGGCACGGCCTTGATCGCGTTCAGCACGTTGACCGGATAAAAACCGTCGCCGAGGAACACGACAAAGCTGTGACCCGCGCCGATCGCGCTTGCATTCCTGCAGGCCAGCTCGATGAGGCCGTCATCGGTGCCGGAACGGCGCACCAGGCGCTTGCCGGACGCCTCGCAGAACGCCAGTCCGAACGTGATGCCGGGCACGGTGCCGACCAGCGCCTCGTGGATGTCCTCGACGGACTTGATGAAATGCGTCTGGCCGAGAATGAAATTCATCGTCTCGGGCTTGTCGATCACAACGGTCAGCAACTGCAGCATGTCGGAACCTCGTCTGATGACGCGGCGGGCGCATCGCGAGCGGATCGCCTGCGCGGGCCTCGCCGTTTTCCAGCTTAGTACGCGGCGGCACGCCCCGAAAGCGCAGCGCGCCGCGCCGTCACCTATGCTTTCGCTGTGAGGTGCGCCGGCGGCGAAGGCGGCGAGGGGAGGCGGCAATGGACGTGCGAAACGGTTTCGTCGACTGCGTGGGGCGCACGCCGCTGATCCGGCTGGCGAGGCTCAGCGAGGAAACGGGCTGCGAGATCCTCGGCAAGGCCGAGTTCATGAATCCGGGCGGCTCGGTCAAGGACCGCGCGGCGCTGTACATCATCCGGGACGCCGAGCAGCGCGGCACGCTGAAGCCCGGCGGCACGGTCGTCGAGGGCACGGCCGGCAACACCGGCATCGGCCTCGCGCACATCTGCGCGGCGCGCGGCTACTGGTGCGTGATCGTGATTCCCGACACGCAGTCGCCCGAGAAAATGGCGATCCTGCGCACGCTCGGCGCCGAGGTGCGCGCGGTGCCTGCGGCGCCCTACAAGGATCCGAACAACTACCAGAAGATTGCCGGACGCCTCGCCGACGAACTGGACAACGCGATCTGGGCCAACCAGTTCGACAATCTCGTGAACCGCCAGGCGCACTACGAGACGACCGGGCCGGAAATCTGGCACGACACCGCCGGCACGGTCGATGCGTTCGTCTGCTCGACGGGGACGGGCGGCACGCTCGCCGGCGTGAGCCGCTACCTGAAGGAACGCAACCCGGAAGTCCGGATCGTGCTGGCCGACCCGCATGGCAGCGGGCTCTACGGCTATGTGAAGACCGGTGAAATCAAGGTGGAAGGCAATTCGATCACGGAAGGCATCGGCTCGAGCCGCGTCACGGCCAATCTCGCGGGCTCGCCGATCGACGACGCGGTGCGCATCGACGACCGGCAGTGCGTGACGATGGTCTACCGGCTGCTGCGCGAGGAAGGCCTGTACGTGGGCGGATCGACCGGCATCAACGTCGCCGCGGCCGTGTGGCTTGCCGGGCAGATGGGCCCGGGGCATACGATCGTCACACTGCTTTGCGATCGCGGCGACATTTACCGCGCGCGGCTGTTCAACCCCGACTGGCTGCGGGAAAAAGGGCTTGAGCCAGAGTGACGGCGGGCCTACGCGGGGTTTTCCTATATTGACGAATGCGACCTATCCTAAACGAATCCGGTGCGATCGTTCTTCGCCCGTATCGACCCAGATGAGGTGTGCCATGTCTATGTCTACTACGCTGCAAGACTGCCTGCGCCAGAGGGCCTCGCAGTATGAAGTCGTGCGCCACCCGTACAGCCATTCGAGCATGGAAACGGCTGCGGCGGCACATATTCCAGGCGACCGTCTCGCCAAGACGGTGCTGCTCGAAGACGAACAAGGCTATGTCGCGGCCGTGCTGCCGACGACGCACGCGGTGCGGCTGTCCGAGCTGTGGGCGCAGACCGGCCGCCATCTGACGCTCGCCAAGGAAGGCGAGCTGCGCGAACTGTTCAAGGACTGCGACGCCGGCGCGCTGCCGCCGATCTGCATGGAGTACGGGATGAAGACGTTCCTTGACGAGAGTCTCGCGCAGCAGCCGGATGTGTATTTCGAGGCCGGCGATCACGAAGCGCTGATTCATATGGACCGCGACGACTTCCTGGCCCTGATGGACAAGGCCGAACGCGGGCGTTTTTCGCACAAGATGCAGGGAATGGTGTCCTGAGCGGCCGGGATGCGTTTCGGGCCGGAGTGGCGTGGTTGGCGGCTCCGGGTGTGGGGTTCGGGACGGCGCGCTTGCTGGTGAGGCAAGCGCGCCGTTTGGTTTTTGTGGAGGCTGGCTAGCGCGATAACCTTAAGGGCTCTCTGCTGCAGTTGCACTGCGGGGTGCGCGTGCGCTTTCCGTGAACTGCGGTTTACATGATGTAAATTTGACATAATACCAATTATCGACAATTTGGGTGTAAGAGCTATATGCAAATGTCGTGTTCTGGCTAGATAGAAATGTCGTGTTTTGACCTCGGTATGCTTGGCGGTTCCTTGCCGGATCACGGAGCCGCCCATGTATCCAGGTGCACTGGTGACACTGAACATGCGAGAACTCGACCGTCTGAAGGTGATCCAGGCCGTGGTGGACACGGGACTCAAGCCCGGTCGCGCGGCCGAACGGCTGGGCCTGACCGTGCGCCAGGTGCAGCGCCTAGTGGATCGTTATCGCGAGTCTGGTGCGGCCGGCCTGGCGTCACGCAAGCGTGAGCGTCCCGGTAACCGGCGGTTGGACGAGGACCTGGCTCGGCGGGCGCTGACGATCATCCGTGACCGTTACGCCGATTTCGGGACGACGCTGGCCTGCGAGAAGCTCTGGGAATGCCACGGCATCCGGCTGGCCAAGGAGACGGTCCGGAAGCTGATGACGGACGCGGGTTTGTGGGTGCCGCGCCGGCAGCGTCCGCCGAAGGTCTACCAGCCGCGGGCGCGGCGGGCGTGCCTGGGCGAGTTGATCCAGATCGACGGCAGCGAACATCGGTGGTTCGAGGATCGGGCGCCGCAATGCACGCTGCTGGTGTACGTCGACGACGCGACCAGCCGGCTGATGCAGCTGCACTTCACGGCCACCGAGTCGACCTTCAGCTATTTCGAGGCGACGCGGGCATACCTCGAGCGCTACGGCAAGCCGGTGGCGCTCTACAGCGACAAGGCCAGCGTGTTTCGCAGCACGAGCGCGAGCAAGACCGGCCGCAGCGTGACGCACTTCGGCCGGGCGATGTACGAGCTGAACATCGACACGTTCTGCGCGAACAGCAGCTCGGCCAAGGGCCGTGTCGAGCGCGCGCACCTGACGCTGCAGGACCGGCTGGTGAAGGAGTTGCGGCTGCGCGGGATCAGCACGGTGGCCGACGCCAATGCGTATGCGCCCTCCTTCATGGCGGCCTACAACGCACGGTTCGCGAAGCCGCCGCGGAGCGACTTCAATGCGCACCGGCCGCTGCGGGACGATGAGGATCTGGATCTGCTGCTGACCTGGCGCGAAACGCGTCGCGTATCGAAATCGCTGACGGTGCTGTACGACCGGGTGCTCTACTTGCTGGACGATACGCCGGAACACCGCAAGCTGATTCACCGCTACATCGACGTGTGGGAGTATCCGGACGGACGGATCGAGATCCGCGCCGACGGCGCCGTGCTGTCCTGTCGCCCTTACGACAAGCTGGCGGAGGTCGATCAAGGCGCGGTGATCGAACACAAACGCCTGAGTCACGTGCTGCAAGTCGCCGAGGCGATTCAGGCGCAGCGCGACAACCGGCGGATCTCAGGGTCACCGTCTCGCACCAATCAAGGCCAGGCCGTGCGTACCCCCGGCCGTCCAGCCGGAACCAAGAAGCAACGGGAGTTCACGCAGGCTGACGTCGAGCAGGTGATCGTGGATCTCGCGGAGCGCAGGCAGGCGCAACAACCACCTCGCAAACCAGGTCGTCGGTCTGTCAAAGCAATCGCAGCCGACGTCAGCGCCCTGCCCGTTCAGACGCCCACCTTCGACACGGCGTAACGCTGAAACCCGGGACAAACAAGGCGCCAAACCCACCCCAAAACCGGACATTTCTAACTAGCCAGCCAGCGGACATTTGAGAATGGCTTTGACATTGGGTGTAGGTCCCAAGTTCAGATGTCGCGTTTCCGCTAAATAAAAATGTCGTGTTTTAGCTTGCAGGATGGTTGCCGACACCCCTCAGGGAGCGCCGGCGATGAACGCGACTGGGACGATCACGATGACGATGCGCGAGCTGGACAGATTCAAGGTCATTCAGGACGTCGCGGACGGCCGCCTCAAGCCGTGGCGTGCGGCCGAACGGCTCGGGCTGCCGATCCGACCGATTCGTCGGCATGTGGAGCATGGGATTTCCAAGGGAATCATGTGAGTGCGGTGGCTACACAACCAGACACCCATGAGTCTCGGCGACGGTCACGATTGCTTCCATTCCCGCCGTAAACCGTAGATAGTCGGCTTCCATCCCGTCAGAAAAGATCACCCCATTTTCCGGCATGCGTGAGCGTAGCCGCAGCGGCTGTCCAGCACTCACATGGCCGAATACCAGCTCGGCCTTCGACGCCTGGCTCGGGAACGGCTCCCGCACGGCGAAGGTGAGCCGTGCGCTATCCCAGGGCTGAGGACGGTATTGAAACTCCCCCTTCCAGCCTTGCATTGCGCGCATCACGCCGAGCGAACCTGCCACCACGCTCTTGATCCATGCGGTCGAACCCAGCCCCGTGGAGACGATAATGCCGGACGACGACTGCAATTCGTGCCGCTCACCCAGTTCGATCTCGTAAAGCGCCGTGGAATGGGTGCGCGGGCCGATGAACAGGTCGTTGACGGCACGCAGCACCTGCCCGTCCGACAGCCGGGCTTCCGCCATCGTGACCGCCTTCGTCGGACGGCGGCCGCGGGCAACGTCCGCGAGCACCGCCCCGAGATCGGCCGGCTCGAACGGCAGCAGAATGCCGTCCCATCTGCCGGGCTCGGGATTCAGACCGATCAGCGGCTGCCCGTCGAGGTATTTCATCGAATTGGCAACCAGCCCGTCCTGTCCGAGCGACACGACGATATCGTCGGGCGCGAAGATGAAATTCGTCAGGTAGTCGCGATCGACAATCTGGTACCGCCCCCAGTCCTCGAGCGCGCGCACGGTCAGCTCCATGCTGCGCGCATACGCGGCATTCTCCGCGAGGTAATCAGAGAAATCCGCTCCCAGGTGCTCGATGTAGAACTTCGCCTGCGCCAGCGTGTGATGCCGCGCAATCAGGTCTTCGAGCCGCGTACGGCGCGTTACCAGTACGACCTTGCGGGCGCCGGCGCTCATGATGTTGCCCTCGCACCGCCGCTCATGAGGCCCTGCAGCAGGTCGGGCGACACGTTGAGCTGGCCGATGCGCTCGGCCCGCTCGGCAATGCCGCCGAAGGCCTGGGCGATCAGCTGGCCGGGCTGCATCCCGGCCGCCGCGAGCATATTGACGATGCGCGGATCGGCCTTCTCCAGCGCCTGCATGATGGCTGCGACCCGGTGCGCCTCGGCCTCCGCCAAAGTACGACTGTTGTGCGCCTGCCCGTCCACGAACGCCTTGCGATTTTCCTCGAGTTCGATGTCCGCCGCCATCTGCTCGTTGCGCAGTTCGTTTTCCCTGCGCATCAGGGTCGCCTTCGCCTCCATCTGCGTTTCGCGGATCTGCCGCTTCTTCTGTTCCACCGCGATGTCCGTGTCCAGTTCGTTCTGCCGGATCGCGCGCTCATTTTCCACCGCCGACATGCGCCGCAGATAGACGGCGTCGTCAGCCGCCTTCAGGTTGGATTCTCGCGCTTCAGCTTCGAGCGCCCGGGCAATGTCCGGAGTCGGCTTCACGGCCATCACGGAGACACCCAGGATCTCCAGGCCCAGGGCCTCGATTTCCGGCTGCTGTCCGAGCTCGGTCTGGACGGTATGCGCGATTGCCGCCGAAGCACGCAGCGCTTGCTTCAGATCCAGCGCCTGCACGGCCTGCTGCACGATCACCTCGACCTGCATCGCCACGCGCTCCCCGAGCCGCTTCGGATCGTCTGAAACGTACGATCTGCCGTCCTTTCCCAGCGAGAAATCCATCATCGCTGCCGTGCGGTGCGGGTCGCCGATGCGATAGGTCACCTGCCCCTGTACCGTCACGCTCTGGAAATCCGCGGTGACCAACTCAAGGATGAACGGACGATCCTGGCTCGCAACCGGTACGGACACCAAGGTCGTCGCCGGCGCGTAGTAGAAGAACGAAAGCCCGGCGCCCTCGCGCACCATCCTGCCCGCGCGGAACTGCATCAGGTGAATAGTCGGCTGAGACTTGATGAAGCGAATCCCGAACATGTCGATCTCCCATGTGAGTTGTGCAGTACAACTTGTATGGGTTGTACAATACAACCTAGAATGAGGGTCGTCAAGTTTGTCTGAATCGTCATGACACGAAAAAATCCCGCTTCCGGACAACGCATAAGTCAAGGATTTGCGTTCCCCTTGCCTTACACGACTGTCGACGTTGTGATATTCACCGTGCTCGATAACGCGCTGCAGGTTCTGCTCGTCCAGCGCCCGGACGATGCCGGCGAGCCGTTTCCCGGGCGCTGGGCGCTGCCGGGCGGCTTTGTCGATGTAGCGATCGACAAGACGCTTGAGGATTGCGCGCGTCGCAAGCTGTTCGAGAAAACAGCCGTGAGGAGTCCATACCTGGAGCAGCTTGGCAGTTGGGGCAGCGCGACGCGTGACCCGCGCGGCTGGTCAGCCACACATGCGTGGTTCGCGTTGATTCCTGCCCAGGATGTCACGCTCGAGAGCGGGGCCAATGCCGCCGGGGTGGCTTGGTTCAGCGTTGATGCCGTGATGCAGAAGCGCGGACTCGCGTTCGATCATGACGAGATCCTTCAGGCGGCGGTCGAGCGGTTGCGCAGCAAGGTGGAATACACGTCCCTGCCGGCTTTCCTGCTGCTGGAGCCCTTCACGCTGCCGCAGCTGCAACGCATGTATGAGGTCGTGCTCGGTCGGCCGGTGGACAAAAGCGGCTTCCGCACGCGGATGCTCGCTGCGGGATTCCTCAGAGAAACGGGCTACATTGCCGGGGAGTCGAATCGGCCGGCACTGGGATATCACCTCGTGGATCGATGTGCCCCCGTGGTGTTCCCGCGGACGTTCAGCCCACGCGGCAACGACTGACAGTTCGGATCGGGTTGTCGGGCGCCCTTCCCGGTTTTCCTCATTCCGCGAACACTGCCTGCTGCGTACGCAGCGTGTCCACCCGCGTCTGGCCGGCAACGGCGCCTTCCTTCTTGACCTCAGTCAACCCATCCCTGCACCTTCGTTCCTAGATTCGAAACAGGCAACGCAGGCACACGGCCCGCCGAGCGCCGGAACGGCAGGCACAGCCGCGATGCGGTCCATCCGGCCGGGCGCACGTCGATCGGCGCGCGGCCGTTCTCCCGATCGCCCGCACCTGCATACGGCGTGACATCCTGAACCGAGCCATGACGACACTCGCCCACCCTCCGCCGCCGGCTGGCGTGGACACCGGCGTGCGCTCAAGTACCGCGATACGCGGCGGAAAATGCGGCGACGAATGCATCGAGGCAATCCGGCGCGAGCGGGTTGATGCCGGCCGCCCCTTCCCGTCCGCCGCCGCCCGGAAAGCCCCGGCACAGCCGGTCCGCGCCGCGCGGCGCAGCCAGCGGCGCGCGCACGCTGACGGTATAGCCGCCGCCCGGCGCGATCGTCAGCACCGCATGCGCGCGGTCCGGCGCGTCGCGTGCGAGCCGGTTCGCGAACACGCCGCGCACCCGCCGCGCCCAGCGCGCATCGGGCAGGACATAGACATCCGCGCCGGGCAGCACCATCGTCGCGCGCTGCCGTTCGGCGCACGCCATGTCGCGCTGCCGGTCCGCGTCGAGCTGCCGCGCGAGCGGCGATGCCGCGAACTCAAGCGGATTCGCGTACGGCCGAAGCGATGCGTACACGTCGAGCGGCGGCATCAACAGATCGTCGGGCGAATCGCCGTAAGCGTTGTAGTTGATCGCTTCGCCGAGCACCTGCAGCCGGCGCGCGTCGGCATCCGCCAGGCCGCCTTCCGCGGCGGTCCGGCGTGCGGCGTCCACGAGGTTGTCGCCGTACGCGCCTGTCGCCGCCCACAGACGATGTCGCCCGCCCAGATACCGGTTCACGATGAGACTCGTGCAGACCGACGGCGAGGTATCGATGTACGCGCGGAGGTGCGCGTCGCGCGGCACGGCGCCGGGGTGGTGGTGATCAAAATAGCTGACGTCAACGCCGCCTTGCAGCAACGCCATCAATGCCGCGCGGTTCGCATCGAGCGACACGTCGAGCACCGTGACGGCGTCGCCGCGCACCGCCGTCACGCGCGCGAGCAGCGCGATGTCGCGTTTCGGCCCGGTCACGAGGATCGACTCGGCCGGCGTCGCGAGCCGCAGCTGCTGAAGCGCACAGATGCCATCCGCGTCGCCATTGAACACGTCGAAGCGTCTCATCTGTCGTCACCTCGGCCCTTGACCTGACTCGGAGAGCTTTCCGCCATGGCACCCAGCACGCTCAGTGTTTTTGCATTCGCGACGAGCCGGCCGTTCGGTGAACGGATCGCCGCGCATCTCGGCATCGCCCTCGCCGCGCACGAAGAGCGGCCGTTCGAGGACGGCGAGCACAAGACGCGCCCGCTCGTCAGCGTGCGCGGACACGATGTCTATGTTGTGCAGTCGCTGTACGGCGAACCGGGAAGCTCGGTCAACGACAAGCTGTGCCGGCTGCTGCTCTTCATCGGCGCGCTCAAGGACGCTTCCGCCGCGCGCGTGTGCGCGGTCGTGCCCTACCTGTGCTACTCGCGCAAGGACCGCCGGTCGCAGCCGCGCGACCCGGTGTCCACCCGCTACGTCGCGGCGATGCTCGAAGCCGTCGGCGTCGACCGCGTCGTCACGATCGACGTGCACAACGTCGCCGCCTTCCAGAATGCGTTTCGCTGCCCGACCGAACATCTCGAAGCGAACGGCCTGCTGGTCGACTGGTTCGCCGGGCAGGCGCGCGACCGGCCGATCGTGGTCGTGTCGCCCGATGCGGGCGGCGTGCGCCGCGCGGAGGACTTCCGCGCGCGGCTGGCCGTGCGGCTCGGGCGGCCGGTCGATGCGGCCTTCGCGGGCAAGCTGCGCAGCGGCGGCATCGTGACCGCCAAGCCGATCGTCGGCGATGTCGCGGGGCACTGCGCGGTCATTGTCGACGACCTGATCGGCTCCGGCACGACGCTCGCGCACACCGCCGCCGACTGCCGGGCGCTGGGCGCGCAATCCGTGTATGCGGTGGCGACGCACGGGATGTTTTTCGACCATGCCCCGGCGCTGCTCGGCGGCGCCCCGCTCGACGGCATCGCCGTCACCGACTCGGTGCCGCCGTGGCGTGTGCCACCCGGCGCGCTGCGGGACAAGCTCACCGTGCTCGACTGCGCGCCGCTGTTCGCGGAGGCGATTGCGTGCATTCATGGCGGCGGCTCCGTCACGGACCTGCTGCGGCGTTGAAGCGCGTCGCCGTCCATCCGCGCTCGCAGCAGCCGATGTGCCGGTTCGCTAGCGAGATGTACGCACGCGCGCGATCGCGCCATGCCGGCGTCGCCTGGAATGCCTTCTCGCGCAGATGCCAGGCCGCAAGCCGCGCCCGTGTCATCGCGCGGCAGCTCTGGTAGAAGTCCACGAGCGCAGCGTCGACGTCGTCGCCGCTGTCCGCGCGGTAGGCGTCCAGCAGCGCGCACGCAAAGTCGGGCGCGCCGAGCCGCTCGCACTCGAGCGCGAGAAAGCCGATCTCGTCGGCCGTGTCCTGCGTGCGCAGCCGCTCGGAGAATTCGAGGCAGTCGATGATCGCGATCGGCGCGTCGATGCAGACATGCTCGGGGCGCAGGTCGCCGTGACCTTCCACGATATGTCCGTGCCGCACGCGCGCGTCGAAGCGCGCGGCCTCGCGGTCGAGCAGCGCGCGCTGCAGCGCGCAGATCGCCCGCACGGTGTCGGCGGGCAGGTCGAACATCGGCTTGCACAGCGCGCGTTCGTTGCAGTCGATCGTGCCGCGCAGGCCGTCGCGGTATGGCGCCGCACCGGTGCGCGCGGGCGCGAGCGACCGATAGAACGTGCTCAGTCGTGCCGCGATACGGCCCGCGTCTTCCCGCGTCGCGGTCCCGTGAAGCAGCGCCCGGTCGAGCATGCGCTCGTCCGGCAGGCGTTTCATCTTGACCAGCCAGTCGACGGTCTCGCCCTCGCCGTCCGGTCGGACGCGCCCGTCGGGATCGATCGCGAGCGGCACCGCATCGAGATAGACGTCCGCCGCCAGCCGGCGGTTCAAGCGCACTTCGTCACGGCAAAACCGTTCGCGCGCGGCGACGGACCGGAAGTCGAGCATCGGCGCCCGCACCGGCTTCTTGAGTTTCCACGCGTGGCGGTCGGTCAGGAACACCCACGACATGTGCGTTTCGATCGTCTTCACCGATCGCGTGCCGTCGGGCCAGGCGGCGGGCTCCCGCAACTGCGCGACCTTCTGTTGCTGCGCGATGGCGCGCAGCCTGGCGGTCTCCGCATCGTTCATGTGGCCCTCTGTCCCGACTGTGGTGTCCACGGTCCGTCCATTCGTGCGACGCGCGCGGCAAGCGCCGGCGCAATCTCGTCGATACGAGCCAGCATAGATTTCCGGGCAGCGGCATCGTTGCGCGAGATCAATCGGCCATGATGCAGGTCAAGCCGTGGCATGCCGACGTTCGCTCCAATACGGTTTGCCGGTGCGCCGGGTTCCGATGCGCGCCGGCTCGACCCGGAGTGTCAATCGTGCGCAAACCGTCCAATCTGCACCAGCGCGAGCCCGGCCCGCGCCACGCACGCCGCCTGCCGGCCGCGCGTTCGTGGGGCCGGCGAGGGATGCCTGTGTGTTCGCCCAGTTCGATGCCATGCCCGGCGCGCGACGCATCCCCTTCGCGCTGAGCGGCGGAAACGCGCGCCGCGCCGCCCGCCGCGTCGATCGCGCGCTGCGCCGCTCTGCCACCTATCCGCATCCGGCCGGCCGGATCCGGCGGACCGAGACGCATCTGTCGGTCGTTTATCTCGCGGGGCGCTACGCGTACAAGATCCTCAAGCCGGTGAAGCTCAGCTTCGTCGATCTGACCCGCATCGCGCAGCGCCGCCGCTGCGCCGAGGCCGAATGCACGCTCAATCGCGCGCTCGCCGGCCCGCTGTATCTCGACGTATGGCCGCTCGTCGCGCATGGCCGGCGCAGTGCGTTCGGCAGTGCGTTGCGCGCGCGTGCCCGACGGCGGCAAGCCGGCAGCGATCCAATGGAGTACGTGGTGCGGATGCGGCGCTTCGATGCGCGCGCGGTGCTCTCCGTGCGCAGCGCGCGGCATGACGATGGTCTCGCGGATGCGGACGCGCTGGCGGCCAGCCTCGCGCACTACCATCGGCATGCGCCCCGTCGCCCGCCGCGCGCCCGCTTCGGCAGTGCGGCCAGCGTGGCGGCCAATTGCCGGGCGCCGCTCGATGCGCTCGATGCCGCCGTGCCATCCGAGGCCGCGCTGCGCGCGTGGTGCGAAGCGGAACTGGCGCGCGTAGCGCCGCGGCTGGCCGAGCGGCATGCGAACGGCTTCGTGCGCGCTTGTCATGGCGACCTGCATCTGGACAATCTTGTTCGCTGGCGTCACCGGCTGCTGATGTTCGACTGCATCGAATTCGACGACGCGCTGCGCTGGATCGACGTCGCGAGCGATCTCGCGTTCGCCGTGATGGACTTCGCCGCGCACGGGCGCGACGACTGCGCGCAGCGCCTGCTCGCCGGGTGGCTGGCCGCGACCGGCGATTACGCGGCGCTCGACGTGCTGCCGTTCTACACGGTCTATCGTGCGCTGGTGCGCGCAATGGCGGCCCGGCTGACCGGCGACGCCGCCGGGCGCGCACGCTATCTGCGCGTCGCGTCGGACGTCGCGGCGCGCTCGCGCGACGCGCGGCCCTGCCTGTTGCTTTGCCACGGCGTGTCAGGCTCGGGCAAATCGCTTGCCAGCCAGGCGCTCGCCGCCCGGCTTGGCGCGATCCGTTTGTCGAGCGACGCCGCGCGCAAGCGCGCCGCCGGCCGGCCCGACGACGCGCGGTTGCCGGCTGCGGCCTATTCGGCCGTGGCGGTCGACGGGATTTACGACAGGCTTCTCGAACGCGCGCAAACCGTGCTTGAAAGCGGCCATGCGGCGATCGTGGATGCGACCTTCCTGCATCGCCGGCACCGGGCCGCGTTCATCGCGCTCGCGCGCAGGCTTGGGGTGCCGGTCGTGATTCTGGATTTCACGGCGAGTCCGGCGACGCTTTTCGCTCGCGTCGCGGCGCGAGCGGCGCAAGGACGCGACGCGTCCGATGCGGACACGGCGGTGCTCGCCGGACAGCTCGCGCGGGCGGAGCCGCTGGCCGCCGAAGAGCACGCGCTTGCGGTCAGTTTCGACACGGGGGGCGAGATCGCGGCCTACGACAGCGACGTATTCTGGTCGCCGTTGCTCGCGCTGCTTGCCCATGCGGCGCCGGTTGCGGCGTGAAGGCCGGCGCCGCCGAGGGGCGGCCGGGATTCGAAAAAAATCCACCGAATCCCGCCCCGACCCGCTGATTCGATCCCGTCTACGAACGCGGCAGTTTCTTCGTGTCCCCGCCTGCGCGCATCAAGAGTTCCAGCGTCGCTTCGAGGCGAATCACGCGTTCGGTCAGGCTCTCGATTTTCGTCTGTTGCTCCTTGACCGTGCCGGCGAGCGACACAACCTTGTCGTTCATCTTGATGACGGTCGTGAGCGCGTCCCACACCTTGTCGGTTACACCCATTACTACTTGCCTCCCGTCATCGCCGCAATGCGCTTGTTCGATTCCGCGACAAACGAGAGAGCGTCATCGAGTGCATCATTCGCTTCTTTCGTGGACGCATTCACGCGCTCGACCAGTGCGAGAATTTCTGCCTCGTCTTCGCTTGGGGTGAAGTCCTGCGCAGCTTGACGCATAAGCTCGCTCACGTTCAATCCGAGACGCTTGGCAGTCTGCGCTATTGCACGCTTTTGAACCGCCGTCACCTGCACGACGATCCGCTCGGTAGCCGTTGCCATTTCATCTCCTATGTACATGAACATGGTATGTACATTATGGCGCGTCGCGGGTGAGAGTCAAGTGGCTTGTCCGAAGGGCCGGCACGCCAGCTGATCGGCAGTTGCCGGCGTTGCTTGCACGGCTTGGTACGCTTGCGTCAGATGACTCCTGCAACAAACACCGACAGCCGAACTGAATCGCTCTCCATCAACCGTTTGACAACAGATTGCCCGCGGGCGCCCGGGCCGGATGCAGCTGCCCCTCGGCCGCCCAAGGCGATCTGCTCGATCGCGATCAGGTTACAAATTTATGCTGGCTGGTATCAATAGCTCAGAGCAAACCATAAGAAGAATTCCATTGACGGAAGAAGAACGACGAGGAATAGCACGATCATCGACCTGTTCATTTTGTCGGCCATCGCGAACCATGCGGCAATCACAATCGTTAAAAGCCACCCCGCCAAACAGTAAAGGGATAGCTGCATGCCGGACGACGGTGCGTCAGAGATAAAATCAATTTCTCTCCACGACGCTCGCCGATGCCAACCAGACGCAAAGATCAGGAACAACTGAACAAGGCCAAGGATGAGATGGCGCTTCTTCATCGACCAGCCTGCTTCGGGTAATGGTTTTTCTTTGCAAGGCGCTTTGATTTATTTAACGCAGCATTCAATTCTGCTGGCGTTACCGGAGTCGGAAGCCAACGCGGATCACGAGCCAGGATGTCGATGGATTCGAGAACATCGGCAACATTCGATGAGCAGCTATTGTCAAAGATACTGTATGTGCTTCCACGTGGATGCGATCGTTTGAATGCTCGATCAACACTTACCCGCCTCTCCAGTTCGCGTTTTATCTTCTCTTTTTCGGCTGGGGATACCCTCAGTACCAACCCGACATTATCGCGCCACAAATTCCCGCCCGTTCGCCTCGAGCCGCTTGTTAGATGGACGATCCCTCCATAAAAATAAGTGTGTTTGTCTATTGTCACGTATTCTTCGTGAGCGCGACTATAGACAACTCCATCAATTTCGATCGCAACATGTCCCCATTGCGAGCCAGTGCTGCGAAGCCGGGAATCGCTTACGATGACTTCAATGATCGATGTATCTACAACGATTTCTTTTGCTGAAGTATCCGTCGTTGATGTCGTCATCTTATTTGCAACCAAACGGTATTTCACCCCGTCCGGGGAAACGTGAATTTTCTCTGGCATGATTATCCTGCAAGGTATACGTTGATTTTTTCGGCGGAGGCGATGGCTGCAAGAAGATGCGTATGCCCATCGCCATCTGTTTCACCATACTCAAAAATGCCGTTTTCTCGCTGTATCCCATAGGCAGCGTGAGCCAGTGCCTGCCCATTGGCATCGCGCAGGATGAAACGGTCGTCGTACTGGCCGATGCGGTGAGACTTGACCTCAGACGTTCCAGAGATTTTTCTGTCAAGGACAGTAGTTTCTGGCGTTGATTCTCTGATCGTTTCCGCCATGTCGTCGCACCACGATTCGCCAGCGAGCGTGGCGATGATGTGTGGTGGCGTAGGACAATTGCAGACGACCACATCGCGATCGGCTGCTGTTTCTCCCATGAAGCCGATGCGCCGTGGCCCCCCGGTTTTCGCGATCACGCCTGTGCTCTTGCATGCTTCGCACCAGGCTGTTCCGCCAATCAGCGCGACCTGGTGTCCAGCCCCTATCGTAAAGACCGGGCCGCTGTAAGGAAGGATTTCCCCGCCCGTTTCCAGTTTGTCGCCGACAACGGCGATTCGACGCATCATGTGCTCTTCCTCATTCCGTGATAAACGACCGGTCACTTTGACAGCATGGCGGTCGCTCGGTCTATGAGAAGAATCTGAATTTTAGGATTCTTTTCAAACCGTTAATTCAAGGGCGTTTTTCAGGTTAGGCAGCGAGGACTTCCGGCCGCCGTAGCTTGCGGCTGCTCGCCGGCGCGACGCGCCGCAGTGCCGCCGCGACGGTTGTCTGGCGCGCGACGCATCGGGCGGGGAGCCGCCGTATGACCGTCGTGCTCGTTCCGCGTATAAATGCCTTTGTCAGAGGGCAACCGTCCCGGCTTGTCATGAAATTGTAAACTTGCGATAGTGCTGTCTCCCCGCCTGGCGGATCTGCATCCCCTTCCACCACGAGACATACGACATGACCTACTCTTCGCAACATCGATCTCTTTTGCTGGCCTCCGTGACGGCACCGCTCGTCCTGCCGTCACTGCATCGTGGCGCCCCCCGGAATCACTCTCGCTGACTTGGCGATCCGATTTCCTGACTTGAACTTGCTCAAGTTACACCGACTTGTCACCGAACTCTGCCGTCAGGACGGCCTGGAACTGATCCGTCAGTAACGGCATGGAGCAACCCCGTATCTGAATTTCTACAGCCATGACAATTCAATTCATATTCGTGCTCAAGAGACTCATCCCGGAAGTCAGGGGATTTTCAAAAAATGAAATCGAATCCCTGGTGGAGTCCGCGAGGCAATCGTCCATTCCGAGAATCAGAAAATACTCCGGCTACTCCTTTGCTGTTTCATTTTTTGTCCCTCCAGTTTTATTTGCCTCTGTATTCATCAAGCTGGGCCTCATTCCGGGTGGAACGTCATTCATTTTTGTAGGAATGATAGGGCTGCTTTCAGCGCTTTCGGTGCTTTCAACCTGTCTTTTGACATCAATATTCAACACCATGATTCTCAAGCCGGCCATTTATGAGCAGCTGAACAAGCGGCCACGACCCCCAACGCCATCCGTTTGATCAATCCGGCAATTGCCGGGGTAAACCGACGCAGCCAACGGCGCATGAGGCCTGGGCCGAAGCATTTCCTTTGTCCATGTTGGTGATATTGCTTGGTTAAACTTATGAAATTGCATGGCTCATAATGACCAAGAATTCAATTAACGTGGGTTACCGGCCTGCGGATCTGCATCCCGTTCCACCACGACACACACGACATGACTTACTCCATGACCTACTCTTCGCAACGTCGATCCCTGTTGCTGGCTGCCGCGACCGCACCGCTCGTCCTGACCGTCAATGCATGCGCGTTGCCGCAGGCGGCGAAGGCATCGGGCGTTGCCTCCGCGAATTCGTTCGCCGAGCTCGAACGCGCGGCGGGCGGCCGCCTCGGCGTATGCGCAATCGATACCGGGAGCGGCCGGCGCGCACAGCATCGCGCCGACGAGCGCTTCCCGTTCTGCAGTACGTTCAAGACCATGCTGGGCGCGGCCGTGCTCGCACGGAGCGTCGAGCGGCCGGCGCTGCTTCAGCAGCGCGTCACGTACGGGCCAGGCGACCTCGTGCGCTACTCGCCGGTGACGGAGATGCACGTCGGCACGGGCATGACGGTCGCCGAGTTGTGCGCGGCGGCGATCCAGTACAGCGACAACTCGGCTGCGAACCTGCTGATGAAGCTGATCGGCGGTCCGTCCGGGGTGACGGCGTATGCGCGCTCGATCGGCGACGACACGTTCCGGCTCGATCGCTGGGAGACAGAACTGAATACCGCGCTGCCGGGCGACCCGCGTGACACGACGACACCGGCCGCGATGGCCGCGATGGCCGCGAGCGTACGCGCGCTCGCACTCGGCGATGCGCTGCCGGCCGCGCAGCGCGCGCGGCTCGTCGAATGGCTGTGCGGCAACAAGGTGGGCGACAAGCGGTTCCGCGCGGGCGTGCCGCCCGGCTGGCAGGTCGGCGACAAGACGGGCACTGGAGACTACGGGACGACGAACGATGCCGGCGTGATGTGGCCGCCGTCGCGCGCACCGATCGTGCTGGCCGTCTATTACACGCAGGCTCGCGCCGATGCCACCGCAAAGGACGACGTGATCGCGTCGGCCGCGCGTATCGCGGTTGCGGCATTCGGTTGAGCGTGGCAGGCGCCCCGGCCCGCGCGCGGGGCCGGGTCACGCCAATGACGGACTGGCGCCCGCCGTCCTTCAGGTGTGCGGCTCGCCTCAGGCGATCCGCTCGATCGCGATCGCCGTCGCCTCGCCGCCGCCGATGCACAGCGACGCGACACCGCGCTTGAGGCCGCGGGTTTCCAGCGCGGCCAGCAGCGTGACCATCACGCGCGCACCCGATGCGCCGATCGGATGGCCGAGCGCGCACGCGCCGCCGTGCACGTTGACCTTGTCGTGCGGCAGGTCGAGATCGCGCATTGCCGCCATCGCCACCACCGCGAACGCCTCGTTGATCTCGAACAGATCGACGTCGCGCAGGTTCCAGCCGGTCTTCTCCGACAGCTTGCGCATCGCGCCGATGGGCGCCGTGGAAAAGAGGTTCGGCTTGTCCGCGTACGTCGCATGCCCGACGATCACGGCTTTCGGCGTCAGGCCGCGTCGCTCGGCCTCCGAGCGGCGCATCAGCACCATCGCCGCCGCGCCGTCCGAAATCGACGACGCATTGGCGGCCGTCACCGTGCCGCCGTCCCGGAACGCCGGCTTCAGCGTCGGGATCTTGTCGAGCTTCGCCTTGCCGGGCTGCTCATCGATCGACACGATGGTGTCCGTCTTGCCGGCCCGCACGCCGACCGGCGCGATCTCCGCCACGAAATACCCGTCGGCGATCGCCCGTTGCGCGCGCGTGAGCGAGTCGATCGCGAACGCGTCCTGGGCCTCGCGCGTGAACTGGTACGCTTGCGCGCAATCCTCGGCAAACGTGCCCATCAGCCGGCCCTTGTCGTACGCGTCCTCGAGCCCGTCGAGGAACATGTGGTCGAGCACCTGCCCGTGGCCCATCCGGTAGCCGCCGCGCGCCTTGGGCAGCAGGTACGGCGCCTGCGACATGCTTTCCATGCCGCCCGCGACCATCACGCTCGCGGTGCCCGCGAGCAGGAGATCGTGGGCCAGCATCGCGGCCTTCATGCCGGAGCCGCACATCTTGTTGACGGTGGTGGCGCCCGCCGACAGCGGCAACCCCCCTTTCAGCGCGGCCTGGCGCGCGGGCGCCTGACCCTGCCCGGCCGGCAGCACGCAGCCGAAAATGATCTCCTCGACCTGTTCGGCCGGCACGCCGGCGCGCTCGACCGCGGCGCGAATCGCCACCGCGCCGAGATCGCTCGCGCTGACCGAGGCCAGATCACCCTGGAAGCCGCCCATCGGCGTGCGCGCGGCACCGACGATGACAATCGGATCGTATGTCGTCATGATTTCCTCCTCTCCTGCCTCAACGCGGCGCCATGCGCAACGCGCCATCGAGGCGAATGACCTCGCCGTTCAACATCGAATTTTCTGCGACATGGCGCACCAGCGCCGCGAATTCCTCCGGCCGGCCGAGACGCGACGGGAACGGCACGCTCTTGCCGAGCGAATCCTGCACCTCCTGCGGCATGCCGGTCATCATCGGCGTCGCGAAGATCCCCGGGGCGATCGTCACGACCCGGATGCCGAAGCGCGCCAGCTCGCGCGCCACCGGCAGCGTCAGCCCGACCACGCCCGCTTTCGACGCCGCATACGCGGCCTGACCGATCTGCCCGTCGAACGCCGCGATCGACGCGGTGTTGACGATCACGCCGCGCTCGCCCTCTTCGTTCGGCTCCTGCTTCGACATCGCGTCGGCGGCCAGCCGGATCATGTTGAACGTGCCCACCAGATTGATCGACACCGCGCGCGCGAAGCTGTCCAGCCGGTGCGGCGCCTCGCGGCCGACCACCTTCTCGCCCGGCGCGACGCCCGCGCAGTTGACGAGCCCGTCGATCCGGCCGAATGCGTCGAGCGCGGCGGCCACCGCGGCCTGCCCGTCCGCGTCGCTGGTGACGTCGGTCCGCACGAAGCGCGCCGACGCGCCCAATTCCTCCGCCAGCGCGCCGCCGGCCTCGCCGTTGACGTCCAGCAGCATCGCCTTGCCGCCTTCCGCGACCACCATGCGCGTCACGGCGGCGCCCAGCCCCGAGCCTGCGCCCGTGATCAGAAATACCCGATCGGTGATGTTCATGTGTTCTCCTTGCTCAATGAGTTTGCGCTTTTTTCCGCTTCCATCTTGCGGAGCACGAAGCGCTGGATCTTGCCGCTCGGCGTCTTGGGCAACGCGTCGACGAAGTCGATCGCGCGCGGATACGCGTGGGCCGACAGCCGCCGCTTGACGTGCTGGCTCAGTTCCTCGGCCAGTTCCGGGCTCGCGTCGTAGCCGCGCGACAGCACGACGTATGCCTTGACGATCTCGGTCCGCTCCGCGTCCGGCACGCCGATGACCGCGGCTTCGCTGACGGCCGGATGCTCGATCAGCGCGCTTTCCACGTCGAACGGGCCGATCCGGTAGCCCGACGACGTGATCACGTCGTCCGCGCGGCCGATGAAGCTGATGCTGCCGTCGGGTTCCAGCTCGACGTTGTCCCCGGTCCGGTAGTAGCCGCCCGCGATCGCGGGCGTGTCCTGTTGCCAATACCCTTCGAACCACAGCAGCGGCGACCGCGCGATGTCGATCGCGAGGTTGCCGGGCTGGCCCGGCCCGAGTTCGTGGCTCGCGTCGTCGAGCACCGCGACGCGGTAGCCGGGCATCGCGAGGCCCGCCGAGCCCGGATGCACGGGATGCGCGAGCCCGTGATGGTTGTTCACCACCATGCCGAGTTCGGTCTGTCCGTAATGGTCGTGAATCGGCGCGGCGAGCACCGCGTCGAACCAGCGCACCACTTCCGGGTTCAGCGGCTCGCCCGCGCTGCTGACCACGCGCAGCTTGCCCTTGACCGGCGCGGCCGCTTCCGCGCCGGCCGCCATCAGGAGCCGGTACGCGGTCGGCGCGCCGGCGAGGTTGGTGATGCCGAGCCGCTCGATGACGTCGTACGTGCTCTCGACGGTGAAGCCGCCTTCATAGAGCGTGGTCGCGTGACCGAGCAGCAGCGGGCCGGTGATCGCGTAGTAGAGGCCGTAGGCCCAGCCGGGATCGGCGATGTTCCAGAACTTGTCGCCGGCACGCAGATCCACCGCGTCGCGCATGTACGCGCGGAACGCGAGCAGCGCCCGCAACGGCACCGGCACCCCCTTCGGCAGCCCGGTCGTGCCCGACGTGGCCATCATCAGGAACAGATCCGTCCCCTTGCGCAGCACGGGTTCGAATGCGTCGGACTGCGCGTCGAGCGCCGCGCGGAAATCGATGTCGCCTTCGGGCAGACGCTCGCCGGGCTGCAGCACCGTCGCCACCTGCGGGCAGTCGGCGACTTCGTCGAGCTTGCTGCGGTTGGCGACGTTGGTGACGACCAGCCGGGCCGCGCTCATGTGCAGCCGGTGCTCGATCGCCTTCGGGCCGAACGCGGTGAACAGCGGCTGATAGACCGCCCCGGCGCGCCACGTGCCGAGCACGGTGGCGACCAGCTCGGGCGTGCGCGGCAGCAGTCCGGCGACGACGTCGCCGGGCTTGACGCCTTGCGCGACCAGCAGGTTGGCGACGCGCGCGGACAGCGCCTGCATCTGCGCGAAGCTGAAGCTGTGGTGCTGCCCGGCGGCGTCGATCCAGTCGAGTGCCGTCGCGCCCGGCGCCACGTGCCGGTCACAGCATTCGACGCAAGCGTTCAACCCGCGCTCCAGGTCGCCGTGCAGGTACGACGCGGCGTCCTCGATGCGGAACTGGGCCGCGGCGTCCGCATAGGCCGGCATCGCCCTGGCGGTAGCTACATCTGGCATGACTGTCTCCTCCTTGTTTGTCTCTGCCGGCATTGAGGGGAGCGCGGCAGATGTGCAATTGATGGTAGTCATCGCAAACATTGCAATCAATGACAATCCGAAACTAGAATCGTGATCGGTTTTGCCATGCCGGAGGGCAGGAAATGGGGCAGCAGACGATCTCACCGACATTCGTCGACGCAGCGCTCGGATGCGTGCGGCGGCAAGGCATCGCGACGGCGCCGTTGCTGCGCGCGGCGGGCTTGCCGGCCGAGGTGCGCGAGCCGGTCACGAGCCAGGAATACGGCCGGCTCTGGCTGGCGATCGCCGTGGCGATGGACGACGAGTTCTTCGGCCTCGCCGCGCGCCCGATGCGACGCGGCAGCTTCGCGCTGCTCTGTCATGCGGTGCTGCACGCGGGCACGCTCGAAAAAGCGCTGCGCCGCGCGCTGAAGTTCCTGCGCGTGGTGCTCGACGATCCGCACGGCGAGCTCGTGGTGGCCGACGGGCAGGCGCAGATCGTGCTCGCCGACAGCGGCGCGACCTACCCGGCCTTCGCATACCGCACGTTCTGGCTGATTCTGCTCGGGCTGGCCTGCTGGCTGATCGGCCGGCGCATTCCGCTGCAACGCATCGACTTCGCGTGCCCGAGCCCCGGCGAGCGCAGCGACTACCATCAGTTTTTCGGCGTGCCCGTGCATTTCGACCAGCCGGCCAGCCGGCTCGCGTTCAACGCGGGCTATCTCGGCCTGCCGACGATCCGCTCGGAACAGGCGCTGACGGCCTTTCTGCGCGGCGCGCCCGGCAATCTCCTGGTGCGCTACCGGCACGACACCGGATGGGTGGCGAAGACCCGCGCGCACCTGAAGGCGCTACCCGCGGCCGAGTGGCCGTGCTTCGAAACGCTGGCCGGGCGGCTGGGCGTCACGCCCGTGACCTTGCGGCGGCGCCTGCGCAGCGAGGGGCAGAGCTTCGCGTCGATCAAGGACGAGATGCGCGGCGCGCTGGCGCAGTCCCTGCTGCGCGAAAGCGAGCTCAGCGTGGCCGAAATCGCGTGCGAACTGGGCTTCACCGAGCCGAGCGCGTTTCATCGCGCGTTCCGCAAATGGACGGGCGCGAGCCCGGGCACGTTTCGCCGCGACGTGCGCGAAGCGAAGCCGGCACACGGGGGCAAAGACGCGCACTGATCGCGCCCGCTCATTCACGGCATGTCACGGCACGGCGTCAGCGGATGATGATCGCGGGCCTGCCGAACTGCACATAACGCATTCGCGCGGCGCACCCGACCGTCGCGCAGGTGCCGCTGGTGACGCCGGGCGGCAGAGGGTTCAGCAGCACGTCATACACTTCGGCGGCGAAAAACAGGCCGTTGCCCGGGATCAGCCGCGTCGACAGGTAATCGCCGAACCGCGTGGTCTGCGTCGCATTGCTGCTGGTCACCTGATACACGACAAAGTCGTTCCGGTACCCGACCGCCTCTTGCGGATAGCCGACCGTTCCCCCGCCTACCGCGAGCGTGATGCCGATTTCGGTGCCGTCGCTGCCGAGCGCCGCCATCGCATACGCGTAGTCGCTGTTCCAGATGTCGTACTCGGACAGCGCGGCGTAGTTGGTGCCGCCGGACGCCGTGGGTGTCAGGCTTTCCATGCGCACGTAGGCGCGCGGCCGCCCGCCCCCGGCATTGGTGCCCGCATCGAAAGCGAACAGGTATTCCGCGCGCTGTCCTTCTGGCGTCGAGGTCGAACGGAACGTGCCGCCGGTGATGTTGCCGGGAAACGATACCGCGAGCCAGTCGGAACCGTCCGGTGCGGTCGACGTGTAGTTGGCGCCTTGCGCGATGCTGGTGATGCCGACCGTGCTGGAAGGAATCGTGACGGCGCTGTCGGCCCAGGTGAAGACGCGCATCGTGCTGCTGTTGTCGAGCGAGCCGACCACCATCCGCGCTGGCGCATTCTGAATGAAGTGCGTTTTGTTCAGGCCGTTGGAGCCCGTGAGCTCCGCCCGGTCGTAATGGACGACGGTGGCGGATGCATTGGCCATGTCGGCGAGGCTCATGCGCGCCACGATGCGGCGCCCCGTATAGATCTTGCCGGGAGTGGGGAATCCGTGGTCCACGCCGACGTACAGAAAGCTGTCGGACCACGCGAGGTCGGGATAATCGAGCCATTCGTTGCCGGCCACGCCCAGGCCGTCGCCCACGCCCGCGACGTTGGTGCCCGTCAGGTCGGCATAGGTCCACGCGTTGTAGAAATTGGCCGTAATCGCGGCAGGCGTGGCCCATGCGATCCGCAGCCGGTTGGGCGACGCGATCGCGGTCTTGGCGGCATTGAGCGTCGGCCAGTATTGCAGCAGCCACACGAAAAGATTCTGTTTGGGAAGATAGACGACCACTTGATCGCAGCACAGACCGCCGTCGCTCTGCGGAAAGAACGAGGTGCGCGCGGGATTTCCCGGCTGCGCATTGAAGAGATTGATATTGGTGAAGGTCTGGCCGCCATCGGTCGAATAGCTGACGCTGGTGTTGAAGGTGGAGAGGACGACGCCATCCGGCGAGGCCGCGGCGGCATTCGGGTCGGGCGGCACGAGCTGGGTGTTGGCCGAACTCGTATTGCGCGTGATCTGCACCAGCGGGCTGCCTGCGGCGCTGCTGCCTGCGGCGGTGCCGGTCGGGGTCGGCGGAAAGACCTGTCTCGTCGGACCGATGGGGACGAATATCGGCGCTTCGGCATTGGGCGGGAGCGGGAATGCCGGCGGCTCAGGCGGATAGCTTGCCGCGTTCGGATCCGTTTTCACGGTCTGTCCCGCGTGGCCGGCGAACGGGCCGGGTGTGGCGGTCGTCGGGCTGATGCTCCCGTGCACCCTGAAGAAGTGCCGCTCACGATGCGTAAGTGCCCTCGACCGTCAGGAAATGCCGGCTGCCGTCGATCGGCGCGAGTCCGAGGATCGCGTCGAAGACCACGTCTTCAGCCGGACGCAAGCTGCCGAGCGACAACGGAAGCGCGTTGGGTCCCCGATACGCGCCGCCATCGACGTCGATGCGCGTGACCCGCAGGTCGAGCGCCTTGCTCTCGCCGAGATTCTGCAACTGCAGTTGCGTGCCGACGGTCCTTCCGTCATCCCAGGCCGATGCGGCCGCTTCCTCGAGCACGATGACCGGCAGGCCACGCTCGCCGTCGGCATCGTCGGCGTCGTTGTCGTCGTGGAAATGGCCCCAGTGGCCGTTGCGGTTGGATTGCTGGGACGGGTTTGCCGGCGCGGCGTCGGCCACGCCAGGCAGGGCCGCAGCAACGACGCCGAGCGCTGCCGTGCCGCTCGCAAGCAGCCCCGGTGCGGCGACGAGCAGGCCGATAGCGGCGCGCCGCCATGCTCCCGGCACGCCCCGTGTGATGCCAAACCATTTCAGCAGCGCTTTTCCATCAGGATATTTCTTCATGTTCGACCTCGACAGAGATGGTCATTGAGAAATACCCCCGCATTGCCGGTCAGATGCTGCGCTCCTCATGTGACTGCATGCGTCGATTCAATCGACGTTCGAATCGTTTTGTCGTTTTTTGAATATCGGATTTATATGGACCCGAATCGAATTTCGCGCGCACGTAAAAATTCCCGGCCCGGACGAACGGGATTCGCCAGACGCGAAGGAAAATTGAAGCGGCCTGGATCGCAGGCCGCACGGCATACGCGCGGAGAGGCCGCGCTCGTGTGACAGCGCGCTACCGGCAAGGCACCAGGCGTGTGTCCATGGCCTCAGTGTTCTTTGTATTGATCAAGACAGACCAGACTTTTCCCCGGACACGACCCAGAGGCCCATGATTCGGCGGGCAGCCCCTGTTCCTGGTTATCGTTCATCAAAAATAAGCAAGCGTCTGTTCATAAGCAAGGGACTGGTAAAGTATTTTTTGAAATAAGACGATCGAATAAGGCATTACATTTTCATTTCATGTCTGATGCTATGATTTCGAGCCGCCACGCCAGATTGACACGCGCGCGCGCTTCGCAACGCGCATGGAAAAAATCGGTGTAGTAAATGCGCGGGCGGGCCAGCAGCCGCGCCAGCAGCCCGCGTTCGAGCAGGTCATACGCGCGGTCGTCGAGGTCGGGGCGTTCCGCGCGCAGGCGCGTGCCGTCCTCCCGAAAGCGGCTGCGCGGACTGCCGAGAACCGCCAGGTCGATATCGGCGGCAAAGCGCGCATCCAGTCCGGCCGGCGCGCCGGCATGCTTCGTTGCGAGGATCATCTCGCAGATGCGTTCGCCCGACGCCACGCGGCCATCAGCCCATCGCCGAAACCAGTCGGCGCTACGCTGCTCGTTGTCGCGCGCGCCGGGGCGATAGATCACGTCGTGACACCATAGCGCCAGCTCCACCGCATCGGGGTCGGGCACCGCGCCGCGCGCCGTGTCGAAGTCGCGCAGGCAGCGGCGGATATGGCGCAGCGTATGGTAACGACGCGCCGGTTCCGCATAGTGCCGCGCGAGATCGGCATAGACGGCATCGGCATCCGCGCCGCCGTTGCGTGACCACACGTCGGCGAAGCGCGCCTGCGTCCGGCTCATCCCCGCCCGTTTCCGCGTCCCGGGCGCGCCGCCGTGCCGCGCGGTGTCGGTCGCACCGGCAACCTGGCCTGCCGCTGCCTTCGCCTGCAGCTTCATCACGGTGCTCAAAGAAACTCCTGCTGGATGTCGATGCTCGAGCGCTGGCCGATATTCCGGTAGTTCTGCACGAGCCACGCGTCGGCCTCGCGCCGCCCCTTGTCGCGCAGTGCGCACAGAAACGCCCAGTCCGCGTTGTACTTGCTCGATACGCTGAGCGCGCACATCGCATCGTCGGAACGGATCGAATGGATCAGCATCTCCTTCATCTCGTCGCGCTTGATCTTGCCCTGCTGGATGAGCGCCGTGACGAACGCGATCGCGCGCATCTCCCGCATCAGCGACGAATTGAAGCTCACTTCGTTGATGCGGTTGAGGATTTCCGCCGCCGTGGTCGGCACGCCCCGGCGCACGATCGGATTGATGTGGACGATCACCACGTCGTGCGTGTCGCAGTGGTAGATCAGCGGGAAGATCGCGGGGTTTCCCATGTAGCCGCCGTCCCAGTAGTGCTCGCCGTCGATGGTGACGGCCTGGAACAGCGTCGGCACGCAGGCCGACGCCAGCACCGCGTCCGCGCAGACATCCTCGCCGGAAAAGAGCCGTATCTTCCCCGTCTCGACGTTCGTCGCGCACAGATAGAGCCGGATCGGGCATGCCTTGCGCAGCGCGACGAAATCGACCTGGCTCTCCAGCACCTCGCGCAGCGGATTCAGATTGTGCGGATTGAGCTGATACGGGGAAAACACGCGCAGGACCATGTCCGCGAACGCATACAGCGGCGAATGATCGAGGCCGAAACTGTGCGTGCCTTTCAGCCACGGCGTCCAGCGCAACGGGTTGTAGCGGTCGGCCGATTGCGCCACCGCGTGCCAGAAATCGTGCAGCGCCCGGCGCGCGCCGGCCTCGCCGCCCTGCAGCATCCCGTAGGCCAGGACGGTGGCGTTCATCGCGCCGGCGCTGGTTGCGCTCACCCCTTCGATCGAGAGCCTGCCGTCCTCCAGCAGCCGGTCGAGCACGCCCCAGGTGAATGCGCCGTGCATCCCGCCGCCCTGCAAGGCCAGCGCCACCGGCTTGTGCGCGTCGTTGCGCGGATGCTTGCCATCGTTCGTGGTCATCTCCGGTCTCCTCATCGGTGCCGACACGCATCGGACGCGCATCGCGCGGCTTCAGCCACGCGCCCGCCGGCGGCGGCACGCCGATGCGCCGCTCGGCGCGGATCGTTCATTCTTCGCCCGATGGCAATGCATCGAGCAATGCCCTGGCTTCCTGCAAGTCCGCGGTATCGAAGCCCTCGTCGAAGCCGCCGTAGACCGCGGACAGGATTCGCCGGGCTTCGGCCGCCTTGCCGTGGCGTTGCCACAGACGCGCGAGGCTCGACGCGGCCCGCAGCTCGAACGACCGGGCGCCGTGATCGCGCGCCACGGCGATCGCGCGGCGGTACGCGTGTTCCGCTTCATCTTCCCGTCCGGACGCGGGCCCGCCGGGGCGGCCGTCCGGCGCGCCAAGCAAAAGGCTGCCCTTGATCCGATGCAGCTCGGCCTCGTAGCAGCGCTCTCCTGACCGGACCGCCATCACCATCGCTTCGTCGATCGCGGCCAGGCCCGCCGCCGTGTCGCCCGCGCGCAGATAGCTGTCTGCGAGGAGCGCCAGGAAGTACGTGCATCCCATCTCCGCGCCGGTCGCCCGGTAGCCGGCCAGGCCTTCGCGCATCTGCGCGATCCCGTCCCGCACGCTGCCCTGTTCGCTCAGCACCCACCCGTGGAGGATGGTTCCCCACGCGAGCCAGAACGGCAGGCCCTGTTCGGTCGAAAGCGTCACGACGGCCTCTGCGTGCTCGCGCGCGAGCGGCACCTCGCGTCGAAGCTGATGCAGTTGCGCCGCGTAGGTCAGCGCCAGCGCCAGCGTCGGGACGTGCGCGCATTGCCGGGCCAGGGCCAGCGCCTGCCGGCTGCGCTGGCTCGCCTGATCGGGGTATCCAAGGTGCCACAGGCTCCAGGCCAGGAAATTCAGGCTGCGGATGCCCGGGTCCATCACGTTGGGGAACGGTGGCTGGCGTGCGGCGTCGTGGAGGGCCAGCGCCTGTTCCTGGTGCGCTCGGGCAGCGTCGAGACTGCCCCCGAAGAACAGGGTGGCCGCGACCGCCAGATGGGCCTCGACGAGCAAGCCCGGATCCCCGGCGTGCTGCGCCATGCGGAACAGCCGCTCGCTCAGCTCGCGCACGGTGTCGTACTCGGCGCGCAACTGATAGTAGGTTCGCAGTCCCAGTTGCACCAGGAACAGTTGCGAGGTCTCGCCGATCTGCTCGCACAGCGCCAGCGCGCGCGTGTAGTTGGCCTCCACTTCCGGCGCGCCATAGCCCCGCACGGTCATCAGCGCCGGCCCCAGCGCGAGCCGCAGCGTCAGTTCCTGGTGCGCGCGCTCGGGCGTGTCGGGCAGGCGCGCAAGCAGCTCCAGCGCCGCGGCGAGATGGCGCAGCGCGTCCGGATGCGCGGAATGCTGGAGCGCCTGCTGCCCGGTGCGGGACAGGTATTCGACGGCCTTCGGCACGTTGCCGCTCAGCCGGTAATGGTGCGCCAGTTCGGTGCTGTAATCGGCGATGCGCGCGGAGAACAGCGCCTCGATCGCCTGCGCGGTGCGCTCGTGCAGCGCGCTGCGCCGTTCCATGAGCAGCGACTGGCCGGCGACTTCCTGGGTCAGCGCATGCTTGAACGAATATTCGACCTCGGGGAACGCGGGCCGCTCGTAGATGAATTCCGCCGCCTCCAGGTGGGCCAGAAGCCGGTGCAGATCGTCGTCGGACTGCGCGAGCGCGCCATCGCAGATGCGCCGGATCAGGCTGAACGGAAACTCCTTGCCGATCACCGCCAGCGTCTGCAGCAATTCCTTTTCCGCGACGTCGAGCCGGTCGATACGGGCGGCGAGCACGCCCTGCACGGTGGTCGGAATATGCAGCGCGGCCGGCGTCTGCTCGATGCGGTAATGGCCGTGGTCGCCGAGCAGGGTCTGCTCCTCGGCCAGCGTCTGCACCACTTCCTCGATGAAGAACGGATTGCCCTCCGTCTTGTCCAGGATGAGCTGCTTGAGCGGCATCAGGGAGGGATCGTCGCCGAGCAGCGCGGTGAGCAGCCCTTGCGCCTCGGCCGGGCCCAGCGGTTCGAGCCGCAGCCGGGTGCAGTGCGGCGCGCCCCCCCAGGCAGGCTGATACTCGGGCCGGTAGTTCACGAGGAGCAGGATCCGGGTGCTCGGCAGGCGCTCGATCAGGCACGCGAGGAACGCGTCGGTCTCGCGGTCCAGCCATTGCAGGTCTTCGAACAGCAGCTCGACCGGCTGGTCGCGGCTCTCGCGCGCGAGAATGTCCGTCATCGCGTCGAAGGTGCGGTCCCGCCGGATCTGCGGGTCCATTTCGGCGAGCGCCGAGCCGCGCTCGCCGACGCCCAGCAGATACAGCAGGTACGGCACCCGGTCCTCGAAGCTGCGCTCGAGCGTCAGCGCCTTGCCCATCACCTTTTCGCGGCAGCGCCGTTCGTCATCCTGGGCCGTGATCTGGAAATAGTTCTTCAGCAGGTCGATCAGCGGCAGATACGCGAAGGCCTTGCCGTGCGACACCGAGAAGGTCTCCAGCACCAGGCAGCCGCGCCGCGTGCGCTCCTTGAATTCGTGGAACAGCCGCGACTTGCCGACCCCGGCCTCGCCCGCCACCGCGACGACCTGCCCGTGGCCCGCCCTCGCCTGCTCCAGCGCCCGGCCCAGGCAGTCCAGCTCGGCCTCGCGGCCGACGAAGCGGGCGAGCCCGCGGCGCGCGGCGAGCTGCAGGCGCGTGCGCAGCGCGCCGAGGCCCACCACCTCGTACACGACGAGCGGCTCGGGGATGCCCTTGACCTGGGTGGCGCCGAGCGCCTTGAACTCGAAATAGCCGTCGGCGAGCTTGTGGGTGGATTCGCTGACGAGGATCGACGACGGCGTGGCGATGCCTTCCATCCGGGACGCGATGTTGATCGTGTGGCCGACCGGATCGTAATCGGTGTGCAGGTCGTCCGTGCGGATCGAGCGCACCACCACCTCGCCGGTGTGGACGCCCACGCGGATCTGCAGCGGCACGCCTTTTTCCAGGCGAACGCGGTCGCCATGCCGGCGCATCGCCTCCTGCATCCGCAGCGCCGCGTACAGCGCGCGCTGCGCGTGGTCCTCATGGGCGATGGGCGCGCCGAACAGCGCGAGGATGCCGTCGCCGAGCGACTTGGCGACGTAGCCCTCGTAGTGGTGGACGGCTTCCATCATCAACGCGATGACCGGCTCGATCAGGCGGTTGGCCTCCTCCGGGTCCAGATCGTGGATCAACGCGGTGGAGCCGGCCATGTCGGCGAACAGCGCCGTGACGGTCTTGCGTTCGCCGGCGGTCTCGCCCCGGGCTTCCATCGCCGCCTGTTCGGCGAGAATGCGCTCGGCCAGGTGGTGCGGCGTGTAATGGATCGGCGCGCGGGACGGATCTTCGGCGGACGGGGCGCGCGCCGGCGGCGTGCCGTGCGCGTCGGTCAGCTCCGCGCCGCATTCGCTGCAGAATTTGGCGGCAGGCCCCGACGCGTGGCCGCAACGCCAGCAGACGCGCGACATCATCGCGCCGCACGCTTCACAGAATCTTGCCCCAGCGGGATTCTCGAATCCGCAGTTTGCGCAGCGCATAGGACCTCTTCCGGTGACCGCGGCGTTCCGCTTAAACATTAGGCGTCGCATGCTGTTGCGGCAAGACCCGGCCCGCTCGCGTGTTTCCGCGCGTGACGCGGCGTGCGCGATCCGCGCCGCGCCGCGTCGTCCGGGGCCCGCGGCGCGCGTGTGCCTTCGTCGCCGCGCGCAACGCAACATGCGATTTGGCGATATTTATGGCGGGATATAGTGGGTCGGTAAAACGGTCCGCGACATCCGCGCAGGCGAGTTCGCCATGTCGCGCCCGATCACATGAAACAGGCCATCGGGGGCAATATGCAAAAACACATCGACGATCACGACGTGCAAGCCGGATCGATCCGGTTGCTGGCGCTCGGCCTGCTCGCCGCGGCGGCGGGCGCCGGATTCGGCGTCTATGCCGAACTGACACACGGCGCCGTCAAGCTCGACGAGTCTCTGTCGGTCGGCACCGCGATGCTGGGCATTTTCCTGGTGGTGTTCCTGGCGCATGAAATGCGAAGGAAGTGGCCGCATTGAGCAACGCGGCCGGTCGGCACCGGCGAACGGTTGTGCGCCGGTGCCGCGCGCAACGGCCGGCAGTGCGTGATGCGCGCAGTCTTGCGAGGTCGAATCCCGTTACTGCGCGGCAACCGCGACCATCACCGAATACGCCTTGAACACGGCCGTCGCCGGCTGGCCGACCGCCAGCGACAGCGCATCGACCGCGTCGTTCGTCACGCTCGCCGTCAGGCTCACGCCGCCCGGAAGCGTCACGCCGACGAGCGACGTCGTCGCGCCGCGCTCGACGCGCGAAATCGTGCCGGCGAACTGGTTGCGCGCGGACAGCGCGTAGCCCGCGAAATCGGTGACCAGCACGACCGCCGACGACTTGATCAGCAGGATCGCCTCCTGCCCCACCGTGAGCTTCAGGCGTTGCGCGGCGGCCGTCGTCAGCGTCGCGACGATCTGCTGATCGCCCGGTATCGTGACCGACACCTGCGTCGTGACCGGCCCCGCGTCGACCGTGGCGATGGTGCCGGTGAACTGGTTGCGAGCGGTGGTTTTCATCGAGATTCTCCTGAAAAGGCCGGCGAGCGCCGGCAATGGGTTGAGCCACGTTTTCTGTTCGCACGGCAGCGCGCCGCGCCGTTCATCCGAACGCGGACACGCGCAGCAGCTCGCGCACGCGCTGTTCGCGCGCGTCGAGCGGCGGCGCTTCCCGTGGCGCGCGCGCCAGCATCGTCGCGACGCCGCGCCGCACGTCGATCTCGCGCACCACCGCGCCCTGCTCGACCACGAACGCGACATCGGCAAGCGCGACGACGTCGTCGACGTCGTGCGTGATCATCACGGCCGGGATGTCCCAGTCGCGGATCACGTCGCGCAGGTGCCGGCGCAGGTCGTCGCGCAGCGCCGGGTTCAGCGCCGAGAACGGCTCGTCGAGCAACAGCAGCCCGGGCCGGCAGGCGAGCGCGCGCGCGAGCGCGACGCGCTGCCGCTGCCCGCCCGACAGCGCATGCGGCCGGCAGTGTGCGAGCGACGCGAGGCCGAAGGATTCGAGCAGGCCGTCGACGCGCAGGCGCGCGTCGTTCGACAGGCCGCGCCGATACCAGCTCGTCAGCCCGAATGCGACGTTCTTGAACACCGTCAGGTGCGGAAACAGCGCGTAATGCTGGAACAGGCAGCCGACGCCGCGCTGCTCGGGCGGCAGGTCGACGCCGCGCGCCGCGTCGAACAGCGTGCGCCCGTCGACGCGCACGTGCCCGTGACGAGGCGTCAGCAGCCCCGCGATCGCGTGCAGCGTGAGCGACTTGCCCGCGCCCGACGGCCCGTAGAGCGCGATCACGCGCGCGTCGGACGCGAAGCGCGTGGCGAGCGCGAAGCGCCGCGTGCCGTCCGACACCGTCGCATCGAGATCGACGTCGATCATGGGGTGCTCCCGTCAGGCGCGCGCAAAGCCGTAGCGCTTCAGGATCGCCTGCGCGGGCGGGCTCATCAGATACGCGATGAACGCCTTCGCCAGCGCCGGCTCGCGGCTCGCGCCGACCGCGACGACCGGATAGGTGACGGGATCGTGGCCGTCGACCGTCTGCACGATGCCGACCCGGTCCGGCATCAGCATCGCCTCGGTGCGGTAGACGAAGCCCGCGTCGGCCTCCGCGCGCGCGACGTAATCGAGCACCTGCCGCACGCTGTCGGCCTGCACGAACTTCGGGCCGAGCGCCTCCCACAGCTTCGCGCGCGACAGCGCCTGCTGCGTGTAGCGCCCGCACGGCACCGTCGCGGTCTTGCCGATCGCGATGCGCCGCACCGCCGGATCGGCGAGGCCGGCCAGCGACTTCACCGGCGACGCCTGGCCGGCCGGCACGACGAGCACGAGCGTGTTCGCCGCGAAATCCTGCTTCGTCGCCGGATCGAACACGCCCGCCTCGATGCCGCGCGCGACGGTCTCCTCGTCGGCGCTGACGAACACGTCGACGGGCGCGCCCATGCGGATCTGCTGCAGCAGCACGCCGGACGCGGCGAAGTTCAGGCGCACGGTCACGTCCGGGTGCGTGGCCTCGAAGCGCGCGCCGATTTCCTTGAACGCATCGGTCAGGCTCGCGGCGGCGGACACGGTGAGCTGCTGCGCGCACGCGGCGACGGGAACGAGCAGCACTGACAGGCAGGCGAGAAAGCGGCGAAGGCATTGCATCGAAGAGGCTCCTGTAATCAACGCAGCGCAAAAAAGCGCTTGGACAGAACGAGCACCGCGACCGACAGCGCGGACGTGATGCACGCGAGGAAGAAGGCGGTCCCGTCGCGACCGTCCTGCATCGCGTCGTAGATCGCGAGCGACAGGGTTTGCGTCTGGCGCGGGATGTCGCCAGCGATCATCAGCGTCGCGCCGAACTCGCCCATCGCGCGCGCGAACGCGAGCAGCGCGCCCGCGAGGATCGTCGGCCACGCGAGCGGCAGCGTGACCCGCGCGAATACCGAGAACGGCGATTGCCGCAACGTGCGCGCGGCGGCCTCGAGCGTGCCGTCGACGCCGGCGAATCCGGCGCTCGCCGCCTTCAGCACGAGCGGCAGCGCGACGACCGTCGACGCGAGCACCGCGCCGTGCCAGTTGAACACGACCGTGTAGCCGAGATGCGCGTACACCCAGCCGCCCACCGCGCTGCGCCGGCCGAGCACGACGAGCAGCCCGTAGCCGATCACCGTCGGCGGCAGCACGAGCGGCAGCATGCAGGCTGCTTCGAGGAGCGCGCAGCCGGGAAAGCGCCGGCGCGCGAACAGCCAGCCGAGCGCGATGCCGGCGATCGACGCGAGCACGGTCGCGATGCCCGCGACTTTCAGCGACAAAAGCAACGGCGGCCAGTCGACGCGTTGTAGGAAATCCGACATTTGCGACACGTCCTGTGTGATGAATTGCATGACGTTCCTTGTGCTCGCAAGATGCGAGCCATCGGTTCGCGGGCCGGTGGCAGTCGCGCGTGGCCGTGCGCGGCACACGTTATCGGCCGCGCCTCGCCTCCTGCCTGTCCACCGCCTGCCGTATGCGGCGCGCCGCCTGTCACGTCCCGCCTAACCCGAGCGCGCTGGCGAGCCGCGCAAGCGCCGCGCGTCCCGCTTCCGGGTCGTGTGCCGCAGGCTTCAGCAGCAGCCGGTGCGGCCCGAGCGCCGCCGCGAGGCGCCGGATCTGCGCGACGCAGCGGGCCGGATCGCCGATCACCGCGTTCCCGACAATGACCGCATCGCTTGCGTCGGGTGCGAACATCGGCGGCAGCTTGTCGGGCGCGAACCGCACCTCCATGCGCCGCGGGTAATCGCGCACCGCCGCGACGCCGTGCGCGATCGCGCGGCGGTCGTCGTCCTCGCAATGAAAGAAGCGCGCGATCGCGAACGGAAAATCGCCGCGCCGCGCACGCTCGGCGGCCACTTGCGCTGCGACCGGCACGAGATCGGCCGAAGGCGTCGCCATCAGCCCGTAGCCATGCTCTGCCGCGAGCCGCAGCGCATCGTCGCTCAGGCTCGCGAGCCACACGGGCACCGGCTGCTGCAACGGGCGCGGATGGATCGCGATGTCGTCGTAGCGGAAGAATTCGCCGTGAAAGCGCGTCGACGGCTCGCGCCACAGGCGTTGCACGAGCGCGAGCGCCTCGAAGGTTCGCGCCCGCGCGACCTCGGCGGACGGCAGCCCGGCCTGGCGGTATTGCTCCGGAAACGGGCCGCCGCGCGCGACGCCGAACTCGACGCGCCCGCCGCTCAGCAGGTCGAGCGTCGCGATTTCCTCGGCGACGCGCACCGGATCGTTCAGCGCGAGCAGCGACGCGCCGGTGCCGAGCCGCACCCGCGCGGTGCGCGCGGCGATCTGCGCGAGCAGCACGGTCGGCGCGCTGCCGATCGCGAAGCCGCTGTGATGGTGCTCGGCGACCCAGACCTCGTCGTAGCCGTGCGCGTCGGCGAACGTCGCGGTGCGCACGGTCTGCTCGAGCGCATCGCGGGCGTCGCCCGACGGGTTCTCGACGTTCAGGAACACACCGAAGCGTTGTGGCAATGTCGACATGTCGGGTTCGTGGTGAGGGCTCGACCGCTCACATGCAACCTTCGTGCCTATGCCGCCCATTAATGTCGCACGCAGTCTGGTGCTGATCGATATCGCACGATTCAGGGCTCTCGCGACACCTCTGGCGGCAGACAGTGCCAGTGTCTGCCGCCAGGGTCGAACAGAGCAAGTTCGCACCGGGATCGGTCCATACCGGGCTCAACTTGCATCGGCCGGCCAATGCGCAGCGCGAACCGCGCGGCTTGCTCCGCTCGCCCGGTCAGCCGCCGGTGCGTGTCCTCCCAGGCATAGAGTCCCGCGCACTCGTACAAATAATCGGCTTCGTCGAGCGCGATGGCGTCCACTTCGAAGCGGATCGGCATCCCTGCACGTGCATCCCTAAACACCGGACGCCACTGAGCTTCCCCTGAAATTTCGCCTTCCAAGAGGTCGTGTATAAATTCGACGGAAAGGACGGAAGCAAGGGTGACAGGGACCGGCTCGTGCCCGCCTCGGCGGAGATGATGGTCGAGCTCGGTCGCTACCGCCGCGAGCGTGGCCTTCCCCCGCTGCCCTCGCCGCACGAGGACACGCCGCTCGTACTGCCACTCGGAAAGTCCATGAAGCCGCTCACGCGCGCGGCGCTGCATACCATCGTCAAGGGCATCTTCGCGGGCGCGGCGGAAAAGCTGCGTCTGCGCGGTGACGACTACGCTGCGCGCGCAGCGCAGCTCGAGCGCGCTTCGGCTCACTGGATGCGCGACAGCGCGGGTTCCCACATGGCCGATGGCAACGTCGATCTGCGGCTCATTCGCGACAACCTCGGCCACGCGTCGCTCACCACAACCAGCCTCTACCAGCATGCCGATGACGACCAGCGACATCGGGAAACCGAAGAGAAACACCGCATCGACTGGTAACTTCAAATGTGGCGATTGGTGGAGCCTGTCGCGCGCATCACCCCCAGCCGCTGCAACTGCTCACGCACCACACAACCCGCCACGGCGTGCTTTTTCGGGAGCCGGTATGTCAGCGTCGAGTTCGCATACCCCAGCCGGAACCGCTCAACCAGTTCCGCAGTCACCAGCCCCCGCTCCGCCAGAAGAGGTGGCCTCGCCCGTTCGGACAGGTTTTCGATATTTTTAAGTGGAATGTCCGAGGCAGTCATGCTGCCAACTTGATCGCAGGCAGCGTCGCGAAGGACGCCCGAAGGGAAGTCGCGCAACGGCTGTTTTAACCCTCGCACGCCCAGCGCCGCGATGCTCCGACGCCATAAAGCACAATCCCGGCGCTCGGGCCGGGTTCGGGTCACTGCTGCTGTTCCGGGTAAAAACCCACGCAAGCGTATCCTGCGACGGTAGCGCTCTACTGAAGCCAGAACGGCTTTCCCTCAAGCGCATCGTATTCCGCCAGCGGCTTGTTCTTGTCGCGTGCGAAGCCCGGCAAATCGGACATCACCACTCGAACCGGCTGGTAAATGGCGAAATCGTTCAGAAATGACTTCGCCGAACTACAAGCGTCCTTAAAGCCCTCGAAGTATTTGCTGAACACATCGGCAAGGGTCGGCTGGTCCGGTTTCAGCCAGCTCCGCCCCGCGTCACCTGACAACAATGTATCCCACTCTACGGCTGAAGCGGCGGGATGCTGCGCAAAGATATGGTGTGCCTGCTCCATCAGTGCCGAAGCCTTGTCCAGCTCTTCCCGCCGCAGATATCGTCGATACAAACGATCGGTCAACAGGCTCCAGTCCTGATCCGGGTGAGCCTGTTCGGCGTAGGTCTTCAGACAATCGAAGAACAGGATCACATCCGAGCTGGGGCCAATCTCGCATATACGGCAACCACCGTGGAAACCAATCTTCCTCATTTGAACTGTATCGCCTCTGGGCTGATGATCCCGTTAGATTTTTGCACGATCCCACGAACAATTGTGCTCATTTGAGCGTCGGTTACGGTTTGCCCTCGGGTACCTGTTGTGGCGCGCCGTCGACGAACATGGCGCCGACCTCGACATCCTGCTGCAGAAGCGGTGTGACAAGGCTGCTGCCAAACGCTTCTTAAAGCGCTTGCTGCGTTTGAACCCGGTGCCGCGCAAGATCGTCACCGACCAGCTGCGCAGCTATCCGGCGGCGAAGGCTGACATTCCTGCGCTCGCTCATGTGAAGCACGTTTTCGTCAAAGCGGCTGCACGCTTGAACAACCGTGCAGAGAACAGCCACCAACCGACACGCGAACGCGAGCGTCGCATGCGCGGCTTTCATGACCCGAAACGCACGCAGGAATTTCTCTCGTGCTTCGGGCCGATTCGGCAACACTTCGCGCTCAAGCGGCATCTGCTGCGCGCCTCGCTCTACCGCAAACAACTCGCGGCAAGATTCATCGCCTGGTGCGAGTTCACCGAGGTCACCCGAAATCCGTCCTGCGTTTTCTGATGGATGGGCGCCCGCCCTCTTTCCGCCACAGTCCCCGCACCGCTGTAGGTAAAAAGCCCCGTGCTCGCCAGTATCTTCTCGTTATCGTGCGACTGCCTGTTGTACAGAACCTGGCAAACGCCAGATTCGTCGCTCCTACTTCGACTGATCCTCGTCGTCGTCCTTCACTTTGTAGCTCTCTTGTGCCTTCTTGTAGCTGTTGTCGAATGGCTTGATCTTCAACATCGCGGCACGGCTTGTAAAGCCGCCGACCAGCGCTATCCCGAAGCCGGCTAGCAACACGCCCCCCCCCAGAATCGACGGAGGAATAAATCGCACCGCGATATACATCTCCGCGATGCCAACCACGATCAAACTCCATCTCATCCATCGAGGAAAATTCCCATCCTCGATTAGCTTAATTTTTCGCACCGCTTCCTCCAGCACTCCCGGCAGCAGCCTTCACGACTCCCTGCCAATAAGAATTTATAATTCCCTGGATCTTATTCGAACGATCGCTGTTATTCATAGTACTGGACACCCCATTGATAACCGGACCTAGAAGAGGATTTTTTTCCGATGCGGCATTCGACACCATGTTGAGCACGCCGCTGACTCCGTACTGTCCGACGTTCGGATTTACCATTTGCCCGAGAGCGTCGGCGCCAACGCCGATGGCGGTTGCGCCAGACGCAATCTGTGTGAACGCCGGAGCGAACGGAGTCGGAGCAGACGCCAACGCGCCGCTCATCGAGCCGACCCATCCGGCGGTCATTGAGGTAGCCGACGCCAGATCGCCTATCGTCGACTTGACGTAATTCAAATCGGACTGGTTCGGCAGCCGCGTGAAAGGCCCGGTCAGCGTAAAGTCGTACCCGGAGCTCGACGGTCGGTCGTAGGTGACCATACTCGGCACACCGCCGGGTGTCACCTTGTTGTAATTGTCCAGGATGTACGCTTGAACCAGTGGATCAGGTTGCGCAGTCTTTTGCGTCAGCACCGTTTGTCCATCGGCCGTCGGCTTCGCACCTATCCACTGCGCCCCGCTATCCGTAGGCACTTGCCCCACCAGTATCGCCGGCGCACCAGATTCATGTTGCATCCCAATCGATGCTCCCATGATTCGCATCTGCTCTTCGATCTGCGCCTGCGTGTATTTGCCCTTGCTCTTCTCCGCCAGTTGCTTCGCCAGCGTCCGCTCCTTCGCCTTGCTGTCCTCGTGCAACTGCCTGTTGTACAGATCGGCATTCAATGCCCCGCCCGCACCGGTCATCGCTCCAGCAGAACCACCGAGCGCCCCGCCTGCAGCCGCGCCGGCCAATCCCGCCGCCACATTCGACAGCACCTTGCCGCCGACCGTGTCGCTCAACGCGCCGGCTGCGGCATTGCCGACAAGGTCGCCAGCAATCGTGCCGCCAACGGCACCCGCCACGTTGCCGCCCCCCATCGCTGCGCCAAGGCCCGAGACGGCCGCATGTGATGCGATGCGGGCTGCGCCGTTCTCACTCCACAATGCCATCTGCTGCTGCGCTGCCGTCATGTCAGCCTGCGCCTGAGCCGCCCCAGCCTCGTCACCGGCGGCCTTTGCGTCCTTGTTTGCCTGATTCGCCTTGTCGAACGCCTTGCTTGCCCGATCTTTCAGCGCAGTCGCCACATCCCCCACCACCTGCATCCCAACCTGGCCAACGCCCTGCTGGACCGCCATGTCGTTCTGCACCTTCTGCGCATCGAAGGTGTTCTGCACCGCGCCATTCGCATGCGCGGTATCGCGGCTCATGCCCGCCGCGCTATCCCGACCGGTGCCCGCATCACCGCGCACCGTGATCATCCCGGGGCTCACCGCCGCATACGTCGTGCCGGACGCGTCGCTGCTCGTACCGGCAACGGAGAAGCCCGTCGGCCCAAGCCCCTGCGAATTCTGCGGCCCTGGAAATTTGTTTGCAATCCGACTTATCGGCGTCTTGAATGTGGCACCGTCCTTCGCGCTCGTACCAAAACCACCGCTCACGCTAAAGCCGATCGTGTCGCCCGAATAACTCGCCTGGTTCTTCAGGTTCGTATAGTCGAAGGTCTGTGTCGACAGGGTGTTCTTGTCCGTGCTGGCCGTGCTCGCGATCACCCCGCCATCCAGCTGGGTGTGATTCCCGACGTTGACATTGAACCCGCCGTTCCCCGCGTAAATCCCGCTCTGCTGATTGACCGACTGGTAGTTGGCCTTGATGTTCTGCTGGCTTGCGCTCGCGCTGCCGCTGACCGTCTGACCGTAGCAGAACGGCGGCACGCAGATGCTCGCCTGGAATCCGCCGCTCGATTGCCTGCTGTCGTATGTGCTCGTATCCTGACGGCTCTGGATGTTCAGGTCACGCCCCACGCTTGCGTCGACCGTGTTACCCGCGACTTCCGCGCCACGCAGATTGGTATCCCGACCGCTTGCCATCGACAGCGTATTGCTGGCGTTGATCTGCGTAGCCAGATCGCACGTATTCGCGCGTACAGAACCCCTGCAGAAGCTTGCCATCGTCGAGAGCCTGCGCCGGCAAGGTCATGTGGTTGCGGTCACAGGCGACGGCGTGAACGATGTTCATGTCCATCGCGACGGCTTCGATCTCTTTGCACCGTTCGACGCCGAGCCAGTCAAAGAACGGGCGAATCGCTTCCCGGCTGCGTCCTTCCCCGACCCACAACACGCGGCGCGTATCGGCGTCCATCACCACGGTGGCGTAACGGTGGCCCTTGTAGAGCGCAAATTCGTCCATCACCAGCCGACTCGGCCGTGCCTCGGGCAACGCATCAAGACGCGCCTGCAAGCGTCGCGTATCGATGCGCCGGACGGTTTCCCAATGCAGCCCCGATAGCTGGCAGACGTGGGCGACCGGCAGTTTCTCGCACCAGTGCCCGACGAATTCGGCCAAGCGCCGGGTGATTCGGGCGTGCCGATCCAGCCAGCTCACGCGCTCGGTGCGTGGCCCGCAGTCGGCGCACCGTACCCGGCGCAGACGCACACGTAGCCAAACCGCATCGCCCAATATCGGCAGGTCGCGAATCGTGCGCCAGCCTTGTTCATGCACGCGCTCGCTGCGCTGGCCGCAGCCCGAGCATCGAGCCGAATTGCCGACTTCGGGCAGCAAGGTGATGCGCGTCACGCCAGGCGTGCGCTCGAGTTCGGTAACGGTAAAACCTTCCCAGAACGGGAGGTCGAGTTTATGATCGGCCATGAAAGCGGTGGTCGTTGGAATTGTCTGATTGGTCGCACAACCAGTCTATTCCTTCGGGCACCGCTTTCCTTTTTGGGCGCCGCCTTCACGCTAATCCGTGAAGAACCTATTTTTTAGAATGTCGCGCTCCTCGGTCACCCGCTTGAGCTCGGCCTTCAGTCGCCGTACCTCGGCGCTTTGGTCCAGCTCTGCTTGCCGCACGACATCCGGCTTCCCGAACTTCGCTCGCCAGGCATACAGGCTATGCGTCGTAATGCCCAATCGCTGGGCCACGTCTGCCACCGAATGACCTCGCTCCGTCACCTGCTTGACTGCCTCGATCTTGAACTCATCCGTGTACCGCTTGCCGCTCATACTGACCTCCTCGGTTGCCATAAATTATGGCTCGAAGATGTCTACGAAAGGCTGGCCGGTCCACTCACTCTGATGCAACTGCCGGTTGTACAAGTCTATCCACACGCGCGTTTCAGTTTGATTGCCCGCTTTTGCGATACTTCCTCACGGCCACTACGCCCCATCCGATGGCTTCGATTGAAAGCGCAATGATGAATGCAACCCTATAAATCGACACGATTGTGCCGTGGCTTGCTACTTGGCGTGCAGACATGGGCGTTAGACCCCAATGTTTAGAACCCCACGCAATGGCATCCGGAAGGTAGACAAGTCCGATATAGACGAGGACCACCAGCGTTACTCGGGCACAAGCTCCTTTCCAGCTTCTGCTCTGCAAGAGTCGGTCAAATCGTGATTGCTTCATTTCATTTTGGTGCTGGTTGGCTGGGAACGAAGGACGTCATGCGCCTCGATCCTTTGGATCGCGCATGCCTGATTGCTTGTCTCGCGGAATGGTCCTGCTTGCGCTACCTGATCGGATGCGCTGCAACGGACGCGGAAAGAGGAACGAGCGCAGGCCTGACGGACTCGACGCTGAACGGTGCGGCGGTCGCGATAACTCTCAGTATCGCGAGCCGCTCAATGGCGTTTGTTTTTGGCATTATTAACCCGGAGCCACGAAGGCTATTTTTTAATATTGACTGCAGCGACGTAATGCATTTGCGTCACAGGTGTTTATCGGTCGCAGGCGGCGCCCTTTCGGGTCTTTGTGCCGTTTCCAATAGTCCATGCAACCTGTTCCGCATGACCCATATTCCGTATTTCGGCAGCCATTCCGAAATCTTTAGGGAAGATCTGCAAAACATTCCTTAACGGCTCTTAGAAGGATCAGACTTCATCTGTTAAGTGTGTTTGCAGCCCGCTCATAAATATCACATTTGAAAGCGGGTTAATAATATCGCCAGACAATGTAGGGTAAGGCTGATAAAAATTACAGGGGCTGCATGATTGGCCAGCCGTCGTGGCTTGCCGCTCGGTTGTCAATCCAGGCGGCATTTCGTCAAATCAGGCGCTGATGGATACCGATCACGCGTCGGTGACCTGGGACGCCCCCGACGCCCCTGATGCACCCTAACCGCGTGCTGCCCCGTAGCCACGGCTGCAGCGTGAAGCGGTAGTTCACTGCATCGCCTCAGGCCCGCAACCACCTCAATGAGACCATCTGGCGAACGATCTCCATTCCGCCCGCGACGCGGCGCCGCAGCGGCGTCAACCGTGGCGCCGGCACACCGGCGGCCGGCCGCAGCCCGAGGCCCCGGATTCCCTCGATTCCCCGGATTGCGCGGGCGGCGTCGCAAACCAGCTCCGCACGGTGTCGTACGAATAGCGGGTCAGGCCGGCGTGGCGCGCGTGCGGCGCGAGCAGCTGCACCGACAGCGGCTCCGCCCAGCCCCAGAAATCGGCGCGCAGCGCATTCGGAAAACCGACGTCGTCGAACGCGTGCCACAGCTGCACCAGCCACAGCTCCCGCCCTTCCTCGTCGAGCAGCAGCGGCAGCCCCGCGCCCGCCGCGAGGTGCGCGTGGCGCTGGCTGTAATAAAGCGGCCCGCCGCACGATTCGACGACGAAGTCCGCGACCCGCTCGACGATGCAGTCGAAACACCCGCCCGCGCGGGCGAACAGCGGCGTCGTCTTCAGGCGGCGCATGTGATGCCGGACCAGATCGCGCAGCCCGGCTTCCGCGCAGATCGCGAGCAGACGATGCGGCGGCGCCGGCAGCGGCGGGCAGACGGCCGGCGCGCCGGACTCGCGTCGTTCGGGGGGGCGATGCGTGACCGGCCACTGCAGCGTCCGGTAGCAGGCGCGCGTGCAGGGCGTCCAGCGCGCGCGGGGCGGCTTGCCTGGGATCGTGTCCATGAGCGTGTCGTGCTCCTTGTTCGGTTTGTCGGTTATATACCGACGTATACAACGGTTCCCATGACAAAGCACGTTCCGTGCCGCGCGCCCCTACTCCGGGCCGAAGCAATGAACGTAATCTGAGCACGCGCCGCAACTGGGCGCGCGGCACACGAACAGCCCCTCGCGCTCGCACAACTGCTTGTAGAAGAACTTCTTCCACTTCATGTCGTGCGCGTTCTTCGCCGCGAGCTGCGGAAACCAGCGTCCGATCAGCGCGGACAGCTCCCGCCGCGACGGCAATCCGAGGTCCTGCCACAAATGGTTGTCGCCGCCGCATGCGCTCGCGAGCAGGCAGGCGACCCAGCCTGCCTCGTCGCGCCGGCCCGCGTGCGGGTCGGCGTGCTCGACGAACAGCGCGACCAGATCGTCGAATTCATCGCCGCGCGCCGCGTCCGGCGGCGACGTGGCGGCGGGCTGCGCGCCGACCGCGAGCGCGAGAGCCGCGCCCGGAAACCAGCGGTCCAGCATGCGGCGCGTGCGCGGCTCGTCGAGCCCGCCGATCGGCCAGGCGCGCGCGCCGCCGCGATCGAGCGCGGGCGCGAGCACGCCGGCGAAGGCGAGCGCCGTCGGATCGCGCGCGTCGAGCGCGCAGCGCATCAGGATCGAGCGGGCGTCCATCGTCGGCGCCCGTCACACCTGCGCCGCCGCGTGCGTGTAGCACTTCTTCGGGCAGATCTTCGCGCACGCGGTGCAGCCGATGCACAGCGCCCGGTGCGCGATCGTCATCACCTTCTTCTCGTACTCGTCGTCTTCGTCGTCGCCGTCGAGCGCGATATGCGCGCCGTCCTCGTCGACGCCGACCAGCTCGAGCACGCCGCGCGGACACACCCGAAAGCACCGCCCGCAGCCGATGCATTTGTCCTCGTCGAGCGTGGACACGAAGGTCGGCGTCCAGGTCTCGCCGCTCGGCAGTGTCACGCTGAAGGTTTCGCTCATGTCGGGTTCCTCCGTCACGCGGCGGCGGCCGCCGCCTTGCGGGCTTCCATCAGCGCGGCGTGCGCGTCGTGGCAGCGCTGCGCGACCGACAGGATCTGCTCCCAGTGGGTCGGCAACTCCTCGGACAGGTCGTGCAGGTCCATCTTCGCCTGCGTCGCCTGCGCGTTGAGCTTCTTCAGGCGCGCCTTGAGTTCGTCTGCGTCGTTCGTCATCGGTTGCTCCCTGTCATGCGCCGTACTGCGCGACGGCCGGATACGCGCGGATCATCTCGACCGCCTCGTTCAGGAATCTGCCGCCCGCGTCGGCGAGCTTCGCGAGCGACGGGAAGCCGAAGCGGTGCACGTCGCGCAACTGCTTGTTGACGACAACGAGCCGCCCCGCGATCAGCACCATCCGGCCGAAGCCCTCGTGGCTCATCTTCATCATCGGCGACACCATCTGCCGCGTCTCGCGCTCGATCGCGACCGCGATCGCGTTGTAGAACAGTTCGAGCCGCCACAGCGTCTCGGGGTCCGGATCGCCGATGATCGGGATCGCGCGGCGCTCGTCGCTCGTCAGGATGTACGGCTTGAGCAGCTGCAGGTCGCTCTTGCGATCCCACGTGCCGTGGGTGTCCTGCGCGCGCAGCTGCTTGACGAGCTGCTGGACGAACGGCGTCGCGAGCAGTGCGTCGTCGCCGTCGTCGCCGGCCGTGTCGGAATGCGTGTCGATGATGGCGTCAGCCATGGGATACCTCGTCGTCTTCGAAATCGAATGACCGCTCGCCGTCCTTCGCGAGCGCCTTGCGCAGCCACGGCGGCGGCGTGCCCTTGAGCACCTGCTGCAGCTTCACGAGGATTTCCTCGATCGGCTCCGGCTGCGGCACCTTGATCGGGTGGATCTTCAGCGCGACGACCCGCGCCGCGCCCGACCCGCCGATGGCGGCCACGTAAAGAATCGCGCAATCCCTGATCGCGTCGAGCTTCGGCGCGAGCTTGTCCTCGTCGCCGTCCTCCTCGAGCTTGCCGTCGAACTCGAAGGCCTCGACGAATGCGTAGCCGGCGGGCGTCACGTCGTACGTGACGATGCTCTTCGCCCAGCCGAAATGCGCGTCGACCTGCTGCTTGTCCTGCGTCGCGAATGCGATCTTCATGCTGTGTGCTCCTTCTCGAATACGGGGGATGCCGCGACGACCGGAATGTCGATCGCGCGGGCCGGGTCGCGCGCGGCGAGATCGACGGCCTCGGGCGGCAGCGGCCAGTCGCCCGGGCCGTGATGCGGAATCCGCTCGATCATCAGGTTCGCGATCTCGAAGATCAGGTTCATCGTGCCGCGATAGCCGACCTGGCAGCGGTGCGCGTTGCCGACGCGGTCGAACACCGGAAAGCCGACGCGCATCAGCGGCCGGTCCAGCCGCGCCGCCATCTGCCGGCCGTGCGAATGGGTGATCAGCAGGTCGCAGCCGGCCGCGCCCTGCTCCATGTCCTCGAGGTCGCCGAGCAGCACCTGTGCCGCGGGCAGCCACGCATGCGCGGGCGATGCGGTCGTGCTCACGCAGCACTGCAGCTCGGCGCCCATCTCGTGCAGCAGGCCGCCGAGCGCCAGCAGGAGATCCGGCTCCGCGCCGATCGCGACCTTGATGCCGCCCGTGTGGAAGTGGCCGTCGAGCATCGCGTCGAGCAGGCGGCTGCGCTGCCGGCGGTACTTGTCCGGCACCGGCCGGCCCGCGAGCTGCGCGAGCCGCACCAGCAGCCGGTCGTTCGGCTCGACGCCCGTGAGCCGCTCGAAGATCTCGAACGGCGCGCCGGTGATCGCGTGCAGCGCGTCGGCCGCCGTGCGGGTCTGCTCGCCGACGCCGATCGTGAACGCCGACGCGCCCGCCGCGCGAATCTGTTCCAGCGTCGTCCCGCCGAGCGTCGTGCCGCGCCAGTCCGGCGGAATGTGGCCGTCGAGCGAGCCCGAGATGTCAGGCAGCACGATCGCGTCGAGCCCGAACGCGCCGACGATCTCGCGCAGCTCGTCGATGTCGGCGGGCGACAGGTGGCTGCCCGGCAGCAGCGTGACCTGCCGCGGGTTCGCGGGCAGCGGCTTCACAAGCGCGCGCACGATCGCCGCGACCGCGTGCCGGTAACCGTCCTCGAAGCCGCCGACGTAGTCCGGCGTCGACACGTAGACGATCTCGGTGCCGTCCAGCTCCGGTTTGCGCTGGCGCACCCGCTTCAGGTAGCCGTCGACGTCGTCGCCCTTGGTCTCGGTGAGCCCCGTCGAGCAGATCGCGATGATTCTCGGCGCGGCGCGCGTGTGGATGTTGAGCAGCGCCGTCTCGATGTTCTCGTAGCCGCCGAGGATCGTCGTGACCTCGTTCATCGCGGTCGTCTGCAGCGGGATCGCCTCCTTGAAGTGGCGCACCAGCAGCACGAGGCCGAACGACGTGCAGCCTTGCGAGCCGTGCATGACCGGCATGCACGCGTCGAGCCCCATGAACGCGAGGCTCGCGCCGAGCGGCTGGCTCATCTTGAGCGGATTGACCGTGCAGGCCTTCTTCGATTCCACGACTTCAGCCATTGCGATTCTCCGGTGGCGGTTCAGGCGGGCACGCCAGGTTCGAGGCCCATCGCCCACGCATGGACGCCGAGCGGCATCGACGCCGGCGCGGCGCCAGCCGGCACGTCGGCGTCCCGCGGCGCGACGGCCACCGCGCCGAGCGTTTCGCCGTCGTCGCCCCACGGCGCGGGAATCCGCACCTGCTGCCACACCGGGTTGTGGATCGCGCGGTCGATCTCGTGCACCAGCTCGACGATGCCTTCGTAGCCGGCGTACGGATGGTGCCGCTCCTGGTTGATGTCGAGCCACGGCATGCGCGCCTTCAGCGCGACGAACTGCGAGCGGCCGCCGGACAGCATGATGTCGGCCTTCGCGTCGCGCAGCATCCGGTACATCTCGCGCGGCGTCATGTCGTCGATCATGTGCGCGTCGTCGCCCATGATCTCCTTGATCCGTTCCTTGTCTTCCTTCGTGCTTTTCTTGACGCTCGTGCCGACGATCTCGAGCCCCGCCTCCTGCAGCGCGGCGACCACCGACCACGACTTCACGCCGCCCGTGATGAGCAGCACGCGCTTGCCCGCGAGACGTTCGCGATAGCGCGCGATGCGCTGCCACGCGCGCGCTTCCTCGGCTGCGATCAGGCGCTCGGTCCGCTCGATCAGGCCGGCGTCCGCGCCTTGCCGCACCAGCAGCGTCGCGATCTGCCGCAGGGTGTCGCTCATGTCGCCGATGCCGTAGAACGAGCCTTCGAAGTACGGGATGCCGTAGCGCGACTCCATGCGCGTCGCGATGTTGATCATCGACTTCGAGCACACCATCATGTTGACCTTCGCGCGATGCGCGCTCGCGATCTCGTCGTAGCGGCCGTCGCCGGAGATGCACGACAGGACGCGGATGCCGAGCGCGTCGAGCAGCGGCTTCGTCTGCCACAGCTCGCCCGACAGGTTGTATTCGCCGATGATGTTGATGTCGTACGGCGTCGTGCGCCCGGGCTCGCGCGTGCCGATCACGTAGTCGAGGATCGCCTCGCCGCCGAGCTTGTTGCCGAGGTTTTTCGGCCCCGCGAAGCCGGGCGCGTTGACGGGGATCACCGGCTTGCCGAACTTCTCGGTCGCGCGCTTGCAGACGGCTTCGATGTCGTCGCCGATCAGCGCGGTCACGCAGGTCTGGTAGACGAACACCGCGGGCGGATCGTATTTCTCGATGATCTCGCGCACGCTCCGGAACAGCCGCTTCTCGCCGCCGTAGATCACGTCCAGCTCGTTGATGTCGGTCGTGAAGCCGGTGCGGTACAGCTGCGAGCCGGACGACGCCGCGTGCCGGTTGTCCCACGAATTGCCTTCGCAGGCGATCGGCCCGTGCACCAGGTGCGCGACGTCGACGATCGGCTGCAGCGCGATCTTCGCGCCGTCGAATGCGCAGCCGCCGGCGGCAGCGCCCGGCGACAGCTGCTTCGTGCAACCTTTCTTGCGCGCCTTGTCGCTCTTGCCCTGGTTCTTGTCGCAACCGGGCTCGTCGAATACCTCGGCGATCTTGGCTTTCAGCGATGCGGACATGTCGGGCTCCTCGCGGTGTCGGGTATCTGCTCAGTCGCAAGTTCCGTACCATTCGCGCCAACCCCGCCGGCGCCGCGCGGCGCGGCGCGTTCGACGCTTGCGGCTGTCGGCATCGAGACGCGCGTTGAACGGTTTGAACGGATTGCGACAATCGGCGGGCGGCGGAACGGGCGCTCGTCCTGACGAGCCCCCGTTCCGTCATGGCTGCCGCCGCTTCAGCGGATGATGTCGAAGCTGTAGTCGGTCTCCGCCGGCACGATGGTGTTCGCATCGAGCGTCTCGAAGAATTCGTCGAGCAGCATCACGAGAATCCGCAGCGCGCCGGCATAGCCCCAGGTCGGATAGCGGTGGTAATGGTGGCGATCGAAGATCGGGAACACCAGGCGCACGAGCGGCGTCTTCGTGTCGCGCTCGAGATACTTGCCGTAGGTGTTGCCGATCAGGAAATCCACCGGCTCCGTGTACAGCAGCGAACGCATGTGCCACAGGTCGCGCTTCGGATACACCTTGCAGCCCACGCCGTACGGCGACGCGTCGAACAGCGCCTGCACCTTCGCCGCCCAGGCGTCGTTGCCGTTGGTCGCGAGCACGTGCGCCGGCTCGGCGCCCAGCTCGAGCAGGAACTGCGTGTAGCCGAGCATCTGGTCCGGGTCGCCGTACAGCGCGAAGCGCTTGCCGTGCAGGTGCGCCTGGCTGTCGGCCATCGCGTCGACGAGCTGGCCGCGCTCCTTCTCGAGCTCGGCCGGGATCGGCTTGCCGGTCACGCGCGAGATCTCCATCAGGAACTGGTCGGTGCCGGCGACGCCGACCGGCGCGTTCAGCACCACGACTTCCTGGCCGTGCTCGGCGATGAACTTGCTGGTCTTCTCGCTGCAGTATTCCTGGAACACGAAGGTCGCCTTCGCATGCAGCGCGCGCTCGACCTCCTCCTTCGTCGTGCCGCCCTCGTACATCCGGAACTCGCCGTCGGTCGGCGTGTTCCAGGTCTCGGACGGGTCGCAGAGGACGTTGACCGTCACGCCGAACAAATCGAAGATCCGGCGGATTTCCTGCATGTTGCCGACCACGAAGCCGTCGAAGCCGCCGATGAAGTTCACGCTGTCGTCCGGCACGCGCACGAGCGGCGCCGTGGTGCCGGCCTTGCCGTCCCAGAAGTGCTTGAGGATGCCGAGCAGCGCGTTGTCGTAGCCGGTCACGTGGCTGCCGACGAACGCCGGCGTGTGCGCGAACGGCACGTCGTAGTCTTCCGGCACGCTGCCCTTCTGCTTGCTGTTCTTGATGAACGCGTCGAGGTCGTCGCCGATCACCTCGGCCATGCAGGTCGTCGACACCGCGATCATCTCGGGCTTGTACAGGTTATAGGCGTTGGCGAGGCCGTCGATCATGTTGTTCAGGCCGCCGAACACCGCGGCGTCTTCCGTCATCGACGAGCTGACGCACGACGTCGGCTCCTTGAAGTGGCGCGAGAAGTGCGACCGGTAATACGCGACGCAGCCCTGCGAGCCGTGCACGAACGACAGGGTCTTGTGAAAGCCGTTCGCGACGTACACCGCGCCGAGCGGCTGGCAGGCCTTCGCCGGGTTCACCGTGAGCGAATCGCGCGCGAAGTTCTTCTGCTTGTAGTCTTCCGTCTTGGTCCACTCGACGATCTGCTTGACCGTCTCGTCCGGGTGGTTGAACTCGAAGTTTTCCTTCTTCGACTGGAAAATGGCCTGATACTCGGGCTCGCGGAACAGCAGTTCGTGATCGAGAATCTTGTCGGCGGATTGAGGCATGGCGTACTCCTGATTCGATAATCCAATGGGGCGGCGGCCGGCGCGGCGCTCGTCGGGCGCCGGCCGCGGTCGTGCAGTGCGATGCGGCGCGCAACGCTCAGGCGGCTTGCTTCCACGGCGTCTTCGCGAGGCCCCAGATCGGGCTCGAGATCGCCATGTCCATGTCGCGCGCGAAGATCGCGAAGCCGTCGTAGCCGTGGTACGGGCCGGAGTAGTCCCAGCTGTGCATCTGGCGGAACGGCACGCCCATCTTCTGGAACACGTACTTCTCCTTGATCCCGGAGCCGACGAGGTCCGGCTGCACCTGCTCGACGAACTTCTCGAACTCGTAACCCGTCACGTCGTCGTAGATCAGCGTGCCGTCCTTCACGTAGTGCGTCGTGCGCTGGTAGTCGTCGTTGTGGCCGAACTCGTAGCCGGTGCCGACCACCTCCATGCCGAGGTCCTCGTAGGCGCCGATCACGTGGCGCGGCCGCAGCCCGCCGACGAACAGCATCACTTTCTTGCCCTGCAGGCGGGGCTTGTATTTCGCGATCACCGCGTCCACCAGCGGACGGTACTTCGCGATCACCTTCTCGGCATTCGCCTTGATGGTGTCGTCGAAGTGGCTCGCGATTTCTCTCAGGCTCTTCTCGATCATGCTCGGGCCGAAGAAGTTGTATTCGACCCAGGGGATGCCGTACTTCTCTTCCATGTGGCGGCTGATGTAGTTCATCGAGCGGTAGCAATGCAGCACGTTGAGCTTCGCCTTCGGCGTGTTCTCCAGCTCGGCGATCGTGCCGTCGCCCGACCACTGCGCGATCACGCGCAGGCCGATCTCCTCGAGCAGGATGCGGCTCGACCAGGCGTCGCCGCCGATGTTGTAGTCGCCGATGATCGCGACGTCATACGGCGTCGACACGAATTCGGGGCGCTTGGCCGGATCGGTCTTGTCGAACACCCAGTCGCGGATCGCGTCGTTCGCGAGATGGTGGCCGAGCGACTGCGACACGCCGCGAAAGCCCTCGCAGCGCACCGGCACGATCGTGTGGTTGCCGTACTGCTGGCTCTTGCGCTTGGACACCGCCTCGATGTCGTCGCCGATCAGGCCGATCGGGCATTCGCTCTGGATCGAGATGCCCTTGTTGAGCGGGAACAGCTCCTGGATCTCGTCGATGATCTTGTCGAGCTTCTTGTCGCCGCCGAACACGATGTCCTTTTCCTGGAAGTCGGACGTGAACTGCATCGTGACGAAGGTGTCGATGCCGGTGGTGCCGATGTAGTAGTTGCGGCGCGCGGCCCACGAATACTGGCCGCAGCCGACCGGGCCGTGGCTGATGTGGATCATGTCCTTGATCGGCCCCCAGACGACGCCCTTCGAGCCGGCGTACGCGCAGCCCCGGATCGTCATCACGCCGGGCAGCGACTTGATGTTGGATTTCACGCCACAGTCGGGCTTGCCTTCCTCGAAGGTGCCCAAATGCTTGGCGCGCCGCTTGGCCATCTTCTCCGGATAGGCCTTCAGCACTTCGTCGATCAGGGCCTTGTTCGCGGCCTTGCGCTCTTCAACCGTGGCGGTCATGGGATGCTCCATAGGTGAGAAATGTCATCGCCTGGGACGGGCCGCCGCCCGCGTGGCGCGGCGGCCCGTCGCCGGGCGCTCGTCAGGCAGTCAGCTCCGAGGCTGTCTTGCCGACTTGCGTTTCGTCGATCGCCTGCATGATCCCGTGCTCCATCAGCAGGTCTTCGAGCTGGTCCATCGTGATCGGCGTCGGGATCGTGCCGTTGCCGGCGTTGTTGTGGACCTTGCTCGCGAGCTGGCGATACTCGTTCGCCTGCTTCGAATCGGGCGCGAATTCGATCACGGTCATGCGGCGCAGCTCCGCGTGCTGCACGATGTTGTCGCGCGGCACGAAGTGGATCAGCCGGGTGCCGAGCATGCCGGCGAGCGCTTCGGCGAGCTCGAGCTCCTTGTCGGTCTGGCGCTCGTTGCAGACGAGGCCGCCGAGTCGGACGCCGCCGCTGTTCGCGTACTTCAGGATGCCCTTCGAGATGTTGTTGGCCGCGTACATCGCCATCATCTCGCCCGACATCACGATGTAGATTTCCTGCGCCTTGTTCTCGCGGATCGGCATCGCGAAACCGCCGCAGACCACGTCGCCGAGCACGTCGTACGACACGTAGTCGACGCCGTCATACGCGCCGTTTTCCTCGAGGAAGTTGATCGACGTGATGACGCCGCGCCCCGCGCAGCCGACGCCCGGTTCCGGGCCGCCCGACTCGACGCAGCGAATGTCCTTGTAGCCGATCTTCATCACGTCCTCGAGCTCGAGATCCTCGACCGAGCCGGCTTCCGCCGCGAGCGACAGGATCGTGTCCTGCGCCTTCGCGTGCAGGATCAGGCGGGTCGAGTCGGCTTTCGGATCGCAGCCGACGATCAGGATTTTCTGGCCGAGCTCGGTCAGTGCCGCGAGCGTGTTCTGCGACGTGGTGGATTTGCCGATGCCGCCTTTGCCGTAGAAGGCGATTTGCCGAAGTTGAGACATTGCGTGCTCCATTGAGGAAAAAGGTTGAAACCAGGGTTGCGAAGTCGCGACCATGTCAGCCTGCCGTGTTCGTATCGCCGTTGGTCTTCTTCTGTCGAACCACGCATCGGCCAGTGAGTGTCCGCGCCGAGCCATCAGTGCAGCTTTCGTGCCAAGCCGGCCCGGTTGCGCCGAAACGCCCGCCGGCAAGGGATTCGCGCGCATTTTCCCGGGGCGTTCGCGGTGTCGCCGAAGGCCCTCGAGTCGTGTCGGCTTCCTGACAATCGCTGCGCGCTTCGTCGCAAACGGCACGCGCCGCGCAGGCGATCGAAGCGGTTTTGTCGCGTTCTTCCACGCCGCGCGAGGCGGTGTTCGCCTGGTACGGTTGTTGCACGAAGGTGCGATGCGCAGGCCCCGTTCAACATTGACGACACCAAGGACTCACCATGACCGAAACGCTCACCCGCAAGGCGCTCGACGACACCGCATTCGCCCGTCTCGAAGCGGAAGGCCGGCTGCTCAACCCCGTGCTCAAGGGGCTCACGAACACGCCCGGCCGGGTCGGGTTTCGCGGCGAGCTTGCGTTGCGCTTCGCGCCGCACCTCGCCGACGAGGCCCGCCCGCCGGAACTGTCCTGCGAGCAGGCGATGGCGATCGCGACGGGCGGCGACGCGCATCTGCCGTTCTTCGCGGGCTTCCTGCTGAGCTTCGAGTACCTGAAGGACGTCGCCGACGTGCTCGGCGACACGCTGACGGCCGGCGGCAAGTACTTTCTGTTCTGCGACAACATCGACCTGAGCAAGCGCTACCAGGTGCCGTACAAGGGCGCGATGTTCTACGTGCTGCCGATCCTCGAATCGACGGTCTACAACGAGATGCTCGACCTGCTGTACCTGGAGAAGGGCGAGCTGAAGAAGAAGGACACGGCAGGCAAGCTCGACGCGGTCGCCGACGCGGCGCTCAAGTTCGACGTCACGTTCGACACCCTCACCTACGCCGAAGGGCTCGAACTGATGGGGCCGGTGCGCAACCCGAACGAGAACCGGCCCGTCTGAACGGACAGGCCCGCACCGCCGCCGCGCGGCCGATGCGGCGCGCGGCGGCCGGTTCCACGCATGCCCGTCATCCCGGGCCGGAGTATCGACATGTCCCTGCACTCTCATTCCGTTCCCGTCGCGCGCGAGCGCAGCGTGCGACGCGCGGCGCGCGACGACGACGCACCGCGCGCCGGGATGCCGGCCGCGCTCGCCACCTGGCTCGCGTGGCACGACTTCCCCGATCCGTATTCGCGCGGCGTCGACGGCCTCACGCCGCTGATGCTCGCGGCGCTTCAGGGCGAGGACAGCGTGGTGAACGCGCTGCTCGCGGACGGCGCGCGGGTCGATGCGCTCGACGACGCCGGCAACAACGCGCTGTGGTACGCGTGCGTCGGCGGCGCGCCCGCGCCGGTCCTGCGCCTGATCGGCGCGGGGATCGACGTCGATCACGCGAATGACGACGACATCACGTGCCTGATGCAGGCTGCCGCGAGCGGGCGTGTCGAAGTGATGCAGCTGCTGCTGGCGCAGGGCGCGTGCGACACGCTGTGCGCGCCGGACGGCCGCACCGCGCTCGACATGGCCGCCGACCGCGGCCTGCAATTGCTGCATGCCGCGCGGCGGCTCGGCGGACGCGGAACCGGCGCAGCCGGAGAGGAACACGCCCGATGAAAGGTCAGCGCGTTTTCCGGCGCCTGACGGTCAACGAGCTCGACGCATGGCGCGGCCGCCATCCGGACGCGCTGGTGCTCGACGCGCGCGACGCCGACAGCCATGCGCGAACCGGCTGGCCGGGCGCCGTGCTGCTGTCGCGCGACAACCAGGACGCGCTGCTGCTGCGCACGATGCGCCGCCGGCCGATCCTGATCTACTGCTACCACGGCAATGCGAGCCAGACCTGGGCGCGCATGTTCGCGGACTTCGGCTTCACCGAGGTGTGCGACCTGATCGGCGGCCATGCGGCGTGGGCCGCGCGCGTCGCCGGCGCGGACCCGGGCGGCCAGCCGCCTGATCCTGAGCCTGAGCCTGGAAAGGAACACCCATGACCCATGTCACGTTTTACGAAAAGCCCGGCTGCGGCGGCAACGCGAAGCAGCAAGCGATGCTCGTTGCGGCCGGCCACACGCTCGACGTGCGGAACCTGCTGCGCTGGCCGTGGACGCCGAAGACACTGTTCGCGTTTCTCGAGCCGCTGCCGGTGGCCGAGTGGTTCAACCGCGCGGCGCCGGACGTGAAGTCCGGGCGGCTCGTGCCCGAGTCGTTCGACGCGGCGAGCGCGTTGGCGCGGCTGCTCGCCGAGCCGCTGCTGATCCGCCGGCCGCTGATGGAGGCGAACGACGCGCGGATGGTCGGTTTCGACGTCGATCGCGTGCACGAATGGATCGGGCTCGATCCGGCGCTGCGCGCCGGCGTCGCGCACGGCCGGCTCGAGGGCTGCGCGGCCGCGACCGCGGGTTGCGCCGCCGCGTCGTCACACTGAGAGGAGGATCGGCAATGCCGCTATACGACTATCTGTGCCGGGACTGTGGCCGGCCTTTCGAGGCGCTCGTCAGAACGGGCACGACGCCGGTTTGTCCGCACTGCGGCAGCACCGCGCTCGACAAGCAGGTGAGCGCGCCGGCCGCGCCGGGACGCAGCAAGGAGATCATCGCCGCCGCGCGGAAGCAGGCGGCGAAAGAAGGCCACATGAGCCATTACTCGGCCGCGGAGCGGGCGAAGTTGTTGCGTTAGGGGGCCGTTGCCGCCGGCCTCCGCCAGCGGCGCTCTCCTCCGTCAGACGAAGCTCAGCAGCTCGACCGTCACCGGTTCCTCGCCGAGCACGGCCTGGCACGCGAGTCGCGACTTCGAGCCGACGCCGACGATCGAGTCGAGCTTTTCGTTTTCCGTGCGCTGGGTTTTCGACAGGCTCTTGCGCCCGTCCTGGACGAACAGATGGCAGGCGCCGCATTCGGCCTTGCCGTCGCACTTGTGCGCGATCGGCTCGCCGGCGCCGAGCAGCGCCTGAAGCAGCGTCGCGCCTGCCGCGACGTCGTAGGTGTGGCCCGAAGGCAGGACAGTCAGTTTGGTCATGGTGTGGTTCTCTCAACGGAAAAAAACATCGAATGGGTACGGACGCCCGGCGCGACGCGCGCGGCTTCGCGCCACCGTCACGCGGCCAGCGCCGGCCGCAACGCGCCGGCCAGCGCATCGGCGAACGCATCGAGCGGCATCGCGATCCGCTCGATGCGCTGCTCGTCGAGAAAGCGCGCCTCCATGCGCGTCGGCTCGTCGGGCAGGACGGCCCAGTGCGTGTCGGACGAGCGCTTCATGATCTGCCGCGCGAAGCTGCGCGTGAGCTGGTCGTCGAAGCGGCAGCCGATGAACAGGAAGCTGCGGCCGCTGCGCCAGGCCTGCACCGCGGGCGGGATCGGCGTCTGGATGTCGATTTCGGTCAGCACCTCGACGAAGTCGCTGTCGGACACCAGATAGTTCGCCGCGGGCGAATGCGAGCCGATCGGCTTGTAGAGCAGCGTGCCGGCGGCCGGCACGTCGGGCAGCGGCGCGCCGTGCGCGTCGTACGCGCCGAACCACTGGCCGAAGTGCTCGGACTGCGACAGCCCCTGCACCTGCGCCCAGCCGCCCGGCCGCATGCGCGCGAGCGCCGCGGCGAAGGTGTCGTCGTACCACGCGTCGACATACAGGCCCGCGCCGCTTGCCGCGAGCGCGAGATGCAGGCGGGACGGCGCGGGCGTCGCGGCGAACGCGTCGTTCATCAGGCCGACGACCGACTTGCGATGCTTGAAATTCTCGATGAACTGCGCGGCCTGCGTGAGCCGCCGGCGGATCTTGTGCGGCACGGTGACCTTCTCGGTCAGGATCACGGCGAGCGCGTCCGGGGTCGCCGGCACGCGCGCGTCCGCGCACAGCGAGAGCAGCCCGGGGCCGAGATAGGGAATGACGCCGCCTTCCTCAATCAGGCTGGCGAGATGCTGAACCGACATGCTCATGGACGATTTCCTCACAGATAGATCGCGGCCCCCGCGCCGACATTCGTCGCGGTGTCCTTCAGGGTCTTGACGATGTACTTCACCTGGTCCGCGTCGAGCCGCGTATGCAGCGGCAGCGCGAGCGCGCGGTCGCCGATGCGCTCGGTATCGGGCAGCAGGCCGCGCTTGCGGCCGATCGCGTCGCCCGCATGCATGTAATGGAACTGCTCGTGCAGCGGATGGCTGTATGCGGCGGTTTCGATCCCGCACGCCTTCATGTCGTCGATCATCTGCGTGCGCGCGCTTTGCGTGAAGCGCTTGCCGAGATGGACGACGTACAGCATCCAGTGCACCTCGTCGACGTCCTCGGCCAGGTAAGGCGGCTTGATCCCTTCGAAGCTCTGCATCTGCTCGTGGTACCAGGCCTCGACTTCCTTGCGCCGCGCGAGGCGCTCGTCGAGGCTCGCGAGCTGCGCGAGGCCGAGCGCGGCGGTCAGCTCGCTCATGCCGGCCTGCAGCGGCACGCGTGCGCCGACCGATACCGAGCCGCGATCCGCTACCCGCCGCGCGCGCAGGTAGCGCAGTTCGCGTGCGAGCGCGTCGTCGTCGGTGACGAGCATCCCGCCCTCGCCCGCGCACAGCACGGACGGCGCGGAGAAGTCGAAAATCGCGACGTCGCCGAACGTGCCGACGCTGTGCCCGCGGTAGCGCGAGCCGACCGCCTCGGTGCTGTCTTCGAGCAGCGCGAGCCGGTGCGCGCCGGCCAGCTCGCGCAGCGGACCCCACGCGGCCGGATGGCCGTTGGTGTTGCCGGCGAGGATCGCGCGCGTGCGCGGGCCGATCCGCTGCGCGGCCTTGGCGGCGCTCAGGCAGCCGCTCCAGTAGTCGATGTCGGCGAACACGGGCGTCGCGCCCGCGAGCGTGACCGCCTGCGCGACCTGGTGCCACGCATGCGATGCGCAGATCACCTCGTCGCCCGCGCCGATGCCGAGCGCGCGCAGCGTGATCCATGCGCCGAGCGTGCCGCTCGCGACCGCCACCGCATGCGCGCGGCCCGCCCAGCCGGCGAACGCGCGCTCGAACGATTCGCCCATCGGCCCGTCGCTCCAGCGCGACGCGTTCAGCACCGCATTGACCAGCGCGGTCTCGTGCGCGCCGCACGCCGGCTCGGCCAGCGCGATCTCGTCAAGCTCCATGTCGACCTCCGTCTTCGGTCAGGATCAGCGCGTTCGCTTCGTCCGCATGCGGCGTGATCGACAGGCACATGCCGGCCATGCGCACGAAGTAGACGTTGCGCGCGCCGACCCGCAGCGCGGGCGTCTCGCCGTGCATGTCGGCCGGGCTGAGCTGCATCGTCCGCACGCCCGGAAAGCGCGCGCGCCAGCGCTCGGCCGCGTCGTGCAGCGTCGGCGCGGCACCGATCACGTCGGCGACGGCCTGGACTTGCTCGGTGGACAGGCTCATGTCATTCCTCCGCTGCGGCGATGCGCCGGGCCTCGACCGTCACGGGCAGCGTCGTGGCGGCGTCCATCTCCGGCAGCTCGAGCTGCCAGCCGTTCGCGAGCGTGACGCGCCCGCCCCAGATCCCGGGGTCCGTCATCGCGACGATCGGCTCCTCGAGATCCTTCTTCGGCACATATGCGCTCAGCGTGCCCTTGCTGTCCCTGCGGATCATGACTTTCATGGTTCTGGACTCCGAAGATTCAATGGTTTCAGGTCGGTTGCACGGCCGATTCGGCCAGCAACGGCAACAATAGCGGGGGCAGCGCGGCGAGCAGGTATTCGATGTCGCGCGCCGTGGTGGCCGCGCCGAGCGAGAAGCGCACGGCGCACAGCGCTTCGTCGCGCGGCACGCCCATCGCGACCAGCACGTGCGACGGCGCGCTGCCGCCCGACGAGCACGCCGAGCCGGACGACGCCGACACCCCGATCTGCTCGCACCGCTGCAGCACGGTGTCGGCTGCCAGCAGGCCGACCCGCAGGTAGCTCGTGCCCGGCAGGCGCGGCGCGGCCGCGCCGTACACGTGCACGCCGGGCAGCGCGCGGCGCAGGCCGTCTTCGAGCGTGTCGCGCAGCGCGCCGATGCGCGCGGCCTCGGCCGCGACGTCGGGCAGGCGCTCGAGCGCCGCGGCGAAGCCGGCGATCGCGGGCAGGTTCTCGGTGCCGCCGCGGCGATGGCGTTCCTGGCTGCCGAGGAACTGCGGCGAGACCGGCACGCCGTCGCGCACGAGCAGCACGCCGACGCCCTTCGGGCCATGCAGCTTGTGCGCGGACAGCGACACGGCGTCCGCGCCGAAGGCGGCGAAATCGAACGGCCGCTTGCCGACCCACTGGGTCGCATCGACATGCAGCAGCGCGCCCGCCGCGTGCGCCAGCGCGCGCACCCCGGCGACGGGCATCAGCACGCCGGTCTCGTTGTTCGCGGCCATCAGCGACACGAGCGCGACGTCCGGGCCGATCGCGCGGGCGGCGCTGTCGGGATCGAGCGTGCCGTCCGCGCGCACCGCGATGAAATCGACCGGATGGCCCTGCCCGGCGAGCGCGTGCGCGAGCTTCAGGTGCGCCGCGTGCTCGACCGCGCCGAACACGAGCCGCCGCCGCTCCGGCGCCGCATGCGCGGACAGGCCGAGCACCGCGAGATGGTTCGCCTCGGTCGCGCCGCTCGTGAAGATCACTTCCTTCGGCTTGCAGCCGAGCGCGCCCGCGACCGTCGCGCGCGACGCGGCGAGCGTGCGCTTCGCCTGTTGCCCGGACGGATGCTGGGACGACGGGTTCGCCCACACGTCGGTCAGCACGGCGAGCATCGCCTGGATCGCCGCCGGCGCGGGCGCGGTCGTCGCGTTGTGGTCGAGATAGATCATCGCAGGCTCCTTCGTGCTCGCATCACGGCCAGAACACGCGCTCGGCGTCGACGCACAGCGTGTCGAGCAGCGCGTCGAGATCGGCGCTTTCCTGCCACCAGCTCCAGCGGCGCGCATGATGGTCGCGCGCGTAGAGCCGCCAGATGCCGGCCGCGCCCAGCGCGAGGCGCGCGATGTCGATCACGCCGCCCGCCGCATCGACGTTGCGCGAGCAGCACGGGCTCTCGATCCGGAAGCCGTCAGCGTCGCGCAGCACGCGCGGGCTCACGTAACGGTAGCGCGCGCGCCGGCTCAGCGCCCGCTCGATGCGCCGCAGCGTGAGGTCGACGACGGCCGCCCCGAGCGGGCCGCCGCGCGAGGCCGCGCGCGCCGTCGTCATCGCGCGGCCTCCTCTTCGTGCACCGGCAGCAGGCCGGCGGGCGCGGGCGCGATCTCGTCCTCCGTGCAGCCGATCACCTGCCGTCCGTCGAATTCGACGAGATAGACGGGCTCGCCGGTGTCGACGACGCGCCCGACGTTGACGATCTCGCCGACCGTGCCGGCTTCGACGAGGCACGCGTCGGCCGCGCGGTCGGGATAGCTGCCGTCGTTGACGAGATCGTCGAGCGCGACGACGCGCATGCCCCACGCATAAGCGGGTTGAACCGGTTCGATGCTCACGATGCCGCCTCCTGTTCGTCGCGCGGCGCGTGCGCGCCGCCCCGGCCGAGATCGGCGAGCCGCGCCGCGCGCTCGCCGAGTTGCGCGAGCACGTCGTCAGGCAGGTTGTCGAGCGTGCACAGCTCTTTCGCGCGCATCCCGACCCGGTGGCCGGTCTCGATGAACTCGACCGCATAGATGTAGAACTGCTGCAGGAACGTGCCGATGCTCGTCACGTAGCCGATGTCGCCCTTGCCGACCAGCACCTCGCCGATGTCCTTGCCGGTGTAGGTGCCGTCGTTGCGGATCACCGTGCGCGAGATCACCCGCTCGCCGAACGCGAAGCGCGGCGGGCCGGCGATTTCGACGACGTCGTTGTCGCGATTGATGTCAGTCATGGTCGGCTCCGGTGTCGAGTTCAATCTGTTGCGACGGATCGTCGGAATGCAGCCGCCGCCGCGCGAGCGCGCGTACTTCATCGTCGGCGTCGTCGAGCAGCAGCACCACGACGCCCGGATGCGCGCGCCGCGCGAGCTCCCAGCGCACGCGCCAGTCCGTATCGCCGAGCAGGCGCCCGAGCAGCGCGGCGGGCAGGCGCCTCGCGACGATGCGGCGCACGTCCGCTTCGGCGTCGTCGGCCATCCGCAGCAGCGCCGGCATCTCGATCCGCTCGGCGACGCGCGTGCGCACGCCGCGATCGGCATCGCGCGCCATCGACGCCAGCAGCGGCGCCGGCAGGCGACGCGCGACGCACTCGCGCACGCCGTAGTCCGGATCGTCGCGCATGCCCGCGAGCGCGGCGGGCTCGAGGCGCTGCGCGACGCGAATCCGCACCTCGCGATGCGGGTCGGCGGCGAGCCGCGCGAGGTACGCATGCGGCAGCCGCAGCGCGAGCTGCAGGCGCACCGTCTCGTCGGGATCGTCGATCATCGCGGGCAGGCGGAACACGTCCGCGTAACGCGCGGCGATCGCCCGCACCTCGAAGTACGGATGCGCGAGCTGTTCGTTGGCAAGCGCCGGATGCCAGCGGAAAAACCGGTCGATGCGGCGCGCGTATGCGTCCTGCATGCACGCGTGGCCCGGCTCGCAGCCGTCGCGTCCCGGCGCGGCGCGCAGCTGCGCGTACGCGCAGCGCGCGCAGTCCACCGGCCCGCCCTGCCAGAAACGCGGCGGGATGTCGCCCGCGGGCGAGCGCGGCGCATCGGGCCCGCTCATGGCCGCGTCTCCGTCCAGCCGCGCGCCGGATGCGCGATCAGCGTCGCGTCGTCATCGTCGTCCGCGTGGCGCTCGTGGCGCGTCAGCACGTGCATCAGCACCGCGCCGCCCACCCGGTCGTCCGGATCGAGGCGGCGCAGCTCGTGCAGCAGCGCGCGTGCCGCGCGCGGCTCGCCGAGCCGCAGGTTCAGGTACGCGAGCCCCTTCAGCGCGAACAGCAGGAACCGCACCGCCGCGTCGTGGCGCACCGCGTCGCTGTCCGGCCGCGCATCGGCGTAGCGCGGGGCGAGCGCCGTACGCGCGAGCGCCAGCGCCGCCTCGCCCGCCGCGCGCGCCTGCGCGAGCCGATGGCCGTAGAAATGAAAGCGGTACAGCGCGATCAGCGGCGCGGGATGCCCGGGCGCCGCGCCGCGCGCCCGTTCGAGCAACGCGAGCGCGTCGTCCGGCCGGTCGCGCAGGCGGCCGGCCGCCTCGATCCAGCCGGCGACGTCGTCCGGCAGGCCAGCGCCGAGCGCCGAACCGCCGAAGTCGGCGAGGCCGTCGTCGAGTGCGCTGGAGTCGGCGGGCATGGCGGGCCTCCACCGGTCACGACAGCGCGGGCGGACGGCCGCGCCCGATCGCGTCGATGCCGATCTTCGCGACGCCGGGCTCGACCGGGCCGCTGCTGCTGCACGCGCACGGCGCCTGGTTCGGGTTGACGAACGTGAGGCCCGACTGCGTCGGCGTGTCGACGAAATCGATCGTCACGCCGTCGAGCAGCATGCGGCTCTCGGCGGCCAGGAACAGGCGCAGGCCGTCGACCTCCAGGACCTGCTCGGTCGGCCCGGGCGCCGCCTCGGCGCTGAATTCGGCCTGATAGCCCGAGCAGCCGCCCGGGCTGACCGCGAGACGGAAGCCTGCGCCGGCCGGCAGCCCGGAGAAGCGGACGATGCGGCGCATGAACTTGTCGGCCGCGGCGGTGATGGTGACATTGGGCAGCATGATCCCGACTCACTCCTTGTCGTTGGACTCGATCGCGACGCGCGAGGCGCGCGTCACACGTGGACGATGCAGCCGTCGACCGGGCACACCGCGATGCATTGGGGGCTGTCGAAATGCCCTTCGCATTCGGTGCATTTCTTCGGGTCGATCGCGAACACGCCGCCTTTCTCGCCGATGGCGACGTTCGGGCATTCCGGCTCGCAGGCCGAGCAGCCGGTGCAGGTCGAGGCGATGATCTTCAGGGCCATGGTGATGCTCCTTAGGGATGAGGGTTGTGTGTTGAGGGCCGCGCGTCAGGCCGCCGCCGCGCCGCCGGTGAACGCGCCCTGCCGGATCGCCGCGTCGCCGCGGTCCGCATGCGCGATCGCGCCGGACGCGACGCGGCCGCGGTAATCGTCGAACCACGCGAGCGCGGCCTTCTCGATGAAGTCGCCCGCGTACTGGTCGACCGGTTCGATGCCCGCTTGCGACAGCTCGTCGCGCGGGCACGCGCCGATCTTCGCGACGAGCACCGCATGGCAGTCGTTGATCGCGCGGACCACGGACGGCAGCTGCTCGTCGTCGCCGTAGCCGCCCTGGCAATACAGGTCGACGCGGCGGTGGCCGACGAAGATCGCCTCGGCGGCCGACACTTCGAAGATCTGGAATTCGGTCACGTGGCCGAAGTGCTCGTTGACGCGCCCGCCGCCCTTGGTCGCGACGGCGACCAGCACCTTCAGGCCGTCGGCGGCGCCGAGCGCGCGCGAGGCCTCGAGCGCTTCCTGCTTCGCCGCGTGCTGCGCGTGGCGCTCGGCCTCGACCTGGCTCTGGTATTCGCGGCGGCGCTCGAGGTCGTAGACCACTTCTATCTGGTCGATCCTGTCGAGCGTGAATTCCTCGCTGCGGTCCTCGCCGAGCAGGCCGACGGCGTCCGCGCGGCACTGCCGGCAATGGCGCATCAGGTTCGCGCCGCCCATGCACGCGTCCTGCACCGCCTTCAGCTCCTGCGCGGTCGGCCCGCGCTGGCCGGTCAGACCGAAATGGGTGCCGTGCTCCGCCTCGGAAATCAGCGGCATGATGTTGTGCAGGAACGCGCCGCGCTTCTTCACCTCGCGGTTCACGTCGATCAGGTGCGTGTCGTTGACGCCCGGGATCAGCACCGAGTTGATCTTGGTCAGCACGCCGCGCGCGGTCAGCATCTCGAGGCCCAGCATCTGCCGCTCGTGCAGGATCTTCGCGGCCTCGTAGCCGGTCACGCGGCGGTGATCCCAGAAGATCCACGGATAGATCTTCGCGCCGACGGCCGGGTCGACCATGTTGATCGTGATCGTCACGTGGTCGATGTTGTACCGGCAGATCTCGTCGACCAGGTCGGGCAGCGCGAGGCCGTTCGTCGACAGGCACAGCTTGATGTCGGGCGCCTGCTCCTGCAGCATCCGGAACGTGTCGAAAGTCTTCTTCGGGTTCGCGAGCGAATCGCCGGGGCCGGCGATGCCGAGCACCGTCATCTGCGGGATCTCGCTGGCGACCGCCACCACTTTCTTCACCGCCTGCTCGGGCGTGAGCTTCTGCGACACGACGCCGGGGCGCGACTCGTTCGAGCAGTCGTACTTGCGGTTGCAGTAGTTGCACTGGATGTTGCAGGCGGGCGCGACCGCGACGTGCATGCGCGCATAGTGGTGATGCGCCTCTTCCGAATAGCACGGGTGGTTCTTGACCTTCTCCCAGATTTCCGGGGGCATGTCGTCCGGGCCGTCCGACGAGCCGCAGCTCGCGCGGCCGTCGCCGCCTTGCGTACCGCAACCACCGCCCGCGGCCGGCACGTCGAGCGGCGCGCCGAGCGGTTTGATCTGGCCGATGCCGATATAGGCCGACGACGGGGGCGCGCTTGCGTTCTCGTGACTTTGCATGAATCTCTCCTGGAAACCGGCAGGGATGACATGCGAAGTTAAAAGCCAGAACCGTGCCACGCGCGAAAACACGTGCAGGAAGGGGCACGTGGCGCGCCGGATGTCCGGTTTGTCGGGGATCGCCGGCATGCGAAGGCGACAACGCGGGCGAAGGCTGTCAAGGTTGCGACAAAGTGCACACTGCGCATGCGGCGTGCGAGGGATAGACGGACGGAGCGGGGACACGCGGGCGCGACGGTGCGAGTACGGCAGGCCGCGAGAGCATTGGCGTCAGGACATGAACCGCATGCTTCGCCCGATTCGCATCGCGTGAATCCTCTGCATTTGATTCGTCATGCAGAGCATTTCAGGAGGGAAAAGACCGGATCGTTGCGGAAGGAAGTAGATCGACGCCCGGGCGGTGGAACCCGCCCCCGGCGGCTCAGAACCGCCGCACTTCGATCCCGTACTTGTGCAGCGCGTATCCGATCTGGCGTGGCGTGATCTTCAGCAGGCGCGCGGCCTTCGCCTGCACCCAGCCGCACCGCTCCATCGCCCAGATGAGCCGTTCGCGCTCGCCATCCGGCTTGCCGTCGTCGCTCACGTCGTCGTGCATCGCGAACGGGTCGTCGTGATCGAACGCGTAGTCGCCTGCCGGCAGGCCGGCCGGGTCGTCGTGCGGCGCGGCGGCATGATCGCCGCCACGCGTCCCCGGCACCTCGCAGACGGGGATGTCCGCCAGGCGCGCGGGCCGCACCGCGTCCTCCCGCTCAATGTGATGCAGCACCTTCGTCAGGCAGCGATCCTCCTGGCACAGGAACGCGAGGCGGTCGATCGTGTCGTGATGCGTCATCGTCGCGGTGCGCTCGACGCAGTTCTCCAGCTCGCGCACGTTGCCGGGCCAGTAGCAGCTCGTCAGCACGCGCATCGCATCGGGGCTGAAGCGCAGCGCGCGCTCGTTGTCGCGGTTGAAGCGGTCGAGAAAGAACTGCGCCATCGCCGGGATGTCGTCGCGGCGCTCGCGCAGCGGCGGCAGCTGGATGCTGACGACGTTGATCCGGTAATAGAGGTCCGCGCGAAACTCGCCCTCCTTCACCATCCGTTCGAGATTGCGGTTGGTGGCGAGAATCAGCCGCACGTCGACCTTCACCGGCGCCGTGCCGCCGACCCGCTCGAATTCGCGCTCCTGCAGCACGCGCAGCAGCTTCGCCTGGAACGACGGCGAGATGTCGCCGATCTCGTCGAGAAACAGCGTGCCGCCGTGCGCCAGTTCGAAACGCCCCTTGCGCAGCCCCTGCGCGCCGGTGAACGCGCCCTTTTCATGGCCGAACAGCTCGCTTTCGAGCAGCGTCTCGGTCAGCGCCGCGCAGTTCACCGAGATGAACGCGTGCTCGCGGCGCGTCGAGCGCCCGTGAATCGCGCGCGCAATCACCTCCTTGCCGGTGCCGCTCTCGCCGCGCAGCAGCACCGTGGTGCGCGCGGGGGCGACCTGATGCACCTGCGAGAACACCTCCTGCATCGCCGCCGACACGCCGACGACCTGATCGAGCTGCTGCACCGGCCGGATCGCCTTCTGCATCCGGCGCACCTCGTCCTGCAGCCGGTCGTGCGCGGAGCTGACGCTGCGATGGAGCAGCAGCGCCTGGCCCATCAGCGTCGCGACGATCTTCATCAGATGCAGGTCGTTCGCGAACACCCGCTTGCCGTCCGGATTCGGGCAGAACGCGACCAGCACGCCCAGCGTGCGCTGCTCGTGCCGGATCGGCATGCCGAGCAGCGCGACCGGCCCGTCCTCCGGCTCGCCGGCGCCGCCGGTGCGGTCGAGGAACAGCGGCTCGTCGCGCACTTCCGGCACGATCACCGGCGAGCCGCTCGTATAGATGCGCCCGACGATGCCCTCGCCGGGCAGGAAGCGCACGCGCTCGCGCCAGTCGTCCGGCAGCCGCACGCTGCAGAGGCCGCGCAGGCAGCCGCCCGGCTCGGTGACCGCGACGAACGCGGAGCGCCAGCCGAGCGTGTACACGAGGTAACGCAACGACGTGTAGAACGTCTGCGTGACGTCCAGCGACGAGATCAGCGTCTTTCCCACTTCATAGACCACGTCGAGATCGCTTGGACTCTCGCTGGCATGGGTATTCGGCATGGCATTCGCTCCTGCGATGGCTCGCCCGCACTGGCAACGCGCCGGCACGACACTATGGCGAAGCAATATCTGCGCCCGAGCCAGCCCGCTCCGGTGCGCGCCGGAGCCCGCGTGTCGACAAAGCCGACAAAGGCGACAAGACCGCGGCGTCGATGCCGGCATCGACCGACAAAGACAACAACGCAGCCTCGCCATCCACGATATCAAGCGAAAAAAAACCGTGGCACGGATGTTGCGAAATCCTCGACGTCAATCACGCCGTCGAGGAGCCCGCGATGCCGTACGCCAGCCACGATCAGGACCGCCGGAGCCAGCCCGTCTATCTGGATTACGCCGCGACCACGCCGGTCGATCCGCGCGTCGCCCACCGGATGCTGCCCTACATGACGCGCATCTACGGCAACCCCGCGAGCCGCTCGCACGTGTACGGCTGGGCCGCCGAGGAAGCGGTCGAGCTGGCGCGCGAGCAGGTCGCGAGCCTCGTCAACGCCGATCCGCGCGAGATCGTCTGGACCTCCGGCGCGACCGAATCGAACAACCTGGCGCTCAAGGGCGCCGCGCAGTTCTACGCGTCGCGCGGCCGCCGCATCGTCACGGTCGCGACCGAGCACAAGGCGGTGCTCGACACGGCCCGCGAGCTCGAACGCGACGGATTCGAGGTCGTCGTGCTGCCGGTGCGCGCGAACGGCCTCGTCGATCCGGAAGCGTTCGCGGCCGCGCTGACGCCGGGAACCGTGCTCGCGTCGGTGATGCACGTGAACAACGAGACGGGCGTCGTGCAGGACATCGCGGCCCTCGGCGCGCTGTGCCGCGCGCGCGGCGTGCTGTTCCACGTCGACGCCGCGCAGGCGGCCGGCAAGGTGCCGATCGACCTCGACGCGCTGCCGGTCGACCTGATGTCGTTTTCCGCGCACAAGGCGTACGGCCCCAAGGGCATCGGCGCGCTGTACGTGCGGCGCCGGCCGCGCGTGCGGCTGGCCTGCCAGATGCACGGCGGCGGCCACGAGCGCGGGATGCGCTCGGGCACGCTGCCGACCCACCAGATCGTCGGCATGGGCCATGCGTTCTGGCTCGCGCGCGAGAACATGACGCACGACAACGAACGCATCCGCGCGTTGCGCGCGCGGCTTTGGGCCGGCATCGCGGCGATCGACGCGGTCGCGCTGAACACCGATCTCGAATGCAGCGCCCCGCACTACCTGAACGTGAGTTTCCACTACGTCGAAGGCGAATCGCTGCTGATGGGGCTGAAGGACGTCGCCGTGTCGTCCGGCTCCGCGTGCACGTCCGCGAGCCTCGAGCCGAGCTACGTGCTGCGCGCGATGGGCCGCCCCGACGAACTGGCGCACAGCTCGATCCGCTTCTCGCTCGGCCGCTTCACGACCGAAGACGAAATCGACCTGACGATCGCCCGGCTCGCGGGAACCGTCGGCCGCCTGCGCGCGATGAGCCCGCTGTGGGACCTCGCCCGCGCGGGCGTCGACCTGCAGTCGATCCAGTGGGCCGCGCACTGAGCGCCGCCCTCCTCGTTTTCCCGCAAGGAGTCCGCGATGGCATACAGCGACAAGGTCCTCGACCACTATGAAAACCCCCGCAACGTCGGCGGGTTCGACGCAAACACGGAGGGCGTGGGTACCGGCATGGTCGGCGCGCCCGCGTGCGGCGACGTGATGCGGCTGCAGATCCGCGTCAACCGCGACGGCGTGATCGAGGACGCGAAGTTCAAGACCTACGGTTGCGGCTCGGCGATCGCGTCGAGCTCGCTCGTGACCGAATGGGTGCGCGGCCGCACGCTCGACGAGGCGCTCGCGATCAAGAACACCGACATCGCGGATGAGCTCGCGCTGCCGCCCGTGAAGATTCACTGCTCGATCCTCGCCGAGGACGCGATCAAGGCGGCGGTGGCCGACTTCCGCGCGCGCCATTCGGCGGCCGGCCGCGACGCGAGCGCGGCCGGCGCGGACACGCTCGCCGAACAGCCGGTCTGCAAGTCCGGCGCATAACCGACCGTTTCATTCATCTGAGGAGCGCCCCATGGAAATCCTGTCACCGATGCCCGCCGAGCCGTCCGAACCGATGCCCGCCTTTCTCGATTTCACGACCCGCGCCGCCGCGAAGGTCGCGTCGCTGATCGAGGCAGAAGGCAACCCGCAGCTCAAGCTGCGGCTTTACGTGTCGGGCGGCGGCTGCTCGGGCTTCCAGTACGGCTTCGCATTCGACGACCAGCCCGCCGAGGACGACCTGCAGATCGTCACCGACGGCGTCGCGCTGCTGATCGACGCGATGAGCCAGCAGTATCTCGGCGGCGCCCGCGTCGACTACGAGGAAGGGCTCGAAGGCTCGCGCTTCGTGATCCAGAACCCGAACGCGCAGAGCACGTGCGGCTGCGGCAGTTCTTTTTCCGTGTGAGGGCGCGATGGCCATCTCCCTGACTCCGGCCGCCGCGCGCCACGTCGAGAAAGCGCTGCTCAAGCGCGGCGGCGGCATCGGCCTGCGCGTCGCGGTCACGACGAGCGGCTGCTCGGGCTTCGCGTACGCGCTCGAATTCGTCGATGCGCCGAATCCCGACGACCATTGCTACGACGCGCATGGCGTGACCGTCGTGGTCGATCCGCGCAGCCTGCCGATGCTCGACGGCACCGAGCTCGACTTCGTCCGCGAGGGCCTCAACGAAGGCTTCAAGTTCCACAACCCGAACGCGACCGCGAACTGCGGCTGCGGCGAGAGCTTCGCCGTCTGAGCGCGGCGGCGCTCCCGCGCCCACAGAACGAACCGACCGAACGAGGACCGACCATGGCCCTGCTGCAGATCGCCGAACCCGGCCGCGCCGCCGCGCCGCACCAGCACCGGCTCGCCGCCGGCATCGACCTCGGCACGACGAACTCGCTCGTCGCGACCGTGCAGAGCGCGCTCGCGCGCGTGCTGCCGGACGCGGCGGGCGACGCGCTGCTGCCGTCGATCGTCCGCTACCTGCCGTCCGGCGGCGTCGAGGTCGGACGCGACGCGCATGCGTGCCAGGTCGACGATCCGCAGAACACGATCGTGTCGGTGAAGCGCCTGATGGGCCGCAGCCTGCCGGACGTCGCCGGCGCCGACGCGCTGCCGTACCGCTTCGTCGACCGCCCCGGCATGGTCGCGCTCGACACCGCCGCCGGCGAGCGCTCGCCGGTCGAGGTGTCGGCCGAGATCCTGCGCACGCTGCGGGTGCGCGCGGAGGCGTCGCTCGGCGGCGAGCTGGCCGGCGTCGTGATCACGGTGCCCGCGTATTTCGACGATGCGCAGCGCCAGGCGACCAAGGACGCGGCGCGGCTCGCCGGCCTCACCGTGCTGCGCCTGCTGAACGAGCCGACCGCCGCCGCCGTCGCGTACGGCCTCGATCGCGGCGCGCAAGGCGCGTTCGTCGTCTACGACCTTGGCGGCGGCACGTTCGACGTGTCGGTGCTGAAGCTCGCGAGCGGCGTGTTCGAAGTGCTCGCGACGGGCGGCGACTCCGCGCTCGGCGGCGACGACTTCGACCACGCGATCGCCGAATGGCTGTGCCGCGCGCACGGCATCGCGGGCGTCGCGGCGCTCGCCCCCGGCGACCGGCGCGCGGTGCTGGCGGCCGCGCGCGCCGCGAAGGAAGCGCTGTCGCGCGGCCCGACGGCGGACATCGCGCTCAGGCTCGCGAGCGGCGACGCGTTGCGGCAGACGCTGTCGCGCGCGGCGTTCGCCGGGCTCGCGGAGCCGCTCGTCGCCCGCACGCTCGCGGCGACGCGGCGCGCGCTGCGCGACGCGCAGCTCGGCATCGGCGACGTGGACGGCGTGATCCTCGTCGGCGGTTCGACGCGGATGCCCGTCGTGCGCGACGCGGTGCGCGGATGCTTCGGCCGCGACCCGCTCGACGACATCGATCCCGACCAGGTCGTCGCGCTCGGCGCGGCGAAGCAGGCGGACGCGCTTGCCGGCAACGCCGGCGGCGACGGCTGGCTGCTGCTCGACGTGTGCCCGCTGTCGCTCGGCATCGAGACGATGGGCGGGCTGGTCGAGAAGATCATTCCGCGCAACTCGACGCTGCCGGTCGCGCGCGCGCAGGAATTCACGACCTTCAAGGACGGCCAGGCCGCGATGTCGATCCATGTCGTGCAGGGCGAGCGCGAGGCGGTGGCCGACTGCCGCTCGCTCGCGCAATTCGCGCTGCGCGGCATCCCGCCCGCCGTGGCCGGCGCCGCGCGCATCCGCGTCACGTTCCAGATCGACGCCGACGGCCTGCTCGCCGTCACCGCGCGCGAGCAGCGCACCGGCGTCGAGGCGCGCGTCGAGGTCAAGCCGTCGTACGGGCTCAGCGACGCGCAGGTCGCGTCGATGCTGCGCGACGCGATCGACACGTCGCGCGACGACATGCAGCTGCGTGCGCTGCGCGAAGCGCAGGTCGACGCGCGGCGGCTGCTCGACGCGACCGAGGCCGCGCTGGAGGACGACGCGGCGCTGCTGTCCGCCGACGAGCTGGCGGCGATCCGGCAGCGCACGTTTCATGTCGCCGACGCGCTCGGCACCGGTGCGCCGCTCGACGCGCTGCGCGACGCGGCCGGCGCGCTGTCGCGCGCGACCGAGGCGTTCGCCGCGCGCCGGATGGACGCGTCGGTCCGCCACGCGCTCGCCGGGCGCGCGCTCGACAGTCTCGCCTGACACACGCGATGCCGCGCATCAGCATCCTGCCCCATCCGTCGCTCTGCCCTGACGGCCGCGTGTTCGACGCGCCGCGCGGCGCGTCGCTGTGCGAGAGCCTGCTTGCCAACGGCATCGCGATCGAACACGCGTGCGAGATGGTCGCCGCGTGCGCGACCTGCCATGTCCATGTCCGCGCCGGCGGCGCGTCGCTCGCGCCGCCCGACGATGAAGAGAGCGACCAGCTCGACCATGCGTGGGGGCTCGACGCGCAGTCGCGTCTCGCCTGCTGCGTGAAGCTGCGCGACGCGGACCTGACGGTCGAGTTGCCGCTGCATACCCGCAACCTCGCGCGGGAACGCTGAAGGCCGCTGCTGCGCGGCCGGTTTGCGATCCCGCGTACACAACACGCATGGGTTTCGCTCGTCGCGATCCGTCCGTCATTTCCGGCCTCGCCTCGTTCACGGGGCTTGCGCGCCGCTCGCATCCGGTGAGAGGCGTCGCCGCATCGCCCTCCTCCACTCAACGACCCTGCGCGTGCTGCCAGAACATCGCGCGCACGGCCGACGCGGCACTGCATATGCGGCCACTGTGGCGCTCGCCGAGCGGCAGACACGACAAAACGCCCACGATCGTCCGACCGTCCGCTGTCCGAAACAGGACATTCACGACAAGCCCGCGAGCCGATGCCGCCACGCGCGCGACCCGAGCGCCGCGCGCGCGCGCGCTGCGGCGCGGTTTCGCGGCCTGGCCAGCGGTTGGCACGGCCCTTGCGATCAAGCATCGCAACGACCCGAGGAATCGCACCATGTCCACTCCGATCATCAACGACACGACCCTGCGCGACGGCGAGCAGACTGCCGGCGTCGCGTTTACGGTCGCCGAGAAATGCGCGATCGCGACCGCCCTGTCGCGCGCCGGCGTCCCCGAGCTCGAAATCGGCATTCCGTCGATGGGCGACGACGAGATCGCCGGCATCCAGGCGGTCGTCGACCTGAATCTCGATGCCGGGCTGATGGTCTGGGGGCGGCTCACGCCCGCCGACCTGTCCGCCGCGCTGCGCTGCAATCCGGACATCGTCCACCTGTCGGTGCCGGTGTCGGACATCCATCTGCAATACAAGCTGCGGCAGCCGCGCACCTGGGTGTTCGCGCAGATCAAGCGCGTGATCGGCGAGGCGGTCAGGAGCGACCGCAAGATCTCGCTCGGCGCGGAAGACGCGTCGCGCGCGGACCCGGCGTTTCTCGCCGAGGTCGCGCTGCTCGCGCAGCAGTGCGGCGCGCAGCGGATCCGCTTCGCGGACACGCTCGGCGTGCTCGATCCGTTCTCGACCTACGAGGCGATCGCGCGCCTGCGCGACGCGGTCGACATGGAGATCGAGATCCACGCGCACAACGATCTCGGGCTGGCGACCGCGAACACGCTGGCCGCGCTGCGCGCGGGCGCAACCCACGCGAACACGACCGTCAACGGCCTCGGCGAGCGCGCGGGCAACGCCGCGCTCGAAGAGGTCGTCATGTGCTCGCGCCATCTGCTCGGCTCGGACGCCGGCATCGACACCACCGCGCTCGTCAGCATCTCGCGACTGGTCGAGCACGCGTCCGGCCGGCATGTACCGTTCAACAAGTGCATCGTCGGCAGCGGCGTGTTCACGCACGAATCGGGCATCCACACCGATGGCCTCGCGAAGAACCCGTCCACCTACGAGAGCTTCGATCCGGCCGAGCTGGGCCGCGCGCGCTCGCTCGTGCTCGGCAAGCATTCGGGCTCGCAGAGCGTGCGCCAGGCCTACGACGCGCTGGGCCTGCCGGTCAGCGAACGGCTCGTGCCGGTGCTGCTCACGCGCATTCGCGACCATGCGACCCAGCACAAGCAGGCGCCGAGCGCGAGCGACCTGTACCGCTTCCTGATCGAGGCGCGCGACCTGCTCGGGGAGCTGTCATGAGCGACATCCAGCGGGCGGCGTCGCCCGCCTCGAACCGTCGGCTCACGCGCGCGCCGCTGCCGTCAGCCCCCTTCCGTCCGGAGTGAATCGCCATGAACAGCTTCGTCGAACGATTGAAAACCCTGTCCTCGGCCGAGGATTTCCTGCAGTTCTTCGGCATCCCGTTCGACCAGAAAGTGGTCGACGTGAGCCGCCTGCACATCCTCAAGCGCTTCTTCCAGTACATCCGCCAGGCGGCACCGCCGCAGGACAACGAACTGGCGATGTTTACCGCCTATCACGACCTGCTCGCGCAGGCGTACGCCGACTTCGTCGCGTCGACGCCCGCCGAGGAAAAGGTCTTCAAGGTGTTCCAGGACGTCGACGGCCGCCAGCACGTGTCCGTCGACAGCCTGCGCGCCTCGCTGCCGGCCCGCAACGCCGCCTGACGAGCCCAGCCTCAAGGAGACTGTCCATCATGCACATCGTCGTCTGCATCAAGCAGGTGCCCGATTCGGCCCAGATCCGTGTCCATCCGGTCACGAACACGATCATGCGCCAGGGCGTGCCTGCCATTCCGAACCCCTACGACCTGTTCTCGCTCGAAGAGGCGCTGCGCCTGAAGGACCGCTTCGGCGGCAAGGTCACCGCGCTCTGCATGGGGCCGCCGCAGGCCGAGGACGCGCTGCGCAAGTGCATCAGCTACGGCGCCGACGACGCGGTGCTCGTCACCGACCGCGCGTTCGCCGGCGCGGACACGCTCGCCACGTCGTATGCGCTCGCGGCCGGCATCCGCCAGATCGCGCGCGAGCAGGCGGTCGACATCGTCTTCACCGGCAAGCAGACCATCGACGGCGACACCGCGCAGGTCGGCCCCGGCATCGCGAAGCGCCTCGGCATGCAACTGCTGACCTACGTGTCGCGCATCGTCGAGACCGATCCGGACGCGCGCACGATCGTCGTCGAGCGGCGCGCCGAAGGCGGCGTGCAGGTGCTGAAGACGAAGCTGCCGTGCCTGATCACGATGCTCGAGAACACCAACGAGCTGCGCTTCGCGGCGCTGCCCGCGATGATCCACGCGGCCGGCTACCCGGTGCGCAAGTGGAACAAGGAGCAGGCCGGCATCGAGGACCTGACGAAGATCGGCCTGAAAGGGTCGCCCACCGTCGTCAGCAAGGTGTTCGGCCCGACGCCGCGCAGCGAGAAGGCGGAAATGCTCGACGTCGACACGTCCACGCTGCGCGACGTGTCGCTGAACCTGCTGCAGAAGATCTTCACGCGTCACCCGACGCTCGAAGCCGACCTGTCGACGAAGGAAGCATCATGACCACGACGTCCGCCGCCCCCGATGGCAAGCCCGCCGCGCCCGTGAAGAAGGCCGGCGGCCGCAATCTCGAACTGCCCGAGCACCTGAAGGCCTACAAGGGCGTCTGGGTGTTCGTCGAGCACGACCGCGGGCACGTGCACGGCGTGTCGTGGGAACTGGTCGGCGAGGCGCGCAAGCTCGCGGACAAGCTCGGCAGCGACGTGTCGGTCGCCGTGCTCGGCGGCCCCGACGAGCCGCTCGAGCGATTTGCCGCGGAAGCGTTCCACTACGGCGCCGACAAGGCCTACGTGGTCCACGATCCGGTGCTGCTCGGCTACCGCAACGAGCCGTTCACGAAGGCGCTGAACGATCTCGTCAACCAGCACCAGCCCGAGATCCTGCTGCTCGGCGCGACCTCGATGGGCCGCGACCTCGCCGGCTCGGTCGCGACGACGCTGCTCACCGGCCTCACCGCCGACTGCACCGAGCTCAACATCGACCCCGCGACGCGCGCGCTCGCGGCGACCCGGCCGACCTTCGGCGGCTCGCTGCTCTGCACGATCATGACGCTCGCGTACCGGCCGCAGATGGCGACCGTGCGGCCACGCGTGATGGCGATGCCGCGCGCGCAGCCCGAGCGCACCGGCGAGATCGTGCAGGAGACGCTCGGCATGGTCGAGACCGACATCGTCACGAAGCTGCTCGACTTCATCGCCGATGCGAACAGCAACCGGATCAACCTGCCCTACGCGGACGTGATCGTCAGCGGCGGCAAGGGGCTCAAGCACCCCGAGAACTTTCGCCTGGTGTTCGAGCTCGCCCGCGTGCTCGGCGGCGAGGTCGGCGCGACGCGCCCGTGCGTGCAGGCCGGCTGGGTCGAGGCGGACCGCCAGGTCGGCCAGACCGGCAAGACGGTGCGGCCGAAGCTGTACATCGCGGCGGGGATCTCCGGCGCGATCCAGCACCGGGTCGGGATGGAGAGCGCGGACGTGATCGTCGCGATCAACACCGATCCGAACGCGCCGATCTTCGACTTCGCGCATTACGGAATCGTCGGCAACGCGATGCAGGTGCTGCCCGCGCTGACGCAGGCATTCGCCGAACACCTGTCGGTACGCGGCAAAGCGGCCGCGTAAGGAGAATCGAGATGAGAAAACCGTCGCAATTCGATGCGATCGTCGTCGGCGCGGGGCCGTCCGGCAACGCGGCCGCCTACGTGATGGCCAGGGCGGGGCTGAAGGTGCTGCAGATCGAGCGCGGAGAATATCCGGGCAGCAAGAACGTGCAGGGCGCGATCCTCTACGCGAACGCGCTCGAGGAGATCATCCCCGAGTTTCGCGACGACGCGCCGCTCGAGCGTCACATCGTCGAGCAGCGGATGTGGATGCTCGACGACACGTCGTTCGTCGGCACCCACATGCGCAGCGACGACTACAACACACCGCCGTACAACCGCTACACGATCATCCGCGCGCAGTTCGACAAATGGTTCTCGTCGAAGGTGCGCGAAGCCGGCGCGCTGCTCATCTGCGAGACCACCGTCAGGCACCTGATCCTCGACGGCGACCAGGTGGTCGGCGTGCAGTGCGACCGCGAGCAGGGCGACGTGTACGCGGACGTGGTCATCCTCGCGGACGGCGTGAATTCGACGCTGGCGAAGAAGGCCGGCTTTCACGGCGAGATCGAGGCCGGCAACGTCGCGCTCGCGGTCAAGGAGATCCTGTTCATGCCGGAGGACACGATCCGCCAGCGCTTCAACATCGGCGAGGAAGAAGGCGTGGTGATCGAGATGGTCGGCCGCATCACCGACGGGATGATGGGCACCGGCTTCCTGTACACCAACAAGGAGTCGCTGACGATCGGCGTCGGCTGCATGCTCGCCGATTTCAAGCGCAACGCGAACCGCACGAGCCCGTACACGCTGCTCGAACAGATGAAGCGCCACCCGGCGATCGCGCCGCTGATCCAGGGCGGCGAGATGAAGGAGTATTGCGCGCACCTGATCCCGGAAGGCGGCTTCCACGCGGTGCCGCAGGTCTACGGCAACGGCTGGATGATCGTCGGCGACTCGGGCGGCTTCGTCAACGCGGCGCACCGCGAGGGCTCGAACCTCGCGATGACGACCGGGCGCCTCGCCGCCGAGACCGCGATCGCCGCGAAGGCGGCGGGACGCGGGTATCGCGCGGGCGACCTGAAGGCGTACAAGACGGCGCTCGACGCGAGCTTCGTGATGAAGGACCTGCACAAGTACCGCGACATGCCGGGCGTGCTGCATCGCAATCCGCAGTTCTTCACGACGTACCCGGATCTCGTCGCGAACGCCGCGCGCACGATGATGACCGTCGACGGCGTGGACAAGAAGAGCAAGGAGCGCGCGATCCTGTCGAGCTTCCGCAAGAGCCGCTCGCTCACCGGCCTGGTGGGCGACGCCTACAAACTTTGGAGGGCATTCCGATGAACGCCATCGCCGTCAATGTCGAGGAAAAGCTGTTCCAGAACCGCTACCGCGTCGATGCGGGGCGGCCGCACATCCGCATCAAGGACGCCGACATCTGCGTCAACGCGTGCGAGCAGAAGAGCTGCACGTTCGTCTGCCCAGCATCGTGCTACAAGGCCGAAGGCAACGGCTCGGTGACGCTCATCACCGATGGCTGCCTTGAATGCGGCAGCTGCCGCATCCTGTGCTCCGACCATGAAAACATCGACTGGGACTACCCGCGCGGCGGCCACGGGATCCTGTTCAAGTTCGGTTGAAGGAGGCGCTTGCGATGTCACGTCCTGTCCGACATGTATTCGTCTGTACGCAAAACCGGCCACCGCAGCATCCGCGCGGCTCGTGCGCGGGCGGCAAGGGCTCGACCGCGCTGCTGCAGGCGTTCTGGGCCGAGCAGCAGAAGCGCCAGGCGTTCGACACCGTCGCGATCACCTACGCGGGCTGCCTCGGCCCGTGCGATCGCGGCGCGAACGTCGTCGTCTATCCCGAGGCCGTTCTCTACAGCGGCGTCACGCCGGCCGACGTCGAGGAGATCTTCACGCGCCACCTGGAGGGCGGCGAGCCCGTGGCGCGCCTCGTCGCGCCGAAGGAGATCTGGTGAACCTGCTGACCGGCACCGAATCGGCCGAGCTGTTCGGCGGCGACGCGCCGCCGTCGGTCCGGCACCTGATCGACTCCGTGCGCGGCGCGGCGCGCGACGAAATCGGCGCGGCACTGTGGACCGCCGTGCTGAGCGCGCCGCGCAGCCTGCCCGCGTATTACCTGCTCTACAAGTTCCATGCGGGCGCGGGCGAGCTCAACGAAGCGCATCAGGTCGCCAGCAAGGCGCTCGCGGTCGCCGCCGAGCAGGCCCGGCTCGCGCGCGACTGGCGCATGGTACGCGCGGACGACGCCGATTTCTCGCGCCCCGGCCCTGCCCGCTTCTGGCTGTTCACGCTGAAGGCGCTCGCGTTCATCCACTTGCGGCTCGACGAGCGGGACGAAGCCCGCGCGCTGCTCGGCAAGCTGCGCGCGATCGACCCGCTTGACCGGGTGGGATTCGGCGTCGTCGAGGCGCTGCTCGCGCGCGTTGGCGGCGGATAACGACAACAACAAGAAACGGGTGCCATACGGGCAACTGGAGGAGCGCGTCGCGGAGCCTGCACCGTGCCGCACGCACGGGCATGACCGCCGGGTCAGTCGTCTTTTGTCGCCATGAGGAAAGGAAGCCAATGAAAGCAACGATCAAACATACGGGGAAGGGCATCGCGGTGCTGCTGGCGGGCGCACTGCACGCGGGGGCCGGTCATGCGCAGAGCAGCGTCACGCTGTACGGGCTGATCGATGCGTCGATCACTTACGCGAACAACCAGACCAGCACCGGCAAGGCGCCCGGCTCGAGCGGCTGGGCGATGAACTCCGGCAACCTGAGCAGCTCGCGCTGGGGCATTCGCGGCAACGAGGATCTCGGCGGCGGGCTGGCGGCCGTCTTTACCCTCGAAAACGGCTTCTCGGTGAACAACGGCACCTTCAACAACGGCGGCGACCTGTTCGGCCGGCAGGCGTACGTCGGCCTCTCGTCGTCGCAGTACGGCGCGGTCACGTTCGGCCGCCAGTACGACTTCATCATCAACTTCGTGACGCCGCTCGGCGCATCGGGGCCCGGCTGGGGCGGCAACCTCGCGATGCATCCGTTCGACAACGACGACTCGATCCAGAACCTGCGCGTCAACAACGCGGTCAAGTACGTGAGCCCGAACTATCACGGCGTGACCGTCGGCGCGATGTACGGCTTCTCGAACGCGCCGGGGCAATTCTCGAACAACAACGCGTTCAGCGCCGGCATCTCGTACGCGAACGGCCCGCTCGCGCTGGCCGCCGCGTACCTGCAGGTCAACCGCGACTCGAACCCGAACAACGTGAACACGACCGGCGCGTTCAGCACCGTGGACGGCGACTCCACGATCAACGGCGGCCGCGAGCGCGTGTGGGCGCTGGGCGGCCGCTACACGCTCGGCGCGGCCTCGTTCGGGCTCGCGTGGTCGCACTCGACGACCGACGACGTGACCGGCGTCTGGCAGGGCGGCAAGACCGTCGGGCTGAGCGGCCGGACGCTGACGCTGGACAACTACTCGATCGACGGCCGCTACTTCTTCACGCCGGCGCTGAGCGCCGCCGTCGCCTACACGTTCACCGACGGCCGCTTCGACGCCGGCAAGCAGTCCGCGCGGCCGAAGTGGAACCAGGTCGTGCTGCAGGGCGACTACGCGTTCACGAAGCGCACCGACGTCTACGTCGAAGGCGCGTACAAGCGCGTGAACGGCGGCAACGGCATCACGGCGTTCAACGCGTCGACGTACAGCCTCGCGCCGTCCGCGACCAACACCCAGGTCGTCGTCTCCGCCGGGCTGCGACACCGCTTCTGATCGCGCACGGCGTCCCGTCGCGCCGCCACCGCCTGACGCGACCGTGTCAGGCGGTGGCGGGCCGGGATGCGGGTGACACAAACTATTCACAAAAAATCATTTGCCCGTTACAATGGCGACCCTCGTGCTCAGGTGGCGAAATTGGTAGACGCACTATCTTGAGGGGGTAGCGCCGCGAGGCGTGGGGGTTCAAATCCCCCCCTGAGCACCATCCTTCAGCGGCCGTCGCGCCGCGATCTCCCCGAAAGCCGTCATCCGCCCATCGCCGGCTGTCTTCAGCCTGGCGCGAGGTGCGCGTGTATTTCCGCCCTGTTGTCGTCAGCCCCCCGTGCGCGCCAGTTCGCAGTGCAGAGCACCGACCTCTTCGGCGCGCTCAAGATTTCGTGCGACGGCGGCCCTTCAACGCGCGCAGCACGCCGTCGAGCAGCGACAGCGGCACATCGAGCGGGCCCGCAACGCGTCGTTCCAGGTCGGTACCGGCGCATGCGGGGCACTCGAGAGGCACGATCAGCACATCGCTGCGCGGCCGGTACACGTGATGCCAGCCGCACGCACGGCACGTGACCTTGACGGGGGAAGCAGGGACGGGCATGAGCGCACCGGCTCCAGGCGCGACGTCAGACTGCGTGTGACGCGCCGTTGGCGGCGTCACGACGCACCTTTTCGATGTACTTGCCCATCGCGACCGTCGATACGATGCCGACCACGAAGGTAATCGCAAATGCGGCAAGACTCTCGAGCGGCGAATTGTTGTTCAGCATGACGATGATCTCCGAAAGGGGGTGAGGCGAATGCCGGTTCCGGACGAACCGGCGTCTCACATCTGAACCCGTGGCGACTATAGGCAGCCATCGGGACATTTCATGTCTCGATCCGCATCCGGTGCGTAGCGGCCGTTCACCGGCCGGCTTGATCCGATGCGGCGACATTCATCGTCGCCAGTCAAACATCCGTTTGCCGGACACGCGCCGCCATCCGGGCGACCGTGCCACTCGCTCCCGCCGTGCGTGTTACGTTACATCCTTGAATGATTTCGATACGGCGCGCATGCGCGAGCTGACGCGACACGGGCCGGAACACCCGTCAGCATGATCGCCCGGCTCCCCCGAAACCGCCTGCGGGCGGGCCTGAGCGGTCATCGCCAAGACATCCGCCGGTCGTTGCGCGGCCATGCCCGTCGACGCTGGTACGGAATCTGCATTGCATCGGGCACAAGAGCCGCGCCGCCGACCGGTGCGGATACAGGCCAACCGCCGCGCGCGTCCACCGGACACGCTCGCCCAACCGCAGAACGGGGCAGAAAAACATGGATGCGCTCCCGAACCAGTCCGACGTGCAATTCAAGCTCTTCCTGGCCCGGCTGCTCGAGCAGCCGCGGTCGGTCTGGAGCGAAAAACAGCAGATCGAGCTCGACATGGCGCGTGCGCTGTCTGTCGAGATGCTGCACCTCGCGGAGCGCATGCGCGCGAACACGGCGGATCTCGAATCCTGCCTGGTGCTGCTCAAGTACGCGAAGGTGCTGGAGTTCATCCTGGCGTCGCTGTCTGCGCGCCGGGACATCAATCCCAGGACGCTGCGCACCATCTTCAGGCTCGCCGACATCAAGGTCCACGACGGCTATCCGGACTGAGCCGGCACCGAACGACGCCGGCAGGCATTAGCGGCCGGCGTCGCCTGGAGACGGGCTCGCTGCGACGGCCGCCGCGCGCGAAGGAACGTTTCACGGTCGAAACAATGGCGCCGGCACCGCTGGCAGCCGATCAGGCAAACGGGCCAGAGCGGCGGCCGCCCGATCCGGCGCGGCAAGCCGCGTTCATGCGACAGGCTGTGCGCCAATCAGGGCGCCGGCGTGCCGCCCCACGCCGGCGCATGGATCGAATCCGCCGCTGGCGCCGTTTCATTCCCGATACATGAAACGATGGTGCGAGCACGCAGCGGCACCGCGCGCGTCACGGCACGCGCCCCCCCGAGCGCGGCCGCCGCGCGCACGCGCACGCCCGCGCACGCCCGCGCACGCCCGCGCACGCCCGCGCACGCGCACGCCCGAGCGCGCTCAGTCCGCCACGTCCCCGCCCTTCGGCACCTGCTTCAGCGCCTTTCTCCCCGGCAGCGGCGACCACGCCGGACGGGTCTTGCGCTGCGAGTCGATCACGACGATATAGCGTCCCGCAAGCGGCGTGACTTCACGCCCCGGATGCAGCACCCAAAGCGATCGCCCGGACGCGACGAGCGCCTCGTATTCCGCGTCGAGGATCCCGTGGCGATCGATGAACTCGTTCAGCGACGCGGCGATCCGCACGCAGCCCTTCGAGTGGCGGATGCCGAGCAGCGGCTCGAGCCGATCGGGATCCGTCGCGTGCATCTGGAAGCGCATCTTCGATGTGCCGCCCTTGCCCCAACCGCGTTCGCCGTCCACCCAGCCGAGATCGTAGATACGCATGTCGTGCCGCCCGTAGCCGCGAATGCCGTTCTGGTTCATCGTGCCTTCGGCGCGGAAGTCCATGTTGCTGGGCGTATGCTCGAACACGCCGAGCGGCGTCAGGAAGTGGTCATACGTGCCCGGCAGGCCCGTCGCGACCGGCGACGCGCCGATCAGGGTCCACGCATTGCCGCGCGTCGTGCGGAAATAGATGAACAGCGCCTGCACGGTCGCGGCACGGTCGACCAGCACCACGTATTCCCCGGCGAGACCGGCGAGATCGTACTCGGCGAGCGTCTGCTGCAGGCGCACACCGTACGCGTGCTGCACGTCGGCGGGAATCGTCAGCCGGCGCGTGACCTCCTGCGCGAAGGTCTGGCGCAGCGCGACCGCGCGCAGCATCGCGCTCGCGGCCTCCTCCGCTGACAACGGCGGTCGACGCGGCGGTGTAACGGCTGCGGCCGGGCTGGCCGGTTCGCCAGTCCCGGCGCTCCCGGCGTTCACGCTGGCCGGCGCGGCGGACGCGTCCCAATCCAGTTGTTCCGCATGGAGCGGATTCGCGGCGCAAGCGATCAGCAGCGCCGCAATGCGCGCGCGAGCACCGGCGCGATCGAACGCCGGCCACCCCAATACGGGCACCCAGGTTTTCTGTCTGTTTTTCATTCTGCGCGCGTGCCCGAATACCGGCCGGACAACGGCGCATATCCCTGCGAACACAAGCCCGCGCCGATCAGGCGGAGCGAAACACGGAAACGGATGCGGCACGTGCCGCGATGCTGACAGTCCAGACTCATTGATCGATGCGGCCAAAACGACGAAGCCGATATTGTAGAGACAGCGGACTGGCTGAAGCGACGCAATCGTCAATCCGCGTACATCTCCCCGCGCATCAGCTGACGCACGCGCGACATGTCGGCCTCGACGTGGCCGGTCCGCTCGAACAGCTCCGCGAGCCAGTCGACGAACGCGCGGACGCGCGGCGACACGTGACGCCCCTTCACGTACGCGACCGACACCGGCATCGCGACCGGCTTCCACTGCGGCAGCACCTCGCGCAGCAGCCCCGCGTCGAGAAGCGGCTGCGCGGCGATGCGCGCGGGCTGAATCAGGCCGAGCCCTTCGAGCCCGCAGGCCAGGTACGCGTGCTCGTCGTTGACCCGCACGAAACCGTCCACCTTCACGGTCAGCGCACGGCCGCCCACGTCGAAATCGAAGTCGACCGCGCGCCCGTTGTGCGACGACATGCAATTCACCGCGACGTGGCCCGCCAGATCGTCGAAGCGCTGCGGCACGCCGTGCCGCTCGAGATAGGCGGGACTCGCGCAGGTGACGTGCTCGATCATGCCGACGCGGCGCGCGGCCAGCCCCGAATCGGGAAGCGGACCGAGCCGGATGCTGCAATCGACCGCCTCGCCGACGAGATCGACGACGCGATGGCTCACGCCGATCGCAAGATCGATGCCCGGATAGCGCGCATGGAAATCGCCGAGCGCCGGCAGGACGATCGACGTCGCGACCGCGCCCGGCATCTCGACGCGCAGCGGCCCGCTCGGCGTGCCGCCGCCTTTGCGCAGGCTGGTTTCGAGCTCGTCGATGTCGGCGAGAATCTGCGCGCACCGCTCGTAATACGCGGCGCCTTCCGGCGTCAGGCTGACACGGCGTGTCGTGCGCGCGAGCAGCGTCGTGCCGAGCATCCCCTCGAGCTGCTGGATGACGGTCGTCGCGGTCGCGCGCGGCATGTCGAGCGATTCCGCGGCGCGGGTAAAGCTGCTGGTCTCGACGATACGCATGAACGTGCGCATCGCCTGAATACGGTCAATCACGGAATCCTCCTGCGCGAACGAAGCGATCGCGCCACAGCGCCGGCACGGACGCGCGGTGCGCGCCCTTGCTCCGGCAGCGCGCGATGCAATGCATGGACGATGCGGAATTTACCGGCCAGGATGGCCATTGACTAGGTGGCTGAATCGGCAAGGGTCTATGAACCCGATTCATGAATGCCGCGCGAGGTCGCGCATGCCCTGCGAGAACATCAACGATTCGGACAGGCAGATGGCGGTCGCCGGCGCACCGGCCGGCTTCGCGAAGCGCGCGGTCGCATGCGGCATCACGCGGCGCGCGCACGCGCGCCGCCGCCCGCCGTCACCGCGAGATCGCTTCGAGCGCGATGCCCTTCGTGCGCGGCCCCATCAGGCCGATTGCCGCAATCACGATCACCATCGCGCCGGCGATGAACATGAACACGCCGGTCGTGCCGAAGCCCTTCAGCACGGCGGCGATCACGAACGACGTGAAGATCGCCGAGAAGCGGCTCCACGAATAGACGAAGCCGACGGCCCGCGCGCGGATCGCGGTCGGGAACAGCTCGGCCTGGTACGCGTGATAGCTGTACGACATGATGTTGTTCGCGAGCGTGAGTCCGATGCCGAGCACGATCAGGAGCGCCGCCGCCGAGGTCTGGCTGAACAGCAGCCCGCAGACGATCGCCATGCCCGCCATCGCGACGATCACGGTCTTGCGCTCGAAGCGGTCGGCGATCGCGAGGCCGATCAGCGGGCCGACCGGCGCCGCGAGCGCGATCACGCTCGAATACATCAGGCTCGTCGTGACCGTGATGCCCTGCTTGATCAGCAGCGTCGGCACCCAGTTCGCGAAGCCGTAGAAGCCGACCGTCTGGAACACGTTGAAGATCGTCATCATCACCGCGCGCTTGCGGTACGGCGGCACCCACATGTCGGTGAAGCTGCCGCGCGCGGGCACCGGCTCGGCGGGCGCGGGCGGCGGCAGTGGCCGGCCGTATTCGGCCACGACCTTCGCTTCCAGCCCACGCACGATGCGGTCGGCCTCGTCGAGCCGGCCCTGCTGCGCGAGCCAGCGCGGGCTTTCCGGCAGCGCGCGGCGAATCCACCAGACGAAGATCGCGCCATGCGCGCCGATCAGCACGACCCAGCGCCAGCCGTCGAGGCCGAACAGCGCGCGCGGCACGAGCAGGTACGCGAGGAACGCGACCACCGGCACCGCGAGAAAGCCGACGGCCTGCTCGCACGCGAACGCGCGTCCGCGAATCTGCTTCGGCACCAGTTCGGAGATGTAGGTGCCGATCGTCACCATCTCGACGCCGAGCCCAAGCCCGACGACGAAGCGCCAGAAATTCAGACCGGCCGCGGTGTCCTGAAACGCCATCACGACGTTCGCGGCGGTGTACCACAGCAGGGAATACGTGAAGATCGCACGGCGTCCGAAGCGATCGGCGAGGAAGCCGCACGCGATCGTGCCGATGAACAGCCCCGCGAACAACGCGGCGATGAAGCTCGCGACGCCCGTCGTGCCGAACAGGCCGTGCGTCGTCGCGGTGAGGATGCCGCTCTTGACGAGGCCGGGCGCGACATAGCCGCTGTACAGCAGGTCGTAGAGTTCGAAGAAGAAGCCGAGGCTCAGCAGCACGACGAGCTTCCAGATGCTGCGGGTGGGCGGAAGGCGGTCGAGGCGGGCCGAGATCGCGCCTGCGTCGAGCGGCGCGGCGGATGCGGGCGGGGAATACGAGGGAATGTCCATCGAGGCCATGAGGTGCGCGTCTCCGAATGTGTTTTTTCGTTCTTGCTCGCCCGGTGCGGCGCGGGCGAGTCCGCGCAATTGTACGGCGCATGCGCGCGCCGCGCACGCGCAGGCTCCGGAGTGGCGCATCGACGATCGGGTGGATCGCCGCGCATCGCACGAACGCGTCCCGGCATGGCCACCGGGACGACGGAAGCCGCCAGTCGGCGGCCTCCGTACACGCGTCAGACGTCGAACTTCACGCCCTGCGCGAGCGGCAGTTCGCGGCTGTAATTGATCGTGTTGGTCGCGCGACGCATATACGACTTCCACGCGTCCGAGCCCGACTCGCGGCCGCCGCCCGTTTCCTTCTCGCCGCCGAACGCGCCGCCGATCTCCGCGCCGCTCGTGCCGATGTTGACGTTGACGATCCCGCAGTCGCTGCCCGCCGCCGACATGAACTGCTCGGCCTCGCGCATGTCGTTCGTGAAGATCGCCGACGACAGGCCCTGCGGCACCGCGTTGTGCACCGCGAGCGCATCCTCGAAATCGTCGTAGACGAGCACGTAGAGGATCGGCGCGAACGTCTCGCGCTCGACGACGGCCGTCTGCTTCGGCATCCGAACGATCGCCGGGCGCACGTAATACGCATCCGCGTGGCCCATCTCGACCCGCTCGCCGCCCTTCACGTCGCCGCCCTGCTCGCGCGCGTCGGCGAGCGCCTTTTGCATGGCGTCGAACGACGCGCGATCGACCAGCGGGCCGACCAGCGTGCCGGCTTCGAGCGGATCGCCGACCTTCACCGACGCGAACGCCTTCTCGAGACGCGGCAGCAGCTGATCCGCGACGCTGCGATGGACGATCAGGCGGCGCAGCGTCGTGCAGCGCTGGCCGGCCGTGCCGACCGCGGCAAACGTCACCGCGCGCACGACGAGATCGAGATCCGCGCTCGGCGCGACGATCATGCCGTTGTTGCCGCCGAGTTCGAGGATGCTGCGCGCGAGGCGCTGGCTCAGCACCTTCGCGACTTCGATGCCCATCCGCACGCTGCCCGTCGCGCTGACGAGCGGCACCTTCTTCGACGAGGTCATCACCTCGCCGACGTCGCGCGCGCCGAGCACGAGCTGGTGCAGGCCTTCGGGCACGACGCCCGGATGCGTCTTGTCGAATTCGCGCACCGCCTTCGCGAGCAGCGCGTGGCACGCGATCGCCGTGAGCGGGGTTTTCTCGGACGGCTTCCAGACGACGGGGTCGCCGCAGACGAACGCGAGCGCGGCATTCCACGCCCACACCGCGACCGGGAAATTGAACGCGGAGATCACGCCGCACACGCCGAGCGGGTGCCAGGTCTCCATCATCCGGTGGCCCGGCCGCTCGGACGCGATCGTCAGGCCGTACAGCTGGCGCGACAGGCCGACCGCGAAATCGCAGATGTCGATCATTTCCTGCACTTCGCCGAGCCCTTCCGACGCGATCTTGCCCGCCTCCAGCGTGACGAGGCGGCCGAGCGCGGCCTTGTGCTCGCGCAGCACGTTGCCGAACACGCGCACCAGCTCGCCCCGCACCGGCGCGGGCACCGTGCGCCACTTGAGGAACGCCGCGTGCGCGGCGTCGATCTTGCGCTCGGCGTCGGCGGGGCCGTCGACGGCGAGCGTCGCGAGCGTTGCGCCGTCGAGCGGCGAGCGGGCGGTCAGCGCATGGCCTTTCCACTGGTCGAGATCGACGCCGAGCTCGGCGAGAATGTCGTTGAATTGCATCACTTCCTCTCAGGGACAGGTTGATCGGTGCGGCAAGGCCGCTCTCATGATTCGATTGGAGCGCGTTCGCAGGCTGCGCGCAAGCGCGGCACGCAGTCGATGCGAGGGTGGCAAGCGTTGCATTGTCGGCGGCCGAAAGCCGTGCGGCTATTGATATTAACTCACGACTTCATTCCGGAAACGCATCAACTGGCGCCGGCGGCAATATCGCCCCCGCGGTGCGCCGATGGTTCGCGCATGGCTTGCGCGTCGCCGCGTGCCCGTCAGACAGGCCGCGCGCTCGCCAACCCGTGCTCATCGTCATACTTAATGAGTCGAATGCATGATGTAATTCATAAAACTCGTTTGCGACGAGAGTTTTGACTCACCACAATGCGCCTGACGCCTAGGTGTGCTAAATGCGCATCCGGCAAACTCACGGTACGCACCGCGTCACGCGCGTGCAGCCGGATGACAGACGAAGTCGACGCGACATGCGCACCGGCCGGGCCGGCGCTCACCGCATGCGTCGACGCCGCGATTCCGACGGCGGGCGGATGGTGCCGCGCTTCGTATTCCAACCATCATGGAGATAGCGCCCAGCCCCCGTCATGCGTTCAACTGCCCAACCCGATTCGGCGAGCCCCTCCGGCGCGCCCGTCCCAACGCCCTCCCTCCACCGCGCGCTGCAGGCGCGCCACCTGCGCATGATCGCGATCGGCGGCTCGATCGGCACCGGCCTGTTCGTCGCGTCCGGCGCGTCGATCTCGCAGGCCGGCCCCGGCGGCGCGATGCTCGCTTACGTGGTGATCGGCATGATGGTCTATTTCCTGATGACGAGCCTCGGCGAGATGGCCGCGTTCATGCCGGTGTCGGGCTCGTTCGCGACCTATGGCGCGAAATACGTCGACGAAGGCTTCGGCTTCGCGCTCGGCTGGAACTACTGGTACAGCTGGGCGGTGACGCTCGCGGTCGAGCTGGTCGCCGCGCAGCTCGTGATGCATTACTGGCTTCCGGACGTGCCCGGAATCTGGTGGAGCGCGCTCTTCCTCGCGCTGATCTTCGCGCTCAACGCGCTGTCGGTGCGCGGCTTCGGCGAGGCGGAATACTGGTTCGCGCTGATCAAGGTGCTGACGGTGCTCGCGTTCGTCGCGGTCGGCCTGCTGATGATCTTCGGCATCCTGAGAGGCGGGCCGAGCACCGGCTTGAGCAACTTCACGATCGGCGACGCGCCATTCGCGGGCGGCTGGCCCGCGATGCTCGGCGTCGCGATGATCGCGGGCTTCTCGTTCCAGGGCACCGAGATGATCGGCATCGCGGCCGGCGAGTCGGAGAATCCGCGCACGACGATCCCGCGCGCGGTGAGCCAGATCTTCTGGCGCATCCTGCTGTTCTACGTGCTGGCGATCTTCGTGATCGGCATGCTGATTCCCTATACCGACCCGAACCTGCTGAAGAGCGACGTGACCGACATCGGCGTCAGCCCGTTCACGCTGGTGTTCCGTCACGCCGGCCTCGCGTTCGCGGCGGGCGTGATGAATGCGGTGATCCTGACGGCGGTGCTGTCGGCGGGCAACTCCGGCATGTATGCGTCGACGCGCATGCTCTACAACCTCGCGGTGGAAGGCCGCGCGCCGAAGCTGTTCGCGAAGCTGTCGCCAGGCGGCGTGCCGCGCAACGCGCTGTATGCGACGACGGCGATTGGTGCGCTGTGTTTCCTGACCTCGCTGTACGGCGACAAGACGGTCTACCTGTGGCTGCTGAACACGTCGGGCATGGCAGGCTTCATCACGTGGCTCGGCATCGCGGTCACCCACTACCGCTTCCGCAAGGGCTTCATCAGGCAGGGCTACCGTCTCGAGCAGCTACCGTACCGCTCGAAGTGGTTTCCGTATGGCCCGTTCTTCGCGTTCGCGCTGTGCATGGTCGTCGCGCTCGGCCAGGACTACCAGGCGTTCGCCGCGGACAGGATCGACTGGGTCGGCGTAGCGGCAACCTACATCGGCATCCCGTTCTTCCTTGCGATCTGGATCGGCTATGCGGTGGTCCGCAAGTGCCGGCTCGTCCGCTATGAGGACATGGAGATCGCGCCGTGGATCGAGCGCGGCGCGATGCCGGAGCCGGCCGCCACGCACGGCGCCGGCCATCCGTCCTACGCTGTCCGGCGCGCGAATTCGGCGCCGGCGACGCCGGGCGCGTGACCCGGCGTGCCGCGCCGCCGCGCACCGAGGCCGGCGGCCGGCACCTTGCCGTAGATTCGACGCGACGCGCGCGTTCTGGCAGGATCGACGCGCGTCGCATGTTTTTCCGTCTTCATGAGTGATCGAACCGCATGCAGAACTACTACGAAGCCACCGTTTCCCGCCAACCCTACCCGCAGCTGTCCGGCACGACCGACACGCAGGTCTGCATCGTCGGCGGCGGGCTCGCGGGCCTGTGCACGGCGCTCGGGCTGGTCGAGCGCGGCGTGCGCGACGTCGTCGTGCTCGACAGCGAGCGGGTCGGCTTCGGCGCATCGGGCCGCAACGGCGGTTTCGTGTTCGGCGGCTACAGCCTCGACAACGCCGACCTGCTGCGCACGCTCGGCCCGACCGAGGCGCGCCGCCTGTACGGGCTGACGGTCGACGCGGTCGACCTGATCCGCGCGCGGATCGCGCGCTACGGCATCGCATGCGACATCGTCGATCGCGGCGTGATGCTCGCGAACTGGTTCGACGATCCCGCGCGGCTCGACGACGCGCGGCAATTGATGAAACGGGAATTCGGCGTCGAATGGGAGCCGGTCGATGCCGCCGCACTGCGCGAGCGCCTGAAGACCGCGCGCTACCACGGCGGCCTGTTCGAGCCCAACGCGTTCCATTTCCATCCGCTCAAGTACGTGCTCGGCGTCGCGGACGCCGCGACGCGCGGCGGCGCGCGCATCTTCGAGCAATCCGCCGCGCGCGCGATCGAGCGCGACGGCGCCGCGTTCGTCGTGCGCACGCCGCACGGAGCCGTGCGCGCGAAGGACGTCGTGTTCGCGGGCGGCGGCTATGCGCGCGGCGTGTCGCCCCGCATCGAGCGCGCGGTGCTGCCGATCGCAACCTACGTGATCGCGACTGAGCCGCTCGGCGCACGCCTCGCGGACGCGATCGACGCGCCGTATGCGGTCTACGACACGCGCTTCGCGTTCGACTATTACCGCCCGCTGCAGGACACGCGCGTGCTGTGGGGCGGCCGGATCTCGGTGCTCGACCGCGGCCCGGACGCGATCGCGCGGCTGCTCAAGCGCGACCTGGCGCGCGTGTATCCGCAACTGGCGGACGTGAAGGTCGACTATGCGTGGGGCGGGCTGATGAGCTACGCGCGGCACAAGATGCCGCAGATCGGACGCGATGCCGACGGCGTCTGGCACGCGATCGCGTTCGGCGGACACGGAATGGCGCCGACCACGGTGGCCGGCGAAGCGCTCGCCGCCGCGCTCGCCGAAAGCCGGCCCGTGCCGCAAGGCTTCGCGGCGTTCGGCCTGACCCGCACGTTCGGGCTTGCCGGGCTCGCCGCCGCGCAGCTCACCTACAGCGCGTACCAGGCCCGGGACGCCCTCGCCGCGCACCGCTGCAAAGCGGCCTGACACGGCCGTTCCGGCCTGCGGAATCGGGCCGGAACGGCACGCCCCACATGCTAGAATGCGCTGTCCAAGCCGCCGCGAAGAGCCACAATAACATCAGATGAAAACAGGAAGCAGGGGTGTCGCGCCCGACAGCCGCGCGGTTCCGTCCGATACGCGGCGCAAGTACGATCCCGAACAAACCAAGCGCAACATCCTCGACGTCGCCACGCAGGAATTTTCCGCGATGGGGCTCGCCGGCGCGCGTGTCGACGCGATCGCCGAGCGCACCAATACGACGAAGCGGATGCTCTACTACTACTTCGACAGCAAGGAAGGCCTGTACGAGGCCGTGCTGGAGAAGGTGTACGGCGACATCCGCGCACTGGAGCAGGAGCTGCACATCGGCGAGCTGGAGCCGGGCGCGGGCCTGCGCCGGCTGGTCGAGTTCACGTTTGACTATCACGACAAGCACCGCGATTTCGTTCGCCTCGTGTCGATCGAGAACATCCACGGCGCGAAGTATCTCGAACAGCTCAAGTCGTTCAAGAACCGCAACGTCAGCATCCTCAAGACCATCGAGGAACTGCTCGAGCGCGGCGCGGCCAGCGGCGCGTTCCGCAAGGACGTCGACGCGTACGACCTGCACCTGCTGATCAGCTCCTTCTGCTTCCACCGCGTGTCCAACCGCTACACGTTCGGCGCGGCGTTCGGCCGCGATCCGTCGTCGCCGCGCCTGCGCACGCGGCACCGCGACACGATCGTCGAAGCCGTGCTGCGGTACGTCGCGGCCTGAGCACCGCCATGCGGGCGATGCTTCATCAAGCGTGCGTCGCTGGCGAGCGCGTAGCAGGCATGGTTCAAGCCGTCACCTCCGGGCCAGGGCCAAACAGTGGCCTCGTGGCGTAGTAGCGGGCCCGGTCACAATAGACGCCGCGCGGGTCGTGCAGCGCGCATGGCCACGAAGTAAAGTGCGCGACCGAGTCGTGAACGTGTTCAGACAGCAGACCGTCGACCGCAGGCGGTAGGGCGGAGGGGATGTCCCACGCAGACAGGATGAGATCTTCATACGCAGTCCGCTTGCGTGGTTCGGGAGGCGGCCAGTCGCGATGACCATGACTGCCTTCGACCGGATGGCGCAGAAAGGCAACCCTTTGCACCAGCCGTCGCTGCTCGCCCAGTAACTGAATTGCCTGCTTCTCCGGGCTGGGCGGGACGGCATACGTCCATTCGCTCGGGTCACATTCGGGGTGATCCTGGTCAGTGGCCGCCGCGATGGCCTGACAAGCCGCCGCGGACACGCCGCGCTTGCCGTACAATTGTCCGAGCACGCGGGTGTCGTCGCCCCTTCGCGCGAGTCCGCCGCGCCACTGGAACAGCAGGCGCCGATGTGCCTGAATCAGTGCTTCGACTTCGGGCTTCACCGGGGGCAGGCTGTCCATGTAGTCCTGATACAGCGTCACTAGCGGCTCGTCCTCCGCGAGGAGAAAATGAATTTTCCGGTTTGCAAGAATTCTGTCGAGCGACCACAGCGGCACGCCGACCTCAAGCGCCGCCGCGTACATGTGACGTAGCGGGATACGCGAGAGCAGGTTGCTCCGGCCCTGTTCGTCCGGCGCATAACCACCGCCCACATCGGAGTGCACGCCGGGGTAGACCACTTCCTCGCAGTTGGCCGGATAGCTCCGGTTCACGCGCACCGAATCGAGCGGAAACGCCTGCCGTACTTCATGCGCGGCGACATAATGCACGCACCGCTCGACCTCGGGCGGAATTGCCAATTCGGCCCCCCAGTCCAGATGCAGGGCGGGGCCGCCCACGGACGCCACCGTGTCGAACAGGCCCATGAACGTGATGTGCAGCGGGATGCACTGCAGGTTACTCCCCACCCAGCACCGTTGACCGTCCCTGTCGACGCACTGTGAAAGCAGTTTCCGCGCGAACGCGCGCGCTTCGGTTGCGCCGCGCGAGAAGCCGAATACGGCGACGCTGATGGACGGCATGTGCCGATGCGAATCCGGTGTCCAGTCTTCCTTGAGGATCATTTTGAATTCGGCGATTGCCGCATCGATGCGCATGCGCCCTCCCGCGCCCAGACCCAGGCCCGCCGCTCCACCGGGATCGTCGCGTAGCAGCTCGGCGAAATAGCCGGGTATTCGACGGGGAATCTGGAACGGCGTGCCGACGCCGGGGATGTACCGTGGCGTGGCGCCTTGTCCCATCCGATTGTCCACCGCCGCCAGATAGAGCTTGGCCACGTTCGACAGCGCCTGCTCATGCTCGGGCTTCTGCAGCTCCTGATACAGATTGTTGCCGGTGCCATCGAAGAAGAAGCTGAGTTTCGGGTAAAAGCGGCACTGCATGCGAACCCGGGGATCGCTGGGAAATTCGGCGGCAAACCGCCGGCCGATCCCGCGTGTCGCGGCGCGGTTCAGTTCGGTGTCGCTCACGGGCGCGCCTGCCTGGCGTACGGTCATGTCGGATTCCTCGTGGTTGAGGGTTATTTCGTGGCGCAGCGTGTGCGACTGGTGGCGAACGCCAGCTCGGCCGTCTCGCGGTCGCGCAGGATCAGGCACAGGTAGCGGTCATCCTTCGCCGGGCCGCCCTGTGGGAAATGCACGACCATTGAATGGGGTTCGCGCGGTTTGAGCACGGCCTTCGTTTGCGGATCGAGTTCCGTGCCCCATGTCCAGCGCGCCGTGACCGGTTTGTTCCAGTCCTTGCTGCCCGGGTAGCAGCACGCCGCAGCACCACCGCCGTTGTTGTATGGATCAACGCCCCCCATCCCGTATTTGTCGACGGCCATGTTGATCGCCCAGCGATCCATATAGTTGATCGGGACCATCCACAGCGGGTGATCGCTGGCGAGCGGATCGTCGGGCAGTGGCGAACTGCCCGCGCAGGCGGATAGAGTGAGCAGCACACAGGCGGCAAGACGCCCGCTGATTCCCCGTGTCGCGGCGCGGTCCAGTTCAGTGTCGCTCACGGGCGCGCCCGCCTGGCGTACGGTCATGTCAGACTCCTCATGGTTGCGGGTTATTTCGTGGCGCAGTGGGACGCGACACGTGAGAACGCCAGCTCGGCCGTCTCGCGGTCGCGCAGGATCAAGCACAGATAGCGGTCATCCTTCGCGGGGCCGCCCGGCGGGAAATGCACGACCATTGAATGGGGTTCGCGCGGTTTGAGCACGGCCTTCGTTTGCGGATCGAGTTCCGTGCCCCATGTCCAGTGAGCCGTAACGGGTTTGCCCCAGTCCTTGCTGCCCGGGTAACAACAGGCGGCTGCCGAGCCGTCGTTGTGTGGACGTCCGCCCCCCATCCCGTATTTGTCGACGGCCATGTTGATTGCCCAGCGGTCGGTCTGGTTGATCGGGACCATCCACAGCGGGTGATCACTGGCGAGCGGATCGTCGGACAGCGGTGAACTGCCCGCGCAGGCGGACAGGGCGAGCAGCGCACAGGCGGCGAGACACCGACTGATCCCCCGTGTTACGGCGTGGTCCGGTTCGGCATCGCTCACGGTCGCACGGGTCTGGCGTACGGTCATGTCGGATTCCTTGGGGGTGCGGGTTATTTCGTGGCGCAGTGGGACGCGACACGTGAGAACGCCAGCTCGGCCGTCTCGCGGTCGCGCAGGATCAGGCACAGGTAGCGGTCATCCTTCGCGGGGCCGCCCGGCGGGAAATGCACGACCATTGAATGGGGTTCGGTTGGCGGCACAACCTTTGCCTTCGGATCGACTACCGTGTCCCACTCCCAGTGAACGGTGATGGGCTTGCTCCAGTCCCTGGGGCCGGGGTAACAGCACGCGGCGGCGCCACCACCATTGTGTGGATAAACGTCCCCCATCCCGTACCTGTCGACCGCCAGGTTGATGGCTCCGCGGTCGGTCTGATTGATCGGGACCATCCACAGCGGGTGATCGCTGGCGAGTGGATCGTCGGGCAGCGGTGAACTGCCCGCGCAAGCGGACAGGGCGAGCAGCGCACAGGCGGCAAGCCGCCGGCTGATCCCGCGTGTCGCGGTACGGTCCGGTTCAGTGTCGCTCACGGGCGCGCCCGCCTGGCGTATGGTCATGTCGGATTCCTTGGGGGTGCGGGTTATTTCGTGGCGCAGTGGGACGCGACACGTGAGAACGCCAGCTCGGCCGTCTCGCGGTCGCGCAGGATCAGGCACAGGTAGCGATCATCCTTCGCGGGGCCGCCCGGCGGGAAATGCACGACCATTGAATGGGGTTCGGTTGGCGGCACAACCTTTGTCTTCGGATCGACTACCGTGTCCCACTCCCAGTGAACGGTGACGGGCTTGCTCCAGTCAGCTGGGCTCGGGTAACAGCAGGCCGCTGCGCCGCCACTACCGTGGGGAGTAGCATTTCCCATCCCGTACCGGTCGACGGCCATGTTGACCGCCCAGCGGTCGGTCCGGTTGATCGGGACCATCCACAGCGGGTGATCGCTGGCGAGCGGATCGACGGACAGCGGTGAACTACCCGCACAGGCGGACAGGGCGAGCAGCGCACAGGCGGCAAGAGCGGCCGAGCAAAGCGCGGCGGATCGTGAGCAGGCGTTTCTCATGGCACGAGTTCCCTGTTTCAATGGAATTGTCACGCCGTAGCGTCCTGAAAACGGTGGCTGATGGATGCCGGCGAACCATGATTTGGATATCTAACGGCTCCGATCAAAAGGCGTCCGGAATCGGCCAAAGTCTTTCAATCGCCTTACTATACATGATTTCCGTCTAAAATTTTGGAATCCGTATTTTGATTGGCAATGCACGGATCTCGATCTGCAACGCGATGCGCTCGCAAAGGTGCCATCACCGGCTACCAGCGCGAATACCTGTACCGGCTGCCGGGCGCGTGCGCAGCCGACCGCGCCGGCGTCGAATTGATCGTCACGGAGGACGCGATCGATCTGCTGGCGACGAAACTGCGCACGCTATTGCAGATCCGGTTGCATCTGACACTCGCGTTTGAAGTGCGCTAGCGAACCGGCGAGAAGCCTGTTTCGGCTGCATTGGGTCGAATCGGTCCCGTCCCCGCAGCTTGACGACCGCGAGCCGACGCTCACGCGTTACGGCTATCGCGTCACGGACCTCATAGAGCAATTCGTCGCGAAACCGGCCGAGATCGAGGCGCTGTTCAGCAACTCGCTGGAACCGGAACAGGCAGCGACCTTGCGCGGCAGGATGCTGGTAGCCGGACGGCCGGTCTGAGTTCCGTCAGTGTCAGATAATGTGAACAGGTGGAGATGGCGTGTACGCACGACGGGCCGAATGCGAGCGCAGTGGCAGATAATCCGAGCACGCGCCCGCCGGCAGCCGCGGTTATTTCGAGCAGAAAACGCGGCCGATTTCAAGCACGCGCTCCGTGGATAGCAAGCAGCTACCCCTGGCGTCAGTCGCTGACGATCAGCTCGATCCCGCGCGCGCCCAGCGCGCGCAGCAGCGGCTCGTCGGGCTCGCGGTCCGTGACCAGATAGCGGGCTGCTTCCGTGCCGTTGATCCGCACCGGCGTCACGCGGCCGAATTTCGAATGATCGGCCACGACGATCACCGTGGCGCCCGCCGCGAGCATGCGGCTGCGCACCTCGGCCACGAGCCGCGAGTAATCGGTCAGCTCGCCGTCCGGCGTGATGCCGCCCGCGCCGACGAACGCGAAATCGACGTGGTACTGCGAAATCTGCTGGATCGTGTCGAGCCCGAACGTCGCATCCTCGTCGTCGGACAGCTCGCCGCCGAGCAGCGTCACGCGATTGCCGTTGCGGCGCGCGAGCACGAACGCGGTGCGCCAGTCGTTCGTGTAGACCGACAGCCGATGGCGATCGGCAAGCGCGAGCGCCACCGCATGCGGCGTGCTGCCGGAATCGATCAGCACCGACGCGCCGTCCGGCACGAACGCGGCCGCGCGCCGGCCGATCGCCCGCTTCGCGTCGGCGTTCGCCGCCTCGCGCTCCGACAGGCTCGGCTCACGGCGATCCGCGGCCAGCGCGCCGCCGTGCGTCATCACGAGCAGGCCGCGCGCCGCGAGCGCGTTCAGGTCGCGCCGCACCGTCTCGCGCGACACGTCGAGCGTGCGCACGAGTTCCGCCACCGACAAGGCGCCCGTTCTTCCGAGTTCCGACAGGATGTATTGGTGACGTTGTTCCGCGATCATCTCGGGCGGCAGGTTGATGAAGTAGCGCGCCATTTTAGTACGGCCGTTTGACAGCGGCATGCCAGCCGCACGCCGGCGAAATTCTGTGTTGCGCGAACAGCGCGAATCGGCGCGCGCCGGGTTGCTACACTCGCCGTTCCGTCGAACGCCGAAGACTCCAGGGGGCTTGAGCGATGTATCGCAAAGGCGTAGTGCTTGAAATCCAATTCCCACCCGAACGACTCAACGACGCCGCGGGCGATCCCTACTGGATCGACCTCACGCTCGACGAGGCCCGACGCCTGCATCAGCAACTGACCGCCCGCTTCGCCGCCGAGGCGAGCGCCAACCAGCCGCTCGACACCTTCTCGATCGACTGATTCGCTGCGCCCCGCGCGGGCGCGAGTGCAGGTGCAGGTGCAGGTGCAGGTGCAGGTGCAGGTGCAGGTGCAGGTGCAGGTGCAGGTGCAGGTGCAGGTGCAGGTGCAGTTTGCGACAAGACGGCGGCGGCGCACGGCGGGATACTGCCGGACTTCACGTCCTGTCCGGCCCGTGTCCGGCCGTTCCGCATGCTCAACCTGATCGTCGCCGCGGCGTTCGTCGCGCTCTGGTCCACCGGCTTCATCGTCGCGCGCGCGATCAAGCCTTACGCGGATCCCAATCTGTTCCTGCTCGCGCGCTTCGCCGGCACCGCACTATTGTTCGGCGCGTTCGCGCTGGCCGCGCGCGCGCCGTGGCCGGGCCGCCGCGAATGGGGCCGCCACCTGACCGCCGGCGCGCTGCTGCAGGGCGTGTATCTCGGCGCGAGCTACTGGGCGGTCGCCCAGGGCCTGAACGCGGGCGTGATGGCGCTGCTCGGCGCGTTGCAGCCGCTCGCGACCGCGGTGCTCGCCGTGCCGCTCTTCAACGAAAAACTGCCCGTGCGCGGCTGGCTCGGCATGCTGCTCGGGCTCGCGGGCGTCGCGCTCGTGCTGGCGCCGAAACTCGCGATCGGCATCGCCGCGCCGCCCGGCGCGGTGCCGGCATGGTTCGTCGTCGGGGTGTCGGTGCTGGCGGTCGCGTCGATCACCGCGGGATCGCTCTATCAGAAAGGCGCGCTCGCACAGACCGATCTGCGCACGGCCGTCGTCGCGCAGAATGCCGGGGCCGCGATCGTCGCCGCGCTCTTCGTCGGCGCGCTGCACGAGACGCGCTGGATCGGCGCGCCCGCACTGTGGGTATCGCTCGTCTGGGGCGTCGTGTTTCTGTCCGGCGGCGCCGTCACGATGCTGATGTGGATGCTCCGGCGCGGCAACGCCGCGCGCGCAACGTCGCTGCTGTTTCTCGCGCCGCCGCTCGCCGCCGTGCAGGGCTACCTGCTGTTCGGCGAGACGCTCACGCCACTGCAGATCGCCGGATTCGGCGTCGCGCTGGCCGGCGTGACGCTCGCGCGGCGCTAGCGCGGCGGCACGAAGCGGCGGTTGCGCTTATGATGGCCGACCGTATGCCGCTCCGGAGCCGCCCATGACATCTGCCGATTACGCCAGCCGCCAACATGCGATCATCACCGAGCTAAACGTCGAGCCACACTTCGACGCGCAAGCGGAGATCGCGCGCCGCGTCGATTTCCTCGCGCGCTACCTGCGTTCGACAGGCCTGCGGACCTACGTGCTCGGCATCAGTGGCGGCGTCGATTCGTCGACGGCCGGACGGCTCGCGCAGCTTTCGGTGGAACGCCTGCGCGCGGACGGCTACGACGCGCGCTTCGTGGCGATGCGTTTGCCGTACGGCGTGCAGCAGGACGAAGCCGATGCGCAGCGCGCGCTCGCGTTCATCTGTGCGGACGAAACGCTGACCGTCGACGTAAAGCCGGCCGCCGACGCGATGCTCGATACCCTGCTGACCGGCGGTCTGACGTTCGCCGATCACGCGCAGCAGGATTTCGTGCACGGCAACGTCAAGGCGCGCGAGCGCATGATCGCGCAGTACGCGGTAGCGGGCGCGCGGCGTGGAATCGTGATCGGCACTGATCACGCAGCCGAATCCCTGATGGGCTTCTTCACGAAATTCGGCGATGGCGGCGCGGACGTCTTGCCGCTCGCGGGGCTGAACAAGCGGCGCGTGCGCGCGGTGGCACGCGCGCTGGGCGGCGATGACGCACTCGCAATGAAAGTCCCGACCGCCGATCTCGAAACGCTGCGCCCGCTGCGGCCCGACGAGCACGCGTACGGTGTCACCTACGACGAGATCGACGACTTCCTCGAAGGCAAGCCCGTCAGCGACAACGTCTACGAAACGGTGCTGCGCTTCTATGACGGCTCGCTGCACAAACGCGCGCTGCCTTACACACCGTTCGACTGGAGCATGCCGCAGCGCTGACGGCGCTCGCCCGGTGCGGCGGCACGCCGCCATCGCCCGCCGGCGTCTCAGTCCAGCGACAGGCGCAACGCAAAACCGATCAGCGCCGCGGAAAACGTCCAGCGCTGCACGGTCTGGGCGAGCGGGTGGGCGCGCATCCACGACGCGATCCGCGACGCGCCGAACACGCAGGCCAGATCGAAGCATGCGCCCGCGGCCACCAGCAGCGCGCCCAGTTCGAGCATCTGCACGACGACCGGCCCCGCCTCGGGCCGCACGAACTGCGGCAGCAGCACCGAGCAGAACAGCAGCGCCTTCGGGTTCAGCAGGTTGGTCAGCAGCCCCTTGACGAAGGCCTGCCGCAATTCGCCGCTCGCGTCCGCCCGGACATCGCCCGGCAGCGCGAACACGGGCGAGCGGAATACCTGGATCGCGACATACGCCAGATACATCGCACCGCCGTAGCGGATCACTTCGTAGAGCCACGGCGCGCTGCGGATCAGCGCGGCGACGCCGCACGCCGACAGCGTCACGTGCGCGCTGCGGGCGAGCCCGAGGCCGGCCGCCGCCGCCATCCCCGGCCGCACGCCGCGGCCGATGCTGGTCTGCAGCACCAGCGCCATGTCCGGGCCGGGCACCGCGTAGATCGCCGCGAGCGCCGCCAGATAGATCAACAACAGATGCGTGGAAATCATGTTCGCCTCGTCCTTCAACGGCGATATGGTGCCGTCAACGGACGAGGGATTATTGGCCTTTTTGGCTTGACGGCTGTTCATGGCGAGCGGATTCCGCCAAAATCTATCTGTTTACATCGACTTTCCGCCGCCATGCCCGATCTCGACAAAACCGACCGCGCGATTCTCGCCGCGCTGCAGCTCGACGGCCGCATGCCGATCGCGCGCCTCGCCGACACCGTGGGCCTGTCCGAGACCCCGTGCGCGCGGCGCCTGAAGCGCCTCGAAAACGACGGCTACATCGAGCGCTACCGCGCGCAGCTGTCGCGCAAGGCGCTCGGCTTCGGCGTGGTCGCGTTCGTGCTGGTGCGTTTCGCGGTGCATGACCGCGGGGTCGCGAATCGCTTCGAGCGGGAAGTCCTCGGTATCGAGCGCATCCTGTCGTGCCACAACGTGTCGGGCACGGCCGATTACCTGCTGCAGGTCGTCGCCCACGATCTCGACGACTACGGCACGTTCCTGCGCGAATCGCTGCGCGTGCTGCCCGGCGTGACGTCGATCGAATCGGCGCTGTCGCTGCGCGAAGTCAAGCGCGAGGCGGGCCTGCCGATTCCGTGACCGCCCCGGACGCGTCCGGCGGCTGGTGCGCGCGCGCCAGGTCCTCCAGGAACGCCTGCACGATCGGATTGCCGCGCGCGCGCCGGGCGACGACCATGTGAAACGTGACGTCGTAGCGCAGGCGGTCCGGATTGAGCGGCGCGAGCAGGCCTTGCGCGACATACGGCGCGGCGAAGTGCTTCGGCAGGTAGCCGAGGTGGTGTCCGGACAGGATCAGCAACGCGACGGCTTCCATGTTGTCGGCGGTCGCCGTCACGCGATCGGGCGTCGTCGACATCTGCGCTTCAGGCAGCGGATACGAGCGCCACGCCCATTCGAAGCCGGCCGCGTCGGCGGCCGTCAGCGCGCCGGCCCGCGCGAACAGCGGATGCCCGCGGCCGCAATACGCGACCTGCCGCTCGATGAACAGCGGCGTGTAGTGCAGCGCGGGCACGCGATGCCAGAAATACCCGACCGCGATCTGGATCTCATCGTTGAGCAGGCGCTCCTCGAGGTCGCCCGGCGGCCGCACCGAGATCGAGAAGCGCACCGCCTCGTCCCGCGTGCGAAACGCCGCGATCGCCTCGGCGATCCGCGCGTTCTGGCTGATCGGCGTATGGCCGATCAGGCCAATGGCGAGCGACCCGACGAGCTGCCGGTCCATATGGCGCGCCGCGATGCCGAAATCGTCGAGCGCGCTCAACAGCTTGCGGCTCATGTCGTGAAAGCGCTCGCCCTTCGGCGTCAGCCTGAAACCGCCGCGGCCGCGCTCGCAGAGCCGGTAGCCGAGGCGGGTCTCCAGCGACGACAGCTGCGCGCTGATCGTCGATTGCCCGACGTTGAGCACCGCCTGGGCAGCCGAGACGCCGCCCGCGTCCGTGACCGCGAGGAACACGCGGATCAGCCGCAGATCGAGCGTCGACAGATTTCCCAGCACGTTCCCCTCCTTCGATACATCGATACGGATCGATGTTTGCGTCGACATTTTCGCATTCTTTTTTCACGCATGTGCGCGTACAACTGTGCGTCAGGCCGCGTCGAACGATACGGCAACCTACAAGGAAGAGACGCCCCATGAACGCACAGAACCATTTCCAGCCGCTCGGCGGCAACGAGATGCCGCGCTGCGGCGGCATCGCGACGATGATGCGCCTGCCGCACGTGCAGACGGCCGAAGGCCTCGACGCCTGCTTCGTCGGCGTGCCGTTCGACCTCGGCACGTCGAACCGCACCGGCGCGCGCTTCGGCCCGCGCCAGATCCGGACCGAATCGGTGCTGCTGCGCCCGTACAACATGGCGACGCGCGCCGCGCCGTTCGACTCGCTGCAGGTCGCGGACATCGGCGACGTCGCGATCAACCCGTACAACCTGCACGATTCGATCGCGCGCATCGAATCCGCGTACGACGCGATCCTCGTGCATGGCTGCAAGCCGATCACGCTCGGCGGCGACCACACGATCGCGTTGCCGATCCTGCGCGCGATCCACCGCCAGCACGGCAAGGTCGCATTGATCCACGTCGATGCGCATGCGGATGTCAACGACACGATGATGGGCGAAAAGATCGCGCACGGCACGCCGTTCCGCCGCGCGGTCGAGGAAGGGCTGCTCGACTGCTCGAAGGTCGTGCAGATCGGCCTGCGCGGCACGGGCTACGCCGCGGAAGATTTCGACTGGTGCCGCCAGCAGGGCTTCCGGGTGGTCCAGGCGGAAACCTGCTGGAACCAGTCGCTCGCGCCGCTGATGGCGGAAGTGCGTGAACAGATCGGCGACACGCCGGTCTATATCAGCTTCGACATCGACGGCATCGACCCGGCCTACGCGCCCGGCACCGGCACCCCGGAAATCGCCGGGCTGACGGTCCCGCAGGCGCTCGAGATCGTGCGCGGCGCGCACGGCCTGAACATCGTCGGCTGCGATCTGGTCGAAGTCGCGCCGCCGTACGATCCGTTCGGCACCACCGCGCTGCTCGGCGCGAATCTCGCGTACGAGCTGCTGTGCGTGCTGCCCGGCGTCGCGTACCGCGACTGATCCCGATAACAATTCCAACGGATTCGAGAGGAGCCGATCATATGGAGACTTCCGTCAAGCAACCCAAGCGCGCGGCACTCGCGTCGTTCGTCGGCACCACGATCGAGTGGTACGACTTCTATAGCTACGCGACCGCCGCGGCCATCGTGTTCGGGCCGTTGTTCTTCCCCGGCGAGAACCGCTTCATCAGCCTGCTCGCATCGTTCGGCTCGTTCGCGGTCGGTTTCTTCGCGCGGCCGCTCGGCGGCGTGATGTTCGGCTACCTCGGCGACCGTTTCGGGCGCAAGCGCTCGCTGCTCGCGACCCTGATGCTGATGGCGATCTCGACCGTCGCGATCGGCCTGTTGCCGACTTACGCGCAAGCGGGCGTGATCGCGCCGGCCCTGCTGGTGCTGATGCGCGTGCTGCAAGGCATTGCGGTCGGCGGCGAATGGGGCGGTGCGGTGCTGCTCGCAGGCGAGCATGCGCCGGAAGGCAAGCGCACGTTCTTCGCGTCGTTCGCGCAGCTGGGCAGCGCGAGCGGCCTGATCCTGTCGATGCTCGCGTTCGGCGCGATCAGCACGCTGCCGAAGGACGACCTAATGAACTGGGGCTGGCGCGTTCCGTTCCTCGCGAGCGCGGTGCTGCTCGTCGTCGGTTTCGTGATTCGTGCAAGCGTGTCCGAGTCGCCGGAGTTCGAGGAAGTCCGCAAGAGCGGCGACATCGTGCAGAACCCGGTGCGCGAAGCGATGAAGTACTGGCCGCTGCTGCTGCTCGCGATCGGCGCGAATGTCTACGGGATCGCCGGCGTGTATTTCAGCAACATCTTCATGATCAGCTACGCGACGCAGTTCCTGTCGCTCGACCGGTCGATGGTGCTGCAATGCATGACGATCGTCGCGGTACTGCAGTTCGTCGTGCAGCTCACTGCCGCGTTCCTCGCGCAGCGTTTCGGCACGACGCGCGTGCTGCTGATCACCGGCGCATGGGCCGCGATCGTGCCGTTCGTGATGCTGCCGCTGGTACATGTGGGCACGCCGCTGTCGGTCACGCTCGGCGTCGGCCTCGCAACGCTCGCCGAATCCGGCTACTACGCGGTGGTCGCCGGTTTCGTCAGCGGCATCTTCGTCGCACGCATCCGCTACACGGCCATCTCGATCGCGTACCAGGTGTGCGGTGCGCTGGCCGGCGGCCTGACGCCGCTCGTCGCGACGGTGATCGCGCAGAACGCCGCGCCGCAATGGTGGCCGCTCGCACTGCAGTACACGAGTGCCGCAATCCTGTCGTCGGTGTGCGTGTGGCTGATCGCGCGACGCGTCGGCGATGTGGACGATACCGGTGCAGCCCGCGCCACGGCCGAGCCGCTGCCGCGCGACGCACGCACCGCGTAAATACGTACAGCGGGGCGGCGGCCAGCCGCCCCGCTCATCCGCGCCCGCCCCGGCTGACGGGTTTCTCGCACCGCCCGCCGCATCCACACAAAATGATTCGTCTGCCCGTCGTGGCCCGCCGGGACAGGCCGGCGTGCGTCGGTCGATTCGACGCGCGCGCCCAGGAGACAGGACTCTCATGAATCGCCCCGACGCCATCGAGCTCGCCCGCGCCGAAGCGGGCGGCCCCGCGATCGAGCACCGCTCGATCGACTACGTTCCCGAAAGCGAACGCCACGCCAGACTGGCAAGCCAGGGCCCGTTCTGGTTTCTCGGAAATTTTCATTTCTTCACGATTTCGATCGGCTTCGTCGGCCCGGGCATGGGACTTTCTGCTGGCTGGACCACGCTCGCGGGCGCGCTCGGCATCATGTTCGGCACCCTCTTCATGGCATTCCACGGCTCGCAGGGGCCGGAAATGGGGCTGCCGCAGATGATCCAGTCGCGCGCGCAGTTCGGCTATCGCGGCGTGATCGTCGCGCTGCTCGCGACGTTGTTCGTATTTGTCGGTTTCAACGTCGTCAACGTATCGCTGATGGTCGATGGCGTGCACAACGTGTTCGGGATCGATGGCACATTCGTCGCCGTCGCCGCCGTCACGATCGGCGCGCTGCTCGCGATCTACGGCCACGACCTGATGCACAAGACGTTCACGTGGGCGCTGATCGCGACGCTGCCGCTCTACGCGCTCGTCACCCTCGCGCTTGCCTTCGGCCATGCGGCGCCGGCTGGCACGGCCGCCGCACCGGCGGCGGCGCCGGGCTTCAACTGGATCGCCTTCGCGACACAGTTCGCGATCGCGGCGAGCTACAACATCTCGTACGCGCCCTACGTGTCCGACTATTCGCGCTACCTGCCGAAGCACACGAGCCGCGCGAAGCTGATCGCGGTGATCTTCGCCGGCGCATCGCTGTCGGGCACTTGGATGATCGGGCTTGGCGCATGGCTCGCGCAGAAGCTGCATGCGGCCGACGCGCTGGTGGCGATGAACCAGGTCGGCGCATCGCTGGTGCCCGGCCTCGGCAAGCTGATCGCGATCGTGTCGCTCGTCGGCTTCCTGCCGATCATCGCGCTCAATGCGTACAGCGCGATGCTGACCGTGCTGACGGGCATCGATTCGATCATGCCGATCCGGCCGTCCCGTCGCGCGCGCGTCGCCGCGATCGTCGCGATCAGCACGTTCGTGCTGGGCTGCGTGTTCGCGATCCGCGGCAACGGCATCGCACTGCTGCAGACGTTCCTGACGCTGATGCTCTACTTCCTCGTGCCGTGGACCGCGGTGAATCTCGTCGACTACTTCTTCGTGCGACGCGGCCATTATGCGATCGCGCACTTCTTCACACCGCACGGCCTGTACGGCAGGTGGCAAGCGCGCGGGATCGCCGCATACCTGATCGGCTTCGCGGCGATGGTGCCGTTCTTCTACGTGTTCGACGCCGAAGCGAACCGCGAGGTGTTCGTCGGGCCGTTCGCACGTCTGCTCGGCGGCGTCGACGTCGCGTGGCTCGTCGGCCTGATCGCCGCGGGCGGCGTGTACGGGCTGCTGTCGCGCTCGCTCGATCTCGACCGCGAGCGGCGCGTGATCGACGAAACGCCCGCGCCCGGCACGCTCGTTAGCACGGCAACGCAGGGAGACGCACGATGAACGGCCCGCGCATTCGCCTCGTCCAGTCGGAACTGAAGGACGGCGACGTCGCCGGCAACCTCGCGAAAGCGCTCGCGATCATCGCGGCCTCGCGCGACGAAACCGACCTTGTCGTGTTTTCGGAAACGTATTCGTGCGGCTTCCCGACGCCAGACAATGTTGCCCGGCTGGCCGAGCCGCTCGACGGGCCGTCCGTGACCGCCGTGCGCGATGCCGCACGCGAAGCGGGCGTGAGCGTCGCATTCGGCTTCGCGGAACGCGAAGGTGGGCGCTACTTCAACACCGCGCTGCTGATCGACGCGAACGGCGACGTGCTGCTGCGGTACCGGAAGACGTATCTGTACGAATCCGATCTCGGCGTATTCGAGGCGGGCGGCGCGTTTCCGGTCTGCGCGTGGCGCGGGATGACGGTCGGCCTGCTGATCTGCTTCGATCTCGAATTTCCGGAGACGGCACGCGCGCTTGCGCATGCGGGCGCCGAGCTGATCGTGATCCTCGACGGGATGATGAATCCTTACGGCGGCGTACATCGTCAGATGATTCCGGTGCGTGCGCTGGAGAACCAGGTCTACGTCGCGATGGCGAACCGGGTCGGTTCCGGCGATCGCTATACGTTCAGCGGCACGAGCCTCGTCGCGGCGCCCGATGGTTCATGTGTCGCCGTCGCGCCCGGCGATCGCGAGGCGCTCGTCGACGCGTCGCTCGACCCAGCGGCGCTCGTCGACGCACGGACGGCGTTCCGTTACGTCGACCTGGCCGCGGTGCCGCTCGGAGCAGTGCGGCGTCCCGCTTGAACGGGATGCATTGCACGCGCGCCGGTGTCGCACTGCTCGACGGCATCGTCTGCCGGGTAAGGTCACTCGGTGCAGGCGGGCCGGCAGCGCGTTCGATGAACGTTTCCCGGCCGCAAATGCAAAAACCCCCGCCTGGTCGGGCGGGGGTTTCTGGC
>NZ_JGVW01000087.1 GCF_000687455.2 Burkholderia sp. lig30
TGCTCGACGCCGCGCGCGGCGAGCCGGGCGCGGCCGCGCCTGGCTGACACGCGACCGGGCACGGCGCGTTCAGTGCCGTGTCGGCGCGCCGCCGGATTCCGCCTGCGCGAATATGGCACGCAGCGCCGGATGCACGTCGTCGCGCCAGTGCGCGCCGGTGAAGAGCCCGTAGTGATCGCAGCCGTCGACGTCGAGCCGATGCCGCTCGACGGGCGCGAGGCCGCAGCACAGTTCGTGCGCGGCATGCGTCTGCCCGGCGCCGGTGACGGCGTCGAGGGTGCCTTCCACGGTCAGCAGCGCGGTGCCGTGAAGCGCGGCCGGTTCCACGGGCACGCCATGCACCTGCCATGTGCGATTCGCGAGGCAGGCGCGCTGAAACACGAGGTCGAGCGTATCGAGAAAGTATTCGGCCGGCATGTCGAGCAGTGCGGTGTACTCGCGCATCGCGCGCCGCGCGTCGTCCAGCGCGCCGGGGTCGGCGCGCGACGCGGCTTGCGTGTAGTGCCCGATCAGCGTCAGGTAGCGCTGCGGATAGACGATCGCGATCTCCGCCTGTTGCAGGTAGGTGGGAAACACACTGCGGCCGCGGCCCGCGAAACCGTTGGGCACCACGTCGATCAGGTTGTCGCGGCACCAGTCGAGCGAATGCGCGTTCGCCGCATGGCCGAGCGTACTCGGATTGAGCCGTGTATCGATCGGGCCGCCGATCAGCGTGACGCTTGCCGGTGGCGCGAGGTCACGGCCGGCGCGCAACGCGAGCGCGCCGAGCGCGGGGAAGGTGGCCTGGCAGACCGCGACGACGTGCAGCGGCCGCGCGTCGCGCATCAGCGTGTCGACGAAATCGTCGAGCATCGTCACGTACTCGTCCAGTCCGAAGCGTCCCGCCTCGGTCGGCACGTCGCGGGCGTTCGCCCAGTCGGTCACGTAGACGTCGCCATCGGCGAGCAGCGTCTCGACGGTCTCCCGCATCATCACGGCCGCATGGCCCGCGAGCGGCGCGCACAGCAGCACCGCGCGCGGCGCGCGGGCCGCGTGTGCGCGGGAGAAGCGCAGCAACCGGCAGAACGGCGTCTGCGCGACGACCGCTTCGTCGATCGCGACGCGCTGGCCGTCGAGCTCGAGCGGTTCGATCGCGAATGGCGGCGGCTCGGCGTCCGGCCCGATGAGCGGCTCGAACAGGTCTGCGTAACAAGACGACGCGGCATGCGGCAGCGTAGCCGCCGGCCACGCCTCGAACGCATGCCGGGTTGCCGCGCGCCACGCGCGCAACCATTGACGCTGCTGCTCGACGAGGGCATACCACATGGCGATCCTTTGGGAGAGGTCGGACGAATCTGCATTATCGTCACTGTCGCAGCGCTGTGGGGCACCGATTTGACACGCATCAAGCGTATCGGCGTGTGGCGGTTGCCGACATGCATGGGTGGGCGGTGTGGCCGTTACGTAGGGCAGGCGGGGCGAGCTGATGGAGCGAGCCAGTGGGCCGGGCAAGCGGGACAGGCCCGTGGCACGGCCGCGGCTAGGCGCGCGGTGCGGACGCTGCTACAGTCGTCGATCCCATCCCCGAAAGCGGAGCAAATCGTAATGAAGCTGATCGGCATGCTGGATTCCCCATTCGTGCGACGCGTCGCCATTTCGGCGAAACTGCTCGACCTCCCGTTCGAACACCAGTCGCTGTCGGTGTTCCGGCAGTTCGACCAGGTGAAGGCGATCAATCCGGTCGTCAAGGTGCCGACGCTCGTCACCGGCGACGGCGCGACGCTGCTCGACTCGTCGCTGATCCTCGATTACCTCGACCACCTCGCCGCGCCGGAGCGGCGGCTGCTGCCCGACGCCCTCGATGCCCGCGTGCGCGCGCTCGAACTGGTCGGCTTCGCGCTGGCCGCGGCCGAGAAGACGGTCCAGGTGGTCTACGAGGAAGGCTTGCGTCCGGGCGAGAAGCGGCACCAGCCGTGGCTCGACCGGGTGCTCGGGCAGCTCGAGGCCGCGTACGGCGAACTGGAGAAGCGCATCGCGGGCGTCACGGGCTGGCTCGGCGGCGAGCGCGTGATGCAGTCGGACGTGACCGTCGCGGTCGTGTGGCGCTTCACGCAGTTCATGGCGTCCGACTATCCCGATCTGGCCCGCATCGATGCGGCGCGCTTTCCGGCGCTCGCCGCGCATTCCGCGCGTGCGGAGGCGCTGCCCGCATTCATCGGGACACCGCTCGCTTAGGGCTGTTGATCAGTGTGATCTGGCCCCAGGCTGCGTGGCGCGGCGATTATTCGCTGCCGACGACAAGTGACTTCGCGGCGATGTGATTTATCCGGGCGGCGGCCGTTCTTACAATGCACTTCATCGGTGATCCGCCGCGCTTGATGGAGTCGATGATGAAAGCCTGGATTGAAGCCAACCTGTACCATCCGTCGGTCGTCCTGCCTTTGGTGACGCTGACGCAGTTGATGGTCGCGCACGATTTCAATCTCGGGCAGGTCGGTCTGATCGTCGCGGCGAAGGGTGCGCAGGCGGCGGTGTCGCACTCGCGCGAATTGGTCGATGCGTGGCACGATGGCGCGCATGCGTGAGCGCCGCGTTCTCCCCGAAAGGGCGGCAGCCCGGCCGGCTGCGCGCCGTTCGGACCGCTTCGGTCGTGCAGGTCGCCATCGAGTCATCTAGCCATTCCGGCTGATCGGCCGATACCAGCCGATCGAGCGGTGGCGACAGGCCGCCGCATTCGGAACCCCGGCACCCGCCGGGGTTTTTCATTTCGTGCGGCGCTTACGCGCGCGCAGCCGACACGGTGCCATACACGTCGGCGTCACGGCGCGCATCGCCGTCACGCAGCGCGCGCACCAGCTCGTGTGCCTCGCGGCGCGTCGCGACGGCGGGCGGCGAGCCCTTCAGCGGCTGGCGCGCGGTTTCGGTCAGCGCCAGCACCGACACGATGCCGACGATCGCCGCGCCCATCATGTAATACGCCGGCATCATCAGGTCGCCGGTGGCGTCGACGAGCCACGCGGTCACGAGCGGCGTCGTGCCGCCGAACAGCGACACCGATACGTTGAAGCCGATCGCGAGCGCGCCGTAGCGGATCTCGGTCGGGAACAGCGCCGGCAGCGCCGACGGCATCACGCCGGTGAAGCACGACAGCAGCGTGCCGAGGATCAGCAGGCCGCCGAAGACCGGCAGCGTGTCGCCGCTGCGGATCAGGAGCAGCGCCGGGGTCGACAGCAGCAGGAAGCCGACGCAGCCGGCGAGCATCACCGGCTTGCGGCCCACGGTGTCCGACAGGCGGCCGGCGGCGAGCGTCATCGGCATCATCAGCACCATCACGACCAGCACCAGCACGAGGCCGTGCGCCTCGTCGAAATGCAGCGTCGACGACAGATAGCTCGGCAGGTACGACAGCGCCATGTAGTCGGTGACGTTGAAGATCAGCACGAGGCCGACGCAGAGCAGCATCGCGCGCCAGTTGCGCGCCAGCGTCTCGCGAAAGCGCGCCTTCGGCACCGCCTTGTCCTGCGCCTCGCGGGCTTCGGCCTGGCGCTTGAACGCGGGCGTTTCCTCGAGCTTCATCCGGATGTAGAGACCGATCAGGCCGAGCGGGCCGGCGATCAGGAACGGCACGCGCCAGCCCCACGACAGCAGCGCCTCCTGCGACAGCGACGCGGTCAGCAGCGCGACGACGCCCGCACCCATCACGTAGCCGACGAGCGTGCCGAATTCGAGGAAACTGCCCATGAAGCCGCGCCGCCTGTCGGTCGAGAACTCGGCGATGAAGGTTGCGGCGCCGCCGTATTCGCCGCCGGTCGAGAAGCCCTGCACGAGGCGCGCAACGAGCAGCAGCACGGGCGCCATGATGCCGATCGACGCATAGCTCGGGATCAGGCCGATCGCCAGGGTGCCGGCCGCCATCATGATCATCGTCATCGCAAGCACGCGCTGGCGGCCGATGCGGTCGCCGAGCGGGCCGAACACCATGCCGCCGAGCGGGCGCACGAGGAACGCCGCGGCGAACGTGCCGAAGGTCGCGAGCAACTGCGCGGACGGGCTGGTGGACGGGAAGAACACCTTGCCGAGCGTAACGGCGATGTAGCTGTAGACGCCGAAATCGAACCATTCCATCGCATTGCCGATGGCCATCGCGCCGACCGCGCGCTTGAGCAGGTTCCGGTCGACGACGGTGATGTCGTCTGCGGCGAGGGGCGCGCTGTCCGGCGCGGGGGAGGAAGCAGCAGCTGGGCTGGCGTGTGTAGCGGTCAAGGTCATGCACTCCTTTGACTGCGCCGAAGCGGGGGAAGCCCGTTCGACACGGTTTGCCGGCAAGCGCGATGTCGGGTGCGGCGCGTCGAGTCAAGCCATTAAGCGTTTACTGCAAAAAATGACCTGCCTCGATGCGGGCCCGGTGGGCCGTCGCGACATCGCGCTCATGAAGATAAGGCCGCGTGATGCGTGCGGCGAGCCAGTGCGGACGGCGTGTCCGGCGATCTGGCGAGATGCCCCCCGGAAGGGGCGGCGAAACGAAAAAAACTGCCCGGCGGGCACGCTTTTCTGTCGGTGCGATTCGAGGCGAAGCGCCGCGCGATGGTGCGCGAACGGACTTGTCTCAAAATCGAATTGAAAGAGATTGAGTGTTGAAGCAGGCGACATGATAGCACGATGCGCGATGATCGAGCGGATTGCGCGGGAATGCCCGTGCCGTCGGGTTGCGCTCGGGCATAATCGGCGGCTTGCGGAGGGGCGTTCGTTGCCCGTCGCTCGGCCTCGGGGGAACCGATTCGAGATGATCGAACTGATGAAAATAGCGGCGCTGTTCGCCGCCACCGCGCTCGCGGAAATCGTCGGCTGCTATCTGCCGTGGCTCGTGCTCAAGGCGGGCCGGCCGGTGTGGCTGCTGGCGCCCGCCGCGCTGTCGCTCGCGCTGTTCGCGTGGCTCCTGACGCTGCACCCGAGTGCGGCGGGGCGCACCTATGCGGCGTACGGCGGCGTGTACATCGCGGTCGCGCTCGTCTGGCTGCGCGCCGTGGACGGCGTCGCGCTGACCCGCTGGGACGCGGCGGGCGCGGCGCTCGCGCTGGCGGGCATGACCGTCATCGCGCTGCAGCCGCGCGCGTAGGCGCGGCGCTTACGCGCCCGCGTCGTCGCCGGCCGCGGCCTGCCGCCAGATGCAGGTGCCCTTGACCGACTTGTCGAGCGCGTCGAGCTGCGCCTGGTGCGCGGCCAGCTCGTCGTCGCTCGCGGCGAGCACCGGCAGGTCGAGCGCCGCGAACGACACGCGCTGGCCGTTCCCCGCGCCGTCCTCGGACGCGCCGTCGTCGAGCATGTCGATCACGAGGCTGTCCTGACCGCGCGTCATCGCGAGATACACCTCGGCGAGCAGTTCCGAGTCGAGCAGCGCGCCGTGCAGCGTGCGGTGCGCGTTGTTGATGTCGAACCGGTCGCACAGCGCGTCGAGCGAGTTGCGCTTGCCGGGGAACATCTGCTTGGCCTGCACGAGCGTGTCGATCACGCCCGAGCATTGCTCGGCGAACGGCGGCAGGCCGAGCAGCGCGAATTCCGCGTCGAGGAAGCCGAGGTCGAACGGCGCGTTGTGGATGATCAGTTCCGCGTCGCGCACGAAGTCGCGCAACGGGTCGGCGATCTCCGCGAACTTCGGCTTGTCGCTCAGGAACTCGGTCGTGAGCCCGTGCACCGCGAGCGCGCCCGGATCGCTGTCGCGCCCGGGATTGACGTAGAAGTGCAGGTTGTTGCCGGTGAGCCGCCGGTTCAGCAGCTCGACGCAGCCGATTTCGATGATGCGGTCGCCGGTGCGGGCGTTCAGGCCGGTGGTTTCGGTATCGAGAATGATCTGGCGCATGTCGGGAAAAACGGAAAATCGGGGTGTCGGTCAGGATCAGGCGGCCGCGAGCGACTCGACGCCGCGGTTGGCGAGCGCATCGGCGCGCTCGTTCTCGGGGTGGCCGGCATGGCCCTTCACCCAGCGCCATTCGACCTGATGTTGCGCGACGAGCGCGTCGAGCCGCTTCCACAGGTCGGCGTTCTTCACCGGCGTCTTCGACGCGGTGATCCAGCCCTTCTTCTTCCAGCCGTGGATCCACTCGCTGATGCCTTTCTGCACGTACTGCGAATCGGTGTGCACGACCACGCGGCATTCGCGCTTCAGCGCTTCGAGCGCGGCGATCACGGCCATCAGCTCCATGCGGTTGTTGGTCGTGTTCGGCTCGCCGCCGAACATTTCCTTTTCCTTGTCGCCGTAGCGCAGCAGCGCGCCCCAGCCGCCCGGGCCCGGATTGCCCTTGCAGGCGCCGTCGGTGTAGATGTCGATGGTGTCGGTAGTCATGAATGTTCTTGATGGGTGGTCGGGGAGGCCGCGGGCGTCAGGCCCGGCGCGAGCACGGGCTTTTTCATCTTGATCGAGCCGACGAGCCGCATGCCGCGCACGCGCTTGACGGCCGTCACCATGTAGACGGCGCCGAAGATCGGCCACCAGCGGTCGCCGGCCGCTTCCATGAATGCATAGCGGGCGAGCCACTGGTCGGTGGCGAGCGGCGGGCGGTAGCAGCCGAAGCGGCCGCGTTCCAGGTCGAAGCCGAGCAGCTTGATCCAGTCCTTGAGCCGGATGAACGCGATCTGGTCCCGCGCGGCCGGCACGAACGGGCGGTTCGCCATCCTGCCGAACGACTGGCGCATCCCCCACAGGCTGAGCGAATTGAAGCCGGTGATGACGAGCTGGCCCTCGGGCATCAGCACGCGCTCGGCCTCGCGCAGCAGCCGGTGAGGGTCGGACGTGAATTCGAGCGTGTGCGGCATCACGATCAGGTCGACGCTTTGCGACTCGAACGGCAGGTCGAGCAGGTCGCACCAGACGGTGCTGCGCCCGGCGGGCGCGTGCTCGGGGCTGTGCGCCTCGCGCGCCCACGGGTACTGGTAGGGCGCGCTCGCGCCGCTGGCCGGGTCGAGCACGAGGCCGCGGCACGGCATGCGGTTCTCGCGCAGCGCGTCGAGCTGCGGCAGGCCGAGCTGCAGCGCGTGAAAGCCGAACACGTCGGACACGGTACGGTCGAGCAGTGCTTGCTCCCAGTCCAGCACGTAACGGCCGGGCGGGGAGTCGGTCCAGGCGGGCCAGTCTATAATTTGTCGATCAGACATAGCGATGATTGCGCGCCCATGAACGAGCTGGAATATGTGCCGGTACCGGCATTCGAGGACAACTACATCTGGCTCGTGTCGGACGGCAGCGATGCGATCGCCGTCGATCCGGGCGAAGCCGCTCCGGTGCGCCGGTACCTCGACGAACGAGGCTGGCGGCTCACCGCTATTTTACTCACGCACCACCACGCCGACCATGTCGGCGGCGTCGCGGCCCTCATCGACAGCCAGCCGGCCGGCGTGCCGCTGCCCGTGTTCGGTCCCGCTGATGAAGCGATCGGCGTCGTCACGCGGCCGGTCGCCGGCGGTGCGCGCGTGACGCTCGACGCGCCGGCGCTGTCGTTCGACGTGCTCGACGTGCCGGGCCACACGCGGGGCCATATCGCGTATTTTCAGAGGGCCGGTACAGGCACGGCCGGCCAAGGCGCAGCGTCGCTGCATCCGCACGTATTTTGCGGCGACACGCTGTTCTCGTGCGGCTGCGGCCGCCTGTTCGAGGGCACGCCCGCGCAGATGCTGGCCTCGCTCGATGCGCTCGCGGCGCTGCCGGGCGACACGCGGGTGCATTGCGCGCATGAGTATACGCTGTCGAACATCCGCTTCGCGCTCGCCTGCGAGCCGGGCAACGCGGCGCTCGGCGCGTGGCGCGACGACGCGCAGGCTCGCCGCGCGCGAGGCGAGCCGACGCTGCCGACGACGATCGCGCACGAGCGCGCGGTGAATCCGTTCCTGCGCGCGGACAGCGCGGAGATCCGGGCCACGCTCGAAGCGCTGCTGCATGAACGGGTGTCGGATCGGCTGGCCGCATTCACGCTGATTCGCGAGTGGAAGAACCGGTTCCGGTGAGGGTTTTTCGAGGAGTCCAAAGCTCGATACGAATCTCTGAAAACGGCCCCAAATATCAGATTTGGCTGAGTTTTCGGTGTTTTTATTGACGTGAAGCATGCACTTCCGTAGTATCGCCTCCAATTTCCAGCCGTCGGAAGCCGAGATTTTCATGCGACTTTTACTGAGTGCGCTGCTGGTTCTGCTGCTCGCCGCGTGTGCGAGCCAGGGGCCTGCCGCCAATTCCGCCGCCGATCCGCAGGCAGCGTCCAATTTCCTCCGCAAGTCCGCCACCGCCAGGGAAACCGTCGACGTCGACAAGCAGTCGGTCGGCGACCTGACGAGCGCCGACGCCGATCTGTGGGCGCGCATCCGTCGCGGTTTCCAGATGCCCGACCTGCAGACCGACCTCGTCGACATGCAGACCACCTGGTACGCGCAGCGCCCGGACTACGTGCAGCGCATGACCGAGCGCTCGCAGAAATACCTGTACCACATCGTCGAGGAGCTCGAGGCGCGGCACATGCCGACCGAGCTGGCGCTGCTGCCGTTCATCGAGTCGGCGTACAACCCGCAGGCGCTGTCCGTCGCGAAGGCGGCCGGCATGTGGCAGTTCATTCCCGGCACTGGCCGCACGTACAAGCTGAAGCAGAACATGTGGCAGGACGAGCGGCGCGACGTGCTCGCGTCGACGAGCGCCGCGCTCGACTACCTGTCGCGCCTGCATGACATGTTCGGCGACTGGTATCTCGCGCTCGCCGCGTACAACTGGGGCGAAGGCAACGTGCAGCGCGCGATCGCGCGCAACCAGGCGGCCGGGCTGCCGACCGACTACCAGAGCCTGCGGATGCCGAACGAGACGCGCCACTACGTGCCGAAGCTGCAGGCGGTGAAGAACATCATCGCGCACCCGCAGCAATACGGCCTCGCATTGCCGGACATCCCGAACCACCCGTATTTCGTGACGGTCACGACGTCGCGCGACATCGACGTGAAGGTCGCGGCGCGGCTCGCGGACATGTCGCCCGACGAGTTCAAGGCGCTCAACCCGTCGTTCGCGAAGCCGGTGATCCTCAGCGCGACCGATCCGCAGATCCTGCTGCCGTTCGACAACGCGGGGGCGTTCGAGAAGAACCTGAAGTCGTACAACGGCGCGCTGTCGTCGTGGACCACCTATACGGTCAGCGAGCGCGCCCGCCCGGCGGCGATCGCGGAAAAAATCGGCGTCGACGCCGATACGCTGATGCAGGTGAACAAGATTCCGGCGGGCATGCGCCTGAAGCCCGGCTCGACGATCGTCGTGCCGCGCGCGGACGACGACGACGAGGACATCAGCGCGGACGTCGCGGAAAACGGCGTGCTGGCGATGGAGCCTGACGTGCCGGACACGCGCAAGATGCTGATCCGCGTGCGCCGCAAGCAGTCGATGGCGGCGATCGCGAGCCGCTACGGCGTGTCGGTGGCCCAGCTGAAGTCGTGGAACCGCGCGCGGCGCGACATGGTGATGGCGGGGCAGACGCTGGTGCTGCACGTTCCGGTCGGGCGCGCGATGCCCGCCGAGCCGGGGCCCGAGCGCATCGCGACGTCGGTTGGTGGCGGGCGGATCGAGCGCGCGAGCTTGAGCGCGGGCGGCAAGGCCGCGCGTGGCGCGAAGCGCGGCCCGGCGAAGGCCGGCGCGTCGAAGGCGTCGCACAAGGGCAAGAAGAAGTAACCGGCCGGGCGCGCACTGCGTTCCACATGCGGGCCGCGCGAGCAAAATCGTCCGACGAAACGCCGTCACCGGGGGTGACGGCGTTTTCTTTTTTGGGGCGCGCGGCGGGCCTCTGGCCAGGATGGCGGACACAGGGGTACGCTGCAACTGGGCCGGTTCCGGAAACGGAGCGGCGGCCGGCGGCAGGATGCGCGCATCACGATACCCGCATCAAGCGGCCGTTTCGATTGAAGATAAGGGCATTTTCGGGCTATAATTTGAAAGTTTGTGCTGATCAACCTCGCACCCTAGCGCCTACCTCACTCATCCCGTTCATCCGCCGCACGCCACCTGCCGGGCGATGTCGCGAACCCCGCGTGCTGCACGCCGGTTTCGCGGCGCGACAGCAGGCAGCGTCCAGCAGGCGACCGCGCGCGTCATCGCAGCGCGGCGCTCGCGCGGCAGGGTAAACAGGTCGGCAGCAGGGTGTTCCCCAAGGAGCCTCCCGTGTTGCCGTCTTTTTCTCCCGCTTTGCTCGCACTCGCCGACGGCACGGTCTTTCGTGGTTATTCGATCGGAGCCGTTGGCCATACGATCGGCGAAGTCGTGTTCAACACCGCGATCACCGGCTATCAGGAAATCCTGACTGACCCGAGCTACGCGCGCCAGATCGTCACGCTCACCTATCCGCATATCGGCAACGTCGGCGTCAACGCCGAGGATGTCGAAGCCACGAAAGTCCATGCCGCCGGCCTGATCATCCGCGACCTGCCGACGCTCGCGTCGAACTTCCGCATGGATCGCACGCTCAGCGACTACCTGCGCGACGAAGGCGTCGTCGCGATCGCCGGCATCGACACCCGCAAGCTGACCCGCATCCTGCGCGACAAGGGCGCGCAGAGCGGCTGCATCCTGGCCGGCTCGGACGACGAAGCGAAGGCGATCGAGCTCGCGCGCTCGTTCCCGGGCCTCGCCGGCATGGATCTCGCGAAGGTCGTGTCGACGCCCAAGCCGTTCGAATGGAAGCAGACCGAATGGCGCCTCGGCAGCGGCTACGGCCTGCAGACCGCACCGAAGTACCGCGTCGTCGCCTACGATTTCGGCGTCAAGTACAACATCCTGCGCATGCTCGCGGAGCGCGGCTGCCATGTGACCGTGCTGCCGGCCCAGGCCAGCGCGGAAGAGGCGCTCGCGCTGAATCCGGACGGCGTGTTCCTGTCGAACGGCCCCGGCGATCCGGAACCGTGCGACTACGCGATCGCGGCGACGAAGACCTTCCTCGAGCGCGGCGTGCCGACCTTCGGCATCTGCCTCGGCCACCAGATCATGGGCCTCGCGGTCGGCGCGAAGACGCTCAAGATGAAGACGGGCCACCACGGCGCGAACCACCCGGTCAAGGATCTCGGCGACGGCCGCGTGGTGATCACGTCGCAGAACCACGGCTTCGCGGTCGACGCCGATTCGTTGCCGGCGAACGCGCGCGTCACGCACGTGTCGCTGTTCGACGGCACGCTGCAGGGCTTCGAGCTGACCGACCGTCCGGCGTTCTGCTTCCAGGGTCACCCGGAGGCATCGCCGGGCCCGCACGACATCGGCTACCTGTTCGACCGCTTCACCGCGTTGATGGACGCGGCCAAGCAGCGCAACGCATAACGCGCGGGAGGCACGCATCATGTTCGGTCACGCACTCGGCATCACGGATCTCTGGACCTATGTGTTCGGGGTGGTGTTCATCATCCTGCTGCCGGGGCCGAACTCGATGTACGTGCTGTCGCTTGCCGCGCAGCGCGGCGTGAAGGCCGGCTATCGCGCGGCCTGCGGCGTGTTTCTCGGCGATACCGTGCTGATGGTCCTGTCGGCGGCGGGCGTCTCGTCGCTGCTGAAGGCCAATCCGCTGCTGTTCTCCGCCGTCAAGTACGGCGGCGCCGCGTACCTGCTCTATATCGGCACCGGCATGCTGCGCGGCGCGTGGCGCAAGCTGCGCGCGGGCGCCGGCGAGGCTGCCGAGGCGCCGCGCGCGGCCGACGGCGAGCGCTCTTTCGACAAGCCGTTCCGCAAGGCGCTGGTCGTGAGCCTCCTGAATCCGAAGGCGATCCTGTTCTTCATCTCGTTCTTCATTCAGTTCGTCGACCCGGCGTTCCCGCATCCCGCGTTGCCGTTCTTCGTGCTCGGAGCGATCGCGCAATGCGCGAGCTTCCTGTACCTGAGCACGCTGATCTTCGCGGGCGCGCGCCTGGCCGAGCATTTCCGCCGCCGCCGCAAGCTCGCGGCGGGCGCGGCAAGCAGTGTGGGCGGCCTCTTCATCGGCTTCTCCGTGAAGCTCGCGCTCGCGACGATGGGCTGAGCGCAGCCGGCCGCCACACGACAACGATTACTTTTTGAATTCACAAGCCATGCCAAAACGCACAGACATCAACAGCATCCTCATCATCGGCGCCGGCCCGATCATCATCGGCCAGGCTTGCGAGTTCGACTACTCGGGCGCGCAGGCATGCAAGGCGCTGCGTGAGGAAGGCTACAAGGTCATTCTCGTCAACAGCAACCCGGCGACGATCATGACCGACCCGAACACGGCCGATGTCACCTACATCGAGCCGATCACGTGGGAAGTGGTTGCGCGCATCATCGAGAAGGAGCGCCCGGACGCGATCCTGCCGACGATGGGCGGCCAGACCGCGCTGAACTGCGCGCTCGACCTGCACCACCACGGCGTGCTGGAGAAATTCGGCGTCGAGCTGATCGGCGCGTCGCCGGAAGCGATCGACAAGGCGGAAGACCGCCAGAAGTTCAAGGACGCGATGACCAAGATCGGTCTCGGCTCCGCGAAGTCGGGCGTCGCGCACTCGATGGAAGAGGCGACCCAGGTGCACGCCGAGATCATGGCGGCCACCGGCGGCAGCGGCTACCCGGTCGTGATCCGTCCGTCGTTCACGCTCGGCGGCTCGGGCGGCGGCATCGCGTACAACCGTGAAGAGTTCGAAGAAATCTGCCGGCGCGGCCTCGACCTGTCGCCGACGCGCGAGCTGCTGATCGAGGAATCGCTGCTCGGCTGGAAGGAATACGAGATGGAAGTCGTGCGCGACCGCGCCGACAACTGCATCATCGTCTGCTCGATCGAGAACCTCGACCCGATGGGCGTGCACACCGGCGACTCGATCACCGTCGCGCCCGCGCAGACGCTGACCGACAAGGAATACCAGATCCTGCGCAACGCATCGCTCGCGGTGCTGCGCGAGATCGGCGTCGACACCGGCGGCTCGAACGTGCAGTTCTCGATCAACCCGAAGGACGGCCGCATGGTCGTGATCGAGATGAACCCGCGCGTGTCGCGTTCGTCGGCGCTCGCGTCGAAGGCCACCGGCTTCCCGATCGCGAAGGTCGCGGCAAAGCTCGCGGTCGGCTACACGCTCGACGAGCTGAAGAACGAAATCACCGGCGGCCAGACCCCGGCGTCGTTCGAGCCGACGATCGACTACGTCGTCACGAAGATCCCGCGTTTCGCGTTCGAGAAGTTCCGTGAGGCGGATTCGCGCCTGACGACGCAGATGAAGTCGGTCGGCGAAGTGATGGCGATCGGCCGCACGTTCCAGGAATCGTTCCAGAAGGCGCTGCGCGGCCTCGAAGTCGGCGTCGACGGTCTCGACGAGAAGTCGACCGACCGCGACGAGATCGCGATCCAGATCCACGAGCCGGGCCCGGACCGCATCTGGTTCGTCGGCGACGCGTTCCGCATCGGCATGACGGCCGAGGAAATCTTCCGCGAGACGGCGATCGACCCGTGGTTCCTCGCGCAGATCGAACAGATCGTCCTGAAGGAAAAGGCGCTCGCCGGCCGCACGCTCGCGTCGATCACGCGCGACGAGCTGCGCTACCTGAAGCAGAGCGGCTTCTCCGACCGCCGCCTCGCGAAGCTGCTCGGCGCGACGCCGGAAGACGTGCGCCTCCGCCGTCTCGACCTGAACGTGCGCCCGGTCTACAAGCGCGTCGACACCTGCGCGGCCGAGTTCGCGACGAAGACGGCCTACATGTACTCGACCTACGAGGAAGAGTGCGAGGCGCAGCCGACCACGAACAAGAAGATCATGGTGCTGGGCGGCGGCCCGAACCGGATCGGCCAGGGTATCGAGTTCGACTACTGCTGCGTGCACGCAGCGCTCGCGATGCGCGAGGACGGCTACGAGACGATCATGGTCAACTGCAACCCGGAAACGGTGTCGACCGACTATGACACGTCCGACCGCCTGTACTTCGAGCCGCTGACGCTGGAAGACGTGCTCGAGATCGTCGACAAGGAAAAGCCGACCGGCGTGATCGTCCAGTACGGCGGCCAGACGCCGCTGAAGCTGGCGCTCGACCTCGAGGCGCACGGCGTGCCGATCGTCGGCACGTCGCCGGACATGATCGACGCCGCGGAAGACCGCGAGCGCTTCCAGAAGCTGCTGCAGGACCTCGGCCTGCGCCAGCCGCCGAACCGCACCGCGCGCGCCGAAGACGAAGCGCTCGCGCTGGCTGCCGAAATCGGCTATCCGCTCGTCGTGCGTCCGTCGTACGTGCTGGGCGGCCGCGCGATGGAAATCGTCCACGAGCCGCGCGACCTCGAGCGCTACATGCGCGAGGCCGTGAAGGTGTCGAACGATTCGCCGGTGCTGCTCGACCGCTTCCTGAACGACGCGATCGAATGCGACGTCGACTGCATCTGCGACGGCGAGGCCGTGTTCATCGGCGGCGTGATGGAGCACATCGAGCAGGCGGGCGTCCACTCGGGCGACTCGGCATGCTCGCTGCCGCCGTACTCGCTGTCGCAGGAGACGGTCGCCGAGCTGAAGCGCCAGACCGGCGCGATGGCGAAGGCGCTGAACGTGATCGGCCTGATGAACGTGCAGTTCGCGATCCAGCAGGTGCCGCAGGCGGACGGCTCGAAGCAGGACATCATCTACGTGCTCGAAGTGAACCCGCGCGCGTCGCGCACGGTGCCGTACGTGTCGAAGGCGACCAGCCTGCCGCTCGCGAAGATCGCGGCGCGCGCGATGGTCGGCCAGACGCTCGCGCAGCAGGGCGTGACGAAGGAAGTCGTGCCGCCGTACTTCAGCGTGAAGGAAGCGGTGTTCCCGTTCATCAAGTTCCCGGCCGTCGACCCGGTGCTCGGGCCCGAAATGCGTTCGACCGGTGAAGTGATGGGCGTCGGCGAGACGTTCGGCGAGGCGCTGTTCAAGTCGCAGCTCGCGGCCGGCTCGCGCCTGCCGGAGTCGGGCACGGTGCTGCTGACCGTGATGGACGCGGACAAGCCGAAGGCAGTCGAAGTCGCGCGCATGCTGCACGAACTCGGCTACCCGCTCGTCGCGACGAAGGGCACGGCAGCCGCGATCGAGGCGGCCGGCGTGCCGGTGAAGGTCGTGAACAAGGTGAAGGACGGCCGTCCGCACATCGTCGACATGATCAAGAACGGCGAGATCGCACTCGTGTTCACGACGGTCGACGAGACGCGCCAGGCGATCGCCGATTCACGTTCGATCCGGATGAGCGCGCAGGCACACAAGGTCACGTACTACACGACGATGTCGGGCGCGCGCGCGGCCGTCGAAGGCTTGCGCTACCTGAAGAACCTGGAAGTCTATGATTTACAAGGTCTTCATGCTCGCCTAAACTAAGCGGTCAGTTACCTGTAGAAGCAACACGTGCCGCGATTAGGCGGCGTTCCCGGCGGTCCGCCGGGGATGCGCTTAATCGCGGTGATTTTTTTTATAGCCGTTTTTAGCGATTGAAGCCGTTTATGAGCACCATTCCGTTGACAAAGCGTGGCGCAGAACTCCTGCGCGATGAATTGCAGCGCCTCAAGTCCGTCGAGCGGCCGGCCGTGATCAACGCGATCGCGGAGGCCCGCGCACAGGGCGATCTGTCCGAAAACGCCGAATACGACGCCGCGAAGGAAAAGCAGGGCTTCATCGAGGGTCGCATCGCGGAACTCGAATCGAAGCTGTCGGCCGCGCAGATCATCGATCCGACCGTGCTCGACGCCGACGGCCGCGTGGTTTTCGCCGCGACGGTCGAACTCGAGGATCTCGAGTCGGGCAGCACCGTCAAGTACCAGATCGTCGGCGACGACGAAGCCGACATCGACCACGGCCTGATCTCGGTCAGCTCGCCGATCGCCCGCGCGCTGATCGGCAAGTCCGAAGGCGACGTCGCGGCGGTGCAGGCGCCGAGCGGCGTGCGCGAGTACGAAATCATCTCGGTCAGCTACGTCTGAGATGCGCACGGCCGTGATGCCGCACCGCGTGTTCCGGTTGCTGTCGACCGTGTGGGTCGGCAGTCTGCTGACGATCGGCTACGCGGTCGCGCCCGTGCTGTTCAACCGGCTGGAGCGGATGACGGCCGGCTCGGTCGCCGCACGGCTGTTCCGCATCGAGGCAACCATTGGCGTGGTATGCGGCGTGCTGCTGCTTGCGCTGGCGAACCTGTTGGTGCGGCGCGGCTGCGACGAATATCGCCGCCTGCGCTGGGTTCTGGCGGCCATGGTCGGCTGCGTGCTGATCGGCTATTTCGCGTTGCAGCCGTTCATGAATGCGCTGCGGATCGCCGCCCAGGAGGCGGGCACCGACGTCGGGCATTCGGCCTACGCGAGCCGTTTCGGGATGCTGCACGGCATCTCGAGCCTGTTCTATCTGGTCGAGAGCGTGCTCGGGCTGATGCTGATCTGGAAGCTGCCGACGCGCGACGCATGACGCGCGGCGGCGCACGGCCCCGCATGGAGGCCGTGCCGGGCGGCGTTACTTGTCCTGGTGCGGGCGCTTGGTGCTCGTCTGGCGCTTTTTCGCACGCTTGACGTTGCCGCCCGCGGTCACGCGCTCGTTGCCGCGCACCACGACTTTTTGCGGCCTCGGGCGGCGCACGGGGCTTGCGTTCGGCGATTGCTTGACGACCTTGACGACGCGCGGCGCACGGCCCTTCTTGTCGGTTTCGCCGGCGGACGCGGCTTCACCCGCGCTCGGCAGCGTGCCGCTGCGGCGGCCGCGTGCCGGTGCCGGGGCGGCTTCCTCGGGCTTCCAGATCACGAGCAGCTTGCCGATGTGCTGGATCGGTGCGGCGCTCAGGCGGTCGCAGATCTCGTCGTAGATCGCGACGCGTGCGTCGCGTTCGTCGCCGAACACGCGGATCTTGATCAGCTCGTGCGCGGCAAGGTGCACGCTGATTTCCGCCAGCACGGCGTCAGTGAGCCCTTCGGCGCCGATCAGCACGACCGGCTTGAGCGCATGGGCCTGGGAGCGCAGCGCGGAGCGCTCGGCGGGAGAAAGCGAAAGGGCGGGCATGGAGTATCGAATTCACAAATAAGGGCGCGCAACGCTGGCGCAAGCCGCGATCAGCCGCGCGCCGAAACCACGTAAAATCGCGGCTTGGGCCTCTTTGAGGCCGGCAGCCGCGCGAATAAGACGCGTATTATCCGCCAAAAGCGCGGCCTCACGAAGCAAACGGGCAGTAATCTCTCTCTCGCATGGCAAAGAATCGCTTTAACCAATCCTGGCTGCACGACCACATCAACGATCCGTACGTCAAAATGGCGCAGCGGGAAGGGTACCGTGCGCGCGCGGCATACAAGCTGAAGGAAATCGACGAGCAGGACAAGCTGATCCGTCCGGGCCAGGTGATCGTCGATCTGGGCGCGGCGCCGGGCAGCTGGAGCCAGTACGCGCGCAACAAGCTCGCGCAGGGCAAGCAGCGCGACACGGCGCGCCAGGGCGGCATCGACGGCACGATCATCGCGCTCGACATGCTGCCGATGGAGCCGATCGCCGACGTGCACTTCATCCAGGGCGACTTCCGGGAGGACTCGGTGCTGCACCAGTTGGAGGAAGTGCTCGAAGGGCGGCCGGTGGACCTTGTAATTTCAGACATGGCCCCCAACCTGTCCGGGGTGGCCAGCGCCGATGCTGCGCGGATCGAGCACGTGTGCGATCTGGCGCTCGAATTCGCGCAGAATCACCTGAAGCCGGATGGCGCGTTGCTGGTGAAGTGTTTCCACGGCAGTGGCTATAGCCAGATCGTCGAGAAATTCAAGCATCAGTTCAGGACGGTCGCGCCACGCAAGCCCAAGGCGTCCCGCGACAAATCGTCCGAGACGTTCATCCTGGGCCGGCACCTGAAGCACCCGCACTGACGCGGGGCGACGTGCCGTAAAACGGGCTCCGGCCCTTGCCAGCCAAGCCGTACGCTATCGCGCCGGTTATCAATGGTTATGGCAGGGGGCTAGGGACTGGATTAGAATGCCTGAGGAGCACCGCAAGGGAAATGTAGGTGCTCGTCTATGAGTGAAGGAGTGGTGCTTTGAACAACAATATGTTCTCGAAGGCAGCAGTGTGGCTGGTCATCGCACTGGTGCTGTTTACAGTGTTCAAGCAGTTCGACAAGCCCCGCGTCCAGGAAGGTGTGTCGTATTCGCAGTTCATGGACGACGCGAAGAACGGCAAGGTCAAGAACGTCGTCGTGCAGGGGCGCAACCTCACCGTCACTCCGGCCGATGGCACGAAATACCAGATCGTGTCGCCCGGCGACATCTGGATGGTCGGCGATCTGATGAAGTATGGTGTGCAGGTCAGCGGCAAGGCCGACGACGAGCCGAGCGCGCTGATGTCCGCGCTGTATTACCTGGGGCCGACGCTGCTGATCATCGTGTTCTGGTTCTACATGATGCGGCAGATGCAGGGCGGCGGTAAGGGCGGCGCATTCTCGTTCGGCAAGTCGCGGGCGCGGCTGATCGACGAGAACACCAACGCGGTCAACTTCTCCGACGTCGCGGGCTGCGACGAAGCGAAGGAGGAAGTGTCCGAGCTGGTCGACTTCCTGCGCGATCCGCAGAAATTCCAGAAGCTCGGCGGCCGCATCCCGCGCGGCGTGCTGCTGGTCGGCCCTCCGGGCACCGGCAAGACGCTGCTCGCCCGTGCGATCGCGGGTGAAGCGAAGGTGCCGTTCTTCAGCATCTCGGGCTCGGACTTCGTCGAAATGTTCGTCGGCGTCGGCGCGGCCCGCGTGCGCGACATGTTCGAGCAGGCGAAGAAGCACGCGCCGTGCATCGTGTTCATCGACGAAATCGACGCGGTCGGCCGCCATCGCGGCGCCGGCATGGGCGGCGGCAACGACGAGCGCGAGCAGACGCTGAACCAGATGCTCGTCGAGATGGACGGCTTCGAGGCCAATTCCGGCGTGATCGTGATCGCCGCGACCAACCGCTCCGACGTGCTCGACAAGGCGCTGCTGCGTCCGGGCCGTTTCGACCGCCAGGTCTATGTCGGCCTGCCGGACATCCGCGGCCGCGAGCAGATCATGCGCGTGCACCTGCGCAAGGTGCCGATCGCGAACGACGTCGACGCGGCAGTGATCGCGCGCGGCACGCCGGGCTTCTCGGGTGCCGATCTCGCGAACCTCGTCAACGAGGCGGCGCTGTTCGCCGCGCGCCGCGGCAAGCGGATCGTCGAGATGCAGGATTTCGAGGACGCGAAGGACAAGATCTTCATGGGTCCGGAGCGCAAGTCGGCGGTGATCCGCGAGGAAGCGAAGCGCGCGACCGCGTACCACGAGTCGGGTCACGCGGTGATCGCGAAGCTGCTGCCGAAGGCCGATCCGGTCCACAAGGTCACGATCATTCCGCGCGGCCGCGCACTCGGCGTGACCTGGCAGCTGCCGGAGCATGACAACGAGACCTACTCGAAGGATTACCTGCTGGATCGCCTGGCGATCCTGTTCGGCGGCCGCGTGGCCGAGGAGCTGTTCCTGAACCTGATCAGCACCGGCGCGTCGGACGACTTCAACAAGGCGACGCAGACCGCGCGCGCGATGGTTGCCCGCTTCGGCATGACCGACGCACTCGGGCCGATGGTCTATGTCGACGACGAGAACGAGGCCAGCCCGTTCGGGCGCGGCTTCACGCGGACGATCTCGGAGGCGACGCAGCAGAAGGTCGACGCGGAAATCCGCCGCGTGCTCGACGAGCAGTACGGCCTCGCGCGCCGCCTGCTCGACGAGAACCGCGACAAGGTCGAGGCGATGACCGCCGCGCTGATGGAGTGGGAAACGATCGACGCCGATCAGATCAACGACATCATGGAAGGCCGCCCGCCGCGCTCGCCGAAGAGCACGCCGTCGGCAGGCGATCCGTCGTCCGGCGGCAGCGGTAGCGAAGTCAAGCCGGGCAACGCTACCGCCCCGGCATAATTCGGTACGTTGCATCGTTGACGGGCTGGTGTGGCACTCACACCAGCCCGTTTTGCATTCATCCACGTTCGTCATTCGTGTCCAACCCGTCCTTCATCCCCGAGCCGCTGCAGTGCGGCCGATTCAAACTGACGTTCGAGCGCCCGCTCGTGATGGGCATTCTCAACGCCACCCCCGATTCGTTTTCCGACGGCGGCCGCTATCTCGCGCGCGACCACGCGTTGCGCCAGGCCGAGCGGATGCTCGCCGAGGGTGCGGACCTGATCGACATCGGCGGCGAGTCGACCCGCCCGGGCGCACCGCCCGTGCCGCTCGACGAGGAGCTGGCGCGCGTGATTCCGCTCGTCGAGGCATTGCGTGCGCTGAACGTGCCGTTGTCGATCGATACCTACAAGCCGGCCGTGATGCGCGCATCGCTCGAGGCCGGCGCGGACCTGATCAACGACATCTGGGGCTTTCGCCAGCCCGGCGCGATCGATGCCGTGCGCGGCAGCGATTGCGGCCTTTGCGCGATGCACATGCTCGGCGAGCCGCAGACGATGCAGGTGCACGAGCCCGACTATCGGGACGTGGTGACTGACGTGCGCGATTTCCTTGCCGCGCGCGCGCACGCATTGATGGCTGCCGGCATCGCGCCGGAGCGGATCTGCGTCGATCCGGGCTTCGGATTCGGCAAGGCGGTCGTCGACGACAATTACGCGCTGCTCGCCGCGTTGCCCGACACCGCGCCGGCCCGTCCGGACGGCCGCCCGTACCCGATTCTCGCGGGGATGTCGCGCAAGTCGATGCTCGGCGCGGTGATCGGCGGCAAGCCGCCGCTGGAGCGTGTCGCGGCGAGCGTCGCGGCCGCGCTGTGCGCGGTCGAGCGGGGCGCGGCGATCGTGCGCGTGCACGACGTCGCGGCGACCGTCGACGCGCTGAAAATCTGGCATGCCGTGCGCGGAGCCGCACGGCATCAATAAGTCAAAACGAGGAGAAAGGTTCGTTATGGGACGTCGATATTTCGGTACGGACGGCATTCGCGGCAAGGTCGGCGAAGCGCCCATCACTCCGGATTTCGTGTTGCGGCTCGGCTACGCGGCGGGCAAGGTGCTGGCCGGTTCCGCGGACGCGGCGGTGGGCACCCGGCCCACCGTGCTGATCGGCAAGGACACGCGCGTGTCCGGCTACATGCTCGAGGCGGCGCTCGAGGCGGGTTTCTCGGCGGCGGGCGTCGACGTGATGCTGGCCGGCCCGATGCCGACGCCGGGCGTCGCCTACCTGACGCGGGCGCTGCGTCTGTCGGCCGGCGTCGTGATCAGCGCGTCGCACAATCCGTATCACGACAACGGCATCAAGTTCTTCTCGGCGGACGGCAACAAGCTGCCGGACGAAACCGAAGCCGAGATCGAGGCGTGGCTCGACAAGCCGCTTGCCTGCGCACCGTCGGACGGGCTCGGCAAGGCACGCCGGCTCGACGACGCGGCGGGGCGCTACATCGAGTTCTGCAAGAGCACGTTCCCGGCCGCGTTCGACCTGCGCGGCATGAAGCTCGTGATCGACTGCGCGCACGGCGCCGCCTACCAGATCGCACCGCACGTGTTTCATGAGCTTGGCGCGGAGGTGATCCCGATCGGGGTCGCGCCGAACGGCTTCAACATCAACGACGGCGTCGGCGCGACCGCGCCGGACGCACTGGTGCGTGCGGTGCGCGCGAACCACGCGGATCTCGGCATCGCGCTCGATGGCGACGCGGACCGCCTGCAGGTCGTCGACGCATCGGGACGGCTGTTCAATGGCGACGAGCTGCTCTACGTGCTGGTGAAGGATCGAATCGCAACTAACGGTCGAGTCGAAGGGGCGGTCGGAACGCTGATGACGAATCTCGCCGTCGAAGTCGCGCTAAAGCGCGAGGGCGTGCAGTTCGTCCGGGCCGCGGTCGGCGACCGCTATGTGCTGGAGCAGCTGCGCGAGCGCGGCTGGCAACTCGGCGCGGAAGGCTCGGGCCACATCCTGTCGCTCGACCGCCACTCGACCGGCGACGGCATCGTCTCTGCGCTGCTGGTGCTCGCGGCGCTCAAGCGCAGCGGCCAGACGCTCGCGCAGATGCTCGAAAGCGTGACGCTGTTCCCGCAGAAGCTGATCAACGTGCGGATGAAGCCGGGCGCCGACTGGAAGGGCGACGCAACGATTCGCGCGGCGATCGACGCGGCCGAGACGGCGCTCTCCGGCAGCGGCCGCGTGCTGATCCGCGCGTCGGGTACCGAGCCGGTGCTGCGCGTGATGGTCGAGGCGCAGCAGGCCGCGGAAGCGAGCCGGCACGCGGAGGCGATCGCCGAAGCGGTGCGCGTGGCGACCACCTGATCGCGCGGATCGCGGCGCGGGCGGCTCCGTCGCCGCGCCGCGATCCGCATCGCGGTCCGGCTGCCCGCCCGCATCCGCATCGCGCGCATGACGTGTATATGGTCCGGGGCCGTCCGGGCCGTCCGGGCCTCCGGGTCTCCGGGTCTCCGGGTCTCCGGGTCTCCGGGTCGATCGCTTCCGACCCTGAATGGCGCGTACGGGCTGCCGCAACGGCATTTCCCTGGTTTCCCGGGGCTCCCTTTTGGGCGATTCCTCCGTCATCTCCGTGCGTTCGCACCCGGCCGGATGGGCATCCCCTCGGCGCATCCGTGCCTTTCAAATAGTCATGTTACTGTCACGCCAGCTTCATCGTTTGTCACATTACTGTCATGGCCACCCCCTAATCTTCGCGGTGCCGTAGTCATCCGCTCACACACTGGAGGTCTCATGAAATTGATGCAAACCGCGTTTGCTGGCCTGGCTGGCGCGCTCTTCGCCGTTGCTGCGCACGCCGCCGACATCACGGGCGCGGGCAGCACCTTCGCAATGCCGATCTATACGAAATGGGCTGCTGACTACCAGCAGACCGGTGGCGCGAAGATCAACTATCAGGGCATCGGCTCGTCGGGCGGCCTGAAGCAGATCGTCGCGAAGACCGTCGATTTCGCCGGTTCGGACGCGCCGCTGAAGGACGAAGACCTCGCGAAGGACGGCCTGTTCCAGTTCCCGACGGTGGTGGGCGGCGTCGTGCCGGTCGTCAACGTGCCGGGCGTGAAGGCGGGTGAGCTGATCCTGTCGGGCCCGGTGCTCGGCGAGATCTACCTGGGCAAGATCAAGAAGTGGAACGATCCGGCGATCGTCGCACTGAACCCGAAGGCCAAGCTGCCGGATACGGACATCGCGGTCGTGCGCCGTGCGGACGGCTCGGGCACGAGCTTCATCTGGACGAACTACCTGTCGAAGGTCAGCGAAGACTGGAAGTCGAAGGTCGGCGAAGGCACGACGGTCAACTGGCCGACGGGCACGGGCGGCAAGGGTAACGACGGCGTCGCGGCATTCGTGCAGCGCCTGCCGGGCGCGATCGGCTACGTCGAGTGGGCGTACGCGAAGAAGAACAACATGGTCTACACCGCGCTGAAGAACTCGACGGGCGCGGTCGTCGAGCCGAAGACGGAAACCTTCAAGGCGGCGGCTGCCGGCGCGAACTGGTCGAAGTCGTTCTACCAGATCCTGACGAACCAGCCGGGCAAGGAAGCATGGCCGGTCGTCGGCGCGACGTTCGTGCTGCTCCACGTGAAGCAGGACAAGGCGGAGCAGGGCAAGGAAACGCTGAAGTTCTTCGACTGGGCGTTCAAGAACGGCGAGAAGGCAGCGGACAACCTCGACTACATCTCGCTGCCGCCGGCGGTCGAGACGGAAATCCGCAAGCAGTGGAAGGTCAAGGTGACGGACGCGGCAGGCAAGCCGATCGCCGAGTAAGCGTTGCAGCGGTTCGCTGCCCGGCCGACCCGGCCGGGCAGTGTGTGCAGTAAGGCCGGGCGTCGTCGCGCCCGGCACTCAAGAGCAGGCGCCCATGTCTGATATTCCATACGTGTCATCCCGGTCCGCCGACAAGGCGCAGCAACGCGCGCCCAGCCGACTCGGGGACATTCTGTTCGGCGGTCTCGCCCGCTTCGCCGCGATCGTGACCTTGCTGCTGCTCGGCGGCATCATCGTCTCGCTGATCGTCGCGTCGATGCCGACCATCCAGAAATTCGGTCTCGGTTTCCTCTGGCATTCCGAATGGGATCCCACCGTCGACGTCTACGGTGCGCTCGTGCCGATCTACGGCACCATCGTGACGTCGCTCATTGCATTGTTGATCGCGGTGCCGGTCAGCTTCGGCATCGCGCTGTTCCTCACCGAGCTGGCGCCCGTCTGGCTGCGCCGTCCGCTCGGCATTGCGATCGAGCTGCTCGCCGCGATCCCGTCGATCGTCTACGGCATGTGGGGGCTGCTCGTGTTCGCGCCGATCTTCGCGGGCTATTTCCAGAAGCCGATCGGCCGCCTGTTCGACGGCGTGCCGGTGCTCGGCCCGCTGTTCGCCGGCCCGCCGATCGGCATCGGCATCCTGTCCGCCGGCGTGATCCTCGCGATCATGATCATCCCGTACATCGCGTCGGTGATGCGTGACGTGTTCGAGGTCACGCCCGTGCTGCTGAAGGAGTCCGCGTACGGGATCGGCTGCACGACCTGGGAAGTGATGTGGAAGATCGTGCTGCCCTATACGAAGACCGGCGTGATCGGCGGCGTGATGCTCGGCCTCGGCCGCGCGCTCGGCGAGACGATGGCGGTCACGTTCGTGATCGGCAACACGAACCTGCTCGACAACGTATCGCTGTTCTCGCCGGGCAACAGCATCACGTCGGCGCTCGCGAACGAGTTCGCCGAGGCGTCGCCCGGTCTTCATACGTCCGCGCTGATGGAGCTGGGCCTGATCCTGTTCGTGATCACCTTCATCGTGCTGGCCATCTCCAAACTGTTGTTGCTGCGTCTCGAGAAAGGGGAGGGCCAGAAATGAGCGAGCCCGTACTGAACCTGCCGGGCCCGGACGGCGCCGTGCTCGACGCGATGCGCGGCCGGCTGCAGCGCAAGCGCAAGCTGATCAACGCGATCGCGCTCACCGCGTCGCTCGGCGCGATGGCGTTCGGCCTGATGTGGCTGATCTGGATTCTCTACACGACGCTGCACCTCGGCATCGGCGGCCTGTCGCTCGCGCTGTTCACCGAGTCGACGCCGCCGCCGGACACCGCGGGCGGCGGTCTCGCGAACGCGATCGTCGGCAGCCTGATGCTGGTCGGGCTCGCGACCTTCGTCGGCACGCCGATCGGCATTCTCGCCGGCGTGTACCTCGCGGAATACGGCCAGAAGAACGTGCTGGCGGGCACGATCCGCTTCATCAACGACATCCTGCTGTCGGCGCCGTCGATCGTCGTGGGCCTGTTCGTCTACGCGCTGGTCGTCGCGAAGTCGGGCCGCTTCAGCGGCTGGGCCGGCGTGATCGCGCTGGCACTGCTGCAGATCCCGATCGTGATCCGCACGACCGAGAACATGCTGAGGCTCGTGCCGAACGCGTTGCGCGAGGCGGCCTTCGCGCTCGGCACGCCGAAGTGGCGCATGGTGATGTCGATCACGCTGCGCGCGTCGCTCGGCGGCATCACGACCGGCGTGCTGCTCGCGGTCGCGCGGATCGCCGGCGAAACGGCGCCGCTGCTGTTCACCGCGCTGTCGAACCAGTTCTTCTCGGTCGACATGGGCCAGCCGATCGCGAACTTGCCCGTCACGATCTTCAAGTTCGCGATGAGCCCGTTCGCCCAATGGCAGTCGCTCGCGTGGGCGGGCGTGTTCCTGATTACGCTGGGGGTGCTCGGACTCAACATCCTGGCGCGCTCGATCTTCTCGAAAAAGTAACGGCGGAGCAATCCGATGAATATGGCAGAGAGCCACCTGAACCCCATCGAACGCGCCGCGGCACCGGCCGGTACGCATGACGCGCCGGACGGCCATTCGCTCGCGCCGCTGAACGCGAAGATCGAGGTCAACAACCTCAACTTCTTCTACAACAAGTTCCATGCGCTGAAGAACGTCAACATGCGCATTCCGGAAGGAAAGGTGACGGCGTTCATCGGCCCGTCCGGCTGCGGCAAGTCGACGCTGCTGCGCACGTTCAACAAGATGTACGCGCTCTATCCGGAGCAGCGCGCCGAAGGCGAGATCCTGATGGACGGCGAGAACCTGCTGACGACGAAGCGCGACATTTCGCTGCTGCGCGCGCGGATCGGCATGGTGTTCCAGAAGCCGACGCCGTTCCCGATGTCGATCTACGACAACATCGCGTTCGGCGTGAAGATGTTCGAAAAACTCACGCGCTCGGAGATGGACGATCGCGTCGAGTGGGCGCTGACGAAGGCGGCGTTGTGGGCCGAGGTGAAGGACAAGCTGAACCAGAGCGGCTACGGCCTCTCGGGCGGCCAGCAGCAGCGTCTGTGCATCGCGCGCGGCATCGCGATTCGTCCGGAGGTGCTGCTGCTCGACGAGCCGTGCTCGGCGCTCGACCCGATTTCGACGGGCCGCATCGAAGAGCTGATCGCGGAGCTGAAGAACGACTACACGGTCGTGATCGTCACGCACAACATGCAGCAGGCCGCGCGCTGCTCGGACTACACTGCGTACATGTACCTTGGCGAGCTGATCGAGTTCGGCGAGACCGAGAAGATCTTCATCAAGCCCGTGCGCAAGGAAACAGAAGACTACATTACCGGCCGGTTCGGCTGATGACGGAGAAATGCAACCATGCCGGATAAACATTTGTCGAGCCAGTTCGACGCCGACCTGAATGCGGTGTCGTCGAGGGTGCTGGAGATGGGCGGGCTCGTCGAGGCGCAGATCACCGATGCGATGCAGGCGCTCAACGAGTTCGACCGCAACGCGGCCGACCGCGCGATCGCGATCGAGGAACGCCTGAACGCGATGGAAGTCGAGATCGACCAGGAGTGCGGCAACATCATCGCGCGCCGCCAGCCGGCCGCGCGCGACCTGCGCTTGCTGATGTCGATCTCGAAGACGATCACGAACCTCGAGCGCGCCGGCGACGAAGCGGAAAAGATCGCGAAGCGCGTGCGCCGCCTGATCGACGAGCCGATCTCGCGCACGGTCAACATCGCCGAGATCAAGGTGTCCGGCGAGATGGCCGTGGCGATCCTGCGCCGCGCGCTCGACGCGTTCGCGCGCCTCGACACGGTCGCGGCCGCGCAGATCGTCAAGGACGACAAGGAGATCGACCAGGAATTCCGCGCGTTCGTGCGCAAGCTCGTGTCGTACATGCAGGAAGACCCGCGCACGATCTCGGTCGGCCTCGAATATCTGTTCATCGCGAAGGCGATCGAGCGGATCGGCGACCATGCGAAGAACATCGCCGAATTCATCATCTACATCGTGAAGGGCACCGACGTGCGGCACCAGCCGCGCGATACGCTCGATCGTGAAGCCAATAGTTAACGCGTCATACGTTCAAGACGGACAAGAGGTCCCGATGCCCAGCAACATTCTCGTCATCGAAGATGAACCCGCGATTTCCGAACTGATTTCGGTGAATCTTCAGCATGCGGGACATTGCGCGATCCGCGCATACAACGCGGAGCAGGCGCAAAGCCTGATCAGCGACGTGCTGCCCGATCTCGTGCTGCTCGACTGGATGCTGCCGGGCAAGTCCGGCATCGCGTTCGCGCGCGACCTGCGCAACAACGAGCGGACCAAGCACATCCCGATCATCATGCTGACCGCACGCGGTGACGAACAGGACAAGGTGCTGGGTCTCGAGATCGGCGCGGACGACTACGTGACGAAGCCGTTCTCGCCGAAGGAATTGATGGCGCGCATCAAGGCCGTGCTGCGCCGCCGTGCGCCGCAGCTGACCGAGGACGTCGTGGCGATCAACGGGCTGCGCCTCGATCCGGCGACGCATCGCGTCGCCGCGCAATCGGAAGGCAGCGAGATCAAGCTCGATCTCGGCCCGACCGAATTCCGTCTGCTGCATTTCTTCATGACCCACCCGGAGCGCGTGCACAGCCGCACGCAGCTGCTCGACCAGGTGTGGGGCGATCACGTGTTCGTCGAGGAGCGCACCGTCGACGTTCACATCAAGCGGCTGCGCGCAGCGCTCAAGCCGGCCGGCTGCGATGCTATGATCGAAACGGTCCGCGGCAGCGGCTACCGCCTCGCGAAACACGCGTGACGCAGCCGCGGTGCATCGTGCGCCGCGGCAGGCTTTTCCTTTTTTCGGACGCTGAATCATGAACATCATCTGGGCGCGCTTTCTGGTGTCGCTCGTGCTGCTCGTGCTGCTCAGCGTACTGATCGGCGTATTCGCGGGGCTGACGGCCGGCCTCGCATTCGCGCTGGTCATGCTGGTCGCGCAGGGCTTTTTCAGCACCTTCCATACGCAGCGCCTGTGGCGCCTGCTCGACGCGCCCGTCTACGGCGAAGTGCCGAGCGCACCGGGCATCTGGGGCGAAATCTACTACCGGCTGCACAAGCTCGCGAAGCAGTGGCACGCACAGGTGCGCCAGGTCGAGCAGCAGCATTCGCGCTTCATCCAGGCCATCCAGGCGTCGCCGAACGGCGTCGCGATGCTCGACGACCACGACCAGATCGAGTGGTGCAACGCGATCACCGAGGTGCACCTCGGCGTCGATTCGAAGCGCGACCTGCGCCAGCACATCACGAACCTGGTGCGGCATCCGGATTTCATCCGCTACCTGAATTCGCAGCATTACGACGAGACGCTCGTGATGCACGGCATGGGCACTGCGCGGCAGAACGTGGTGGCCGTCCAGGTGTTTCCGTACGGCGAGAACCGCAAGCTGCTGCTGACGCAGGACATCACCGAGCTGGAACGCACCGACGCGATGCGGCGCGACTTCGTCGCGAACGTGTCGCACGAGCTGAAGACGCCGCTTACCGTGCTGTCGGGCTTCCTCGAAACGATACGCGAGCTGCCGCTCGGCGAGGACGAGCGCGCCCGCTATCTCGACCTGATGGAACAGCAGGCGTCGCGGATGCGGCACATCGTGACCGATCTGCTCGTGCTCGCGAAGCTCGAAGGCGACAGCAGGCCGAGCGCGGACAGCATGGTCGACATGCGGGCCGTGTTCGACCATCTGCGCGACGACGCGGCCACGCTGTCGAACGGCCATCACCAGATCACGTTCTCGGTCGACGAGACACTGGCGGTCACGGGCGCGCAAACGGAGATCTTCAGCGCATTCGCCAATCTCGTCACGAATGCGATCCGCTATACGCCGGAGGGCGGCAAGATCGCGGTCGCGTGGCGGCGCGACGGCGCGCAGTCGGTGTTTTCGGTGACGGACAGCGGGCTCGGCATTCCTTCGTCGGACCTGCCACGCCTCACCGAGCGCTTCTACCGGGTGGACCGCAGCCGCTCGCGCGACACCGGCGGCACGGGGCTCGGCCTCGCGATCGTCAAGCACGTGCTGCAGCGCCACGACGCGCACTTGCAGATCCAGAGCGAAGAAGGGCGCGGCAGCATGTTTGCGGCGCGTTTCCCGGCGCAGCGGACGGTTCGCTACAACCCGGCGGCGTTCGAGGCGTAAGCCGGCGCGCACTGGCGTGACGGCGGGCTGTCCGGCCCGTGCGGGCCTGCCTGATTCGGCGGCCGGATACGAAAAAGCGCAGCCTGGAGGGCTGCGCTTTTCGCTTGAGCGGGCGGGCCGGCGCGGCTGCTTGCGTGCGCCGGCCTCGTGCTGCTCGATTCAGGTACAGAACTTCGCGAGCAGGCCGAGCTGCGCGCTGCGCTTCGTCCTGGTCGCGCGCCGACGCTTGTAGTGGCCGTCGCTCTGCATCAGCCATGCGGACTGGTTGTCGCCGAGGCACGCGGACAGGCCTTCCGCGATCACGCGGCGCTTCAGCTTGCGCTCGCGGATCGGGAACGCGACTTCGACGCGGCGGAACAGGTTGCGATCCATCCAGTCGGCGCTCGACAGGTAGACGTTCTCGGCGCCGTTCGCGTGGAAATAATAGATGCGGTGGTGCTCGAGAAAGCGGCCGATGATCGAGCGCACCGTGATGTTCTCCGACAGGCCCGGCACGCCCGGCTGCAGCGCGCAGACGCCGCGCACGATCAGGTCGACCTTCACGCCCGCCTTCGACGCGTCATACAGCGCCGCGATCACGGACGGCTCGAGCAGCGCGTTCATCTTCGCGACGATGCGCGCGCGCTTGCCCGCAAGCGCGTTGTCGGTCTCGGCGCGAATCGCGTCGATGATGCGCGGGTGCAGCGTGAACGGCGACTGCCACAGCTCGTGCAGCTTGAGTTCGCCGCCGATGCCGGTCAACTGCTGGAACACGTGGTGCACGTCCTCACAGATCGCCGGGTCGGCGGTCATCAGGCCGTAGTCGGTATAGAGGCGCGCGGTGCGCGGATGGTAATTGCCGGTGCCGAGGTGGACGTAGCGCTTGAGCGACGCCTTGCCGTTGCGCACGACGCGCCGCACGATCAGCATCATCTTCGCGTGGCACTTGTGGCCGACGACGCCGTAGACGACGTGCGCGCCCACCGCTTCGAGCTGCGACGCCCAGTTGATGTTGGTTTCCTCGTCGAAGCGCGCAAGCAGCTCGACGACTACCGTGACTTCCTTGCCGTTGCGCGCCGCTTCCATCAGCGCGTCCATCAGCGGCGAATCGGTGCCGGTGCGGTAGATGGTCTGCTTGATCGCGACGACGCTCGGGTCCTTCGCGGCCTGCTGCAGCAGTTCGAGCACCGGCTGGAAGCTTTCGTACGGGTGGTGCAGCAGGATGTCGCGGTCGTCGATCGCGTCGAACATCGTCGACGCGTTCGCGATCACGGGCGGGATCGACGGCGTATACGGCGGAAACTTCAGGTCCGGACGGTCGACGAGATCCGGCAATTGCATGAGCCGCACCAGGTTGACCGAGCCGATCACCCGGTAGCAGTCTTTCTCGCCGAGTCCGCTCTCGTCGAGCAGGCGCCGCAGCAGGTGCGGTGGCGTGTCGGCGGACACTTCGAGGCGCACCGCGTTGCCGAGGTGGCGCGCGGGCAGTTCGCCCTGCAGCGCGATGCGCAGGTTGGTGATTTCGTCCTCGTCGACGAGCAGTTCGCTGTTGCGCGTGATGCGGAACTGATTGCAGCTCTTCACCACGAGCTGCGGGAACAGCTCGCCGACGAAGCGCTGCATGAACGAGCTCAGCAGCACGAAGCCGTGCTCGAAGCCGGACAGCGCCTGCGGCATGCGCACGAGGCGCGGCAGCGCGCGCGGCGCCTGCACGATCCCCATGACCGCCTGGCGGCCGAACGCGTCGCGGCCTTCCAGCTCGACGACGAAGTTCAGGCTCTTGTTGAGCACGCGCGGGAACGGGTGCGCGGGATCGAGGCCGATCGGCGTCAGCACCGGCAGCAGCTCGTCGTAGAAGTAGCGCCGCGCCCATTCGACCTGCGACTCGTTCCACGTGTCGCTGCTGTGGAAATAGATGCCTTCCTGTTCGAGCGCCGGCAGCACGGTGTCGTGCAGCATCGTGTATTGCCGGTGCACGAGCCGCTGCGCGCGCTCGACGACCAGCTGGTAGACATGCTGCAGCGACATGCCGTCCGGCGCGAGGGCGCCGGGGTCGTCGCGCATCTGCTCCTGCAGCCCGGCCATCCGGACTTCGAAGAATTCGTCGAGATTGCTGCTCGTGATGCAGATGAAGCGCAGGCGCTCGAGAAGCGGGACGTTCGGGTCGGCGGCTTGCGCGAGCACGCGCTCGTTGAAGCCGAGGATACCCAGCTCACGGTTCAGAAGCGGATAGCGGACGGACATCGGGACAGAAGGCGGAAGGTCTGGCGAAGACTCGAAGGGACGCTCGGAAACTCTCACAGTGCGATGACGTGCAAATGACGGTGTTTGTACTTTGTTGTTCAATTCTACGCTGGAAACCCTTTCGTCTCATAAATGATTCCCCTATATACAATCTCATAACGGTCATGTTTGCCGAATGTGACACCGGCAGGCGATCAGCGCTTAAAATGTCGCCTTTGATTGACCGCCCCGCGGCAGCCGAATGCTGCGGGTGAATGCGCACGGAGCTCCCCTCAGATGGTTACTTCCCCCCACTTGCTGGCTGCCGTGGATCTAGGCTCGAACAGCTTCCGGCTGATCGTCGGGCGGGTCGAGGAGACGGCCGCAGGCAGCCAGATCTATCCTGTCGACGCGCTGCGCGAGTCGGTGCGGCTGGCTGCCGGGCTGTCGAGCGACAAGATGCTCGACCGTGCGTCGCAGGAGCGTGGCTGGGATGCGCTCAAGCGCTTTGGCGAGCGGCTGCGCGACTTCCACCCGGATCACGTGCGGGCCGTGGCGACCAATACGCTGCGCGTCGCGAAGAACTCAGACGAATTTCTCGGCGAGGCCCAGGCGGCGCTCGGTTTTCCGATCGAAGTGATCGCGGGCCGCGAAGAGGCCCGCCTGATTTATGCCGGCGCCGCGCATTCGGTGCCCGCCAGTTCCGGCAAGCGGCTCGTCGTCGACATCGGCGGCGGTTCGACCGAATTCATCATCGGCTCGCATTACACGCCGCTCGTGATGGAGAGTCTCTACATCGGCTGCGTGAGCCACAGCCGCGCGTTCTTTCCGGCGGGCAACGTCGACGAATACACGATGCGGCAGGCGGAGCTCGCCGCGAAGCGCGAAATCCAGATCATTTCGAGCGAATACAAGAAGGCCGGCTGGGATCAGGCGATCGGCTCTTCCGGCACCGCGCGCGCGCTCGCCGAGCTCGTCGAGGCGAACGGCTTCAACGACACCGGCGTGTCGCACGGCATTTCGCGCGGCGGTCTCGAGCGCCTCAAGCGCGCGCTGATCAAGGCCGAGAACGTGAACCGCCTGAAGCTCGTCGCGCTGAAGCCCGATCGCATTCCGGTGCTGGCGGGCGGGCTGTCGATCATGCTCGCGGTGTTCGAGGAGCTCGGCGTCGACTATGTGGACACGACCGACGGCGCGCTGCGTCTCGGCGTGCTGTACGACCTGCTGGGCCGCACGCAGCACGAGGACATGCGTGCCGTGACCGTCGAGGGCTTCACGCGCCGCTACGGCGTCGACCGCGCGCAGGCCGGACGGATCGGCGCGCTCGCGACGCGCTTCTACGACCAGCTCGAGGAGCCGGACCCCGAGCGCCGCGAGGAGTGCCGGATGTTCGTCGGCTGGGCGGCGGCGCTGCACGAGATCGGTCTGTCGATTTCACACAGCGCATACCACAAGCATTCGTCGTACATCGCGAGCAACGCGGACATGCCGGGCTTTTCGCGGACCGACCAGGCGCGGCTCGCCGCGCTCGTGCTCGGCCATGCGGGCAAGCTCGGCAAGCTGTCCCAGGCGCGCGAAGTCGAATGGCCGCTGTTGTTCTGCCTGCGGCTCGCCGCGCTACTGTGCCGGCGCCGTACCGATGCCGGCCTGCCGGAGATTTCCATTGCCGGGATGAAGAAGGGCGGCTACGAGGTGCGCCTGCCGAACGCATGGGTCGAGCAGAATCCGCTGACCGACTACAGTCTCAGCCAGGAAGCCGCCGAGTGGGAGAAGGTCGGCATTCCGTATCGCGTGGTGTACACGAGCGCGTGATCCGCATGCGCAGGCCGGGGCGGCCGCGCGCTGCCCGGCCGTACGCGCTCACTCCGACGCGCAGACGATCGCGGTCAGGAACGGAAACGCTTCCTTGACCGTCGCGTCGCTGCCGGCCTTGCGAACTTGCGCCTCGACCGCGCTCTTCGTGCCCCTGACCACGACGCCGTACGCCCACTCGCCGATGGGCGTACCGGTGCCGTGCCGGAAGACCGGATCGTTTGCCTGAAAGCCGAGCACGACATAGACGCCGAAGCCATAGGCGGTGAGCGGGTGTGTCGTGTGAAACGCGTTGACCGAATTCGCCTCGACGTGCATCGGTTCCGGATTGATGTCACCTGCGGCGAGCAGCGGCGCGACGAACGCGTGGCCGTTCGAGTGGCAATCGAGTGCGTCGTCGACCGATTTCGCGCACGCGATGCCCGGTGTGATCAGCGCTGCGCCGAGCAGTGCGGCGTGAAGAGCGTTTTTCATGCGGTGGTGGCGGTTGTTGCGGGGTATTATCACCCGTTCCGGCGCATCCTGCGGAACGGGCGGCGGGGCGGAGTCGATGCCGCGCGCAACAAGCAAAGGGGCTATAAGCCGGATGGCTTATAACCCCTTTATGTTCCTTGGTCGGAGCGATAGGATTCGAACCTACGACCCTCTGATCCCAAATCAGATGCGCTACCAGGCTGCGCTACGCTCCGAGGAATCGAGGATTCTATCGTTGAACGACTGTTTCGGTCAATCGAATTGTGCATCATGCGTGCCGGTACGCGCGCGGGCCGGCGACTTTCGGTTGAGTGGGTGGAGGAAATGACCATGATGAATCTGATCTTGTGGCGCCACGCGGAAGCGGAAGACTACGCGGCGACCGATCTTGCCCGCCAGTTGACGCCGCGCGGGCGCAAGGACGCGCAGGCGGTCGCAAAATGGCTGCGCAGCCGGCTGGAGAACAACTGCGCGATTCTCAGCAGCCCGGCGGCGCGCACCGTGCAGACCGTCGAGGCGCTGAGCGACCAGTACCGCACCGTCGACGCGCTGGCGCCCGGCGCGGATGTCGACGACGTGCTGGCGGCGGCCGGCTGGCCGGACGGCATTGCGCCGACGGTCGTGATCGTCGGTCACCAGCCGACGCTCGGCAGCGTCGCGGCGCGCCTGATCGCCGGCAGCGACGACAGCTGGACCGTCAAGAAAGGCGGCGTGGTGTGGCTCGCGAGCCGCACGCGGGAGGGCAACCATCAGGCGATCCTGCGCGCGGTGATCTCGCCCGATCTCGTTTGATTGGCATTGGTCAGATCTTTTTTCGGTCTTTCTGCTAAAGTCAAATCGGCGACACGTCATTGAAAGGACACCGTTTTGCCACGTAAGCGTCACGGCCGGTTACTACATTGGCGAGCATGTCGTTTCCTTCCTTACGACCAGGAAAGCCTAATGCGAGATCTGCCGACGCCCACGCTCCCCTTTGCCTCGCTGCCCCTCGACTCGGCGCGCCGCCATCTGCCGCGTGCGTCTGAAACCGTCACGTCGGAGTATCGATTGCGCGCCGCGTGGGCGCGCACGGAAGACGAACTGCGCGAGGCGCAGCGCCTGCGCTACAGTGTGTTCGCGGAAGAGATGGGCGCGCAGCTCAGCGGTCCCGCCGGTCTCGACGTCGATTCGTTCGACGCGTACTGCGACCACCTGCTGGTGCGCGACCTCGATACCCTCAAGGTCGTCGGCACCTACCGCGTCCTGCCGCCGCACCAGGCCGCCCGTGTCGGCCGGCTGTATGCGGAAGGCGAATTCGACCTGTCGCGCCTCACGCACCTGCGCAGCAAGATGGTCGAGGTGGGCCGCTCGTGCGTCCACCGCGATTACCGCAGCGGCGCGGTCATCATGGCGCTGTGGGGCGGCCTCGGCGCGTACATGATGCAAAACGGCTACGAGACGATGCTCGGCTGCGCGAGCGTGTCGATGGCCGACGGCGGCCACTATGCGGCGAACCTCTACCAGTCGCTGTCCGCGAACGCGCTGACGGCGCCGGAATATCGCGCATTCCCGCACACGGCACTGCCGGTCGACGAACTGCAGACCGGCACCGTCGTCGCGCCGCCGCCGCTCGTCAAGGGCTATCTGCGTCTCGGCGCGAAGATCTGCGGCGCGCCCGCGTGGGATCCCGACTTCAACTGCGCCGACTTCCTGACGCTGTTCCGCCTGTCGGACATCAACGCGCGCTACGCCCGCCACTTCCTCGGCTGAGCGTTGCGCCCGCGCCGGCTGCAGGCCGGCAAAGCGCCCGCCGCGCGGACTCGTGCCGCGCAGCGGGCGTTTCCTTGTCTTTTTCCGTCGATTCGAAAGCAGGGATCCGGTGCTGCGGACTGCCGCGACGCGACCGCGCTTCCGTGCCGCAAGCGCGCGTCGCATCACGCAGCGCGGCGCATTGCGCCGCGACGTGGCCGGAACGAGAGCGGCGACGCAGCCGGCTTAGTGCTTGCGCCGCCAGTCGAGCAGGTGGTGCTCCGCCATCCAGTGATGGATCATCCCTTCACCCTCGTGGGTCCGCTTGTATTCGCGCGACTCGAACACGGAGAGGGCGATCAGCACCATCAGGCCGATGAACAGGCCGATCAGGCCGGCGATTTCCTCAGTTGACATGGCAGCCTCCTTTCCACGGCACAGCGCCATCCTGTACATAGTAGGACATGCGCGGCACGACCTGAAACACGGAATTGGGCTAGACTCGGCGCGACCCGAACGCGCCCCGCTGCGGCCGGCGCTTCGTTTTGCAGGAGCAAGACTCGATGATGCGTTTCATGCTGGCCTTCGTGGCCGCGTCGATCCTCGCCGGATGTGCCGGCGACCCGAAACAGGCGCACCGCGGCCATCCGCCGCAGGACCCGGCCGATTACCACGGCGTGCCGACCGACATGACGCCCCCGCCGATGCTCGACGAAGCGCCGCCCGGCGCGAAGTAGGCGAGCGGCGCCGGAGGCTGCGCTAGGCGGCGTGCGCCGGCGACGGGCGGGGGGCTTCCTTGCCGATGTCCGCCGACAATCCCGGCAGGTAGCGCGCGAGCGTGGCGCCGCGCGCGGCCATGAACACCAGCAGCGCGAGCCAGAGGCCGTGGTTGCCGAGCGCACCGACGAGCATGAGCGTCGCCGCGACGTACGCCGCGAACGACGCGACCATCGCGCGCATCAGCGCGCGCGTCCGGGTCGCGCCGATGAACACGCCATCGAGCAGGAAGCCCCATACCGAGACGACGGGCGAGACCGCCGCCCATGGCAGATAGCGTGCGGCCAGCGCGCGGATCGCCGCCTGGTCGGTCAGGCGCGCGACGATCCAGCCGCCGGCGGCCCAGTAGACGAGCGCGAAGGCCAGCGCGCCGAGCACCGACCAGAACAGCGTGATGCGTACCGCCTGCCGGAACGCGGCGCGGTCGCGCGCGCCTGCCGCCGCGCCGACGAGCGCTTCGGCGGCATGCGCGAAGCCGTCGAGGCCGTATGCCATGAAGGTCTGGAAGTTCAGCAGCAGCGCATTCGCCGCGAGCGTCGCGTCGCCCTGCCGTGCGCCGAGATGGGCGAACCAGCCGAATGCGGTCAGCAGACACAGTGTCCGGATGAAGATGTCGCGATTCAGCACGACGAGGCGCTTGAGCGCCGCGCGGTCGGCGAGCGCGCGCAGCGCGAGCGGCGGCAACCCGCGCGGACGCAGGCGCCAGAGCATCCATGCGCCGAGCGCGAAGCCGCACGCGTCCGCGGTGGCGGTCGCCGCGCCGATGCCGGCGATGCCCCAGCCGAATCCGTACACGTAGAGCAGCACCGCGCCGATGTTCACCGCGTTGATGAACACCTGCGCGACGAGCGCGAGCCGCACGCGCTGCACGCCGAGCAGATAGCCGAGCACGACATAGTTCGCGAGCGCGAACGGCGCGGCCCAGATCCGTGTGTGGCTGTAGGCGAGCGCGGTCCCGCGCACCGCGTCGCTGCCGCCCAGCGCGGCGAGCGCGAACGAGACGAGCGGCGTCCGGAGCGCCAGCACCGCCGCGCCGAGCGCGAATGCGGCGGCGAGCGCGCGCAGCACGTTCAGCCGGATGCCGGCCGCGTCGCGGGCGCCGTGCGCCTGCGCGACGAGGCCCGTCGTGCCCATGCGCAGGAAGCCGAAGCCCCAGAACACGAAATTGAAGAACAGCCCGCCGAGCGCCACGCCGCCGAGATACTGCGCGCCGTCCAGATGGCCGGCGACGGCCGTATCGACTGCACCGAGAATCGGCTGGGTGAGATTGGCGAGGACGATCGGAAACGCGAGCGCGAGCACGCGGCGGTGTGTCACGGCTGCAGGCCTGGATTCGAGGCTCGGGGTGCCGGACGACACGGGGGCGGACATGCCGGACGGGTTACGCGCGTTCCTGCACGCAGATCCACGGCGACACGACGACCGCCCACAGCTCCGGGTTGCGCGCCGCGTAATCGCGCGCGGTATCGGCTTCCATCCGCGCGACGTGGCCGGCGGACAGCCATTGCGTGACCTGCGCGGTGTCGTCGCTGGCGATCGCTTCGGCGACGCTGACCAGATCGACGTCGCGCGCGACCGACAGCAGCTTGCCTTGCGCGAAGAAACGCTCCAGGTCGCACCAGTCGATCTTGGCGGTTTCGCCAAGGAGATTGACGTACAGCGGGCTATGCGACGCGCCCGCGGCGGATTCGTGTTCGGACATCGGATTCGTGAAATGACGGAATGACGGCATGTGGCGCCACTATAAACCATCCGGCGGCCCACGCCGCGCAATACGCGGGCGCGGGCGACGCGGCGGTGCTCAGCGGGCCGGCAGGTAGCGCGACGGGTCGATCGAGCGGCCGCCGTAGCGCAGCTCGAAGTGCAGCGCGGTGCGATCGTTGTCGGTGTCGCCCATCTCGGCGATCGTCTGCCCCTGCGTGACCGACTGGCCTTCCTTGACGAGCAGCGCGCGGTTGTGCGCGTACGCGGTCAGGTAATCCGCATTGTGCTTGAGGATGATCATGTTGCCGTAGCCGCGCAGCCCGTTGCCGGCGTAGACCACGACGCCCGGCGCGGCCGCGCTGACCGGCGTGCCGGCGGCGTTGGCGATGTCGATGCCCTTCGATTTCGTGCCGTCGAAGGTGCGTACCACGTTGCCGTTCGCCGGCCAGATCAGCGCGATGCCGGATGCCGGCTTCACCGACGGATCGGCGGACGCCGACGCCGAGGGGCGGCTTGCCGGGCCCGAACTCGCGCTTCCGCCCGCGCTCGCGCCGGCACGGCCGGCGCTGCCGGTGCCGATGCCCGACGACGCGGCGCCGGCCGGCGGCACGACGCGCAGCACCTGGCCGACTTCGATCGAATCGGGGTTGGCGATCCTGTTCCAGCGCGCGATGTTCTGCACCGGCTGACGATTGTCGCGCGCGATCTTGTAGAGCGTGTCGCCGCGTTCCACGCGGTAGTAGCCAGGACCGACGGGGGCGGAGCCGCACGCGGCGAGCAGGGCGGCGAACGATGCCGCGATGAGCCGTCTCGTTGTTGTTCCGAACATTGAACCTCGCAAAGCCCTGCCGTGCGCGGCAGGTGACACAAAACGTCTGATTTTAACGGGTTCGACGTGCGGCCCGCAGATTGGTTGCAAGAAGCATCCGGACGGCGAGCGGTGTGTCAGTCCGCGAGCGGGGTGACGCGCAGGCGCAGCGCGGCGGTTTCGGTCGCGCCGGGCGCGAGCCAGCGCAGGCCGAGCCCGTTGTGAATCGCATCGGGCAGGCCGAGCCACGGCTCGACGCAGTAGAAGTCGGACGCCGGCGTTTCCGTCCAGGTCGTGACCGCGTACCACGGAATCGAGCCCGGCACGTCGAGCGCGATGTCGATCGTGCGGCGGCGGCCCGGCATCACGATCCGGACCGGCGTCGTCGGCGTGCCGTCCAGGCAGTGGAAGCGGTCGCCAATGCGCGCGTCGTCGAGCGCGTAGCGCGGGTCGCCCGCCTCGGCGGCGCTGATCGAGCCGTCGGCGAGCTGCTGGCGGCGGTGCGTTGGCGGCAGCTCCAGCGTCGTCTGTCCGCGCTCGGCGTGCGGCAGCGCGAAGTAGAAGTGATGGCCGGCGTAGTAGGGCAGCGGCGTGTCGCCGGGATTCGAGGTCGTCAGCGCGACCTCGAGCGTGCGTGCGTCGACGAGGCGATACGTGACCTCGAAGCGGAACGCGAACGGATAGCCCGCGTGCAGCGCGTCGCCGCTGCCGAGCGTCATCGTGAGCGCCGTGCCGTCCGCGGACGGCTGCGCCGCGAACGGCAGGTTGCGGGCGAAGCCATGCATCGGCAGGTCGCGGATCACGCCCGACGCATCGCGCCAGCGGCCGATCTCGCCATCCACCCGGTGACGGCCGAGGAACGGGAACAGCAGCGGATTGCCGCCGCGCACGCGCGCGAGATTGCTCCAGTCGGCCGCGTCGGGCCAGAAGATCACCGGCTCGCCGTCGACGTGCCAGGACAGCAGGCGGGCGCCGAACTGCGGGGCGATCCGGATCAGCGACGAACCGGCGTGAAGTTCGTGAATCTCGTGTTGCTGGAAGATCGGCATGACGAATCGGGCTGGTGGGTGGCAGGGGATCGCCGGATGGCGCAGCGCCATTATCGTGCGGCTTGCGCGTCGGGGAAAACCCCTTCTCGGGAAATCGCGGGTATGACAGGAAAGTGACCGTGGCGATAATGCATTCGACCGGTCATCCTGCTTGTCCGGGCGTGATATTTCGAGGAGAGCGCATGGATCTGGCAATGGCGATGGGTCTCACATTGTTCGGGATGTTTACCGGCAGCACGGTGCTTTTCTTCTATCACCTCGGCCGCTGACAGCAAAGCTGGCCCGAATACACAAAGCCCGCCTTCAAATGGCGGGCTTTTTGCTTTCTTGTCGCTTACAAGTGGCGTGCACTTGTGTACGTGTCCGCCAAATTGCCGCAAATGCCTTGGCGCGGTCATGCCTGCTCGGCATAATCAGGGCGCGCTTTTCGGACGACGCGACGCATCGTCCGCATTGTTTCCCGCTTAACCTCCGTTAAAAGGACAGACGCGTGAGCCTCTGGTTTCTGGTATTCCTGAGCGTCCTGCAGGGCGTAACCGAACTCTTTCCTGTCAGCAGTCTCGGCCATACGTTGCTCGTGCCGGCGCTGTTCGGCATGCATATCGACAAGCACGCACCGCAACTGCTGCCGTTCCTCGTCGCGCTCCACCTCGGCACGGCGGTCGCGCTGCTGTGGTACTTCCGTGCGCGCTGGGTCGAGCTGGTGCGCGGCTTTTTCGCGTCGCTTGCCGGCCGGCACAATGACGAAGGCCATATGATGTGGGCGCTCATCATCGGCACGATTCCCGCAGGCCTGGTCGGGCTGCTGCTCGAAAAGCGCATCGAGCGCGTGTTCCACGATCTGCGCATCGTGGCCGTCGCGCTGATCGTCAACGGCGTGCTGCTGTGGATCGGCGATCGCCTGCAGCGCAGCCGCGCGCATCGTCCGCCCGAGAAGCTGACGTTCCGGCAGGCGTTCTTCGTGGGGCTCGCGCAGGTGGGCGCGCTGATTCCGGGCTTCTCGCGCAGCGGCCTGACGATGATTGCCGGCAACGCGGCAGGGCTGACCGCCGAGAAAGCGGCGGAATTCTCGTTCCTGCTCGGCACGCCGATCATTTTCGCGGCCGGGGTGCTGGAGCTGCCGAAGCTGTTCCGTGCGCCCGGCCAGCTCGGCGACGCGCTGCTCGGCGGCGTGCTGACGGCGGTGGCGGCGTATCTGAGCGTGCGTTTCCTGATGCGTTACTTCGAAGGGCGCGGCCGTCTGGCCGCGTTCGGCGTGTATTGCGCACTCGCCGGGCTGCTGTGCCTCGGCTGGTTCATGTTCAACCCGCAGCCGGTGTGATCGTGAGCGCCGATCTCGCGTGACGATCGGGTATAATTTCGGGCTCGGTATTTGCCGGGCCCGTTTTGCTTCTGTCGCGGCCCGTGCAGGGCCGATGTCCCCATCCCCAAACCGCCCTTAGCTCAGCTGGATAGAGCAACGGCCTTCTAAGCCGTAGGTCACACGTTCGAGTCGTGTAGGGCGGGCCAGTAAAATCAAACGGTTACTGCGTTTTTCGCCACCCGTCCCAATCCTTCACGGTCGAGCGTTTCGCGCAATCGGTCCCTAGTCGCGAGCGTTTCAGCGAGCAATTCAAGCGCACGTCCAAGTTGAAATCGTAGAGCGGATCTTCACATCGCGTGACTCGTCATCGAGGATCGCGGGCCGGTCGCCGCGCTGTTCAATGCGCGCTCGTTTCAGTACCTCGGCCGCCTGTCTTACTCGCTGTACATGGGACATGCGGTACTGAAACCTTCATTTTCCGCGTTGACGCTGAACGCGCGCATTTGCCGGAAGCGCGGGCGTTGATCGTCGCCGCCTTTGTCACTGTTTTTCTCATGCTCGCGCATGTCCTCCATGAGCGCATGGAAGCACCTTGTCGTGCGCGCTTCTACGGCTGGTCCATGCGGTTCCGGGGTGATGTGCCGCACGAAGCGGCGGTCAATTGAAGCGCCTCCGGTCAGGCCAGGATACCGTTGGCATGCGGTCTTTTTCAGCTCTTGTTCTGTTACTGACGAAGGAGCGCGTCCGTACGAGCGCTCGCCATTGCCTCGAACTGACGCCGACCGGAAAGATTTACGCATCAATTACACAGACAAATAAGAAAGCAATTCGCAATAAACATTACGAAATGCATGCGTAAGTTGATGATTGCAAACAAGAATTGTTTGCAGTAGCATTCGCACACGAAAATCAATCTCATTACAGAAAATGACAAACACGACAATCATGGAGACCTTCGCAACGAGTCGGCGGACGGCCGGCTCGCCCTATCGACCTCGCGTCTGACCTTCGCGCACGTCCGGCCCCGGTCTCTCGACGGCCGATCCGCCCACGTGCGCTGACTGCATCCGGGTACTCATCTCGTCTGTCGGTTCACCCACGGACGAGGCCCTGTTTCGCCCTAAAAAAACGTCGTGCCGATTTATCAATCCTCGTCCGGATCATCATGCATCGCCCTTTCCCGACTCGTTCTTTGACTGCGATCGCCGCCGCCGCCGCGCTCGTCGTTTCGCCGCTCGCGCAGGCAGCGGCGCCTGCTTCGGCACAGAGGCTCGAAGCCAAACTCGATCAGATGGCTCAGCAATTGCTGGAAATGCGCAGCGAACTTACCCAGCTGAAGCAGGAAAACACGCAGCTCAAGGCGCAGCAGCAGCAACAGGCGCAAACCACGCAGCAGACTGCCGCCGATCAGGCCACGCTCAAGAGCCAGGTCGACGCGACCAGCCAGTCCGTGCAAACGGCATTGGCGAAACCGTCTCCGCTCGACAACCTGAACCTCTGGGGCTACGGCGAGCTGTACTATTCGCGCCCGACGCGGCAGTCCGAGAACACGCGCGCCGATCTTGCTCGCGGCGTGTTCGGCATCGGCTACCAGTTCGACGACAAGACCCGCTTCAACTCGGAATTCGAAATCGAGCATGGCGTGACGTCATCGAGCGATCCGGGCGAATTCGAAGTCGAGCAGTTCTACGTCGATCACAAGTTCACCGATTCGCTGTCGGGCAAGGCCGGTCTCTTCCTGATCCCGGCGGGCCTCATCAACGAGAATCACGAGCCGACCAATTTCTACGGCGTGACGCGCAACTTCGTCGAGACGCTGATCATCCCGAGCACGTGGCGCGAAGGCGGTCTTGCGCTATCCGGCGACACGACATTCGGTCTCGGCTGGAGTGCGGGCGTGACGACCGGCCTCGATCTCTCCAAGTGGAACTTCACGCCGACTACGCCGCTGTACACCTCCGCACTGGAGATGCAGAACAACGCGATCGCGCCGATGCAGGCCACCCATCAGGAGATGGCGCTCGCGAATGCGCAGAAGCTGTCGGGTTTCGTGGCGCTGAACTATCGCGGCGTGCCGGGCCTGACGGTGGGGGGCAGCGTGTTCAACGGCGGCGCCGTGAAAGCGACGCCCGACATGGGCAGCAGCCAGCGTGTGACGCTGTACGAAGCGCATGCCCGCTATCAGCCGGGACCGTGGGATCTGTCGGCGCTGTACGCACACGGCAGTTTCTCGCACACGGCCGAAGCGAACGCATCCGCCGCCGCGACCGCGGCGGCGAACGGACAGAGCCTGACCAATCCGATGCCGGCCAGCTTCTACGGCTGGTATCTGCAGGCCGCGTACAACGCGCATGTCGGCGGCTACCGCCTCGCGCCGTTCGTCCGCTATGAGAAGTACAACATGGCCGCGAGCTATGAAGGTGTCGGAGCGGGATTCTCGATGCCGGACGGCTTCGCGGTACCGCATGACACCGTGTACACAGTCGGCGCCAATTTCTACCTGAATTCGAACGTCGTATTCAAGGTCGACTATCAACGCTTCAGGATCAACCGCGACTTCTCGCGTGTCGATCTGGGCCTCGGAGTGCAATTCTGATGAACCAGAACAAATCTCACTGGATGCCGTTGGTGACGCTCGCCGCGGCTGCAGGCATCACGCCGACGGTCGTGTTCGGCGCCGACTACTTGTCGGTCACGCAAGCGCAGAAGGCGATGTTTCCGGATGCGACGGCATTCGTCGCGCAACCCGTTGCGCTGACGGACGAACAGCGCAAGGCGCTGTCCGCGCAGGCCGGCACGCGCGTCAACCCGGCGCAGTGGAACGTCTTCGCCGCGAAATCCGGCGAGACGTTGCTGGGTTACGTGATCACCGACGCGGTCATCGGCAAGTTCCAGCTGATCAATTACGCGGTCGCGTTCGGCACGGACGGCGCCATTCGCGACATGGAAATCCTCTCCTACCGCGAAGAGCACGGTGGCGAAGTGCGCACGCGTGCGTGGCGCAAGCAGTTCGAAGGCAAGACCGGTGCCGCGCCGCTGCAGCTCGGCATGGACATCCAGGGCATCAGCGGCGCAACGATGTCGTGCTCGCACGTGACTGAAGGCGTCAAGCGGATCGCGACCTACGTCCAGATGGTCCTTGCAAGGAAGTGAATTGATCGACGGATCCGCCGACCTCCGGCACCCGGGCCTGCTGCGCAGGGCGAAGCCGCTGCTCGGCACGCTCGTCGATATCGGCATCGCCGCGACCGACGCCGATATCGCGCTGGCGGCCGCCAATGCCGCGTTCGCCGAAATAGGCGACGTGCACCGGCTGATGAGCTTTCACGAACCGTCGAGCGACCTGAGCCGCATCAATCGCGCCGTGCCGGGCGAACCGGTCGTGGTCGATCCGCGCACGGCCGACGTGCTTCGGCTCGCGCTCGAGATGCACGCAGCATCGGGGGGCGCATTCGATTGCACGATCGCGCCGGTGCTGATGCGTCATGGCTTGCTGCCGTTCGTGGACGGCCGGGAATTCGACGTGCCGCGCCAACCGTTCGACGAACGGCCCTGCAACCCGGGCGACCATGCATCGGGCCACGCGCGCGCATTCGCCGTCGATGGCTGCACGGTGACGAAGCAGCGCGATTGCCTGATCGATCTCGGCGGGATCGCCAAGGGATACGCGGTCGATTGCGCGATCGACGCAATCATGATGCTCGCCGACGCGCGCGGACACCGTCTCGGGAGCGTGCTGGTCAATGCCGGCGGCGATCTCCGCTTTCACGGGACGGACGCGATCACGATCCGGCTGCGCGACCTCGACGATCCCGCGCAGTTGACCGGCATCGTCGAGATTTCCGGCGGCGCGCTGGCCAGTTCGTCGACGCGCGGCCTGGACGGACTCGCGCGCCAGGTGTCAGCGCTGATCGATCCGCTCGCCGGAAGGCCTCTCCCAATGGGAGCCGGCGTGACTGTCGCGGCGCCGACCTGCGCGATCGCGGACGCGCTGACCAAAGTGGCGCTGGCCACCGGCGATTCCGCCCACCCCGTATTTGCGCGTTATGGCGCATCCGTCGTGCGCTTGTGCGCGCAACGCGCTTCTCTTTACGGAACATCATGAAGCAGCCGACCCACCTACCGTCCCGAGCGTTCGGGCCCATGCTTGCGTCGCATTCGCGCTGGACGCTGTACCTGCTGACCGCGCTGCTGGTCGTGACGGGATCCGCCTGGTTGTTCGCCCATTACGGGCGTCAGGACGATGCGTTGCCGAGCCCCGTCGAACCCTGGTCGATGAAGATCCACGGAGCGGCCGCGATGATCGCCATTTTTGCCATTGGCACAATGGTTCACAGACACGTGCTGCCGGGCTGGCGAATGCGGCGCAACCGTGTCGTCGGCATCGCGATGTGCATCGCGCTGGGTCTGCTCGCCGTGACGGGCTACGGGCTCTACTATTTCGACGGCGAAACGCCGCGACGGATCGCGGAGCAGCTGCACTGGGGCGCCGGCTTCCTGCTTCCGTCGGTGTTTGCGACCCACGTCGTCGTGGCTCGAATGGCCCGTCGCCGGAAACGGGTTCCGTCACGTCCCGTCGCCGCTCGAGCTGAATAGCGCATGTATCGCGCCCGCCGTCCCGCCTCGGGAATAAGCGGCCCACCGCGCGCGTTAACTGTACGTACCGCTCGCCGCCGAACGAATTCATGCCGTCACCCGTGCAGGCGGGTTGTCGTTTTTTCCGGAGGCTGTTCCGGCCGGCGTGTTCGTGCACAACCTCGCGCCGGGTGCGCTGGCGTGTCGATCTGCTATCTCGGTGCGGGCATGAATGCGACGATCGGCCGGTATCGCCGTGCCGAAAGCGGAGGGCGTGCAGGACATCGTCGACGTCGTCGCAAGGGCGAAACACAGGATCCCGATCTTTCCGTTGATCGAGACCGCGCGAGGGATGCGGTCGGCGGTGGAGACCGCGAACTGCTTCGTCGACAATGACTGCCCGCATTACCGGGAAGCGTCAAAGGTTTCATCCCCCTGCGGACGCTTCCCGCAGGCGTTCCGCTTATTCGGCGAACAGGTCCGGGCCGAACACTTCGTAGTGGATACGCGATTCGTGAATGCCCAGGTCCTTCAGTGCATCATGCTGCATGCGCATGAACGGGATCGGGCCGCAGATGTAGTAATCGGCGTCGGACAACAGAATCGCGTCCCTGATCGCCTTCACATCGACGAATCCGGCGTGATCGTAGTCTTGCCCCTTCACATCCTGGGGTAGCGGATCGTCGTAAAACACGACCAGATTGAAATTGACATGCGTTTTCGCCGTTTCGCGCAGTCGGTCACGCATCGCGTGAACGCCGCTGTTACGCGCACCGTGTACGAACACGACCCGCCGCTGCGGATCCTGTATGGCCTTTTTCAGCATGCTGATCATCGGGGTCAATCCCACGCCGCCGCTGATCAGTACGAGTGGCGTCCTCGCGTTCACGTCGATATGGAACGTGCCATACGGCGCAGCCAGCCTGACTTCGTCACCCACATCGACATGATCGTGCAGCAGGCATGAAACGTAGCCCGGCGGCTGTTGTGCGCCGCCGCCTTCGCGCTTCACCGAGATTCGGTAGCTGCGGCCATTCGGCATGTCGGACAGGCTGTACTGCCGAATCTGCTGTAGCCCCAGCGCGGGCACGTCGATCGAGAGGCTGATGTATTGCCCGGGTTCGAAGTTCTCGACCGGGCCGCCATCAGCAGGTTCGAGGATGAAGGACGTGATCACGTTGCTTTCGGGCCGCTTCTCGCGAACGACAAAGGCGCGCCAGCCGGTCCATCCGCCCAACTGCGCCGTGGAACGCTCATACAAATCGCTCTCCATCCCCATCAGGACATCGGCCAGATTCCCGTAGGCTTGCGCCCATGCGGAAATGATCTCGTCGGTCGCGGCGTCGCCCAACACTTCCTTGATCGCGGCCAGCAGGTGTTCCCCGACGACAGGGTATTGCTCAGGGCGTACGCCCAGACTTGCATGCTTGTTGGCGATGTTCTTCAGGACGGCCATCAGGCTGCCGGGATCCTCGATATTTTCCGCATACGCGTAGACCGCACGCGCCAGTGCCTGTTGCTGCTGGCCCTGTTCCTGATGGGCCATGTTGAACACGTTCTTCAGTTCAGGATGGGCTACGAACAGGCGCTTGTAGAAGCACTTGATGATGTCGTAACCGTGCTGGGCCAGAACAGGTGCGGTGGCCTTTACGATGTCCTTGGTTTTCTGCGTCAGCATGAGCTTCTCCTTTGCGGGATCGGGAACACGTCCGTTCAAGTCTAGGTGACAGACCGTCTGCGCACGGCGGCGCAACGCAAATCAATGCGTGGGGCACGGTTGGCTGGCATGCGCTCGCGGCACGCCGCGGCGTTGTGCATTAAGATGCGACGCTTGTAGGAAAATTTCACGCAAGTTTGATATGGCGCCAATTTAACCGCGTCACTCCGGCGAGCACGCGCGTTGTGCGGAAGTACCACCTGGTCAGAAAGTTTTGGTAGGAAGATGGAGCGTTTTTTCATGCGTCGGGCAAGCGCGATCGGCTATTTGCTTGCTCGTCGCCGGCAGTTGGTGGAGAAGATGGACGCCGGGATGCGTGGCGACGCCGAGTTCAACGGGAACAAGGAAATCGCGCGGCTCGACCGTCTGGTGCTCGACGTGCGGGCGGGGCGGATTCGCGCATTCCGGCTCGACGAACCCGAATCGATCGAGATCATCGTCACGACGGATTAGCACTGTCCAGAGCAAGCGGACGTTTCAGGCGCGGAACGGGAAATTGTCCTGGCTGCGCTTGAGCGACGCGAGCGAACATCGAGGGCGATGGCTCGCCAGCCTGGGCCAGCCCGATTCCCCAGGCAGGGCGCGACCGGCCACGCACGGAGTAAAGATTTCTTCAGGCGTGTCGATATACGGCATTGAAGTAAAGTCAGGTCGCGTGCCAGGCTCACTGCCAACCTTTAGCGATGCTTGCCTTCCCGCCTGCGAAGCAATGTCGGGATAGCTAAATCAACTGAAGAAAGCCATTCCATCGAGCGGTCGCCGAACTTCGCGGACGAGGCTCCCCATCGAGCCAGGGAGCGGGCGCGACATCCGGTGGTCGCACATTCCGGTGATGATTCGGAAGTCCGGTTGACGGTGAGTCGAGTGCCGATCCCTGACAGTTGACGGCCGATCTGATGTCAGGCCTGGTGCAGACATAATCCGGAAGACGATGATTCGAATCGCAAGTTCCTTTCTGGCAAAACCGGCTCGGTTCATTTTTGCCGGGATCGGCATCACGCTTGCCACGACAGGCGTTACGGCCGTGTCGCTATACCAGATGAGACTGGATGCGATGGCGCAGGCGCGCGATACCGCCGAGAACCTCGTGATCTCGCTGCAAAAGGAGACCGAGCGCAATCTCGACCTCTACCAGCTTGCGATGCGGGATGTCGTGACAAGCATGGAGAATCCGCGCATCGTTCATCTTCCTCCCGAAACCCGGCAGCTCGTCGCTTTCAGCTCGATCAGCAGTGCAAGGGAACTCGGCGGACTGTTCGCAACGGATGCGGCAGGCAATCTCGTCCTCGACTCCCGTTCGGTCGTGCCGCGAAATCTGAATGTAAGCGACCGCGACTACTTCCAGGTTCATCAACAGCAGAAGGAAGCCGACCTTTACATCAGCAAGCCGTTCGCGTCGCGCACGGACAATTCGGGGCAGCCGACGATCGGCCTGAGCCGGCGTCTCGAGGATGCGAACGGCCAGTTCGCCGGGATTGTCGCAGGGACGCTCCGGCTGACCTATTTCCACCAGCTGTTCGAAGGGACGATCCTCGGTCCGCACGGGACCATCACGCTGTTGCGCACGGACGGAACCGTGCTGATGCGGCACCCGTACCGCAAGCGCGATATCGGAAGCTCGCTCGCCGGGGGCCATTCCTTTCCGCCGCTCGTGCAATCCGATCACGGAACCTATGTCGACATCGCCGTGCTGGACCACGTCGAGCGTCTGTACAGCTTCAGGCGTATCGGCAGCTATCCGCTGGTGGTGGTCGTCGGCCTGGCGACGGACGATATCTATGCCGGGTGGCGCAAGCGGGCATTTGCCATCGGTATCGTGACGGCGGTTCTGGATGTGCTGACGATCATGCTGTCCCTGATGTTCAGCGCGCAATTGCGCCGGAGAGTTGCAATGGAGCGCCAGTTGCAGAGCCTTGCATGGTTCGATGCGCTGACCGGCCTGCCCAACCGCGCGCAACTTGGCAGGGAAACGCTCCGTATCCTGACGGACGCCGGCCGGAATTCGTCGCATTTCGCGGTGCTGTTCATCGATCTGGACCGTTTCAAGCGGGTCAATGACACGCAGGGCCACTCCGTCGGCGACGAAGTGCTGAGGGAGATCTCGCGGCGTCTCAGGAGTCACGTCCGGGGTGAGGACGTGATCGGCCGCCTCGGTGGAGACGAGTTCCTGGCCGTGCTGCACGATTGCGACGTCAACACGGCTGCACACGTCGCCGGGCGTATCCTGCGGGACATGTATCAGCCTGTCACCGTCAACTCGACGCACGAAACCAGCATCACGCTCAGTGCGAGCATCGGCATCGCGTTGTATCCGCACGACGGGCTGGACGCCGATACGCTGGTGCGGAATGCGGACATGGCGATGTACCAGGCGAAAAGCGCGGGACGCAACCGGGTGCATTTCTACGCGCCCGAATACGAGCGTCAGGCCAAGGAGCATCTCGAACTCGAAATCGCGCTGCAGCGGGCGATGAAAGCGCGGGCGCTGAGCCTCGCCTACCAGCCCAAGGTCGATTTGGCGGGAACGCTGCATGGCGCCGAAGCCCTGGTTCGGTGGCGCGACGAGAAGCTGGGCTTCGTGCCGCCAGACCGCTTCATCGCCATCGCGGAAGAAAGCGGCCTGATTGCGGAACTGGATGCCTGGGTGCTCGACGAGGCCTGCCGCCAGCTCGCCGCGTGGCGGCGCGACGGCATCGACGTGCCGAACATATCGGTGAATGTCTGTGCCGCCGACTTCAAGAGTGCGGATTTCCCCGGCTTTATCGCGCGCACGCTGGAGGCCCATGGCCTGCGGAGCGCAGACCTGATCCTGGAAATGACCGAGCGCGTGATGTTCGACGAGTCGGTCGATGACATCCGCACGTCGCTCGATGCGATCCGCGCCCTCGGCATCGCGCTGTCGATCGACGATTTCGGCACGGGCTACTCGTCCCTGAGCTATCTCCACCGGTTCCCCGTCAAAGAGCTGAAGCTCGACAAGAGCTTCGTACAGGACATCGGGTTCGATGCGATGGCCGAATCGCTGGCGCAGGCCGTCATCAACATCGGCAACGTGCTGCAGATGACGGTCATCGCGGAAGGTGTGGAAACGCAGGAGCAGCGCGACTTTCTGCATGGCCACGGCTGCCTGATGTACCAGGGGTATCTGTATTCGCGGCCGCTGTCGTCGGGGGAGCTGGCGCGCTGGGTGGAAACGCATCGGCAACGCACGCCGGCAAGCGAGTCAGCCCAGGTCGTGACTTGAGTTCGAGGCGACTTTCATTGAATCAGGCGGGCCGGTCCGCCGAGTTCGTCTTGACGCGCCACGCGGGCATGTCCGCCAGACACTGCGCGTGCATGCCCGCGACCTCGCGCGATGCGGCCGACGCCGTCTAGCGCATGCGTGCAAAGGCTTTCAGGACGGCGCGGCCCTCGGCCGTGATGCGCGGGCCCAACGCGACCGGATCGAGGGCCACCAGATGCTGCTCCAGCAGCGCGTGAAATTCGTCGCGATCCGTCTCGATGCGATCCGGTGCGTCGTTGAGCAGCATCAATGTGGTGAATTCATGCGGACTGAGCATGCTTGTCTCCTTACGCGGAAGTAGCTTCGTTTCATGGTCATGGTTGGCGCCGGTACAGCGTGTCGGCGCCGTGACTGCTACATGGACGTCCAGTGACTGACTGCTTTGCTGCATGGGGAAATCGTGTGCGGTCGACAGCGCGGATTTTCATCCGACCCTTGCGACTTTCGTTCAACGTGATGCTTTGCTTTCAAGCACTGCGGCAGCGCGGTCGCCAGACGCGACGCGCGACGCGTGTATCGACAGGCTAACCATCGGATTTCTTGACTCGATCCGATACGCTGCCGGCGCCCGGGAAGGCCGACTCCAGCATGGCCCTGGCGACGTCGGTGCCGACGGACGCCTGTTTCGCAAGGTGATCGACGAGCGTCCGGGTGGTGGCGTCGTGATACCCGTATTGGGAACCGAGAATCTTCATCATTTCGGTCTGCGTGCCCGACATCACTTCATAAAGCTTGCGGCTGTAAGCCAGCATCATGTCCGCGCCGGACTGCATCCGGCCGACCTGCCGCGTGATCAGCGCTTCGGGCGTCTTGACGGACAGCGCATCCAGCCAGTAAGCCTGGCTCTCGCCGAGCCCCTGGCGGACCGCTTCCAGATTCGCTTCCACCACGCTCTGGAAGCCGTCGAACGTCTGATGGGCCAGGCTGTACAGGGCGTTCGTGTTGCTCTTGTGCAGCGCAATGACTTGCTCTTGCGACAAAGCGTTCACTCGTCCTCTCCTTGGTTGGCATCGGTGGGCGCCGGATCGCCGTGAAGCCGGCGGCATCCTGTGCGATCTCGGGGCAGTGAACGTGCGGCTTGAATCAGCCCGCTGACCCGGCGAATGACCGAACTGGAGGATGCATTCTAGCTTTGTCAAAACAATGTGAAGCATTCCTCTCGATAGGGGGATACCCGTAACTTTCGTTGCGACGCGATCGAGATTTTTCGTGCCAGAGCATCGATGCGCCGCGACGCGGCGCTTCCGCTGAAGCCCCCGCCGGCTAGTCCGCGAGAGTATGGTGCAGCGCGGTATTTTCGTATGACCCGCTCATCTCCATACCTGGCAGGTATGGATGTTGGCTTGCAAAAGTATTGGACGGTCCAAAAGGCGACACGTATAAATCCGTTCCATGAACTTCACTCACGCAGCTTCCGCCATGACCTCAGCGACGATTGAACGCATCGAAACCTCGCTCGTCGATCTGCCGACGATTCGCCCGCACAAGCTTTCGGTCGCCACGATGCATGGACAGACCCTGATGCTGGTGAAGGTGTACTGCAGCGATGGCGTCGTCGGTATCGGCGAAGGCACCACGATCGCCGGCATGGCCTACGGCCCGGAAAGCCCCGAGGCGATGAAGCTCGCGATCGACACGTACTTTGCTCCGGCGATGATCGGCAAGGATGCCGAACGAATTCAGGCGCTGATGGAGCACCTCGGCAAGCTGATCAAGGTCAATCACTTCTCCAAGAGCGCGCTCGAAACCGCGTTGCTCGATGCGCAAGGCAAGCGCCTTGGCGTGCCGGTGAGCGAATTGCTCGGCGGTCGCCGGCGCGAGCGCCTGCCGGTCGCGTGGACGCTGGCTTCCGGCGATACCGCCAGGGACATCGCCGAAGCCGAGACGATGCTCGACGTGCGCCGGCACAAGGTCTTCAAGCTGAAGATCGGCGCGAAGGAACTGAAGACGGACATCAAGCACGTCGCCGACATCAAGAAGGCGCTCGGCGACCGCGCCGCGGTGCGCGTCGACGTCAACATGGCCTGGAGCGAGACGCAGGCTGCGTGGGCCATTCCGGCGCTGGCCGATGCCGGCTGCGAACTGGTCGAGCAGCCGGTGGCGTCCGCCGCGGCGCTGGCGCGCCTGATGCGCCGGTTCCCGGTCGCGTTGATGGCCGACGAGATCCTGCAGGGGCCGGAAAGCGCATTCGAGATCGCGAAGCACCATGGCGCCGACGTGTTCGCCATCAAGATCGAACAAAGCGGCGGGCTCTTTGCCGCGCAGCGCGTGGCCGCGATCGCCGACGCGGCAGGTATCGAGCTCTATGGCGGCACGATGCTCGAAGGTGCGTTCAGCACGATTGCATCGGCGCATCTGTTCGCCAGCTTCGCGAAATTGCAGTGGGGCACCGAATTGTTCGGGCCGTTGCTGATCACCGAAGAGATCCTGACCACGCCGCTGGATTACAGCGACTTCGAATTGACCGTGCCGAACGGCCCGGGCCTGGGTATTGAACTCGACGAAGCCAAGGTCAGGCATTTCACCCGCGACGGGCTGACGAAAGTCACGAAGTCATCCTGACATCCAGCAAGAGGAACCTGACGATGCTTTTCCACGTACGCATGGACGTGAATCTCCCGGTCGACATGCCGGCCGATGTCGCCAATGAAATCAAGACGCGCGAGAAGGCGTATTCGCAGGAACTGCAGCGCAGCGGCAAGTGGCGCCATATCTGGCGCCTCGTCGGCGAGTACGCGAACTACAGCGTCTTCGATGTCGAGAGCAACGCGGAACTGCACGACATCCTGACCGGCTTGCCGCTGTTCCCGTACATGGAGATTTCGGTGACGCCGCTGTGCCGTCACCCGTCGTCGGTTCGCGACGGCGATGCCTGAGCCTGGGAGACGGTCGCCCTTCTAGAGCGAGCGCGTCCCGAGTCGTTTTATTCGGAAAACTAAATGGAGACAGTCATCATGAACGTCAAAGTATTCGAAACGAAAGAAGTGCAGGATCTGCTGAAGGTCGCGTCCAACCTGGACGGCAAGGATGGCAACGCCCGTTTCCAGCAGGTGCTCCATCGTCTGTTGAGCGACCTGTTCAAGGCCATCGACGATCTCGACATCACGCCCGATGAAGTGTGGGCCGGCGTCAACTACCTGAACAAGCTCGGCCAGGACGGCGAAGCGGCGCTGCTCGCCGCGGGCGTCGGCCTGGAGAAGTATCTCGACATCCGCATGGACGCCGCAGACCAGGCGGCCGGCATCCACGGCGGCACGCCGCGCACCATCGAAGGCCCGCTGTATGTCGCGGGTGCGCCGGTGCGCGAGAGCATCTCCAGAATCGACGTCAATCCCGACTCGGACGCAGGCCCGCTGATCATCCACGGCACGGTCACGGGCCCGGACGGCGAGCCGGTCGCCGGCGCGCTGGTCGAATGCTGGCATGCCAATTCGCACGGCTTCTATTCGCACTTCGACCCGACCGGCGCGCAGAGCGACTTCAACCTGCGCGGCGCGGTCAGGACCGGCGCCGACGGCAAGTACGAATTCCGCACGCTGATGCCGGTGGGCTACGGCTGCCCGCCGCACGGCGCGACGCAGCAGCTGCTGAACGCGATTGCCCGCCACGGCAACCGTCCGGCGCACGTGCACTTCTTCGTCACCAGCAGCGACTACCGCAAGCTGACCACGCAGTTCAACATCGAAGGCGATCCGCTGACCTGGGACGACTTCGCGTACGCGACCCGCGAGGGGCTGGTCCCGCCGGTGGTCGAGAAGACCGGTGGCGCAGCGCTGGGCCTGAAGGCCGACACGTACAAGGACATCGAGTTCAACTTCAGCCTGACCTCGCTGGTGCAGGGGAAGGACAACCAGGTCGTCCAACGTCCGCGGGCTTCGGCCGCGGCGTAACAGCCCGACGCGGCGGCGGCACGGCACGTGCCGCCGCCATCGATCCCCAGCAGGGATCATTCGACACCGATGCGAGCACTCCGGGCAGGGCCGGAGCGGCGCGTAGGGAGAGGAAACATGTCCGCCATCATCGACAAAGCCAACGAACTGGATCATCTGCTCGCCACTGCGGTGCAGGATGACAAAGAGGCCGGTGTATTCCGTTGCCGTCGCGATATTTTCACCAACGCCGAGTTGTTCGAGCTGGAGATGAAACACATCTTCGAGAGCAACTGGGTGTACCTGGCGCATGAAAGCCAGGTTCCGAACAACAACGACTACTACACCACGTGGATCGGCCGTCAGCCGGTGGTGGTCACGCGCGACAAGAACGGCGAGCTGCACGCGGTGATCAATGCCTGCGCGCACAAGGGCGCGATGCTGTGCCGGCGCAAGCACGGCAACAAGGGCAGCTTCACGTGCCCGTTTCACGGCTGGACGTTCTCCAACGCCGGCAAGCTGCTGAAGGTGAAGGACGAGAAGACCACCGAATACCCGGTGCAGTTCAACACCGAGGGATCGCATGACCTGAAGAAGGTCGCGCGCTTCCAGAACTATCGCGGCTTCCTGTTCGGCAGCCTCAATGCGGACGTGCTGCCGCTGGAAGACTACCTCGGCGAAGCGCGGGTGATCATCGACCAGATCGTCGACCAGGCGCCGGACGGGCTGGAAGTGGTGCGCGGCAATTCCTCGTACGTCTACGACGGCAACTGGAAGATGCAGATGGAAAACGGCTGCGACGGCTACCACGTCAGCACCGTGCACTGGAATTACGCGGCGACGATGGGGCGGCGCAAGGAAGACGGCACCCAGGCGGTGGACGCGAACGGCTGGAGCAAGTCGGTGGCGGGCGTGTACGGGTTCGAGCACGGCCACATCCTGCTGTGGACCAAGACGATGAACCCGGAAGTGCGGCCGGTCTATCGGCACCGCGACGAAATCGCGGCGCGTGTCGGCGAAGCGAAGGCGGAATTCATCGTCAACCAGACCCGCAACCTGTGCGTGTATCCGAACGTGTTCCTGATGGATCAGTTCAGCACGCAGATTCGCGTGGTGCGCCCGCTCGGCGTGGACAAGACCGAAGTCACGATCTTCTGCTTCGCGCCGAAGGGCGAGAGCGCAGCCGATCGCGCGACGCGGATCCGCCAGTACGAGGACTTCTTCAACGTCTCCGGCATGGGCACCGCTGACGACCTGGAAGAGTTCCGCGCGTGCCAGAACGGCTATGCCGGCATCACGGCGATGTGGAACGATCTGTCGCGCGGCGCGCCGCTGTGGGTCGAGGGCGCCGACGAGAACGCGAAGAAGATGGGGCTCAAGCCGATCATTTCGGGCGAGCGCAGCGAGGACGAAGGCTTGTTCGTGTGTCAGCACGAATACTGGGTGCGGGTGATGCGCGACGCACTGAAGAAGGAACGTGAGGAGGCGCTGTGATGAGCATCGACTACCAGAAAATCTGCGCGGCGCTGTACCGTGAAGCGCGCCTGCTCGACGATCGCCAGTGGGACGAATGGCTGGCCTGCTATTCGGACAACGTCACCTACTGGATGCCGGCCTGGGACGACGACGACCAGCCCACCGACGACCACGAGAGCCAGATCTCGCTGATGTACTACCCGAATCGGGGTGGCCTGGAAGATCGCGTGTTCCGCATCAAGACGGAGCGCAGCGGCGCGTCGACGCCCGAGCCGCGCACCAGCCACAACATCACCAATGTGGAAGTGCTGGCCGAGCGTGGGGATGAAGTGGACGTGCGCTACAACTTCCACACGCTCAACCATCGCTACAAGACCACCGACCATTTCTTCGGCACGGTGTTCGCGACGTTGCGCAACGGCGATGACGGCTTGTTGATTTCGTACAAGAAGATCGTGCTGAAGAACGACTACATCCGGCAGGTACTCGACGTCTATCACGTTTGACGTCGGACAGTACGCATTAGAGGCAGTAAAGGAGGTTCCCATGTCCAGTTTCACAGTTGCACTGAATTTCGAGGACGGCGTCACGCGTTTCGTCGAATGCAAGGCGGGCGAGAAGGTGCTCGATGCCGCCTTCCGCGCCAGGATCAACCTGCCGATGGATTGCTCCGACGGCGTGTGCGGCACCTGCAAGTGCCGCGCCGAGAGCGGCAGTTACGACCTGGGTGACGATTACATCGAGGACGCGCTGAGCGAGGACGAGAAGAACGGCGGCCTCGTGCTGACGTGCCAGATGGTCCCGCAGAGCGATTGCGTGATTTCGGTGCCGGCATCGTCCGCGGTGTGCAAGACCGGGCAGAGCACGTTCGCGGCGACCGTCGCGAATGTCGAGCTGCACAACGATGCGGCCGTCGTGCTCGAACTGGACGTGGAAACCGCTGCGCCGGTGTTCCTGCCCGGCCAGTACGTCAACATCGACGTGCCGGGCAGCGGCCAGCACCGTTCGTATTCGTTCTCGTCGGCGCCGGGTGAATCGAAGGTCAGTTTCCTGATCAAGAAGATCCCCGGCGGCGTGATGAGCACGTGGCTCGAATCCGCGCAGCCGGGCGACGCGCTGGCGCTGACCGGGCCGCTCGGCAGCTTCTATCTGCGCGACGTGCAGCGGCCGCTGTTGTTCCTCGCCGGCGGCACGGGGCTCGCCCCGTTCCTGTCGATGCTGGAGGTGCTGGCGCGCGCCAATTCGCAGCAGAAGGTGCACTTGATCTACGGCGTGACCCGTGACCTCGATCTGGTGGAGGTCGACGCGATCGACGCGTATGTGGCGAAGCTGCCGAATTTCAGCTACGCGACCGTCGTGGCCGAAGAGGCATCGAACCATCCGCGCAAGGGCTGGGTGACGCAGCACATCCCGGCCGATGCGTTGAACGACGGCGACGTCGACGTCTATCTGTGCGGGCCGCCGCCGATGGTCGACGCGGTGCGCAAGCATTTCGACGACACCGGCGTGAAGCCGAACAGCTTCCACTACGAGAAGTTCACGCCCAACGCGGCACCGAAGGCGGCATGATCATGCAGCGATTCTCCGGCAAGGTCATGGTGGTCACCGGTGCGGCCCAGGGCATCGGCCGTGGCGTCGCGCTGCGGGCGGCCGCCGAAGGCGGCAAGGTGCTGTTCGTCGATCGCGCCGACTTCGTCACCGAAGTCGCCGCGGAAGCGGCGGGCGCGGACACGGCGGGGTTCGTGGCCGACCTCGAGACGTACGAAGGCGCGGAAGCGGCGATGGCATTCGCCGCGCAACGGTTCGGCGGCATCGACATCCTGATCAACGGTGTCGGCGGCGCGATCCGCATGCGTCCGTTCGCCGAATTCGAGCCGGCGCAGATCGACGCGGAAATCCGTCGCTCGCTGATGCCCACGCTGTACACCTGTCACGCGGTGCTGCCGCACCTGCTCAGGCGGGGCGGCGGCACCATCGTCAATGTCTCGTCGAACGCGACGCGCGGCATTCGCCGCGTGCCGTACTCGGCGGCCAAGGGTGGCGTCAATGCGCTGACGCAGTCGCTGGCGATGGAATACGCGGAACGCAACATCCGCGTCGTCGCGACTGCGCCGGGCGGAACCAGTGCGCCGCCGCGACGCGTCCCGCGCAATGCCGCGGGCGACAGCGAGCAGGAAAAGGCCTGGATGAGCGAAGCGGTGCAGCAGGTGACCGATTCGACTTTCTTCAAGCGCTACGGCAGCCTCGACGAACAGGTCGCGCCGATCCTGTTCATGGCGTCGGACGAGGCCAGCTACATCACCGGCACGGTGTTGCCGGTCGCCGGCGGCGACACGGGCTGAGCGCACCGTACATCGGCACGCGCCCGGCGTTCGCCGCCGGGCCTATACAACAGGGGGTATCCATGAGCGATCGCAAAGCCGTCATTCCCGACGGAATGGAAGCGGTGTACGAGAAGATCCGCTATTCGCCTGCAGTCAAGGTCGGCAACACGATCTACGTGTCCGGCCAGATCGGCCGTGACGCGGCGATGCAGCTGGTCGAAGGCCGCGAAGCGCAGATGACGCAGGCGTTCGACAACCTCGAGCGGGTGCTGGCGGCCGCGGGGGCGTCGCTGCGGGACGTGGTCGACCTGACCACGTTCCATACCGACATGCGCGACCTGCCGCTGTTCATGCAGGTGCGCGACCGCTATTTCGACTCGGACCCGCTGCCGGCCTGGACGGCGGTAGGCGCGCACATGCTCGGCGGCGCGCCGGGCTACATCGTTGAAATCAAGGCTGTCGCCGTCTTGCCGGAATAACCCGGTGATGCGCGCCTGTCCACGGATGTGTTTCCGGAATCGCCGGGCCGCAGGCCGCATGGCCGCGCCGGCGCACGCCGCTTGAATGCCTGAAGCGTTGAGGAGCCGACCCTTGTCCGGAGCAATTCGCGAGCAGGCGGCACGGGATGTCGTATCCGTGTTGCCGAACCGCGCCGACGATCTGGCGCGCCTGCAGACGCTCGCCGAGGACGGCGAGCCCGTCGTCACCGTCATCGGCAAGTACAACCACGGCAAGAGCCGTCTGCTCAATGAGCTGATCGGCCGCGACACCTTCTCCGTGGCCGACCGGCGCGAGACGGTGGCCCTGTCGGGCAGCGTGCATCATGGCGTGCGCTGGCTGGATGCGCCGGGGCTGGACGCAGACGTCGGCACCGAGGACGATCGCCACGCGTGGCAGGCGGCGTGGCTGGAGTCGGACGTCCGTCTGTTCGTGCATGCGGCGAAGGAAGGCGAACTGGACGCGAAGGAGCTGTCGCTGCTGGCCGGGCTGCGCGCAGACGGCGACAGGACGCAGCGGCAGACGTTTTTCGTGCTGTCGCAAGTGGATCAGGTGGCCGACGACGCCGAACTGGACACGGTCCGCGATGCGATCGGCGCGCAGGTGCCGGGCATCGCGCTGAACGCCGCTTCCGCCACGCGTCATCGCAAGGGCCTGGAAGGCGGGAAGGCCTTGCTGCTGGAGAAAAGCGGCATTCCCGCGTTGCGCGCCACGCTGGAGGCGGCGCTCGCCCGCGTGCCGGGGGCGCGCGCGCATGAATCCGCGTTGCTGTTCGGCGAGATGCGCGAAGAACTGCGACAGCTTCGCGCCGGGCAGGAACACGTGCTTGACGCGTTGCGCGACACGCAGCGGCAGCAGCGGCAGGCCTACGATCAGGGCTTGAAGGCGGTCATCGACAAGGTGAGCGGCGACATCGGAACGATGCTGAATGCGCTTGGCCCGGACGACGCCTCGGTGCCGGATTCCGCAAAGGACGCGTACGCGATCACCGCGGGAAAACGTCAACGCGCACAGATCCAGATCGGCTACTCGCGCGCCTGCATCGAAATCAACGCCTTTCTGGTCGGCCACGGTGTCGTCGGTTTGCCGCCGGAGCGGCAGACCGCGGCACGCAGCCTGAACTCGGTGATGGTTGCCGTCATGGGCGTGTCCGTGAAGTACCGCCGCGACTTGCGCACGATGTTCTGCGAAGCGGCGGGGCGCGACCGCATGCAGCGCGCATTCACTCAGTATTACGAATGGTCGGATGACAGAAAGGCGTTGGCGACGCGGATTTCGGAAACCGGGGCGGCCATTGCCGCACTGGACGGCGCGACCGCTGCGTTGCACACACTGGAAGCGGGCGCATGAAAGCGGGCCTGAGCAACGAGCAGCGCTTCATTGTCGAGGTGGATTCGTTCGAGTTCATCGCGCAGGATGTCGACAAGACCCGGCGTGCGCTCGCGGACTGGCTCGCGGCATTGAACGCCGATCTTCAGGCCAGCCGTCTGGCATGCGCGGGACTGACGGAGCAGAGCGGGCTGGCGCTTCAGGCGAACGCCATCGACACCGTGTTGCGGAACGGCATGCACGCGTGGTCGCGGCAATGGTCCAGTCTGGACGCGGCTCGCGCGCTGGCCGATACCTTCGACGACAAGGTGTTGCTGCTGGTGTTCGGCAAGTTCAATGCGGGCAAGAGTTCATTCTGCAATTTCATGGCCGAACGCTTCGCCGCGCACGGCAAGACGGTGCGGCATTTCCATCTCGACGCCGGCCGCATCGTGCAGACACCGGAACGCTTCGAGGAAGGCACGACCGAAACTACCGCGCGGCTGCAGGGTGTTTGCCTGGGTGAGAAGCTGGTTCTGCTGGATACGCCCGGGTTGCATTCGGCGACGCCGGAGAACGCGGCATTGACGCGGCGCTTCACCGAAAGCGCCGACGGCGTGTTGTGGCTGACCAGTTCCACCTCGCCCGGGCAAGTGCAGGAACTGGACGAACTGGGACGGGAACTGCATCGCAACAAGCCGCTGCTGCCGGTCGTGACCCGCAGCGACATGTACGACGAAGACGAAGTCGACGGCGAGATCCGCAAATTTCTTTGCAACAAGACCGCGCAGAACCGCGCCGAACAAGAGGCCGACATCAAGACCCGCGCGGAACAGAAACTCCGGGCGATGGGCGTCGACGCGGCGCTGCTGAAAACGCCGATATCGATCTCCGCGCACATGGCGCGCGAACAGGGGCATACGCCGGCGGCGATGATCGAGGCCGGCTTCGAGCGGCTGTACGCCGCGCTGCTGGCCATTGCCGGGCCGGCATTGTTCTATAAGCGGCGCAAGCTGGCGGAAGTATGGCTGCACCATCTGGAAGAGAACGTGCTGGGCCTGTTGTGCCGCGAGGTGTCTCCGTTGCTGGCGGCGTTGAACGCATCGTCGCAAGCCGCGCTCGCGCGGCTCGAACGGCAGCGGGAGCAGATCGTCGGCGCCGTGTGGCGCAGCGTCGTGCCGGCGCTGCCAGCATTGCTGGAAACCCATGCGGCAACGCGCGATGCGGCAGCGATCCGCAACAGCCTGTCGGATTCGGTCTTCGACGCGTTCTGCCGCGAAGCGAGCGGGCAGCTGGCCGATTACGCGGTCGAGCCGGATGCGTCGCTTGCGCGAATCCAGCTGGACGACGACGCGGGTTTCGAGGATCTCGTGGTCGACTGTTCCGGGGAAGTCAGCGACATCTGCCAGGTCGCGGGCGTCGACTACCCGCATCTGTACGCCGCGCTGGAAACGGCAATTCACAAGAACCTGCTTCGCCTGTCGAGCGATGCAGCCGAACAGTGCCGCGCTTCAATCACGCGGCTGATGGATGCCGCAACGTGTGTGAAAGACGCGTTGCGGCTTCACGAACGCGATCTGCTCGACATCAAGCGAGCATTACGCACCGAATCCGCTTGACGGGCGCGCCGCCCCCGACGGTCCCGAAGACGAACCGTTCCGCGACGCGGCGTTGTCCGTGCGCTTCATGGTCCGCACCGGTCACAGTATGAAACTTGAGTTGAGACACCTGCGTTACTTCGTGGCAGTGGCCGAAGAGCGCAACTTCACGCGCGCCGCCCAGCGGTTGCATATCGCCCAGCCACCGCTGTCGCGCCAGATCCAGCAGCTCGAGCAAGTGCTGGACGTACAGCTGTTCGAACGCAATTCGCGCCCGCTCAAGCTCACCGACACCGGCCGCTTCCTGTACTCGCACGCGGTCCAGTTGCTCGCGCAGAGCATCGAGCTCGAATCGATGACGCGGCGCGTGGGCAAGATCGAGCGCAGTCTGTCGGTGGGCTTCGTCGGCTCGACGCTGTACGGCTTGCTGCCGAAGATCATTCGCCGCTTTCGTCAGGAGAACGGCGCCGTCGAGCTGACCCTGCATGAAATGACGACGATGGACCAGATCAAGGCGCTCAAGGAGGGCCGCATCGACGTCGGCTTCGGCCGCATCCGGCTCGAAGATCCGAGCATCCGGCGCGTGCTGCTGCGCGAAGAGCGGATGATCGTGGCGCTGCCGCTCGGCCATCCGCTCGCCGGCGCGAAGGACGCGCTTTCGTTGTCGGATCTCGTCAACGAAACGCTGATCATCTTCCCGAAGGCGCCGCGCCCGAGCTACGCGGACCAGGTGCTGGCCGCGTTTCACGATCGCTCGCTGACGCCGCGCCGCATCCACGAAACGCGCGAACTGCAGATCGCGCTCGGGCTGGTCGCGGCGGGAGAAGGGCTGTCGATCCTGCCGGGCAGCGTGCATGGCCTCAAGCGCGACGACGTCGCGTACAAGTCGCTCGACGATCCCAGGCTCGTGTCGCCGGTCATCATGAGCATGCGCATGCTCGACGAATCGGAGGACATCCAGCGCATGCTCGAATTGATCTACCGGCTCTACGACGAGGAGAACATGGCGGGCGTGGCGTCGGTGGAGCGCGACGGACAATCCGTCGCGAGCTGACCGGATTCAGCGCGCGCCGATCGTCCCGGTCGCGAGCGCGAGGGCGGCTGCGGCCGACAACGCGCCGCAGTAGCTGTCGACGGACGCGTTCTTTGCCGCAATCAGCTGGCTTTGCGCGAGCGTCGCGTCGGTGATCGAGCCGACGCCGCTCCGGTATGCCGTCAGCGCCGCGTCGTAGCTCGTTTGTGCCGCGTCGACGAGCGCATTGGCGGCTTCGTGCGACGCGAGGCTCGTTTGCAACGCGTTTTGCGCCGCGACGATCTGCCGGACTGCTTCTTCCTTCGTGCGCGTGAGGCGAGTCGCCGCGCTCTCCGCATCGTTGCGCGCCTGCAGCAGCACGGCCGACCGGAAACCGCCGTCATACAGCGGGAGTGTCACGCCGACGAAGACGCCCGCGCCGTACCGGCTGCCGTTCAGGTTGACGGTCGGCGCCTGCTGGCCGATCGCCGGCAGCGCCGTGATGCCCGCGCGCCCGCTGCTGTACGACGTCGTCGCGGACGCGAACACCTTCGGCATGAATTCCGCCTCTGCTGCCTTGACCCTGGCCTGATCCGCCTGCACGGTCGCGTACGCGCTCAACAAGTCGGGGCGTCGCGCGATCGCGTCCGACACGATCTCGTCGACCGGTGCACGAAGTGCCGGCGACAGCGGCCGTGCCGGCAGCGTGGCGATCGACGGCCTGGACAGCGGCGAGATGCCGAGCGACGACACGAGGCCCAGATAGCTGTCGCTCTCCGCGCCGCGCGCGTCGACGAGCGCGAGATTGGCCTGCGCGCGATTCTGCGTGGCCTGCGCGACCTCGACGATCGTGCCGACGCCCTGCTTGAGCCGGGTGCGGGCGGCCAGCGCAATCGCGTCGGCATTGTCGAGACCCTGCCGTGCGCTGCGCGCGCGCGATCGCGCGGCTTCGTATCGGTAATACGCGACCGTCACGTCGTGGATCACCTGCTGGTGAACCGCGGTGAACGCGACGTTCGACGCGACCGATGCCTGTTTCGCCGCCTCGACCCGCGCGGCGCGCTCGCCGAAGTCGAACAGCAGCCATTGCAGCGCGAGCACCGAGATGGCGCCGCGCGCCGTCGTGTCGGCCGACGCCGTGCCGAGCGGCGTCGTGGTCGAGCCGTGGCCGGTCTGGTAGGCGCCCATCGCCGTGGCCGACAGCTGCGGCAGGTACGCGCTTTTCGCGATGCCCACCGCGAGCGCCGCGTTGCGCGCGTCGTTCCATGCGATGCGCGTCAGCGGGTTGGCCGATTCGGCGAGGTCGATCAGTTCGGGCAGCGTGTACGCATGCGCGGGATCGAGCGCCGCCGCGGGCGGCACCGTCGCCAGTGCGGCATTGGCGGGCAGCCTGTAGTCGTGCGCCGTGGCGGCCGTGGACGCGTTCGGTGCATCCGGCACGATCTCGCCGGAGGGCGTCGTGCGGGGCTGCCACGACCGGTCGGAGGCCGGCGGCGCGAGGTCGAGCGACGCGGTCGCGCAGCCGGCCAGCCCGACGGCAGCCACGATGGCGGCAGCGACGCGGGACGCGGCCGGCGGTTCACTCACGCGCATGTTGGAAGGACTCCCGGATAGTGTTTTCGCGAGCGGCTTCGGCAATGCGTTCGAGCCGTGCGTCGATCAGGTTCAGCAGCGCATCGTGCGCGGCGTCGATGGCGGGCGGTGTCGTGGCGGCGCGTTCGACGGCGTCGGGCGCGCGCATCGGCGTGCCGCTCGTCAGCGTCGAGACGGACTGCGATGGAGGCGCGCCGCTGCCGGCCGGCGCGGCCTGATCGTGGCCGCTGTCGCGCGACACCCGCGCGAGGCGCGCGCCGATCGCCGCGTCGCCGGGCGCGCGTTCCGCCAGCAGGAAGAGCGGGCCCGCCAGCGCGTCCAGTTCCGCGAGGGTTCGCCCGCGCGCCTCGCGCCACGCCGGCGCCGGGCGCACCCAGGACGGTTCGTAGTGGATCAGGCCGATCTCCTGCGCGATCGCGCCGTGGCGCGCCAGCGCGTCGGCGGCGCGCATGCGCCGTTCGACGGCCGGCGCGATCTGCGTCAGGCGTTGCCATTGGCCGGGCAGCGCCGCCAGTGCCGCGTCGACCTGCTGGCTGATGCTGACCGGCCAGATGCGCGTAAAGACGAGATATACGACGATATTGCCGAGCAGGATCCCGATGACGCGGTCGCGCGCGAGCGTCAGGTCGAATCCCGGGCCGGCGCCCTGGATCACGGACAGGAAGAACGCGAAGGCGATCTGGAAGCCGGCATACGAGATCCGCGGCGAGCCGAACGCGACCCAGGCGGCCACGGCCGCTCCCGCGAACACCAGCGCCATGAGCTGGCCGACGGACGTGAACGACGGCACCGCATACACGATCGCGGCCGTGCCGAGCAGCGCGCCGGCGAGGCATCCGGCGATCCGCAGCGTGAGCTTCTCGACGGTTTCGGCGGTCGTGCCGAGCGACACCATGTAGCACGTGATGAAGCACGTGTGGATGCCGGACCAGTCGAGCTGCATGTACAGCAGGTAGCAGAACATCGCGGCGGCGGTGGTTTTCAGCGCATAGCGAACGTGCTCCGGATTCGTACGCGCATCCGGCAGAAAGAACCCGGCGCGCGGCGCGTCCGGCGGTGTGCTCGCGGGCGGCGGCGCGTCGGCGGGCGCTGCAGTGGTGAGCGGTGCATCGTCGGTCGGGGCGTCGGCCGGCGGCGCGTCGGCGGCGAAGCCGGTGATCGCCGCGTGCAGGTCGGCGGCGACGATGCGCGCGAGCGGCGGCAGCGTGCCGGTCGCGGGCAGCGCGAGTGCGATGTCGACGGGATAGCCGCCTTGCTCCAGGATGTCGGCCATCCGGTTCAGCGTGTCCGACAGCGGCGTCGCGAACGACTCCGGCAGCCGCGCATCGGGCTCGCGGTCCGCCAGCTCGACGGCGACCAGGATCGCCGTGCTCGCGGCGGCGGACCGGCTCAGCGCGGCGACGTCGCCGGAGGTCGACGTGCCTTCGAGTTTCGACAGCTTGAGCCACGTGACGATCTGCTGATTGCCTTCGCGAAGGCAATCGCCGAGCGTGGGACGCACGTCCTCCGTGCCGGACAGGCGACGCGCGGCGACGCGCAGGCGTCCGGCAAGCTGTGCGCACGCGAGCCGGCGCGGCGACGGCGCGATCACAAGGTTGACGGCGATCGAGATGCCGACGGGGATCGCGACCAGCAGCCACACATAGAGCAACGCGCGCGTCGCCGCCTCGCCGACCGGCACGATCCCCAGCTCGTCGAGCCCGAAGCCGACGATCATCGCGAGAATGGCGCCGACCGGCCGCAGCTTGCTCGCCGACGTCAGGTAGAGCAGGCCGGCCGACAACACGGCCATGCAGGCGACCCGCAACACCGGGTAGTCGATGCTGAACAGCGCGACGGCGAGCACGAGTCCGATCACGACGGTGATGATCAGCAGCAGGACGACCGACATCAATGCGCTGGTCGCGCGATCCGGCTTGTTCAGGAAGAACACCACGTAAGCGGAGAGCGCGGCTTCGGGCGTCGCGTACGTGCTCGTCACGAGCACGGTCAGCGCGCAGATCAGCGCGACGCGCAGCGCGATCGACGCCCGCGCGCGAAACGGCGCGAACAGCCGAAGGATCTCGCGCGGGCCGGGCGCCGTGACGTCAGCGGCAGGCACGGCCATGCCTGACCTCGACGATCGCGCTTGCGCCGACGCGCACGAGCCTGGCGTCAGGCTCGTCGAGCCGCACGCGCACCGGGAAGCGCTGCGCGACGCGCACCCAGTTGACCGAGCGCTGGACGATCGGCAGCGAATACGGGAGGTTGATGCGGCCCGCGTCGGCGACGCCCGCGCCGATGCCGACCACCTTGCCGGATATCGGCCGGCTGCGATCGATCATCGAGTAGACGGTCGCGCAGTCTCCGACCTGAATCTGCGCAAGCGACGTCTCGCGATAATTCGCGACGGCGAACCATTCGCGCGTGTCGATCAACGTGAAGATCGACTGGTTGGGCGCGACCGTTTCGCCGGCGAGCACCGACAGGCCCGTCACGGCGCCGTCGTGCGGCGCGCGCACGAGCGTCTCGCCGAGCGCGTACTGCGCGCGGGCGAGCGCGGCTTCGCGTGCCTGCAGCGTCGCGACCGCGTCGGCATCGTCGCCGATCGTCCGCGCGGACGCATGCTGCTGCTCCTGCGCCTGCTTGAGCGAAACCGCCGCGTCGCGCTGCGCGACCTGCGCCTGATCGAACTGCTGCGCGGGGACGTAACCCTGTGCCGCGAGCGGCGCGAGGCGCTTCACGGTGCGCGCGGCCAGTGCGTAGTTATGGGTGGCGCGATCCGTCTGCGCAGCCGCGACGCTCGCGTTCGACTGCTCGGCGATCAACGTCCTGCGCCGCGTGGCGAGCGCCGCGCGCGCGAGCGCGACGTCGGCCTGCGCCTGCGCGACCGTCAGGCGATAGGGCTCCGGGTCGATCTCGAACAGCACGTCGCCTTTCGCGACCTGCTGGTTCTCGTGGACGTCGAGCCGCACGATCCGGCCGCCGACGGGCGACGCGACGTGCACGACGTCCGCATCGATGGCGGCGTCGTCCGTCGACGGGTAGCGGTCCGCGCGATAGTACGCGTAGCCGGCGGCCAGGACGCCGAGCACGACGATCGCAAGCGCGATCAGCCGGCCTTTGATGGAGGGCGGGTGGAGGCCGGCGGCTTTCATGCGAATTGTCCCGTTCCGATCAGCCAGACGACGACGGCGATCACGAGACCGATCGCGGTGCATACGGATAGCTGGAATGGCACCGAGCCCGCCCAGGCGGTCGCGACGAACACCCGATGCGCGACGATGGCGCCTGCCACGCCGATCAGCGCGCTGACGAGCCATAACGGAAAGTACGCGCCGAACAGCGCGTAAGCGGGCGCGCCGCCCGCACAGCCGCCGAGCGGCGCAATCGGCACGAGTATCGACAAGGTGCGCACGGACGGCGGCAGCGCTGTTCTTCTCATGTTGGACGGCCTCGGCGGGCGGGTAGGGGCAGACGGTGATCGCCCGGGGCCGCTTGACGCATGACCCGGGCGTGCCGCTGCGCAACACGCAGCCGATATTAGATGGCTCCGCGTTCTTCGACAACAGGGGGTGTCGATCCGGCCGATGCCGAAGTCGCGCAGCCTGTCCGCATGAAGCGCCGCGCGATCCTGCAGGATGGCTGAGCAATACACCCGTGGTCCGTTCAGGCAGATTGCCTGGTATGCCACGCAATCGCGGGACGTGCCGGCATCGCGGGCCGCGGTGCCGGCGATATGACAGGTATGTTTTTTTATCTTAGTGGTATACCAGTCTCGAAGCCGCGTCTGTCCAGTGTATCCTTCCGGATTCCATATTTAAGCGCTCACTAAATAAGTGACAGGACGGAGAGGAATGAAGCGGATCAGCCTTGCGGCGCGCGTGGGCGCGTCGCTCGGAGTCGTCGACGGCGAGGCAGTGGTCGAGCGCGTCGGCACGCTGCGCGGGCCGCTCGCCGACGAAGCCTGACCGGCGCTTTCCTCGTTGTCCGAAGCCGGCCGCGTCGCGCGGCCGGTTTGCTTTTCATGCCGTGCCGCTGCGCGTCTACGGCCTGCGGTCAAGCCGCGCTTCCACCCGTTTTTCACGCGATTCGTCTGCCTTATTCCCTTAGGTGAAAACGATGAGCCGTTTGCGGCGACTTATTCTTGCGTGCCCAAAAATTATGCTGGAGAATCCTTAAAAAATTCCACGAAGCCAATCGTGGCATACAAAGCGAACGGAGCCTTATCCGCAGCACCTATCGGAGACACCCCAAATGAAGGAACTGACAGCCCAGGACGTGGGCGCCAAGTCAGGCGCCGGCTGGTATCGCAGCTGGTTTCTGCTGCTTCTGGTTCTCATCTACGCATCGAGCTTCGTCGACCGCATCATCATCGCGGTGGTCGGTCAGGCGGTGAAGGTCGAGATGAACCTCAGCGACCTGCAGCTCGGCCTGCTTGGCGGGCTGGCATTCTCGATCTTCTACTCCGCGCTCGGGCTGCCGATCGCGCGGCTCGCCGAGCGCTTCAACCGCGTCGCGCTGATCGCGTTGTCGATCGCTGCGTGGTCGGTGATGACCGCCCTGTGCGGCACTGCCGGCGTCTACTGGCAGCTGCTGCTCTACCGTCTCGGCGTCGGCATCGGCGAGGCGGGCAGTACGCCGACCGCGCACTCGCTGATCTCCGACCAGTTCGGCCCGCGTCGCCGCGCGAGCGCGCTCGCGATCTACGCGCTCGGCCCGCCCATCGGCGTGCTGGCAGGTGCGCTCGGCGGCGGCTGGATGGTGCAGCACATCGGCTGGCGCCCGGTGTTCTACGTGGTCGGCCTGCCGGGGCTGGTGTTCAGCGTGCTTGCATGGATCACGCTGCGCGAGCCGAAACGCGGCGCGGCCGAGGAGGGCGGCGCGCTCACCGCGGCGACCGTGCCGCCGCTGCGCGACGTGCTCAAGGTGCTGATGGGGAGCCACGCGTTCGTGCAGATGCTGCTCGGCACCGTGATCGGCGCGTTCGCGCAGTACGGCATCAACCTGTTCATTCCGGTCTACCTGACGCGCGTCTACGGCATGGACTATGCGCAGGCCGGCCTGATCTTCGGGCTCGTGGTTGGCGTGGGCGGGATCATCGGCAATACGCTCGGCGGCGTGTCGGCCGACTGGGCGAGCGCGAAGGACCACCGCTGGTATGCGTGGGTGCCCGCGCTCGGCACGGCGATCGGCTTCCCGCTCGTCGTGGCCGCGTTCACGCTGGACCAGTGGCCGGCCGCCGTCGCGCTGCTGTTCGTCGCCACGATCGCACTCAACACGTGGAACGGCCCGACCTTCGCGATCGTGCACGGCATCGTCGAGCCACGGATGCGCGCCACCGCGTCGGCTTTCGTGTTCCTGCTGATGAACCTCGTCGGCCAGGGGCTCGGCCCGACCGCGATCGGCTTCCTGAGCGACCGCTTTGCCGGCCGGCTGTTCACGCAGGGCAACTTCAGCATGGCATGCGCGGTGAAGGGCGCGCATGGCGCGCACGGACCGGCCGCGGCATTGCAGGGGCCGCTCGCGGCGGCCTGCCACGACGCCTCCGCCTACGGCATCCGCTACGCGATGCTCGCGGTGAGCGTGGTGCTGCTCTGGTCGTCGGTGCACTACTTCCTCGCGTCGCGCCACGTGCGTCGCACCAAGTGATTCTGAACAGCCATAGGTAAATGGCAATGAAGCGGGTGACACAGCCCGCAATAAAACTAGGAGACGGTCAATTGAAAAAGAAGCTGATTCTGGGTGCGGTGGCCGCCACGCTGGCGGGCACGGCACAGGCACAAAGCAGCGTCACGATGTACGGGATTCTCGACAACGGGATCACGTACGTGAGCAACGCGGGCGGGCACTCGCTGTGGAAGCTCGACGACGGCATCAACCAGGCGTCGCGCTGGGGCATGAAGGGCGCCGAGGATCTCGGCGGCGGACTGAAGGCGATCTTCACGCTCGAGAACGGCTTCTCGCTCAATAGCGGCACCGCGGGCCACGGCGGCGCGCTGTTCGGACGCCGCGCGTTCGTCGGCCTGTCGAGCGACACCTTCGGTACGTTGATCGCCGGCTACGACTACGACTTCATCTACGACTACGTGTCGTATTACACGAACGTCGCGCAGTTCGCGCCTTCGTATGCGTTCCACGGCGCGTATGACATCGATCGACTCGCGGGCGAGCCGGTCAGCAACATGGTGCGCTATGAAACGCCGAACTGGCACGGCCTCGCGGCGGGCGTGATGTTCGGCTTCACCAACATCGCGGGCAGCTTCGGCGGCACGTCGACGGGCACGCCGCGCGTGATCAGCGGGGGCATCAAGTACAGCCCGACGGGCAGCTACAACGCGCCGTATTCGATGGCAGCGGTGTTCACCAAGACCGATGGCGGCAACGCGGCGCGCGGCGTCGGCACGATGGCCCAGGTCGCGCTGAACGCGCAGTCGATCTATACGGTTGCGGTCGGCGGGCAGGTGAATGTGACTGATGCGATTTCGGTGAACGGTGTGTACACCTATACGAATGCATCGCAGAGCCCGCGTGGGGTGATCACGGTCGACGCGTACGAACTGGGTACGAGCTACAAGTTCTCGCCGTTCCTCACGGTGGGCGGCGGCTTTACCTATGTCAACCAGCACGCGCTCGGCAAGTACGACCTGTACAGCATGGGTGTCGACTACCGCCTGTCGAAGCGTACCGACGTGTATCTGTTCGGCACCCTCCAGCATGCGTTCGCAGGCCAGAAGTTCGCGGACAGCTTCCTCGTCTCGACGCCGTATTCGGTGCCGGGCGCGGGCGGCTCGCTGTACGGCAATCTCGCGTCGACCTCGAAGAACCAGCTGGTGGTGCAGGCGGGGATTCGGCACACGTTCTGAATGCGTCAGGTTGCATTCCGGGGTGGGGCGGGGAGGGGAGGAATCTCTGCTCCGCAGTCCGGTTGACGGCGGCGTCGCGCGGTTAGTGCGACGCCGTTTTTTTGTTTTTCTGGATGTCCGTGGGTGTCGCTTTCCGACCCAACTCGGCCGCTCGGGACGCTTCGCACCAAATGGCCGCTTACGAAGTTGAACGGACGCCCTCTCACCCACTCTCAACCGTGTGCGTTTATCAAGGGTGTCACGCGCGCGCCCCACAATAAATCTGACTTCGTTCGCGCACCCGGGCCGCTGACCTCAAGGCTCATTGACTATGAGTCAATCTATGCCAGAACGACTGTATCCCGCGTTTCAGGGGGCTGCTCAAAATGCTCCCTCAAACCTATTTCTTTAGCGCCTTCTGCAACTTCGCCATTTCTCTCAAAAACCCGTCCGGGTCAAGTTCACGCGCAGGAATGGTTGTAATAACCCTCGTTCGCACCTGCTGCACGACATCCTGCCGCGCGAGCGTCCACTCATTAAAAACATAGTCGTCAATGGTCACCGGGATAAGTATGTCATCGCCGCCCTGCCGGGCCTCACGCTCGAAGACTCGTTCGAGTTCATTCAATACACCGCGACGCGAGAGGGAGGATTGAGAGCAAATAAGCAACACCCGGTCATGCGTATTAACACCGTCATGCATCATTCTATGCAGCTTTTGGCCCGGCAGGCTGTTGTCAGGAAAGAACCAGGTCTTAACGTTGTGCGCCTTCAAAAACTCATTGATTTCTTTCGCCCGTTCCTCATCTAGGCCACCATAGCTAATGAAGACGGACTGGTGTAGGTCATCCTCAGACACAATCGTTACCCTCCCGGGAAAAACCTTGAATGCTTGAGCTATCTCGTGTTCCGAAACGTGGACAGCGTTCGTTCTCACTGTTAGTACGGGGCCAAACTCAATTTCGGCTGGCGAATCAACCCGGCGAAGCATACTCTTGGCCTCGGGTAAAAAGTCCGGCACAAACAGTCCGACGCTTGCTAAACCTTTAAATACGTAGGTCGCTCCGGTAACCGCAATGTTGGCAGGGTTAATATCTAGCCCCCCCAATTCCGGCACACAGAACGAAACGTGCGCCAGCCGCCTCTTGTAGTCGACAGCCGTTAGCACGCCAACCTCATAGACGCCACCGAACATCCATTTGTCGTCGTCGTAGACCATCTCAAAACGGTCTTCGTAATACTCAGCGTCGGGGTGCTGCCTTTTCGCAAACTCCCAAGCATCAGCCAATAGCGTAGACACAATACTCATCGCGGATAACCCCGTTCTCGAGCCAACTCAAAAGCAGCAAACCGCGCGAGCCTGCCACTCCGTATGAGGGTAAATGCAGAAAGGAAGTAACGATCGCGTCCGGGTGAGCGCGTTCACCTCAATGTGACAGCGCCGTTAAAACGGTAGGCTGCAATGCTCGGCGATTCAAGGAGAAAAATCGCTTTGCAGAGGGCGAAACGTCGCTGTCGGGGATTTCAATCTTGACTGTCCCCGCGCAGCTCGATCCGTTGTGCGGCTGGGCCTTGCCTGAGCAAGCAGCACCGCACGATCGACACTGCCCCTCAAGTTGCCCAAACAACGACGGTCAACGACGGTCGTCAAGCGACACAACGTTTTAATGAAGCGCTTCCCCGGTGGCCGAACGTGCATCTGGAGGCACTCCCGATTTTCCAGGGTTGACCAACATTTTTTCTGACGCGCACTTTGATATGTGCCTTCCACGTACTAGAGTGAAGCTGGGCCGTATCGGGCCAGAATGGCGATCCACACGCGCGCAGCAAGCGTGGCCACGCCATCTGATGCCCGGTCATTTCAGGAGTGCCGACATGAGCGAAACAGTCACGCTGTCCACTAACGAAATTATCTGCATTGTCGGCCTTTCTGATTTCGCTTATGAGGGACCTTGGCGCGCACACGCACGTTTTCCTTCATGCGTCCATGGTGCCGTTCAAATCTTTCGGCCTTACCTGCGATCCGGCAGGACTTAGCGTTGCCTGCGGTATTGAAGCGCCGGAAACTGTCGATCCGCTGCGGAGTTCCGCCAATGGCTTGCCGCGTCAACCTACGCTCGTAGTGTCGACCTGATCCAGTTTTGAAGAAGCAGAATGCGAGGTTCATCATGGCCGGTCTAGTAATCGATCACGGCGATCCCTGGTGGCTGAGCCCCAATGTGTGGGTCACCCCAATCTCAAACCCCAGTGAGCCCTCGCCCGGAGAGCTTTCGCCGATTGTTGGTCAGAAGTACTACGCTGCGGCGAATGTCAGAAATACCACCAATGCCGACATTTACAATGCCACGGTTTACTTCTACTGGGCAAATCCGGCACTCGGAATTATTACTTCTGTCAATGCCGTACCGATTGGCACGAGTTCAGTGACCGTGTACGGCGGTCAATCGAACAATACGCTCGAACTCAAGGTGTGGCAGCCCAGTTTCGTGAATAACGGGCATGAATGCATCATTGCCGCCGTCGTTGAAGGACAGGGACCGCCCCCGTCCGTACTGGACGGCGACGCGGACCCGACCGTCGCACAACGCAACCTCGGCGTCGTGGTCGCCAGCAAGATGGGACTTTTTCACTATCCGTTCCAGGTCTGCAATCCGAGGCGTATTGAGCAGACCTTCTCGATCCGGGCGCGGCAGGCCCCCTCCAGGGATGCCGCGCCCTTCAGCAAGAAGCTGAGTATCCAAGCAGGGCAGTTGCGTGGTCACGGTTTTCTCAGGGCAACGTGTCCGGATCCTTCGCAATACGCCACGGCGCCCCGCGTCATTGAGGACGTCAGGGTCGCGCCATTCACCTGCACCGGTTTCACCCTGGTCGGGACGCTGGAAGCGGGCTCGGCCCTGCTGCACGTCACGCAGCACGCCAGGGACCGTATTGTCGGCGGGTTGAGCGTTCTGGTTGTTTCGGACATGGAGCAGGATCATGAGCGTAACGCTTGATATTCCGAACCGCGCGTTTGCAACCGAATACATCAGCGGCCTCATGTTGCCTGACGGGATATTCGTCTCGACGCTGGGCATGCAGGGCATCAATGCGCACTTCCGGAATAAGGGAGGATCGGCGAGCGACCAGGCGAGAGTCTATCTTGAAAGTGTCGATGATCCCGGCATTGTGGTAACGCCTGTCACCTATCCCGTCAACCCGCTCAGTCCCGGGGCGTCCGAGCTGTTCACCTGGCAGGCGAATTTTTCTGGCGCTTCGCCCGGCAAGCACCTCATCAGCTTTATTGTGCAGACGTCGGCCGCGAGCAAGCGTCTTTTCGCCCGCATTTTTGTGGCATCCGTGCAGTTCGATCCGGCAACCAAAACGTTCACCGGGATCGTGCCCGAAGGGCAACTTGCGGTCCAGTTCGTCGACCTGGTTGGTACCACCCAGCCCTGCGGATGCGACTGCGACTCCCCCTCAACACCCATTCACGAGGGCGTTACAACGATGCTGGCGCGCGAGTTCGTGCGCGCGACGAAGGATGGAAAATCACCGGCATGCGGGCCCTTCCTTCCGCACCAACTTGTCGTCAATCTGGTGCCGGACGCTCCATACACTGGCCAGTACGGGGATTTGCCGTTCGGTGACCCGTGGTGGAAGCTCGTGTTATGCCTGATAGCGCTAATACTCGCGGCAGCAGCTGCCGTCGTGCAAGGGTTGTCCGGATCAGGTGATCTTACCGTGTCTGGCGGTACGAGTGGTGGTGGCGAAGACGGCACCAAGGACTGCTGCGGCATTCGCGCCTCTGGGGGCGGCACAAGCCCTGTCGCCGCCGGTTTGCTTGCGGCTGCTGCTGCGGTCGCAACTGCAGCAGGATTGTCCGACGTCAGGGACCCATTCCGGCGGGGGCAGGACCACACAAACACTCATTCTGGTGTCCTAACGACATCGGAAAACCTTAAGGCAAAGCTCATCTATCTGGAGTCCGTCCAGCTGGGCAAACCGTTTGCCATCGGCGCGCAATGGACCTATACGCGTTCGACCACGGCAGGAGACCTGACGTACACCGTGGACGAAACGCAAAACAATGTCCACGTTCTTTCCAGTTATGAGATCACTGCACCCGACGTCGTGCGCTCATACAAGCGCGAGCCGTTTATCGTTCAAGCTCAATTCCTTGCGTCGGACGGTACCCTTTTCAAGGGTGCCGAGCTATTTGTGCAGTGCTTCCTCACCGGGCCGAATGGCCGGTTCGACAAGTTCGTCCTACAAGACAACGGCGCGGGTGGTCGCTTCGGCGACGCGGTGGCGTTGGACGGAGTGTACACCGGTGGCTATCAGTTTACCGTCGATGATCGCGGCATGTGGACATTCCTTGTAATAGCGCAGGATGTCAATAACGCAAATCCGGACATGACACCCGATCAGGCGGCCCAGATCATAGGCGGCATGGTATTAACACATCAGCTCACGATCAGCTTTGAAGGGGGGACGTGTCCGCTTGTACCTGATGGGCACGTGAACGTTATCTAGACTCTGCTAGGCGTCGAAGCCTGGTCCGTTCCGAAACACGCGTGAAATTCACGTCACCGAGGAGGAAGCATGTCTACATCCGGAAAGAAGGCGAAGGTGGTTTCTCTGGCCACCCTTTCGACTGAGATTGACGCGGCAATCAAGCTGGCATCCGAGCGATTGAACACGGATGTCGAGGACAGAAATGTCGTTTTTAACTGGCGGATCCAGGGTCGCTGGCTGAGGGACCTCGATCCTCAGGCGGCGGAGAAGCTTTCCAATGAGATCGCCTCACAGTTGAGATCAAAAGGCATCGAGGCCGAACCACTAACGGTGATCTCCGGGCACAGGTCCTTTAGTGGCTTCATGGACAAGGGCGGTGCCGAAGTGCCATTCACCGAACTTTGACTTCGAGCCGGTCGATGGAGGTCGACATGAAGCCAGCCACTGAGCAGTACTCCTGTCCAAGCGGCCAGCCTGATATGCCCGAGGCGAGAGTGTTCGCGATTGTGGGTGGCACGGCCGGTCAACCCGAGGTGTCGTACCTCAAGTCTGAAGCTCACGTCCCTGTCGAAGACGTCGAGAATACCGGGCTCGATCCAAACCTTGTTTTCAGGATCGCTGCGCGTTGCGACGGGGCTAGATGCGGAAACTATGATGGCGGGAGATGTAGCCTCGGCAAGAAGATCGTCGCCGAACTGATAGAGGTGGTGGACGTGGCGCCACCTTGCCAGATTCGCGCCACTTGTCGCTGGTTTGCCGAGAATTCTTACGCGGCATGCCTTCGCTGCCCTCAGGTCGTTACGTTGTCACGGCAGCCCGACACTAAACGAACAGAAGAACCCGGCGAGCGCGTGGGCAAGGACAGCGAGCTCACGGCGTTATAGAGGTGCTCATTCCTTGCGGCCCATTTCAGTCACATGAAAATCTGCACTGGCGCAAAAGCTCAACGTGACACCGACCGAGCTCGATCAGTATCTGGTCGAGCACGCGATCTCCGACACGGAGCATCTCACCCTGCTCAACCTGGCGCCGGTTGACCTGTTTTCGAAGGGGTTTTGTCGCAGTAAGGCTCAAGGAGCAGGCTAGATCGATATGCGAAGTACTGCTTATCTTGCGAGATCGTAGAATTGATTAGCGGCAGACGGACGGGTTCCGCGAGCGCGCTTCATCTGCCCTTTGATAATCATGTGCATTTATATGAACGCCTCCCGTTTGCGAAGCAATTTCGCCTGCTTTGACGTACAGGATCGGCTGCGGCTGTATATACGGCCTTACTGCAGCCGGTAGGGACGCAGCGGCCTCTATGAAATTCGCTGACTCGCATCTCATTGACCTCACGAGCTGGTAGCTCTTATGTTAGCAGTCAGCGCGCCCCAATGGCCGCTCAGACCGATTTGTGCGCGCAGTTCGTCCGTCCGGTTCCGGAGTATTGCCGCCGTTCCAACGACAGGTTTCGCCGCTTGCCGAACGACCGGTTGTGGCCGATCCCGACCACCGTGGCCGGCCCGACTACGGTCGTTCGCTGCCCATCGCGGTCGCCCTGGTTATGCCGGGAGCAGTCGGATCTTGGAAAGAGTAGACTTGCCCACTCCCATTCGCCGTTCAAGGTAGTCTCTATGTTGATAAAAGCCCTACGCGTCGGTCTCGGCCAGTTGATTTTACTCAGCGACGCCGTCAGTCGCCCACGCCCGCAGCGCCGTGGGGCGCAAGGTCAGGCGAATGTAGAAAAAGAAGCGGCGCGGCTATCGCTGTATCAGTTCCATTCGTGCCCCTTCTGCGTCAAGACGCGGCGCGCCCTGCATCGTCTGAATGTACCGATGACGCTGCACGACGCCAAAAACGATCCCATCGCACGGGATCGTTTGCTGGCCGGTGGCGGCAAGATCAAAGTGCCTTGCCTGCATATTCAAGAAGAGGGCCAGTCGCGCTGGTTGTACGAGTCCAACGCGATCATCGCCTATCTAGAGCAACGCTTCGCCGGGATCGCGTAACCCGTCGCGCGCAAACGTGAGGCGGGTATGAAAGCTTCCGGCCCAAGTTCGCTCCGTGGCATCGAGCTTAGTTGTCTACGGCTCCAGATTCCAGCTGACATCGGCCGTATGACGGGCCGGGGTTTGGTTTATGCCGCTCCTCCAAGGGCCGCCTGCGACCCTCAAGAGCCGTTCGTGGCGAGGGCAAACGAGTGGCTGCTTCCGGATGTTCAGCAGCCAACCGGCGCAGTCCCGGTGACCCGGCGAGATCGATACCACACCGATGAACCCCTCCGCGCTCACGAACGGAGATGGTCGTCCTTCAGTCTTCGGTTCTTAAGCGTCCCCGTATCGCACGTAAAGCTCATGTGACTCTCGTTCGCCCGTGCCCGTCAGCACCCACAGGCGCAAAATCGCGTTTGTCGGCATGCGCCCCCACCAATTGTTGAGGAGAATTCGGTAACGAAAATAGGCGCCAGCCTCGAGAACGTAGGGTTCGCATGAGGCTTTGACCAAGACATTTACCGCTTCGCCACCATCCCCATCCTCGTCCAATTCGACATCCGAGACGCCTATTTTCGGCATCTCAATAACGTATGTCTCATTCATTGGCAACTTGCGGGCCTCTGGGAGATCGCCCGCGTAGCCCAGGATTTGGTAGCTAAAATGCGCGACATAGACCACTCGCACCCCTACGGCCAGGATCGTTAAATCCCTCTCGCGGATATTATGAAGCAAAACGTCAAAGCTAGGCGTTGAATCGGACAAACCATTTTTTATCGAAAAGTACTGCATACGAGAAAACTTGCTCATTGCAAGTTTCGTATTCTCATGGTACAAACAGGGAAACCTCACGCCGTCATTTTCCGCCCAATCGTCGTTATTGTCAGCGATTTTCACGTTGACGAATTCCAGCGCTTTTTCGTCGCTTTTTGCGGTTTCCTCCGCAGTCGATTTCAGACGAGCCTTTTCTTCGGTCTCCAGCGCGAGTTTGCGTATTTCGGCCCGATTTTTCCTAATGGTCAACCACGCACCGAAGGCGGTTAGAACCGCAGTGACAAAAGCAAGCGCGCCAACGAGAAACGGCCAGCCCTTGACGGCCAGCTTTTCTAATTCGAGGACGGACATTTCAAGAGCCCCCTTCTATGAGCAGTAGTTTGTCAAGGTCTATTTGACGAACTGACTCATCGGTCATGGGCCAGGTCGTTCTCCACCTTCATTCGGACAAGCATAGCCACATCAAGGGCAGGCGAAGCCTGGCGTCAGCGGACCCTTGACGCGGTGCAGGACTATATGCTGGCACAGAGTGGCCGGCGCCGGTTATTGCGCCCGCCACCTGCAGGCGCATTCCGGCCTGATGCGGTCGGCCGTAGTCGACCCGGAGCAGTCAATCGCTTTGCTTGATAGCGGCCATTCAATCACATGAACTCCGGGTCAAACTTCAGTGTGCGATGCGTTTGCATGCCCCTATGCCCCTATGCCCCTATGCCTCGCCCTTAACGCCGATCGCCATTGCGAATTGTTGACCAAAAGCAGTTGATTTAAGTTGGCCTTTGGCTACATCCAGTTTTCCTTGCGGTGGCGCATCTTGCGGAACCCAATAAAGATATTCTGGGCGTGTTTTTATCCAGTCATATGAGCCTTCGTCAGTAAATGATGTGTCGTAGCTTACGCTCACGAGTCCAAGCCGCACCCAATTGTCCAGCATTGCCGGAAAATCATGATTTATTAATGGAGTGCCGTCTTTGTTACCAAACGGAACGACGTGCGTTTGCAAGATTCGATAACTCGTCGGAAATGAAAATTTCGAAAACTGCATTTTTTCATCGTATGTTCCAAGACGAATTTCCGCGATTGGAAGTGCGGAATGAATGAGTGTGGCCTTCAGAATTCCCGCTTCAAATCCGCTCAGTTGTTTTATGATCTCGGCAAACGCCGGATGGGCTTTCGACGCACGACGATTGTCCATCGCGGTAGCAACTAACCGAAGATACATCTCCCTGAGATTATCTTCTTCGTGCGTGAAGGCCAGTCCTTGAAGAACGGGTCCAATTACTGAAGAAGCTGGTTCTTGGAGGTTTTCAGGCGGAATATTTCCCGCAGCCGCCTCGACGTCAGTTACGAATTTTTTCTCGAAGTATGATCGAGCCTTTCCGTAGCCATAATTGATAGCTGCGATCGGAAGCAATCCAACATTAATGAATTCGGTCAGTGTCTTCGCAGTTTTTGCGAGATTGCCTCCTGCAGCCTTAACGTCCGGATGATCACCGGCAACCTTGATTACGGTGCCAATAAGTTCAACTGCACCCTTGGCAGTCTCGATCGGATTCTCAAAGTCATCGTCCGGCATTACATTTTCTCCCCAAAATTGGATCAACCTCTAGGTGACATAGCATTCAGAATTGAGCCGCGATTGTCAACAACGCGCACGTCGATGCCTAATGTCCGCTTCTTGGTCGAACCTTGCCGATCATCGCGCGATCAACGCCTGCCTTGCCGCCAGCGGCAGAACGCAACCCGTTGCCGACGCTCAAGCCGATTGCTGTGTAACGGTAGGTATGAGAGAACAATGGTCCCCTGTCACTCTTGGCGTCCGACATGTCATTGGCCGGTCCGGTCATTCGCTCTGCCGTAGTTGAACGCGGCGCGGGACTTCCTACCTTCCCTCCGCACTAACGCCCTTACTAGGCGGTACACACCCTATGCGCGGCGGGGGTTTCCGGCCCGGTCTCCCGCCGCGCGGGACGCCGACCGGACGCGCGCGCCTCTCCTACTTCTCCTTGCTGTGGCAATGCGGGCGCACTGGTATATTTGCGTGATCCGAAAACCGGGAGCGCCTCGCAATATGCCGACATTCCACAAGAGCGACATCGCGCGATCACAGCTTGAGACCGCTGTGGACATCTTCCTGAAAGGTCTCAGTTACCACTCAGTCATCACGCTCGCTGGTGCGGCAAGCGGAATACTGGACGGCCTTCTGCTCGCAGCGAGCAAGGAACCGTTCATAGATTATGCGCGGCGGGTTCACGCAGAGCTACAGGGTCAGATGCCCGGTCGAGTTAAGACCGCCCATTACATTGAGCAGAGATTCGGTATCTCAGCACACAAGCATTTGCACGAGACCGACACAGAAACTGTTGAATTAGACCTCGAACGGCAGGCCGCAAACGCACTAACTAAAGCAATCGGTGACTACATCGAGTTGAACGGACAAGAAGAGCCGTTCGTTAAGGCATTCCTGCAATGGTCTTGGGTGACTATGGACGGGCAAGCTCTAATGAAGAAGTATGCCGAGGTGCCTCCAAAGATGAGGCCGAAAACAGAATGACGACCAAGACGTACACTCGCCTCCAACTCGCGGCAGACCAGCTTCGAGCGGCAGTCAGCCTCTTCATCGCAGGTCGCGACCGTTTCTCGGTCATCACGCTAGCTGGCGCGGCAGATGTCATTCTCTCCCGGCTCGTTCTCAATTCTGGACAGGAGAACTTCACCGATGACATCATCAAGCGAGAGGCGTTGCGAACTGGAATCGAACGGCCCCGGCAGGAAGTCGGCAAGGCGGTCAATGACATGCTCCTCATTAACGCCCTGAAGCATTTTGACAAGGGCGAAGATGGGATCGTGGAAATTGACGATTTGGAGGAATGCGCCCTCGCCGCTATCCTAAAGGCGATGGCGAACTACGTTGTGCTTGCCGGAAAGAAGGAGGACTGGGTAAAAGTACTCTTCTTTTGGATTAAACAGAATCCTGACCTGAAGAAGTACTGCGATCCAAACTGCATTGAACCGAAACCTGAAGCCGAGCCACAAACAAATATCCCAGTAACACCTCCTTCGGGTAGTAACCCGCCGCGCACCTAGTAAAGTTCATGCGAATATGCGCGTTGCGACAACCACAAAAAGAGGGCCAGCGTGACATTTGACGAACTGATTAAGCTCATCGGCCAGGTCGTTCTATACGGCGGTGCATCGGTCGGGATTGGTTGGCTCATCTTGCAGAAGTCCGCCGAGCGGTGGGTGGACGCTCACTTCGCAAAACGCCAGAAGGAATTCGAGCACGAGCAGGCGAAGGAACTGCAGCGCATCAAGGCCAAGCTCGATACCGTGATCCAGGGGTCGCTAAAACTACAGGAACGCGAGTTCAAGATCATCCCGGAAGCCTGGGAGAAGATTAGCGAGGCGTACAGCATCGCCGATTGGTTATGTTCTCCGCTCCAGAGCTACGCGTCCTTACGATGGATGTCCGATCCCGAGCTTGAAGAGTTCATGTCGAAGCGAGAGCATTTGTCGGAAACACAGAAGCAGGCTATTCGCGATAAGCGTCCGGAGGATCGGGACAAGCGCTGGCAGGAACTCGAAACCGACAAGCGCTACTACAAGGCGCGGGATGCGCTCGCTGCGGCTGACGGCTTTGTGAAGACGAACTCCATCTTCTTGCCAGACGGTCTACGCGAAATGTTCAACAAGCAGACGGAGGTTATTTGGGGAGCCTTGGCCGCCTTTGAAGTCGGTGTTCAAAGCGAAGATCACAAGATGAGGGGATCGGCTCATGAGAAGCTAAAGAACGAAGGCAAGCCGCTGCATGAGCAAATTGAGAAGGCCGTGCGCGCAAGGTTGCTGGAGCAAACGCAACTGGCCGATGAGAAGTTACAGTCTGGTGAACTAGGCGGAGGCGAGGCACAATCCTTCTAGCCGTCGCGCCGCGCAGCCCTGCGTTCCGATAGGAGGCCTGCGAAACTTCGCCACGCCAGAGTCCAGTATGCGTCCCGCGCCACCTTCGATACGGCCGCAAAACCCTTCTCCCGCCTAGATTGGTTACCGCATTTTAGAAGCGATTATGCGGGTCCGGGCTGGGGGGCTTTCGACTCAAGGGCATGCGCATCACACGAAGCAGTCATTCGCGCAGCGTGATGTTCGGTACGATGCCGCTGACCCGATCGGCCGACTTGCTTCCATCGTGCATCCGGCAGGGTTCCAAAGTGAACCGGCCGTTGGAATGACGGCTTCGTGTGTTGCGCGAACGGCAACTCTTGGCCGAACCCGGTCCGACATCGATCAGGCGATCTGGGCCGCCGTAGATTGATCGACATCGGGCAGTGGTCGACCCCGTTGCTGCCATTCGACCTGGCTTTGGATCAATGGAGGCTTCCAAAGTAGAGCGTCGTTCGTGTAATTTCTTCAGCGTCAATGATTCGCAGAATTGGATGTCGTCAACCCGGCAGGCGTGACGCATTTGTCACCCTGGCTCACCGTGAGCCCCCAGTCTCCCTGTTCGTACCAATCGTCGCCGAGCAATTCGGCCGGATGCTGCGTGCGGCTCTGTCCGTTGCCGCAGCGCATGTCGCCGGCCGGGCAGTAGTGGTCGCAGCCCCAGCAGATCCGCTCCGGATGCAGCGGGTGAAGCGGAAATACCTTAGCCATGCGCTTTCTCCAAGCGGTTCGATTTCGACAACGCACAAGATCATTATCCCGCCCTTGTCGTTGATTGGAACTGAGTCGGAACGACGCAGAAGTACCCGCCGACCTCCCGCGGTGTGTGAATGGCCAGCAGGCTGCCCCTGTTAACCCATGACGCGACTCGGAGACTGCAAATAGAGTGGCCGCTAACTGGGGCAAAGCCACCGTCTGGACGTCCCGGATCCCATGCCGGCGAACGACTGTCCGTGGCCGAACGCCAACCGCCCGCGTTGCGCCCCCGGTCTCCCGCAACGATCCCTTTATTGGGGTAAGACAGACTTGAGTTTCTGGTATACCTGCGCGGTATCATAATGGCCACATACGGTGCGCCAGGCACATGACGGCCTGGCGCATCCCCCGGAAACCCCATTGCGTGCCATTCGATGAGTCAGCCACCCAAACTGAGCCGCTCGGCGGAAATCAAGGCGCTGCTGGAAGCGGAAATCGAGCGAGGCGAGCTCGTGCCCGGCGCGGCACTCGACGAGCGCGCGCTTGCCGCGCGCTTCAACGTGTCGCGCACGCCGATCCGCGAGGCGCTCCAGCAGCTTGCCGCCCAGCAATACGTGCAGATCGTCCCGCGCCAGGGCGTGTTCGTGATCAAGATGACGGTTCCGCAGCTGCGCGACATGCTCGAGCTTCTCAACGAGCTCGAGGCCGTGTCGGCGCGGCTCGCCGCGCGGCGCATGAACGACGCGCAGCGCGTCGAGCTGCAACGGACCATCGACGAAGGCGTCGACGCGCTGAACCAGGGCGACGCGCGCCGCTTCGCGCGCAGCAACGCGGAATTCCACGAGGTGATCTGCGACGCCTGCCACAACGACTATCTCGCCGACCAGATCCGCTCGATCCGCCGCCTGATTTCGCGCTACCGGCCCAAGCTGTTCCTGGCGCCGAGCCGGCGCGAGAAGGTGATCGCCGATCACCAGAAGCTCGCGCAGGCGCTGCTCTCCGGTGACGAGGCGACCGCCGAGGCCATCATGGCGCAGCATTCGCCGGGTGGCGAAGCCGGTTTCTCCGAGTTTCTCGCGACGTTGCCGGCCGAGTATTTCAACGATGGCCCGGTCACGCTGCCGCGCGATACGTCCTCGGCGGATGTGGGCGAGACGGACAGCGTGCAGGGCAGGAACTGACCGGCACGCCAAGCCCCGCAGCCCGCCCGGCACGCCTAGAGATCGGCGAAGCGGCCATTCCCGGCCGCGAGCCTTTCCAGCAGCGGCGCCGGCTTCCACCAGTAGCCATCCGTCTCGTAGAAGCGCTGCACGTCGCGATAGACGTTCGCGACGCCGATCTGGTCCGCGTAGTACATCGGCCCGCCGCGATGCGCGGGAAAGCCGTAGCCGGTCACGTAGACGACGTCGATGTCGCTCGCGCGCAGCGCGATGCCCTGTTCGAGCAGCTTCGCGCCCTCGTTGATCATCCCGTACACGCAGCGCTTGACGATCTCCTCGGCCGAGATCGGGCGGCGTGCGATGCCCATCCGCGCGGATTCCTCGACGATGAACCGCTCGATCTCGGGGTCGCGCTGCGGCTCGCGGCTGCCCGGCTCGTAGCGGTACCATCCGCTGCCGCTCTTCTGGCCGAGGCGGCCCATCTCGACGAGCTTCATGATCAGGTCGTTCCAGCGGCGGTCGGTCGGGCGCGTCGCCATCTGCGCCTTGCGCGTCTGGTAGCCGACGTCGTTGCCCGCCATGTCGTGCACCGCAAAGATGCCCATCGCGTAGCCGAAGTTCTTCAGCGCCGCATCCACCTCGTGCGGCAGCGCGCCGTCTTCGACCAGAAAGTGTGCTTCGCGGTTGTAGTTGCGGAACAGCGCGTTGCCGATGAAGCCCGGGTAGATGCGCGCGAGCACCGAGACCTTGCCCATGCGGCGGCCGAGGTCCATCAGCGTCGCGATCACGTCGTCGGCGGTGTGCGCCGCGCGCACCACTTCGAGCAGGCGCATCACGTGAGCGGGGCTGAAGAAGTGCGCGCCGACCACGTCGGCGGGGCGCTGCGTGACCGCCGCGATCGCGTCGATGTCGAGGCCCGAGGTGTTGGTGGCGAGGACCGCGCCGGGCTTCGCGTGCCGGTCGAGCTCGCGGAAGATCCCCTGCTTGAGCGCGAGATCCTCGAATACGGCCTCGATCACGATGTCGGCGTCCTTCACGTCGGCGATCGACAGCGAGCCGCGGATGCGCGCCAGGCGCTCGTCGCGCACGGCCGGCGCGAGCTTGCCGCGCTTGACGCTGCTGTCGTAGTTGTCGCGGATGCGGGCGAGGCCGCGCGCGAGGCCGTCCTCGTTCGCGTCGATCAGCGTGACGGGAATGCCGGCCGCGGCGAGCGCCATCGCGATGCCGCCGCCCATCGTGCCGGCGCCGATCACGGCCGCCTGCGCGATCGGCCGCGGCAGCGCATCGCCGACGGGGATCTGCGCAGCGGCCTTCTCGGCGGCCTTCACGTGCGCGAGCGCCTGCTCGCGCGCGGCGGCTTCCTGTGGATTCACTTCGGTTTCGGTTTCGGTTGCAGTGTTCATGGTCTCGTCCTGTCCGTCATGCCGTGGTCTTGTGCTGGCCGGGGCGGCCGAGCGGCGTGGCGGTGCCGTCGACGAACGCCTGCAGGCGTTTGGCCGTCTCGGGCGAGCGCGCCATGTTCGAGCTCATGTATTCGAGGAACAGGCCGTCCTCGTGCGACAGGTCGTTGACGCGCGGCAGCAGGTTCGTGATGCGCCAGTTCGTGTCGGGCGCGTTCTGCGCGATCTTCGCTGCGAGCTCCTTCGCCTTCGCGAGCGCTTCGCCGGCGGGCGTCAGATAGGTGATCACGTGTTCGGCCAGGCCTTCCTCGGCCGACAGCAGGCGCCCGGTGAGCATCAGGTCGGCCATCACGCTGTAGCCGATCACGCGCTGGATCCGCACCGTGCCGCCGCCGCCGACGAAGATGCCACGCTGGCCTTCCGGCAAACCGAAGAACGCGGTCGTGTCGCCGACGCGCACGTGCGCGGCGGTCGCGAGCTCCAGGCCGCCGCCGACCACGGCGCCATGTAGCGCCGCGACGAACGGGATCGGCCCGCGCGCGATCACGTCGAATACTTCGTGCCACGAGTGGCGGCGGCGCTTGCGCGGCGGCTCGGTCTGGCCCGTCGCGCGTGCAAGGGCCTCGCGCAGGTCGAGGCCCGCGCTGAAGTTGCCGCCGTGGCCGAACAGCACGCCGGCATCGGCTTCCTCGCCGGCGCGCACGACGGCGTCGCGCAGCTGCACGATCACGTCCTCGTTGATCGCGTTGCGTTTGTCGGGACGGTTCAGGCCGATCAGCGCGACCTGGCCGTCGAGTTCGTAGGTGACGAGAGTTTCGCTCATCAGTGTCTCCGTTGGGATGGTTTCAGTTCGTTCAGTCGATTCGCGTCGCCGCGCGTCACAGGTCGAGCACGAGGCGGCCGCCGCCGCAGCGCGACACGCACGCCTGCATGACCTTGCCGCCGGCCTTGTCCGCGTCGGACAGATAGGTGTCGTGGTGCTCGATCTCGCCGCTGCAGACCCGTACGGAGCACAGGCCGCAGTAGCCCGACCGGCAGTCGTACATCACGTCGGTGCCGTTCTCGAGCAGTGTGTCGAGCACCGACTTGTCGGCGGGCACGGTGAGCACCTCGCCGGACGATTTCAGTTCGATCTCGAACGGCGCGGCGCCGTCCTGGGGCGCCGCCTCGGCGAACAGCTCGTAGTGCAGGTCGCATTCGTGCCAGCCGCGCTGGCGCGCGGCGGCGAGCACCGCGTCGATCATGCCGGCCGGGCCGCACAGGTAGATCGGCTGGTTCACTTCCGCGCGGTCGAGCAGCGCGTCGATCGACAGGCGCGTGGCCGGATCGTCGTCGGCGTGCAGCGTCAGACGGTCGCCCGCGAGCGCGCGCAGCGCGTCGACATACGGCAGCGCATCACGCGTGCGACCGCTGAAATGCAACGCGAAGTCGCGTTGCTGCGCGGCGAGCTCGGCCGCCATCGACGCGATTGGCGTGATGCCGATGCCGCCGGCGATCAGCAGCACGCGCGGCGGCGCGGCGAGCGGGAAGTGGTTGACCGGCGCGCGCACGTTGAGCGTGTCGCCGGCCCTGAGCCGATGCATGTGCGCGGAGCCGCCACGGCCTTCGTCCTCGCGGCGGATGCCGAGCCGATACGCGGCGACGCCGGCGCGCGTGTCGACCGACGGGTCGAGATTGATCAGCGAATAGGAGCGCCATTGCGGCACGCCCCGGTCGGCGGGCGGGATTTCCACCTGGATGTGCGCGCCCGGCTCGTAGCCGGGCAACCGCGCGCCGTCCGCCGCTTCGAGCGTGAACGACTTGACGAGCGACGTCGGCGCGTCGATCGAGGCGACGCGCAACGTAAGCAGCAGGGGGGCAAGCATCGAAGTCACTCCAGGTTACGCGGTCTCGGTCAGCACGCGCCAGTCAGAACCGGCCGGCAGCACGCCGCCGATCGAGACCACGCGCGCGTAGTCGAGCTCGGGGTTGTCGGCGAGCGTCGGCGTCTTGCCCGCGATGAACTCGCGTGCCGACTTGAGCAGCAGCGCGCGCACGCGCAGCACCGCGCCGTCGGCGGAGCAGAGCTGCTCGGTGGTGCGGTCCGCGATCGGGCCCTGGCCGAGGAACATCGCGAAGTCCTCGGTGCCGAGATGCTGGTAGAAGCCGGTCGCGTGGCCGCGCTTCATCAGGTCGCGGTTCTGGCCGTAGCCGGTCTCGCGCGTGCCGGGCGGCAGCGGCGGGAAGTTCCACACGTCCGGCGTGGCCGACATCACGGTCATGCCGAGCTTGCGGTTCGGGTTGAAGTGCACGAACCACGCGCGGTGCGTGACGTCGTCGACCGGGGTCGAGAAGAACACCGTGCTCGGGCTGTTCGCGTCCGGCGGGCAGATGATCCCGTACCACGGCATCACGAAGTTGTTCACGCGCGCATAGATCCTGTCGTCGGGCAGGTCGCGCACCGCCGCATACCGGTAGCCGTACGGCCGGTCTTCGAATTCGAGGCGCGGTGCGAGCGAGCGGGTCATGTGCATGCGCTCGTTGCCGCCGCCCGCGGTGATCTGCGTGGTCGATTCGTGCAGCACGCCGACGTGCGACGAATCCATCGACGCTTCCACGCCCTGCACCCAGTTGGTCGGCACTTCGACGCTCGTCACCGAGCGCTGGTCCGCCGGCAGGTTGGTAAACGGCAGGTCGGGGAAGCGCGGCGGCGTGTCGCCCTGGCCGAGCCACACCCACACGATGCCGCCGCGTTCCTCGACGCGGTACTGGCTGGTCTTCACGTGCTTGCAGAACTGCGCCTGGTCGCCGACCTGGTTCGGCGCCTCGACGACCTTGCCTTCGACGTCCAGCTTCCAGCCGTGATAGATGCAGCGCAGGCCATTGTTCTCGTTTCGCGCGACCATCATCGAGGTCTTGCGGTGCGGGCAGCGCTCGTCGATCAGGCCCGCGCGCCCGTCGGTCGCGCGAAACGCCACGTAGTTGGCGCCGAGCAGACGGACCAGCACCGGCGCGCCGTCCGCTTCGAGTTTGGCTGACGGCACGGCCGGCATCCAGTAGTGCTGGCGAATCATTTCGCCCATCGGTGCGCCGTTCTCGACGCGGGTCAGCAGCTCGTTCTCTTCGCGGGTCATCGCCATGATTACGCTCCTGTGTAGTTGCGGAACGCGCGTGTGTAGAGGCGCGTGCAGTTGCATTCGAAAATGTTCTTGCGTTGCTCGTTGCTCAGCCATTCGATGCTCTCGATGACCGGGCGCATGTCGTCGTAGTCGCGGCCAGTGACCGGGTCGCGCGCGCTGCCGGTGCCCGGCTTCTCGGTGCCGAACAGCACGTTGTCGGTGCCGGCCACCTTGAGCAGCAGCTCGATCGATTCCTTCGAGTAGTTGCAGGTGTCGAAGTAGAGCTTCCTGAGCTGCTCGTCGAAGGTCTGAGGATGGTTGCGGCGCACCGCCCACGAGCGGAAGCGGCCCATCTGGTACGGAATCGCGCCGCCGCCGTGGGCGACCACGATCTTGAGGTCCGGGTACTTGTCGAACACGTCCGACTCGAGCAGCGAGATCACCGCGATGTTCTCTTCGTTGATGAACTTGAGCGTGTACGACTCGCGCGGGCTGCAGCTGCCCGCCGAGTGGATCAGCGCGGGGACGTCGAGGCGGGTCATCGCGTCGTACAGCGGGTGCCAGAATGCGTCGCCGAGGCCCGGCGGCGTCGGGCCTTCCGATTCGGTCGGGTCCGGGTTCAGCAGGCAGCCGACGAAGCCGAGCTCGTTGACGCAGCGCTCGAGTTCCGCGACCACGCGCACTTCCGGCGATTCGTTCATGTACTGCGGCAGGCCTGCGACGCCGCGGAAGCGGTCCGGGAACATCTCGACGTAGCGCGCGATCAGGTCGTTGCAGTGGCGCGACCACAGCTCGGTCACGCGCGCCGGCTTGACCGAGTGCATCTGCAGGTACGGGCGCGGCGAGATGAACTGCACGTCGGTGCCGACCGAGTCCATGCTGCGCACGAGCTCTTCGGCGACCTTGCGCACCGACGCGTCGGAGACGGTCGGCCGGGTCGACGGGTTGGCGCGGCCGCCGATCAGTTCCGCCATGTAGCGGAAGCTTTCGGGGGGCATGACGACGTGGGCGTGGGAGTCGATGATCACGATGGAGCCTTTATGCGAGTAGCGATTCGTTGGATGGGTCTGCCGGCGCGCTCACGCGACGACGGCGAGGGTTTCGAGCTGCAGCGCCATGCCGTGCTGCAGGTCGTGCACGACGATGTGGCGGGCGGGGCGCTGCGCCGGGTCCGGCCAGAACGCGAGCCAGTGCGCGTTGATGTGCTCGCGCACCGCGTCGTCCTTCACGTACACCGTGAGCTTCACGACGTCCGCGAGCGTCGCGCCGCCCGCGTCGAGGAAGCGCTTCAGGTTGTCGAACGCGAGCTGCGCCTGCGCGGCCGGCCCGGCCGCGAGGCGGCCCGTCGCCGGATCCTTGCCGGCGATCGCCGACGAGCACAGCACGTTGGCGACGCGCGCGCCGACCGGGATCGGGGCGTTGTGCGCGAGGCCGGGGACGTCAATGGAACGGGGCATGCTTCCTCCGTATGGCGTGGAAAGACGGCGCGGCGTGTCAGTCGGCGCCGGTATCGAAGAAGTGGCGCGGCACCGCCGCGAGGAATTCGGAGAAGCCGGTCGTGCCGGCCGGCACGTGGCGCAGCATCGCCTCGGCGGCCCTGGCCTCGTCGCCGGCCTGGATCGCGCGGGCGATTTCGACGTGTTCCTGCAGCGAGCGGAGGATCTGGCCGCGGTTGCGGAAATCGGCCACGCGATAGCGCTCCGACTGGCGGCGCGCGGCGCGGATCTGCCCGGCGAGGCATTCGTTGCGGCTGCCGTCGTAGATCGCGTCGTGGAACAGCGCGTTGGCGAGCGCGTATTCGCCCGGATCGCCATCGACGGCCGCCTGCTGGCAGACCATCAGCGCGTGGTCGAGCGCGTCGCGCAGCGCGTCGCTCGCGCGCCGCGCCGAGAAGCGCGCGCAGAGCGCCTCGAGTTCGCCGACGTATTCGAGCATCGAGCGCACCTTCGCGATCGACAGGCGCGCGACCGTGATGCCCTGGCGCGGCGAGATCACCACCATGTCGCGCGCGGCGAGATGCTGGAGCGCCTCGCGCACCGGGGTGCGCGACACGTTGAAACGCGCGGCCAGCGCGCGTTCGTCGATCTGGATGCCGGGCGCGAGCTGGCCGCTTTCGATCTCGGCCTGCAGCGTCGCGCGAATGTCGCTCGCGAGGCTGGCCCGGATGCGGGGCGCCGCTTCGGGCATGTCGCCCGTAGCGGGTTCGCGCTCGACGGGCAGATCGACGACAGATTTCATGGTGGGTATGGTGCGTTCAGGTGTCGAAAATATACCAATGCGCTTTTATGGCATGCAACATAGGGTTTTTCATATGTCGCGTGGCCTTCCGCGCGTGTGTGCCGGGGTGACGAGATAAATTCTTTATGAATCAAAGGCATGTCTGGAATTGATGAGCCGCTTGAGCGCCAGTTAAGGGAAAACACTAGTGCGTGTTTTAGGTGTCTGGTGTGTTGAGAAGCTATCTCTGGTATGCCAGAATGCATCACACCCAACGCGATCCCGGTATGCCAAGACCAGGGTCTCAATCAAGTCTCAAACAAAGAAGAGGCATGACCTGATGAGCAAGTCACTCTCCGATACCGCCGGCGTGCTGTCCGTCGAACGCGTGCTGAAGCCGCGCTCGATCGCGATCGTCGGCGCGTCCGCCGATCCGCGCGCGTTCGGCAATTTCGTGCTGCAGAACCTCGAGCGCTTCGGCTATGCGGGCGAGATCCATCTCGTGTCGCGCAGCAGCCAGGAAATCAACGGCCGCCCGTGCGTGAACAGCGCCGACGCGCTGCCCGAAGGCATCGATCTCGCAGTGCTCGCGATTCCGGAAGCGGGCGTGCTCGACGCGGTGCGCACGCTCGGCGCGCGCCGCACCGGCGCCGCCGTGATCTTCGCGTCGGGGTATGCCGAGGCCGGCGACGAAGGCCGGGCCCGGCAGCAGGCACTGACGGAAGCGGCGAACGCGTCGGGCATGGCGCTGATCGGCCCGAACTGCATGGGCTTCACGAATTTCGAGGCCGGCGTGCCGGTGACGTTCGAGGCGGTCGCGCCGTATCCGTGTGCGGGCCGCAAGGGTGTCGGCGTGGTCGCGCAGAGCGGCGCGATGGCCGCGAACCTGCGCGATGCGTTCATGGGGCGCGGCCAGCCGATCACGGCGGCGGTGTCGACCGGCAACGAGGCGGTGCTCGGCATCGAGGACTACCTGGCCTGGTTCGTGGCCGATCCGCAGACGAGCGCGATCGCGGTGTATGCGGAGCAGATCCGCCGCCCGCAGACCTTCGTCAGGCTCGCGCGCGACGCGCGCGCGGCCGGCAAGCCGATCGTGATGCTGATGCCGGGCAAGAGCGCGCGTGCGCGCGAAGCCGCGCAGTCGCATACGGGCGCGCTCGCGGGCGACCACGCGACCGCGAGCGTGCTGCTCGCCCGCGAGGGCGTGGTCATGGTCGATTCGCTCGACGAGCTGTTCGACACCACGACGATCCTCGCGCGCTTCCCGGTGCCGCCCGCGGCCGGCACGGCCGTGATGACCGCGTCCGGCGCGGTGAAGAACATCACGCTGGATTTCGCGGAAGACATCGGCCTCACGCTGCCGAGCCTGACCGAGCCGACCGTCCGCAAGCTGACCGGGCTGCTGCCCGATTTCGCGGTGGCGGACAACCCGCTCGACTACACGACGATCGGCGTGCGCAACCCGGGCCTGATCGGCGAGCTGATCGACACCGTGCTCGCCGATCCGAACATCGGCAGCCTGGTGCTGTCGATCATGGGCGGCCCGCCGATCGCGCAGCGCGACAAGGCGGATCATCTGGTGCCGGCGCTCGCGCGCGCCGCCAAGCCGGCGGTGCTCGCGGTGATGGGCGACAACAATGCGCTCGAGCCGTTCTTCGTCGACGCGATCGCCGCGAGCGGCGTGCCGTTCTTCCGTTCGCCGGACCGCGCGCTGCGCGCCTGCGCGCGGGTGGCCGCCTACGGCGAATCGCTGCAGCGCGCCGGGCGCGCAAGCCAGGCCGTGCCGGCCGCCGTTCCGCTGCCGGGCCCGGTGCCCGCGAACGGGATCTTCGCCGAGTATCAGGGCAAGGAATGGCTGGCTGCCGCCGGCCTGCCGGTTCCGAAAGGCCGTCTGGCGAAGACGCTCGACGATGCGCTCGCGATTGCCGGCGACATCGGCTACCCGGTCGTGCTGAAGGCGCAGGCGAGCGAGCTGCCGCACAAGAGCGACGTCGGCGGCGTGGTGGTCGGCCTGGCCGACGCGAACGCGCTGCGCGACGGCTGGAGCAAGCTCCATGCGAGCGTGGCCGCGCACCGTCCGGAGCTTCGGCTCGATGGCGCGCTCGTCGAGGCGATGGGCCCGCGCGGCGTCGAGCTCGTGGTCGGCGCGAAACGCGATGCCGACTGGGGGCCGGTCGTGCTGGTCGGCCTCGGCGGCATCTGGATCGAGACGCTGAAGGACGTGCGCCTGATCCCGGCCGACATGGCCGAGGCGGACATCGTGGTCGAGCTGCGCCGCCTGAAGGCGGCCGCGCTGCTCGACGGCGTGCGCGGCGCGGCGGGCGTCGACGTGGCCGCGATCGCAAAGGCAGTGGCCGCGATTGGCGCGCAGATGCGCGCGAATCCGCAGATCACCGAAATCGACGTGAATCCGCTCGTCGCGTACCCGGATCGCGTGCTGGCGCTCGACGCGCTGGTCGTGTGCGGCGCGCACGGTTCGTCGCACTGAGCGTGGGGAGGACACGGACATGAGACTCGAATTCTCCGCAGAAGATCAGGCGTTCCGCGCCGAGGTGCGCGCGTTCGTCACGCACAACCTGTCGCCCGCGCTCAAGCGCAAGGCCGAACTCGGCCTGCGTCTCGAACGCGACGATTACGTCGAGTGGTACACGCTGCTCCACGAACGCGGCTGGATCGCGCCGTCGTGGCCGAAGGAGGCGGGCGGCCCGGGCTGGACGCCGCTGCAGCGCTACATCTTCGACGAGGAAACGCTGGTCGGCGGCGCGCCGCGCATCATCGCGAGCGGCATCAACATGCTCGGCCCGGTGCTCAACGCGTTCGGCACGCCCGAACAGAAGGCGCGCTACGTGCCCGGCATCCTGCGCAGCGAAACCTGGTGGGCGCAGGGCTTCTCGGAGCCGGGCGCGGGCTCGGATCTCGCGAGCGTGCGGACCACGGCGGTGCGCGACGGCGACCATTTCGTCGTGAACGGCCACAAGGTCTGGACGTCGTACGCGCACTGGTGCGAGATGATGTTCGCGCTCGTGCGCACCGATCCGGACGCGAAACCGCAGGAAGGCATCTCGTTCCTGCTGATCGACATGAAATCGCCGGGCGTCGAAGTGCGTCCGATCCGCATGCTCGAAGGCGGCGCGGATCTCAACGAGGTGTATCTCGACAACGTGCGCGTGCCGGTCGAAAACCTCGTCGGCGAGGTGAACAAGGGCTGGTCGTACGGCAAGTACCTGCTCGGCCACGAGCGCACCGGCATCGCCGGGATCGGCTCGTGCAAGCAGCAGCTGGCGCGCGCGAAGGCGCTCGGCAGGCAGCAGGGGCTGGCCGGCGACCCGCTGTTCGAGGCGCGCGTGAGCCGCTTCGAGATCGAGCTGATGGCGCTTGAATTCACCGGCCTGCGCATGCTGAGCGAGAACCAGCAAAGCCGCGTGCCGGCCGTCGAGGCATCGATGCTGAAAGTACGCGGCACCGAGTTGCGCCAGTCAATTTATGCACTCCTCACCGAAATCGCCGGGCCGTACGCGGTGCCGTTCGACGAGGCGGCGCTGCTCGACCGGGCCGGCCACGAAGCGCCGAGCCCCGAGGCGCTTGTCGCGGTCGCGGCGAACTACTTCGACGCACGCAAGCTGTCGATCTACGGCGGGACCAACGAAGTGCAGCGCAATCTCATCAGCCGCGCACTCTTCACTGCTTGAGGCGGGACACGAACATGGATTTTTCTCTGACTGAAGATCACGTCGCGCTGCAGGACGCGGTACGCCGCTTCTGCGACGGCGAATATCCGGCGCACCAGCGCGGCAATGCCGAGGACGCCGCGCTCGCGGCCCGGCGCCGCCAGGGCCTCGCCGAACTCGGCGTGACCGGCCTCGCGATCGACCCGGACCACGGCGGCAGTGGCTGCGGCGCGGTCGAAACGATGCTGGTCGCGCAGCAGCTGGGCCGCGCGCTCGGCGGCGCGGGCTGGCTCGCGAGCGGCTTGCCCGCCGCCGCGCTGATCGGCACGGCCGGCAGCGTCGGGCAGCGTGCGCAATGGCTCGCAGCGGCCGCGAGCGGCGAGAAGGTGCTCGCGCTCGCCGTGGGCGAGGCCGACGCGCGCTACGACATCGCGCGTCTCGCGATGCCCGCCGCCGAGACCGGCGACGGCTGGCGCCTCGACGGCGCCAAGACGCTGGTGTTCGACGGCGGGATCGCCGACGGCTTCGTCGTCGCCGCGCGCACGTCGGGCCAGCGCGGCGACGCGCACGGGCTGTCGCTGTTCGTGGTCGACGCGAAGGCGGCCGGCGTCACGGTGCAGGCCTTCGCGACCATCGATGCGCGCGACGCCGCGCACGTCAGGTTCGACGGCGTGGCCGTGCGCCGCGCCGACCTGATCGGCGCGGTCGGCGAAGCGGGCGGGCTGATCGAGGCGGCGCTCGACCGCGCGAACGCCGCGCTGTGCGCGGAATCGGTCGGCGCGCTCGACGCGCTGCTCGAACTGACCGTCGAGCACCTCAAGACGCGTACGCAGTTCGGCGCGCCGCTCGCGAAATTCCAGGCGCTGCAGCACCGCATCGCCGACACGCTGATCGCGCTCGAGCAGAGCAAGTCGATGGCGTGTGCCGCCGCGATGGCGGTCGACGAGGACGACGCGCACCGGCGCAGCCGTTTCGTGTCGGCCGCGAAGGCGTTCATCGGCGACGCGTGCCGCACGGCCGGCGAATGGGCGATCCAGCTGCACGGCGCGATGGGCATGACCGAGGAGTGCCGCGCGGGCCACTACGCGAAGCGGATGTTCGCGATCAACATGACCTACGGCGACGCGACGCATCACCTGCAGCGCTTCACCGCGCAGCGTCTCTCCAAGGAGGTGGCATGAACAGCCCCCACGCCCACATTCGTTCGTTGCCCCCCAAGAGGGCGGCTGCCTTCCTTGGGACGGCCCGGCGGGAGGCAGCATGAGCCTGAACGGACAAGCGTACATCGTCGGCGCCTACGAGCACCCGACGCGCAAGGCCGACGACCTGTCCGTCGCGCGCCTGCATGCCGACGTCGCGAAGGGCGCGCTCGACGACGCGGGCCTGACCAAGGCCGACATCGACGGCTACTTCTGCGCGGGCGACGCGCCGGGCCTCGGCACCACGACGATCGCCGAATACCTCGGCCTCAAGCTGCGCCACGTCGACTCGACCGAGTGCGGCGGGTCCGCACCGATCCTGCACGTCGCGCATGCGGCCGAGGCGATCGCGGCGGGCCGCTGCAACGTCGCGCTGATCACGCTCGCGGGCCGTCCGCGCGCGGCCGGCGCGGCGCTGTCGCTGAAGGCGCCGGACCCGGACGCGCCCGACGTGCAGTTCGAGCTGCCGTTCGGCCCGGCCACGCAGAACCTGTACGGGATGGTCGCGAAGCGCCACATGCACGAGTACGGCACGACGAGTGAACAGCTCGCGTGGATCAAGGTGGCCGCGTCGCATCACGCGCAGCACAACCCGAACGCGATGCTGCGCAACGTCGTGACGGTGGAGGACGTCGTGAATTCGCCGATGGTCGCCGATCCGCTGCACCGCCTCGACTGCTGCGTGATGAGCGACGGCGGCGGCGCGCTGATCGTCGCGCGCCCCGAGATCGCGAAGCAGCTCAAGCGCCCGCTGGTCAAGGTGCGCGGCACCGGCGAAGCGCCAAAGCACGCGTCGGGCGGCCGGATCGACCTGACCTGGTCGGCCGCGAAGTGGTCGGGCGCGGCGGCGTTCGCGGAAGCGGGCGTGACGCCGGCCGACATCAAGTATGCGTCGCTCTACGACAGCTTCACGATCACCGTGCTGATGCAGCTCGAGGATCTCGGCTTCTGCCGGAAGGGCGACGGCGGCAGATTCGTGCAGGACGGCGGCCTGATCTCGGGCGTCGGCAAGCTGCCGTTCAACACCGACGGCGGCGGCCTGTGCAACAACCATCCGGCCAACCGCGGCGGCGTCACGAAGGTGATCGAGGCGGTGCGCCAGTTGCGCGGCGAAGCGCATCCCGCCGTGCAGGTGCAGAACTGCGATCTCGCGCTCGCGAACGGGATCGGCGGCGCGCTCGCGTCGCGCCATACCGCGGGCACGCTGATTCTCGAACGGGAGTAACGATGAGCACGACCAATCCGACTTCTGCCGCACCTGCCGCGCAGGACAGGGCCGCGAAGCCCGCCGCGCCGGCCGGCCCGCGCCGCATCCCCGCGCCGCGCGCGATGCCCGAGGCGCTGCCGTTCTGGGAGGCCGCGAAGGCAGGCCGCCTGCTCGTGAAGCGCTGCGCGGACTGCGGCGACACGCACTATTACCCGCGCGACATCTGTCCGCACTGCCTGAGCGCGAACACCGAATGGATCGAGTCGGCGGGCCGCGGCACGATCTACTCGTACAGCACGATGGGCAAGGACGACGCACGCTACACGCTCGCCTACGTGACGCTCGACGAGGGCGTGACGATGCTGACGAATCTCGTCGACTGCGATCCCGCCACGCTCGCGATCGGCCATCGCGTGCGGCTCGTGTTCAAGCCGAGTGACGGCGGCTATCCGGTTCCGATGTTCACGCCGGCCTGAGGGAGAGCGGACATGACCGTCGAATTCAACGCCAACCAGGCCGCAGACGCCCCGCGCCGGGGCGCGCTGTCGCGCTTCACGATCATCGATGCATCGCGCGTGCGCGCCGGCCCCACCGCGATGCGGCTGTTCGCCGACATGGGCGCGCGCGTGATCAAGATCGAGATCCCGCCCGGCGCGCCGGGCGGCGACGACATGATCGGCGGGCGCGACCACAACCGCGCCGATTACGAAAACCTGCACCGCAACAAGGAAAGCCTCACGCTGAACATGAAGGACCCCGCGGGCCGCGAGATCCTGCATGCGCTGGTCAGGCGCGCCGACGTGTTCATCGAGAACTTCCGTCCCGACGTGAAGGAGCGTCTCGGCATCGGCCCCGACGCGCTGCGCGCGATCAACCCGCGCCTCGTCTACGCGAGCATCTCGGGATTCGGCCAGGACGGCCCGTATGCGAAGTGGCCGGGTTTCGACTCGATCGCGCAGGGCATGGGCGGCCTGATGAGCGTGACCGGCAAGCCGGGCGAAGGCCCGATGCGGGTCGGCATCCCGATCGCCGACCTGTGCGCGGGCCACTTCTGCGCGATGGGGATCCTGACCGCGCTGCTCGAGCGCGACGCGTCGGGCGAGGGCCAGTGGGTGCAGACCTCGCTGCTCGAAGCGCAGGTCGCGATGCTCGATTTCCAGGCCGCGCAATGGCTGGTGGACAGGAAGGTGCCGCAGCAGGTCGGCAACGAGCATCCGCTCACGGTGCCGACCGGCGTGTTCCCGACCCGGGACGGTTACCTGAACCTCGCGGCGATCGGCCAGACGATGTGGACGCGCCTGTGCGACGCGCTCGGCCTCGCGCATCTCGCGCGCGCGCCGGGTTTCGACTCCGATCCGGCGCGCGTCGCGAATCGCGACGCGGTGAACCGGGCGATCGGCGAGGTGCTCGCGACGCGCAGCACGAAGGAATGGACCGACATCCTGATCGAGGTCGGCGTGCCGTGCGGGCCGATCTACCGGATCGACGAGGTGTTCGACGATCCGCAGGTCAGGCACCTCGGCATCGCATGGCCGGCCGAGCTGCCGGGCAAGGGCGAGGTCGCGTTCGTCGGCCAGCCGTTCCGGCTGTCGCGCTATCCGCGCGACGCGGCGCCGCGCCTCGCGCCGGAGCAGGGGCAGCACACGCAGGCGATCCTGCAGGAGCTCGGCTACGCAGACGAGCAGATCGAGCAATGGCGCGCGGCATTCGTGGTCTGAGCGCCGCGCAACCGACAACACAACGGAAGGAGACGACATGGCAAGGTTGGTAGCCGCATTTGGCTCGTCGCACAGCATCATGCTGGTGTCGCAGCGCGAGGACTGGCAGCACGGGTTCCGCGAGGTCGACCCGAAGAACCCGTACTACTTCGACCAGGCGGGCGAGCCCGTCACGTATGACGAACTGCTCCGGCGCGCGCCGGCGCACGCCGATGCGATGGTCACGCCCGACAGGATGGGCGAGCGTTACGACGCGGCCGAGGCCGCAATGGACGAGCTGCGCGAGCGCATCCGCGCCGCGAAGCTCGACGTGCTGCTCGTCGTCGGCGACGACCAGACCGAGCTGTTTCGCACCACCAACAACCCGGCGTTCGCGATCTACTACGGCGACACGATCCGCAACGCGAAGCGCGAGACGGGCCCGAACGACAGCTGGTATGCGCGTGCGCGCACGATGCGCCAGGAGCCCGACGGCGACGTGCACTATCCGGTCAGGTCCGACATGGCGCACTGGCTGATCCGCGAACTGTGCGACCGCGACTTCGACATCGCCGCGATGGACGGGCTCGAGCGCGGCCAGTTCGAGGGCCACGCGTTCTCGTTCATCCACCGCCGCTACCTGCAGGGGCTCGACCTGCCGGTCATCCCGGTGATCGTGAACACCTTCGATCCGCCGAACCAGCCGACGCCGCGCCGCTGCGTGCAGCTCGGCGCCGCGCTGCGCGAGCTGATCGAGGCCTATCCGGAAGACCTGCGGGTCGGCGTGCTCGCGTCGGGCGGCCTGTCGCACTTCGTGGTCGACGAGGCACTCGACACCGGCATCATCGACGCGATCCGCCGCAAGGACAGCGCGTGGCTTGCCGCGCTCGACCCGAAGCAGCTTCAGGCGGGCAGCTCCGAGATCCGCAACTGGATCATCACGGTGGAGGCGGTCAAGTCGCTCGATCTCGACTGGGTGTCGTACACGCCGGGCTACCGCAGCCCCGCGCTGACCGGCACCGGGCTGTGCTTCGCCGCGTGGCGCACGCTCGCATGACCCGGCCGCGCATCGCATCGAAACAATCCAGCGGAGACAACCATCATGGCTGACCAAAACGTACAGCGCCTGCGCCGGCTCGACTGCTGCGCCGTGTCGGACGCGCTCGACAAGCTCAAACTGCCCGGCGTCGTGAGCGGCCTGCCGCAGCGCTCCGGCGCGGGCCGCATCGCGGGCCGCGCGATCACCGTCAAGCTCGGCACCGGCGATGCGCCGCCGGGGCCGCCCGTGCACCTCGGCTGCACCGCGATCGAACAGGCCGACGGCGACACCGTGATCGTGGTCGAGCAGCGCAGCGGCGTCGACGCCGGCTGCTGGGGCGGGCTGCTGTCGCTCGCCGCGAAGGTGCGCGGCGTCGCGGGCGTGGTGGCCGACGGCCCGGTGCGCGACATCGACGAGGCGGTCGCCTACGAACTGCCGGTGTTCAGCCGCGCGACCACCGCCCGCACCGCGCGCGGCCGGGTGGTCGAGAAGGGCACCAACGTGCCGGTGCAGATCGGCGAGGTGGTGGTGGAGGCCGGCGACTACGTCGTGGCCGACAACAGCGCCGTGATCGCGATCCGCGCGGCCGATATCGAGCGCGTGCTCGACGCCGCCGAGACGATCGTCGCGAAGGAGGCCGCGATGGCCAAGGCGATCCTGTCCGGCAAGCCGGTCGGCAGCGTGATGGGCGGCAACTACGAACACATGCTCACGTGAGCGCATTCGCAATCCACGAGGACACATACACCATGACGACGAACGACAACCGCAACGTCGAACGCGCGGCGAAGCTCGACACGGCCACGCTGTCGGACGCGCTCGACAAGCTCGGCATCAACGGCCAGTGCTACCGGATCAAGCCGCGCAGCATGGACTTCCGGCTCGCGGGCCGCGCGTACACGCTGAAGTACGGTCCGGCGTCGAACCCGCCCGGCACCGTCGGCGACTATATCGACGACGTGCCGCCCGGCGCGGTCGTCGTGCTCGACAACGGCGGCCGCGAGGACGCGACCGTGTGGGGCGACATCCTGACCGAGATCGCGCACCGCCGCGGCGTGGGCGGCACCGTGATCAACGGCGTGTGCCGCGACGTCGCGCTGTGCCTGAAGCTCGGCTACCCGGTGTTCAGCCGCGATCACTGGATGCGCACCGGCAAGGACCGCGTGCAGGTCGACGCGACCAACGTGCCGGTCAACATCGGCGACGCGCGCGTGCAGCCCGGCGACATCCTGCGCGGCGACGCCGACGGCGTGATCGTGATTCCGCGCGAGCACGAAGACGCGGTGCTCGACGCGGCCGAGACCATCCACCACGCGGAGGAGGCGATCCGCGATGCATGCCGCAGCGGCATGCGCCTGGACGACGCGCGCAGGCAGTTCAAGTACCACCAGCTGCAGACCCGGGAGACGCAGGCATGAGAGAGCACGATTCGGCGACCACCATCCGCACCGGGATCGTGCGGGTCGACGCGTGCGTGGTCGACGCCGCGCGCACGCTGCCCACCGCCACGCTGCACGAGGCCGGCGGCAAGATCGGCGCGCTGCCGGCTGCGATCAAGCCCGTCGCGCCGGGCTTCAGGATTTGCGGCACCGCGGTGACCGTGCATTCGCCCGGCGGCGACAACCTGTGGCTGCACCGCGCGCTCGTCGTCGCGCAGCCGGGCGACGTGCTCGTGGTCTATACGAACGGCGTCTACGAGCACGGCTACTGGGGCGAGATCATGACGACCGCGGCGCGTGCCCGCGGCCTTGCCGGTCTCGTGATCGATGGCGGCGTGCGCGACGCGGACCTGCTCGAGGAGATCGGTTTTCCGGTGTTCTCGCGCGGCCTGTCGATCCGCGGCACGGGCAAGGATTACGGCGCGATCGGCTGGATCAACGCGCCGGTGATGATCGGCAACGTGACGATCGGCGCGGGCGACCTGATCGTCGCGGACCGCGACGGCGTGGTCGCGATCCCGCGCGTGCGCGCCGCGGAGGTGGTCGAGAAGGCCGCGCGGCGCGAGGCCGACGAGGCGGCGATCTGCACGCGCATCGAAGCCGGCGAGACTACCATGCAGATTTACGATTTCCACTGAGCCGACGATGACCTCGACACCCGCCACCCACTCGCCCGGCTTCGCGCCGGAACTCGCCGTCGCCGGCCGGATCGCGACGATCACGCTGCGCCGCCCCGAGATCGCGAACCGGCTCGAACCGGACGACCTCGACACGCTGCGCGGCTTCATTCGCGACGTGAACGCGCGGCCCGACGTGCTGGTGCTGCAGCTCTGCGCGGAAGGCCGGCACTTCTGTGCGGGGTTCAACATCGGCAGTCTCGCGGACGGCGGCGCGGGCGCGCGCTTCGAAGCGCTCGCGAACGAGCTGGAGCACGCGCGCCCGGTGACGATCGCCGCGATCAACGGCGGGGTATACGGCGGCGCGACCGATCTGGCGCTCGCGTGCGACTTCCGCATCGGCGTCGACACGAGCGAGATGTTCGTGCCGGCCGCGCGGCTCGGCCTGCTGTTCTACCGGGGCGGGCTGCAGCGCTACGTGTCGCGGCTCGGGCTGGGCGTCGCGAAGCGGCTGCTGCTGACGGCCGCGACCTTCGACGCCGCGCAGATGCAGGCCTGCGGCTTCCTCGACGCGGTGGTCGCGCCGGCAGACCTGCGCGCGGAGGTGGAACGGTGGGGCAGCGAGCTGGCCGGCATGGCGCCGCTCGCGCTGCTCGGCATGAAGAAGCACCTGAACCGCATCGCTTGCGGCGCGCTCGACGAGCACGAGTATCAGCGCGACGTCGCGCGCGCGGACGCGTCGCACGACCTGCGCGAAGGCACGCGCGCGTGGAAGGAGAAACGCAGGCCGGTGTTCCTGGGCGAATAGTCCGCATCGCGGACGACGGCCGTGACGCGCGGGAACCCGTCGCGGCCCCGACTTGCATGGAGAAGATCAACGTGAAGATTGACGACGGCCAGCTTCGGGAGCGGCTCTTCGGCGCGGGCGGATCGCTGCCCCCCGTCACGTCGACGCTCGGCGGGAAGATCGTGTCGCTGCGGGAGGGCGCGCTCGAATCCGAGTACGTCGGCACGCCGGCGTTCATGAATCCGGCAGGGCATGTGCAGGGCGGCATCCTGTCGGCGATGCTCGACGACGTGACCGCGTTGCTCGTCACGACGACCCTGGCGGAAGGCGAGCGCTGCGCGACGCTCAGCCTGAACACGTCGTTCCTGCGGCCGGCGCTGCCCGGCGCGCTGCTCGGCAAGTCCACGCTCGTTCGCAGGGGACGCGGCGTGTGCAACGTGAACGGCGAGCTGTGGCAGGGCGACCGGCTCGTGGCGACCGCGTCGGCGGTCTGCATGATCGTCGCGGCGTGACGCCGGGGCGGTCCGGCGAATCGCGCCGGGCCGCATCGAGGACGGCTCCGGCCGAATTCCCGAATCCGTCGTGCTGCTGCGTCCGGAGCCTTCGAATCCGCTCGAATCCGATTAACCCCTCTCGCCGTTTGTACGTATGAAAATGACGTTGAACCGCAAGCTCGGCTCCATGATCGCGGTACTGTGGATCGGCCTCGTGCTGATCGGCGCATTCGGCGCATGGCAGACACGCTCGAGCATGCTCGCCGGCCGCCGCGCGCAGCTCGCCGCGCTCGTGCAGCAGGCGTACAGCATCGCCGACCACTTCCACGGGCTCGCGCAACAGGGCAGGCTGAGCGATGCGGACGCCCGCGCGCAGGCGCTCGCCGTGCTCGCCGATTTGCGCTACGGCACGGATGGCTACGTGGCGATCAACGACTCGCGCTCCGTGATCGTCATGAACCCGTTCCTGCCGAAGATGAACGGCAAGGACGCGAGCGGAATGAAGGACCGGGAAGGCAATCCGATCTTTCCGAAACTGGTCGAGGCCGGCAATCGGCCGGGCGGCGGCTTTGCGGTGTTCCTCGGGCGCAAGCCGGGCAGCGACGTTCGCGCGGACAAGGCGAACTACGTGATGCGCTTCGCGCCGTGGGACTGGTACATCGCGACGGGCGTGTACATGGACGACGTCGAACACGTGTTCCATGCGAACCTGCTCCGCTGGCTGGTCGTCACGACGATACTCGGTGCCGGATCGACGCTGGTCATGCGGTTCGTGCTGCGAAGCATCCGCCATGCGCTCGGCGGCGAAATGGAGATCGCGGTCGAAGCGGCCCGGCGCATGTCCGGGGGCAACCTCGCGGCGAACGTGCCGGCGAGCGACCGCACGCGGCCGAGCCTGATGCTCGCGCTCGAGACGATGCGCAACGGCATGGTCGAGATGGTGTCGCGCGTGCACGCCGGCGCGGAGAACATCAACGTCGGCGCGCACGAGATCGCGTCCGGCAATTCGGACCTGTCGCATCGCACGGAGAAGCAGGCGGCCGCGCTGGTGCAGACCGCGTCGAGCATGGACGAGATGACCGCCAACGTGAAGCACAACGCCGAAAGCGCCGAATACGCGGCCCGGCTCGCGAGCGAGGCCGCCGACGTCGCGACGCGCGGCAGCCAGGTGGTCGGCGGGGTGGTGCGGACGATGGGCGAGATCACCAGCAGCTCCCGGCAGATCGGCAACATCATCGGCGTGATCGACGGCATCGCGTTCCAGACCAACATCCTCGCGTTGAACGCGGCGGTCGAGGCCGCGCGCGCGGGCGAGAAGGGGCGGGGCTTCGCGGTGGTCGCAGCGGAGGTGCGCAGCCTCGCGCAGCGCTCGGCGGTGGCGGCGACGGACATCCGGGCGTTGATCGACGCGTCGGCGCAGGCAGTCGAGGCCGGCGCGGCGCAGGTGTCGAACGCGGGCACGACGATGGGCGACATCGTGCGCTCGGTGACCCGCGTTCACGCGATCCTGGACGAGATCAGCCGTGCGTCGCGCGAGCAGAGCGCGGGGATCGAGCAGGTGAACCGCGCGGTCGGCGAGATGGATCAGGTGACGCAGCAGAACGCGGCGCTGGTCGAACAGGCCACGGCCGCCGCGCACTCGCTGCGCGATCAGGTCGCCAGCCTGCGCGACGCGATCGAGCATTTCACGCTACCCGCGTAGCCCGATCGCGCATGGCCGCCGTTCTCGAATTTCAGGCAGACGTGGCGCCCATCGTCCAGGCGCGCATCGACGCCGCGGCGACGGCGAATGCGGAAGATGCATCGGTCTGGCGATGGTTCGCGGCGCTGCTCGAAGACCGGCGCATCCGCTGGCGCTTCGCGTTCGACAACTGGGTCGTGCATGTCGACCGCAAGCACGTCGCGACCGAGCGCAGCTTCTATGAGGCGATCCGGTCCGCGAAGCGCGAATCCGAAGGGCTCGGGGTGGGTGTGCTGTAAAGCGGTAACGCTCGCCGTCACGTGAACGCCGCGGGTTCCGCTATCCGCGCCGTCGAGACGACGCTGGCGGGAAAAATGGAAATACACGCCGGCCCGGCGCGATGCGGGCCGGGCCGGCGTGAGCGCCCCTCCGGCGAAGCCGGGGCGGGCGCGAAACGGCTTACATCGCCGCGCGGAAGATCTCGATCACTTGCGCGAGCGTCGCCTTGCGCGGGTTCGTCAGCATGCACGCATCCTTCTGCGCGTTGTGCGCCATGACTTCGTGGTCGTCCGCCTTGACGCCGAGGCCGGCGAGGCCCGCCGGGATGCCGATCGAAGCGGACAGCTCGCGAATCGCGTCGATCGCGGCACGGGCCGCGTCATTGGTGCTCGATCCGGCCGTGTTGACGCCCAGCAGCTTCGCGATCGTGGCGAAGCGGTCGGGCGCGGCGATGCGGTTGAACTCGCACACGTGCGGCAGCAGGATCGCGTTGCAGACCCCGTGCGGCAGGTTGTAGAAGCCGCCGAGCTGATGCGCCATCGCGTGCACGTAGCCGAGCGACGCGTTGTTGAACGCCATCCCGGCCAGATATTGCGCGTAGCACATGGCCGCGCGGGCCTCCATCGATTCGCCGTTCGCCACCGCGCGCGGCAGCCATTCGCCGATCAGCGCGATCGCCTTTTCGGCGCATGCGTCGGTGATCGGCGTGGCGGCCGTGGACACGTAGGCCTCGACGGCATGGGTCAGCGCGTCCATGCCGGTCGCGGCGGTCAGCGCGGGCGGCATCGCGACCATCAGGCGCGGATCGTCGATCGCGATCAACGGCGTGCAGCGCCAGTCGACGATCGCCATTTTCACGTGGTTGCTGGAGTTGGTGATGATGCAGAAGCGCGTCATCTCCGCGGCGGTGCCCGCGGTCGTATTGATCGAGATCAGCGGCGTCATCGGCACGCTGGAGCGGTCGATGCCCTCGTAGTCGCGGATATGCCCGCCGCCGGCCGTGACGAGGCCGATACCCTTCGCGCAGTCGTGCGACGAGCCGCCGCCCAGCGACACGATGAAGTCGCAGCCCTCCTGCTCGTACATCTTGACGCCGTCATGGACGTTGACGTCGGTCGGGTTGGGTTCCGCGCCGGCATAAATCACGGCCTGCAGGCCCGCCTCGCGGATATAGCCGGCGATGATCCCGGAGAGCCCCATCTTGTGCAGGCCGGCGTCGGTGACGATCAGCGCCTTTTTCGCGCCCAGCGCCTTGGCGCGCGTGCCGGTCTCGCGGGCGCAGCCGGGGCCGATGAGGGTCACGCAGGGAATGAAGAAGCTGTCGGTGCGATCAGCAATGTTGTGGTAGCCCATTTCGTCTCCTAGATTGTGATGGTTTGCCGGCATGCGATAAGTGCCGCCGTCTACACCTGAGCACGAACCGTACCAGTGTTATGTGTGAAGAATTTCGTGCCGGCGGGCGGCCTTGACGCGTGCAGGATGCGTTTTAATTGAGCAGGCGTGTTCAGGCGGCGGTGTTCAGTTTTTGAACGTTCGCGCGGCGGCGCGCGGGGCGCAGGCGGAATCGATGCGCGCGCGCCGATGCGTTCGGCCGCGCGCCTCACATGACGAAAGGAACGCCACTCGCCGGGCCGATGCGCGGCGGGCCGACACGCAGGGTCGCGGAATCGGGGACGACAGGGACGCGATTCGTCCCGAACGCTTCGCATACTGCACGCGTGATGTCAGAACAGGAGTGCGGAATGAATGAAAGCATCGGGATCGACCTCGGCTTCGACTATCGGCTGGGGCAGCACGACGCATCGGCGCTGAATGCGAAGGTCATGCGCGTCTGCTTGCGTCTGTGGGGAATCGACGAGCGCGCGGCGGCGGCCTGGCTGGCCGATCTGCCGACGCTCGGCGGGCGGGTCTCGTGGGAGATCGCGCGCGAGCCGGAAGCGGGGCGGGCCGATCTGATGATTCACCTCGTCAAGCCGTCCAGACCCGCGTCGGGCGCGTTCTGCTGGAACGGCGTGGGCGCGAACGAAGCGATCCGGCGCGGGAGCGCGGCGGGCACGCCGCAGATCGCGCTGTTTTCCGGCAAGGCGAGCCGGCTGCCGGCGTTCCGCTCGGGCTGCTGGATCTCGGCGGGCGTGCGGCCGATGGAGCATGCGCTCGGCATGCTCGCGCACGCGCTCGTCATTCCGCAGATCCTGCGTGACGATGCCGGGACGCGGGCGCGGCAATGCCTGTCGCCGCTGCGCGTGCTGACGGACGCCGACTCGAGCTGCCTGCTGATTTACCATCGCGCGCCGTCGTCGGCGGCGCTGCATCAGCAGATCGACGCATTGATGGCCGACGCGCGCCGGTTCGCCGTGACCCAGCCCCTTGCCGTCACGATTTCCGAGCTGCGGAACGTGCAGGACGCCGGTTCGGCGACGCACTCCGGTCGGGAGCCCTGGGAGGCGATGACCGTCGCGCACAGCCTCGCCTTCACCGGGCGATCGGGCGCGCATGCCTTCATCGTGCTGGCGTTTCCGTGGCTGGCGGCCGGGCTGAACGGATAACGCGATGCGCGCCACACCGCTATCGGCGGGCGCGGCGCGATTGCCGGGCGTGCGCGTCAGTGCGCGCTCGGCGCGATGAATTGCGTCGTGCGCGCGGGTTGCGCGCTCAACCGCCGTACCGTTGCGCGAGCTGGCGGTATTCCTCCGCGAACTCCGCCCGCAGATCGGCCGGCGCCATCACTTCGACGCCCGTGCCCAGCGAGCGCAGCCACCAACGCAGCTTCAGGCTCGGCACGACGGTTCCGGACACCATCATGCGCCCGTCGGGCATGCTGGCGATGTCCTGGTCGGTGGCCATCGGCGACTCGCGCAGGCGGTTGCCGGTCGGTTCGTCGCACGCGAGTTCGAGCCGGACCGGCGCGTCGGTCAGGAAATCGAGCTCGCGCCGGGTGTGAACGTAGTCGCGCAGCGTGAAGTCCTTCGGATAGTCGAACTGCTTGCCGGACTCGGCGACGCTGACGATGCGGTCGAGCCGGTACAACGTGCGCAGCGGCTCGGTCTGGCCCTTGGCCGGGTTCGGCGTGCGGCTCGGGTCCTGCGCGACCAGATACATCACGCCGGTGGACTCGACGAGCGCGAGCGGCCAGAGCGGCTTGGCCCGCGGCACGCCCTGCTGCTCGCCGCGATAGGCGGCGCGGTACTGGACCAGCAATTCGCGTTCGAAGAAGGTGGCGGTCGCCACCGTCTTGAACGTCTCGGGCTTCAACGCGGGGCGATGGAGCTGGAACACACCGTCGACCGATGCGATTTTCTCCGGCCACGCGCGGTAGACGCGGTTGTCGGCCTTCTCCTGCGACAGGCGGACCTGTGCGGCCTCGAACAGCGGCGTGATGTCCTGCGTGACGGCTTCCGGCAGCTTGTTCCCCGCGAAACGCTGAAGGATGTGGAACGCCACGGCCTCCGAGGCGCTCATCAGCCCCCCGATGCCTGCGATCCAGGGCCGGCGCTGCCAGGACAGATTGCGGCCGTCCTCCCGGGAAATGACGAGGTTGTCGCGCTCCAGTGCATTCAGCCGCCGCAGGACGATCTTCGGGTAGTCGACCTGGTGCCCGCGCTGCTGCAACAGCGCGCGGGCGTCCGACGTTGACATCCAGGGGGCGGCATCCCGTTCGCAGGGAAGGATCTTGAGCAGCGCTTCATCCAGCGGTGATGGCATCTTGATCGAAACGGTAAGGTAAGAAGAGAGGGAAGGAGGGGCACGTGGCCCATGCGCTTCGCGATTATAGAAATAATCGGGACAGGACGTGTTCGAGGCGATGGTTGCGCCCGCATCGATGCGGGCTTGTTGACGGCGTATCCGGCGACGCGCCGCTCCGGGCGGCGGCGGATTATCCGGTGCATGAAAACACAGGTGGTGTGCGGAATGGCGGGGGTTTCGATTGTTTTCAGTCGGTTTAACGTTTGCGATAACGTTGCCATTATCAGGTCGCCTGCAGATAATATGAATTTTTAAATCTGGTTAAATCGGCTTTATCCGATCGATCGGGCGGATTGAGCGGCGCGCGGATTATCGTGGATTTTCGCCGCATTGCCCGTTTCATGCGAACGGCCGAATCCGGTGCGCGATAACGTTTGCGCGCGGCACTGCTGGTCGTAATGGCACCATTCAGCGCCGCAGCCCTTGCGTGGTCAGACCCTGCGGGCGCGTCACGCGTCGCTTTGCAAGGGCGTCGGACCGGTGTGGTCGCGGCACAACAGCGCGCCGATCGGTCTCCCTGTCATGCGGCGGGAAGCCGGCTGCCCGTCCCGCCGCGCAGCCGCGCGCCGACGACCGCACGAACGATGGCGCGGCGCTGACCTTGATCAGATTTAACACTCAATTTACTCAGGAACGCGCCGCGAATGCTGTACGATGTGACCCGCTCACGCGAGCATGCCAAACCGGCGCGCCCGCAACAGGATCGCCGCCAAAGCGTATTTTCCAGCGTGGTGTTCGATATTCTGTACGAGCGGTATGTCATTCGCGTTGCAGTGAAGATCGCGTAATTCATACACCCGATTCGCATCGATCTGAATTTTTTGACCGACTGCGGCGTATCTGCCGCGCGCTTGCAAATCGGGACTAGTTTCAAAATAATTTCGAGATAGTGGGGGGCAGCATCCTGCATGCCGGCGGGCATTTCGCTTGTCCGGCGCTCCGCGAGGTGCATGAAGGGCGCCATTGTTTCAATAAATAACAGACCAGAAAGCCAGAAATATGGGGAAGCGTTTGGGATATTCAGCAGCAGGCATCGGTGCTTTGTCCTCGCCGTTCGTGGCGACCCTGGCGGAACAGTGAACCGGAGCCGCCAATGAAGCCGCTTGTATCGTTTGTCGTGTCCCTCGCTGCCGCATGTGTCGGGCTTTATGGCGCCTGCCTGCCGGCCGGCGCGACACCCGCGCCGGGCGCGGCTGCCGCGGTTCCGGCCCCGCTTGCCGCGAGCGCACCCGTCGCACCCGTCGCGCCCGGTGCCGCGCACGCGTCGGTCACCACCGTGCATCTGCCGTTCTCCACCCTTGGCGCCTACGAGCCGCTGAAGCTGCGCGGCGCGGACCACGCGCGCACGATCAACGTCGGCGTGCGGCTCGACCGCGTGGTGACGGCGGCGCGGCTGCGGCTCAACTATGCGTATTCGCCGTCGCTGGTGTTCCCGATGTCGCATCTGAAGGTGTCGATCAACGGCGAGGTCGTCGCGACCGTGCCGTTCGATCAGGCGCAGGCGGGCCGCACGATCACGCAGGAGATTCCGCTCGACCCGCGTTTCTTCTCGGATTTCAACCAGCTCGGGCTGCGCCTGATCGCGCATTACTCGCTCGATCACTGCGAGGATTCGACCAATTCGGTGCTGTGGGCCGATGTGAGCCCGACGAGCGAGCTGATTCTCGACGAGTCCGCGGTACGCCTGCCCAACGACCTCGCGCTGTTGCCCGCGCCGTTCTTCGACCGCCGCGACAACGGGCGGGTGCGCCTGCCGTTCGTGTTCAGCGGCTCGCCCGATACGGCGACGCTGCGCAGCGCGGGCGTGCTCGCGTCGTGGTTCGGCGCGCTGGCCGATTACCGTCATGCGCGCTTTCCGGTGTCGTCCACGCTGCCGGCCGACGACCATGCGGTCGTGATCGGTCCCGTCTCGACACTGCCGCCGGCGCTCGCGCTGCCCACGGTCAACGGCCCGACGCTCGCCGTCGCGGACAATCCGGCCGCGCCCAACCGCAAGCTGCTGATCGTCACCGGCCGCACCGCCGCCGAAGTCGACGACGCGGTCTACGCGCTGGTGCTCGGCCGCGCGGCGCTGTCGGGGCCGTCGGCGACGGTCGCGCACGTCGACATCGGCGCGCCGCGCAAGCCGTATGACGCGCCGCGCTGGCTGCCGGTCGACCGCCCGGTGGCGTTCCGCGAGCTGGTCAACGATCCGCACGAGCTGGAGGTGCAGGGCGGCACGCCAGACGCGATCCGCCTGAACCTGCGCGTGCCCGCGGATCTGCATACGTGGAACGGCGCGGGCGTGCCGATCGCGCTGCGCTACCGTTACACGGCGCCGAGCGTGCAGAACAACTCGATGCTGGCGGTCGAGATCAACGAACAGCTCGTCAAGTCGTACCGGCTCGGGCCGCAGCGGGCCGAGGACGCGAACGGACGCGTGCAGCTGCCGCTTTTGTCGGTGCCCGAAGGGCGGGTGTCGAACGATGTCGACATCCCGGCGTTCCGGGTCGGCAGCGGCAACCAGCTGCAGTTGCGCTTCACGCTCGACTCGCAGAAGAACGGGCTGTGCACGGGCACCGCGATCGAGCCGCAGCGCGCGTCGGTGGACCCGGATTCGACGATCGATTTCTCGCACTTCGTGCATTACGCGCAATTGCCGAACCTCGCGTTCTTCGCGAACAGCGGCTTCCCGTTTACGCGCTACGCGGACCTGTCGCAGACGGCGGTCGTGATCGCCGACCGGCCGTCGCCGCAGGAGCTGGAAGCGTACCTGACGATGCTCGGCCACATGGGCGAGTGGACGGGCCTGCCCGCGCTGCGCGTGCAGGTCGCGCGGCCGGGCGAGGTCGCCGCGGTGACGGGCAAGGATCTGCTCGTGATCGACGGCGCGCCGTCGTTCCCGTTGCTCGAGCGCTGGCGCGCCTCGGTGCCGCTCGCGATCAGCGAGCATGCCGGGCCGGGCGGCGCGCGGCTCACGTTCTCGGTGAAGGAGCGCTGGCGCAATGGCACCGCCCGCTCGGAGGGCGACGCGCGGATCGAGCAGAGCGGCGGGCTCGCGGCGTTGCTCGGCTTCGAGCTGCCCGGCAGCCGCGGGCGCAGCGTCGTCGCGTTGACGGCGACCGACCAGCCGCACCTCGGCGATCTGCTCGACGTGTTCGAGCGGGCGGGGCTCATCTCGCAGGTGCAGGGCGATCTCGCGCTGGTGCGGCCGGGTACGGTCGACAGCATGCGCGTCGGGGAACCGTATATCGTCGGCTACGTGCCGTGGTATGCGCGCGTCTGGACCGTCGCTGCACGGCATCCGCTCGTGCTCGGCGCAGTCGGCGTCGTGGCCGGGATCCTGATCGCGCTCGGCGTGTTCAGCCTGCTGCAGCGCATCGCCGCGCGCCGCCGGGGGGCATGACGGATGGTGTGGGCAACGACATCGCAGCGCGCCGCGCGCGCCATGCGGCACGCGGGCGTCGCGATCGCGTGGGCCGCGCTGGCGGTGGCCGGGGCGCAGGCCGCCGGCGCCGAACCGGCGGCGGCCGGGGCCGCGTCCTGCGCGGCCGCATGGCCACGCTGGGAGGCTTTCAAGCGCGATTTCGTGTCGGCCGACGGGCGGGTGATCGACGTCGGCTCGGCTGATTCGCGCACGGTCTCGGAGGGGCAGTCGTACGGGCTCTTTTTCGCGCTCGTCGCGAACGACCGCACGGCATTCGACGCGATCCTGCGCTGGACCGAGAACAACCTCGCGCAGGGCGACCTGAGCACTCATCTGCCCGCATGGCTGTGGGGGCGCGCGGACGACGGCGCGTGGCGCGTGCTCGACGCGAACCCCGCGTCGGACGCCGATCTGTGGATCGCCTACGCGCTGCTGGAGGCGGGGCGCTTCTGGGGCGAGCGCAGCTACACGGCGCGCGGCGCGCTGGTCGCGAAGCGCGTGCTCGACGAGGAGACGGCCGTCGTGCCGGGCCTCGGCCTCACGCTGCTGCCGGGGCCGGTCGGGTTCCGGCCGGCCGCCAATCTGTGGCGGGTCAATCCGAGCTACTCGCCGCCGCAGCTGATTCGCGGGCTCGGCGCGCGGCTGCCGGACGATCCGCGCTGGGCGCGGCTCGCCGCGAGCACCGGCCGCGTGCTGCTCGACACCGCGCCGAAAGGGTTCTCGCCGGACTGGGCGCTGTATCGCGCGGGCAAGGGCTTCGCGCCCGATCCGGCCACGCACGCGGAGAGCGCGTACAACGCGATCCGCGTGTACCTGTGGGCCGGCATGCTCGATCCGGCCGAGCCGCTTGCCGCGCCGCTGCTGGCGCGGTTCGCGCCGTTCGCCGATCACATCGCCGCGCACGGCGCGCCGCCGGAAAAAGTCGATACGACCACGGGTGTGGCCGGCGCCAACGACGGCAATGCCGGATTCTCGGCGGCCGCGGTGCCGTTTCTGGATGCGCGCGGCCAGCGCGCGCTCGCCGATGCGCAGGCGGCACGTGTCGACATGCTCGCGCGCCAGTCGCCGCCCGGTTATTACACCAGCGTGCTGACGCTGTTCGGTCTCGGATGGCGCGACGCGCGCTACCGGTTTGCCGCGAACGGCGCGCTGGACGTGCCGTGGAGGAACAGCGCATGCGCCGCCGCACGCTGAAGCGGGCCGCGCCGCGCATGGCGGGGCTCGCGTGGCTCGCATCGTCGGTCTGCACGGCGGCGCTGGGCGCCGAGCCGGCGCAGCGCGCGCCCGATGCCGCGACCGACGTCGCCGATGCGCGGCGCCTGCTGGCGACCGCGCGGATGTGGGCGGACAAGCACCGCGACGATCTCGCGCGCGACGCGATTCACAAGGCGCTCCTGATCGCGCCGCGCGACCCGGCGCTGCTCGCGGAGCAGGTGCGGATCCTGCTGCGCCTCGGTGACGCGAAAGGCGCGCAGAGCGCGCTCGCGCGCCTGAAAACGCAGGCGCCCGACGCGCTCGTGACGCGCCAGGTCGACGACGAATACCGCGTCGCCACGAGCGGGCGCGGGGAGATGGCGCAGATCCGCCTGCTCGCGCGCAGCGGCCATGCCGACGACGCCGCCCGGCGGATCGTCGCGCTGTTTCCGCACGGTGCGCCGTCGGGCGCGCTCGGCGCCGAGTATTACCAGATCCTCGCGACGTCGACCGGCGGACGCCCGCAGGCGATCGCGGCGCTGCGCCGCGCGGTGGCGGCCGATCCCGCCGATACGGCGGCCACGCTCACGCTCACGAGGCTGCTTGCCGAGCGCGACGAGTCCCGCGCGGAGGCGAACCGGCTGGCCTGGGCGCTGGCCCGGCGGCAGGACGTCGATCACACCGAGGCGATGTCGGTGTGGCGCCGGGTCCTGCAGCTTGCGGATACCGATCCCGCCTACCTGGAAGCGATGCAGGCGTACCTGGCGCTCGAGCCTGACGACACCGAGTTCCGCGGCAAGGTCTCGACGATGGAGCAGCAGCGCGACGCACAGCGCAGGCTGGAACGCGATCCCGACTACATCGCGCAGCAGCGCGGGCTGCAGGCGCTCGCGCGCGGCGATCTCGTCGCGGCGGCGCCGCTGATGGAGCAGGCGGCGCGCGGGCGCGCGAGCGACGCCGACGCGGTCGGCGGGTTGGGTCTCGTGCGCTTGCGCGAAGGGCGGCACGACGAAGCGCGCGCGCTGTTTGCGCGCGCCGCGGCGCTGGCGCCCGACCAGCGCTCGAAGTGGGACAGCCTGTCGCGGACCGCGCAGTTCTGGGGCACGCTCGCGCGCGGCCGCGCGGCAGCGGCGGCGGGCCATCCTCAGGATGCCGGACGAGAGGCGCGTGCGGCGCTCGCGATGCAGCCGGACAGCCCGGACGCGAAGCTGCAGCTGGCCGATGCGCTGCTCGCGCAGCGCAACTGGCAGGCCGCCGAGCCGCTGCTGCGCGGCTTGCTGGCGGCGCGGCAGCCGAGCGTGTCGGCCGCGCGCAGCGCCGCGCTCCTGTACGCGAACACCGGCCGTGCCGACCAGATCGAGCCGCTCATCGACGCGCTGCAGCGCCGGGTCGCGGGCGCGGACGACCGGCGCGCGCTCGACGAGATGCGCGCCGACCTGCTCGCGCAGCAGGCGCAGGCGCTCGTCGAGAAAGGCGAGCGCGGGCCGGCCGCACAGCGCTACGAAGCGGCGCTGCGCGCGGCGCCGGACGCGGCGTGGACGCGCTTCGCGCTCGCCCGCCTGTATCGCGACATGGGGCTGCCGCAGCTCGGCCGCACGGTGATGGACGACGGGCTTGCGCAGTCGGGCGCGCCCGAGATGCGCTACGCGACGGCGTTGTACCGCAACTCGATCGACGACGTGGCGGGCGCGCAGGCCGCGCTCGCGCCGATCGGCGATGCGCAGCGCTCGGACGGCATGCGTGCGCTCGGCCGCAAGCTCGACGCGGAACAGGCGCTGGCCGGCGCGCGCGGCGCGTTCGGGCGCGGCGACCGTGCGGCGCTGGCGGCGGCGCTCGAACAGGCGCAGGCGTTCGCGCCCGACGATCCGGACATGCTGGCCGCCGTCGGTGCGCAATGGATCGACGCGGGCGAGATCGAGCGCGGCCTGGCGCCGTTGCGCGACTGGATCGCCGCGCACCCGGAGCAGGCCGATGCCGACGTGCGGCTGCGCTACGGCGACCTGCTCGGCGGCGCGCGTCGCGACGACGCGCTCGACGCGTGGCTCGCGGCGATGCGGCGCGATTCGACCCTGAGCGACGCGCAGGCCGCGCGGCTCGAGGACCAGTCGCTGCGGCTCGTGCTGCGGCAGGCCGACGACGCGATCGACCAGGAGGATTACGCGCTCGCGTGGCAGCGGCTCGGCCGCGCCAGCGCGGCGGGCAGGGCGGACAAGCGTTACGCGCTCGAAGTGGCGGACATCGAGCGTGCGCAGGGCCGCTACGACGCGGCGCGCAACGCGCTCGCGCCGGTGCTGGCCCGCACGCCGGACGATGCGGACGCGCAGCTGACGCTCGCGCGGATTCTCGACGACAGCGGCGCGCATGCGCAGGCACTCGCGCGGGTGCGCGCGGTGCTCGCGCGCGCGCAGCCCGACGACATCGACACGCAACTGTCGGCCGTGCGCCGGCTGACCGCGCTGCGCCACACCGACGAGGCGGCGCAGCTCACCGACGCGCTGCACGCCGACTATCCGGCGCGCCCGGACGTGACGGTGGCCGCAGGGCGGGTCGCGCAGGCGCAGGGGCGCTTCGACGACGCCGCGTCGCTGTACCGGTCGTCGTTCGAGCAGGAGCGCGCGGCGGGCGTGAGCCCGGGCCGCGACGGCCGCACGTCCGCGCAGGCCGCGCTCGCCGGTCTCGAGCAGCGCCGCGATCCGGAAATCGAGACGGGCTGGATACCCGCGTACAAGTCGGGCGACGAGGGCGTGTCGTCATACCGCGCGCAGCAGGTGCCGGTGTACGTGCAGATCCCGTACCGCTACGACGGGCATTTCTTCCTGCACCTCGACGCGGTGCGCCTGGACGCGGGCACGCTCGATACGAGCGATCCGAACGCGTACGCGCTCAATACGTTCGGGATGTATCCGGCGCTGAGCACGCCGAGTGCGAATCCGCCGGGCGCGCTGCACCAGTCGACGACGGGCGTCGGGGTCGGCGTGGGCTACCGCTCGGATGCATGGCGCGTCGACATCGGCACGTCGCCGCTCGGATTCCCGGTGCATTACCTCGTGGGCGGCGCGCGCTACCAGTTCGACGCCGGGCCGGCGAGTTTTTCGGTGAGCGCATCGCGCCGGCCGGAAACGAGCACCGTGCTGTCGTACGCAGGCTTGCGCGATCCGTGGACCAACGCAGTGTGGGGCGGCGTGCGCCGCGACGGCGTCGATCTGCACGCGTCCGTCGACATCGGGCGCGTGAGCCTGTTCGCGAACGTGGGCGCAGGCGTGCTGAGCGGAAACAATGTCGCGCGCAATGCGGAAGTCACGTTGCGCACGGGTTTCACGACGGCCGTCTACCAGCGCGCGGACATGCGGATCAGCACGGGCCTTGTCGGCAGCGCGTGGCACTACGCGCAGAACCAGCGTTTCTACACGTATGGGCTGGGCGGCTATTACAGCCCGCAGCGCTACCTGTCGCTCGGCCTGCCGGTCGAGTGGGCGGGCCGTCACGATGCGCTGTCGTGGGATCTGACCGTGACGGGGGGCATCTCGAACAGCTACGAAAAGGGTTCGCCGTATTTCCCGGTGGGACTCCCCGCCGTTTCCGGCCTGAAGTCGTCGCAGGATATCGCGGGCCTCTCGTACACGGGCAGTTCGACGCAAGGCGTGTCGTTCTCGTACGGCGTGAGCGGCATCGTCGAGTACCGCGTCAATCCGCACCTGAGCGTCGGCGGGCAGCTGAGTCTCGACCGTTCGCATGACTACGCGCCGAGTTCGGCGATGCTGTACGTGCGCTACGCGTTCAACGCCCGCGAGGGCCGCGTCAGCTTCCCGCCGACGCCGGTCCGCCTCTATTCCAGTTACTAGCGTGAGTATTAGCGTGAGAAGGGAATCACAAGCGTGAACACCGATCTGGAAGCCACCCGCCCCGCGCTCGGCGCCGCCGGCCTGTTCGGCCGCCTGCGCGCGCGCCTGTGGGCCGGTGCGGTCGACGGCCGCGTGTCGACGTTGAGCCGCCTCGCGATCGACGGGCTGCCCGACGAATGGACGCAGCTCGAATCGGGCGGCCTGTATGCGATCTACGCGGCGGCCCGCACGCCCGGGTGCGACGCGCTGGTCTGGGAGAGCACGCGCCAGGCGCGCACGCGCGACGTGACGATCGTGCTCGCCCGAAACGAGGCGACCGTCGCCGCTCAACTGCACGAGCGGGGCTTCGCGGGCACCGCGATTGCGCCGGGCTGGCCGCGCAACCTGAACGTCCTCGCGATGCCGGTGCGCGGTATTGCGCTCGACCCTCCGGGCGGAGGGGGCCATGCGTCGCGCGGGCCGTTTACGCGCCTGCTGGGCGGTTTGCGCGCGCTGAGGCACTTCGGTTTTCGCACGCGCTCGCTGTATTTCGTCGAAGGCGCCGAACGCTGGTTCAGCTGGGACGATTCGTCCGCGCTCGCGGAGGAGGGGCGCGCGCTCGCCGACTGGTGCCGCACGCACCGCATCGGCGTGGTGCTGCTGATGGACCCGGAGGCCGTGCGCCGTGACGGCGCGTCGTCCGACACCGAAACCGACGATGTGCCGATCGTGCGCGGCGCGCACCGGGCGAAGCGCGGCGGCTTTCACAGCGTGTGCGCAGGCGTCGCGCAATTGCAGCGCACGCACGGCGAGCTGCTGTGGGTCGTCGATTTCTGGCGCGTCGGCGACTCGCTGACGGCGGGCGAGGTGCGGCCGCTGCGCTTCGCGCCGAGCGGCCGCCTGTCGGCGATCTTCGACGCCGACGCGGCGGTGCAGCCGCGCGGCATGAAGCTCGCGAGCGACGAGGACCGGGTGGTGGTGAGCCGCGCGGTGGTCGAGCGCGAGGAATGGGTGCCGAACGATTGGGAAATCGTCGCCGACAACGCAGCCGTCGTCGCGGCCTGCGCGAAGGCGCACGCAGCGACCGCGGTGCTGGTGTTTCGCTCGCGCGCGAAGCTCGAGGCGCTGTGCGCCGCGGTCCACACGTTGCGGCGGCAATGCGGCGGCGCGCTGAAGATCGTCGTCGTCGAGCGCGGCGAAGTGCTGCGCCACCAGTTCGAGACGCTGGTGCTGAGCCTCGGCGCGAACAGCGTGGTCGGGCGCGACCTGCCGTTCTCGCGGCTGCAGACGGTGATGCGCTCGCTGTACGGGCAACTGCACGCGCGCCAGGTCGCGACCGACTACCGCGCGGCGCTCGCGGCCGCCCTCGGCGATTCGGTGCTCGGCTATCTGCCGGTCGGCGCGTTCTGCCTGCGGATTCGCGCGGTGATGGATCGCGGCTTGGTGCTCGCGCTGCCGCACACGCTTGTCAAGATGCCGCTCCTTCCCGACGTCGCGCACGTCGACGCATTGCAGCATTGCATGCCGCGCCGCGCGGGCGACGTCGTCACGGCGGACGCGGAAAACCTGTACGTGTTCCTGTTCGCGTGCGACCCGGCCGATGCGGATGAAGCGCTGAAGCACATTTTCGACGTGCCGGTCGAGCGGCTGTCCGACCGCATCGTGTGTCTCGGCAACGGCAGCGTCGATGCGGAACTCGAGGCGCTGAAGGCGCAGAACCGGCGCGCGCCGATCGCCGACTACAGCGACCTGTTCGCGAAGGCGGACCCCGACGCGGGCGGCGGCGGGGCCGCTGCCGCGACGGACGCCCCTGTCGGGGCGGATGCCGGCGCCGCGCCGGATGCCGGTGCATCGGCCGGTGCTGCCGCTGGCACTGGCACTGGCACTGGCACTGGTGCTGGTGCTGGTGCTGGTGTTGCGGCGGCCGCGGGCAGTGACGCACACGAGGCCCCTCAAGCCCCCGACGCCCAGCCGGCCGACACGCCGCCGCTCGCCGTCCGCGCGCGGCCCGTGCGCGGCGCGACCCGCAGCGCGATGCCGACCCTTACGGCGGAGGTCCAATGATCCTGTTCATCGTCATCGGTTTCATGGTTGGCGTCGTGATCGCCGTGCCGCTGTGGTTCATCGCGCAGCATCTGGGGGTCGGCCGCGGCTTCCATCCGCCGCGCCGCATCGACCGGCATGACGCGGTGCCGTGCGAGATCGTGGCGGTCGCGCTGCGCGGGCGTCTGGTGCCGGGCGTGCGCGAGCCTGGCCGTGAGGAGGCGCAATGAAGACCATCGCCGTGGTATCGACCTCGGGCGGCGCCGGCCGCACGACGCTGAGCGCGGCGCTGGCCGTGCTGCTCGCCCGTCGTGGCCGGCCGGTCGTCGCCATTGATTTCGATCCGCAGAACCTGCTCGGCGCGCATCTCGGGCTCGACACACTGGCCGAGCGCGGTCTCGCGCAGACGCTGCTCGGCGCTGACGTGCCATGGCACGCGCACACCTGGCGCAGCGCGGACAATGTGCTGTTCGTCCCGTACGGGCTGGTCGACGCGGCCGGCGCCGCCGGCTGCGAGGCGCGGCTCGCGGCCGAACCGGACTGGCTGTCGCGTGCGCTCGGCGAGATCGCGCTGCCGGCGCATGGCGTCGCGCTGATCGATGTCGCGCGCTATCCGTCGCAGCATGCCAAGCTGGCGATCCGCAGCGCCGACCTGACGTTGTGCATCGTGCCGCCGGAGCCGGCGGCGTGCGCGTCGGTCAGCGCGCGGCTGGGCGCGCTGAAGGCCGCGGCCGCCGAGTTCCGGATCGTCGTCAACCGCCTGCATCCGGCCCGCGACATGCAGCGCGACGCGCTCACGATGCTGCGCGCCGTCACCGGCCCGTCGGTCATCCTGGACACGCGCATCCACCTCGACGCGGCGGTGCCCGAATCGTTCGCGCGCGGCAGCTGGATCTTCGACGACGTCCCGTATTCGCAGGTGTCGCACGATCTGCACGGCGTCGCCAACTGGCTCGACGCGTGGCTCGGCGCGCCCGCCGCGCGGCGCCGCGGAGGCGCGCGATGACGCTGGCCGAACGCGCCCGCATGCTGCGCCGGCGCGCGCTCGACTGGATCGCGCGCGGCCTGGGCGTGCCCGCCGAGCGCACGCTGCTCGACTGGGTCGTGCGGCTGTTCTTCCACGCGCCGGCCGCCGGCCGGCCCGATCATGCGCGCCGCTGGACCCGGGCGCTGCTGCTGCGCTTCGCCGCCCATCTGGGCGTGCTGCAGCCGCTCAGTCCGCGCGAGTGGCTGTGGCGCGCGTTCGTGCGCGCGTCGCGGCCCGAACGGGCGGCCGCGACGCGCGACCCGCTCGCGTGGTTCGACGCAACGGTGGTGCCGGTGTTCGTGTTCGTGCGCGCGATCGTGCGCGCGATCGCGCGGCGCTGGCAGGCCGCGATCGACATGCTGCCGTGGGCGCGGTGGGGCGGCTGGCTCGAGGCCGGCGCGAACCAGGTCGGCCACCGCCGCTGGATGGCGCCGGTGCTGCTCGCGCTCGGCGCGCTGCTGTGGGCAGTGGCGAGCATGTCGCCACTGATGCCCGGCGCGCAGTTCTCGTTCTTCCTGATGGTCGCGGCGCTCGCGTTCACGCTCCGGCGCCTGCCGGGACGCATGCCGACGCTCGCGCTCGGGTCGCTCGCGGTGCTCGCGATGGTGCGCTACATGTGGTGGCGCACCACGCAGACGCTCGATCTGCGGACCCCGATCGAAACGGTGTCGGGCTACCTGCTGTACGGGGCGGAGGCCTATACGTGGCTGATCCTGGTGCTCGGCTTCGTGCAGACCGCGTGGCCGCTCGACCGGTCGATCGTGCCGCTGCCCGACGATCCGGACACCTGGCCGACGGTCGACGTCTACATCCCGACCTACAACGAGCCGCTGTCGGTCGTGAAGCCGACCATCTTCGCCGCCCAGAGCATGGACTGGCCCGCGGCCAAGCTGCGCGTCTACCTGCTCGACGACGGCCGGCGCCCCGAGTTCGAGGCGTTCGCGCGCGAGGCCGGGGTCGAGTACGTGACGCGCAGCGACAACCGGCATGCGAAGGCCGGCAACATCAACGCCGCGCTGTCGAAGACGCGCGGCGAGTACATCGCGATTTTCGACTGCGACCACGTGCCGACGCGCTCGTTCCTGCAGACGACGATGGGCGTGCTCGTGCGCGACCCGACCTGCGCGCTGGTGCAGACGCCGCATCATTTCTTCTCGCCCGATCCGTTCGAGCGCAACCTCGGCACGTTCCGCAACGTGCCGAACGAGGGCAACCTGTTCTACGGCCTCGTTCAGTCCGGCAACGACCTGTGGAACGCGGCATTCTTCTGCGGCTCGTGCGCGGTCATCAAGCGCGGCCCGCTCGAGGAAGTCGGCGGCGTGGCGGTCGAGACCGTGACGGAGGACGCGCACACCGCGCTCAAGCTGCACCGCCGCGGCTATTCGTCCGCATACCTGCCGACCGTGCAGGCGGCGGGCCTCGCGACCGAAAGCCTGGCCAGCCACGTGCAGCAGCGCACGCGCTGGGCGCGCGGCATGGCGCAGATCTTCCGCATCGACAACCCGTTCCTCGGGCGCGGGCTCAAGTTCATGCAACGGGTCTGCTACAGCAACGCGATGCTGCATTTCTTCTATGGCATCCCGCGCCTGATCTTCCTGACGATGCCGATCGCGTACCTGTTCTTCCACCTGTACTTCATCAGCGCGTCGGCGGAGGCGCTCGCGAGCTACGTGGTGCCGTACATGGTGCTGTCGAACATCGCGAACTCGCGGATGCAGGGGCGCTTTCGCCATTCGTTCTGGGCCGAAGTCTACGAATCGGTGCTCGCGTGGTACATCGCATTGCCGACCACCGTCGCGTTCTTCAGCCCGAAGCACGGCAAGTTCAACGTCACCGACAAGGGCGGCAAGATCGACGAGGGCTACGTCGACTGGTCGACGTCGAAGCCGTACGTGGTGCTGCTCGTGATCAACGTGCTCGCGATCGGCGCGGGCATCTGGCGGCTCTTCTCCGACCACGGCGACGAGGCGGCGACGATCTTCATCACGATGAGCTGGACGGTCTACAACCTCGTGATGCTCGGCGCGTCGCTCGCGGTGGCGCGCGAAGCGAAGCAGGTGCGGGTCACGCACCGGGTCGCGATGCGGGTGCCGGCGACGCTGCTGCTCGCAGACGGCACCACGGCCGCCTGCTTCACGAGCGACTACTCGGCGGGCGGCATCGGGCTCGAGGCGGTGCCCGGTCTTACGCTCGCGCTGGGCGACACGCTGTCCGTGTGCGTGAGCCGCGGCGACCGGCAGTTTCCCTTCCCGGCGCAGGTGTGCCGCGTGACGCCCACGCACATCGGCTTGCGGTTCGAGGCGCTGTCGCTCGAACAGGAGCGCCAGCTGGTGCAATGCACGTTCGGCCGCGCGGATGCGTGGCTCCAGTGGCGCGACGAGGAAAAGACCGATGCGCCGCTGCACGGGCTGAAGGAAGTGTTGCGAATCGGCGTCGACGGTTACGTGCGCCTGTTGAAAGGCGCGTCGCGCAGCGCGCGGTCGATGCTGGAGCTTGACCGCGCGCGCGACTGACGCGGCGCCGGTCTCATGATGGAGTCGTCTCGATGACGTTCTGGAATCTGTATTTCATTCTCAAGCTTTACCTGTTCGCGACCGGCCGTCTGCAGCCGTGGTGGATCGCGAACCTCGGGTTCGCGCTGGCGCTCGCGGCGAGCGCGCCGCTCAGGCGGCGCAGCCTGCGCGTCGCGCGCCAGGTCGTGGCGGTCGCGGTCGGCCTGCCGCTGATGTATCGCGAGGCGAACCTGCCGCCGCTTGCGCGTCTCGTCGAGGCGTTCGGCGAGGTGCGCTCGTTCCGCCTCGAATACTGGCTGGAGATCCTGCCGCGCTTCCTGCCGCCGCTCGTGCTGGCCGCCGCGCTCGCGTTCGTCGTCGGGTATTTCGTGGTCAATCGCTGGCTGCGGGTGGCGACGTTCGTGCTGCTCGCGCTGATCGCGGTGCCGGTGTGGCAGGCCGGCAGCACGCTGACGGCGCGCCTGGCGTCGAACGCGCAGGCGCAGCCGGCGGCGGGCAAGGGCGCGGGCGTCGGCACGGGGCCGGAGGATCACAACGCGGCACTGGCGGCGTTCCGCGCGCAGGAGTCGCAGCGGCAGGTCGCGTTCGGCCATCTCGGCGGCGATTCGAATACGCAGTTCGACGTGATCGTGCTGCACGTGTGTTCGCTCGCGTGGGACGATCTCGACGCGTCGAACCAGCGCAACCATCCGATGCTGAGCCACTTCGACTACCTGTTCACGAACTTCAGCTCGGCGGCGAGCTACAGCGGCCCCGCCGCGATCCGCGTGCTGCGCGCGAGCTGCGGGCAAGAGGCGCATGCCGACCTGTACAAGGCCGCGCCGCAGCAGTGCCACCTGTTCGCGCAGCTCGCGCAGGCCGGCTATACCGCGCAGTCGCTGCTGAACCACGACGGCCACTTCGACAACTTCCTGCAGGTCGTGCACGACAACCTCGGCGTGCCGGACGCACCGATGATCCCGAACACCGACGCGCCGGTCGCGATGCACGCGTTCGACGGCTCGGAGATTCGCCGGGACTACGACACGCTGGCGAACTGGTACGCGCATCGCGGTGCGACGGCGGGCCCGGTCGCGCTGTACTACAACACGATCAGCCTGCACGACGGCAATCGCGTCGTCGGCAGTTCGCTGACGAGCATCGATTCCTATCCGCAGCGGGTGGCGACGCTGATGAGCGACTTCGACCGTTTCGCCGACCTGATCGCGTCGTCGGGGCGGCGCGCGGTGATCGTCTTCGTGCCGGAGCACGGCGCGGCGGTGCGCGGCGACAAGAACCAGGTGGCCGGCCTGCGCGAGATCCCGACGCCGCGCATCGTGCATGTGCCGGTCGGCGTGCGGCTGGTCGGCTTCCAGGGCGACCACGGCACGACGACCGTGATCGACGCGCCGTCGAGCCTCTTCGCGCTCGCGCAGCTGATGTCGAACCTGGTGTCGAACAGCCCGTTCAAGCCCGGCGTCACGCTGTCGCAATATGCGGCGGACCTGCCGCGCACGCGGATGGTCGGCGAGAACGAAGGCACCGTGACGATGCAGACCGACGGCGGCTACGCGGTCAAGACTCCCGATGGCGTATGGATCGACGAAAAATGAACGCACCCGACACCGATGAGCGCCTGTCCCAGCCGAACGACGTGATCGGCCTCGCGCAGCACTTGCCGGCGCTCGATCCCGAGCGCTACGTCGACGAGCAGGCGCGGCGCGCTTACGTCGACGCGCTCGACAAATGGCCGGTGCTGGCGAAGCTGATGGGGTTGCGCGGCTAGGCTCGCGAATTGGGCGTTCATGCCATTACTCAGTGAACTGCCGCGGATTGGGTGGAGGCCCCACCTCTTGAAGGAATGGAGCCCATGAGGAAGAAGTCGAACTGGGTGCAGGCCTTATGAATATCGTGTCTGGCTCGATGCACAATTGAATCAGCGCTATTCAAACATCGTCGCCAGTCTGGCAAGCACATCTTCCATGAGTTCTGTCGGCAGCGTGTCTACCTTGCGCCCGCCGCGCGCCGTGATATCGAGCACGCGCGGCTGATCGCAGCGCACGATGCCGGTTGTCTTAATACCGCTGATCTGCACGGCGAAGCCCAGCCGCCGTGCGAAATCGCCACCGTTCGTGATGGGTAAGACCACCGGCAGCTTGGTCGCGGCATTAAACGCGGCCGGCGTGACAATCAGCACTGGCCGGCTACCGCTCTGTTCGTGACCGGCAGTCGGATCGAGCGACACCGAGTAAATGTCGCCTCGATTCATAGCAGTTCGTTACCCACCGCCGGCGAATGGATCCATTCGTGGTCGGCGGCCGCGTCCGGATGGCTGTAGTCCGAGGCAGCCAGCAGTTCGGCCAGCGTGTAGCGCGGCCGCGCGGCCGGCTCAACCACGAGGCGGCCATTATCGACGGCCAAGCCAACCTTGGCGCCGGGCGCCAAGTGCAGCACGTCGAGCAGCGCACGTGGAACAGTCAGCATGACCGAGCCACCGACTTTACGCAGGGTGGTTGTGTGCATGGGAACCTCCATATATTATATAAAAATATAACATTGTGGCTGGCCGTGCGCAATTCCTTTTTGACGGCTTTCACGCCCAGGTCAGCGGGGCTTCCTGCCCGCCATGGACAAGTCGCTCGCCCACCCCACAAGGGCGGGGACGGCTGCAACGCAGTCCGCGACTTTCCTCGCGGCTCCCCGGCTTCGCCTTCCGCCTGACGCGCCGCACAGGCGGCTTGTCCCGGCTTGTCAACGGGGGAGTGCGCAGCGCTTAGGCTGTCCACAAATCCACGGGTCGAGCTCGGTTGATATACGTCTTAGCCTTTTACACCGTTTTAGGCGAGGTCGGGGCCTTGCTGGACATGGCTTTGCGGGACGCTATTGGTGGAGCGGCCCGGTCAAATGGCGTAACGGCCCGGTTATTGGTGGAGCCGCCCGGTCACAACTGTCGGGACTGGACTGCCCGCATCAGAATGCGCAACTGACTCGGGGATCGGCACTATGAGAAGGTCTACCTGAAGGCCTGCGAATCGGTCAGTCATGCCCGGTGCTCCATCGGTGAATACATCGAACGATAGAGGCTGCGCGAATCCGGACGTTTCTTCAAACGGAACGTCGTCACTGCTGGTAGCCAAACCGACCGATGAACCGAATTTTCACCTCGGGACGCCGGGTGAACGGGCCTTGCGTCGAAGAATCGGGCAGGGCGCTGCACCGCGCAAAAACAACAAGGGCGCCTTGTGCCGCCCTTGTTGCCTCTACCTGCACGCCGCGCCGGATCTGCCGTCGCTCACTTGCCGGACAGATCCAGCGCGTTGGTCAAATCGCCCATCGGCTTCGCGCCGTTCGCGACCAGCGCGTCGTCGCGCTGCGCGATGCCCGGCAGGCGCGGCAGCGCGAAGCGGCGCGTGATGAAGCGCAGGATCGACGCGGTGTCGTACTGCGTGTGGTCGACGAATCCCTGCTTCGCGAACGGCGACACGATGATCGCCGGAATCCGCGTGCCCGGGCCCCAGCGGTCACCCTTCGGCGGCGCGGCATGATCCCAGAAGCCGCCGTTCTCGTCGTAGGTGACGATGACGACCATGTTCTTCCACTGCGGGCTCGCCTCCAGGTGCGCGATCACGTCGGCGACGTGCTGGTCGCCGCTCGCCACGTCGGTATAGCCCGGGTGTGCGTTCAGGTTGCCCTGCGGCTTGTAGAACGCGACCTGCGGCAGCGTGCCGGCGTCGATCGCGCGGATGAACGCCGCGCCGTCGACGCCGCCGTCGAGCAGGTGCTGCGCGCGGTTCACGCTGCCCGGCGCCTGGTTCGCGTAATAGTTGAACGGCTGGTGATGCGGCTGGAAGTTCGGCGACGTCAGGTTCGGCCCGTAGATCACGCCCGGCGTGCCGCTTCGCGCGGCCTGCAGCGCCTGGCCCCACGCGCCGCCATACCAGGCCCACGACACGCCGGCATGGGTCAGCAGGTCGCCGATGTTCTGCTGCGTTTGCGGCGGCAGCGTCGTCGGCAGCAACGGATCGGCGAGCGTCGTGTCGCCGCTCGCCGGCGGTTTGTTGCCGCTCGGCTGATAGGCCGGCTGCATCGTGTTGATCGCGTAGAAGTCCGGCGTCAGGTTGCCCGAGTTGGCGAACTTCGGCGCGCCGGCCAGCGCCGAGGCCGGCGAATTGCCCGCGACCTTCAGCGACCGGCCGTCGGGATTCACGATCGAGATCAGGCCGGACGCCGGGCTCTTGTCCGCATTCGGGTAAACCGGCGCGCACGCGCAGATCAGGTACTGGTGGTTCAGGAACGAGCCGCCGAACGCGCCCATGAAGAAGTTGTCGGCGAGCGTGTAGCGCTGCGCGATCTTCCACAGCGGCAGCTTCGACGCGCCGGCCGTGTAGTGGCCCATCACGAGGCCGCCCGAATCGGCCCACGCGGCGAACATGTCGTTCCGGCCGCCGTCGATCTGCATCTGGTTCTCGTAGAAGCGATGCCAGAGGTCGCGGGTCGTCACGCTCATCGGCGTATTGAAGCCCGCCGGATCGTCGATCGCGAACGGCGCGTTCGGCAGGTTGGCCGTCATCGCCTCGGTGATCGCCGGCGTCACGCCCTTCGCGGTCAGGCCGCCCCAGATGGTCGGCAGCGTCGCGAGCGGCGTGCCGTCGCGATCCTTCTGCCGCACGCTCGCGGCCGTCACGTTCTGCAAGCCGTTCGCGCCGGGGAAGGTGCCGTACAGGTTGTCGAAGCTGCGGTTCTCCGCATAGATGACGACGACGGTGCCGACGGCCGACAGGTCCTGTTGCGACGCAGGGTGGCTCGCGCAGCCCGCCAGCGCGGCGGCGGCCACGACGGCGATCGGCGTACGGCGAATCCAGGCGTGCTTGTTCATGCGCGGTTCTCCTCTTGTTGTGTGGCGTGTCGATGTGTGCCGTGGCCGGCCCTGACGCATGCGCGACCGTCGAGTGACAGTAATATGCCAGACGGCTGCGTCCATTGTGGAAGGTCGATTTGACAGCGGGATGTAGCGGCCCCTTTGATCGAGCGGTCATTCGGCGTCATGCAACCGTCACGATGTTGATCGACGGATATCAAGCGGCGGCGCCTCCGGCGGGTCGCTGACGAGCGCGCCGGCGCGCGGCGCATGCTATGCTCGCTCGCTGACGTGCGCGGGCGAGCGTGTGTTTCGCCGCGCCGTTCGATCGATCAGTCAAGGAGAACAACATGTCGATGCGCGCATCCCTTTCCCTCGTCACGCGTGTGCTGGCCGGCGCCGTGTGCGCCGCAGCCGCCCTGTCGGCACATGCGCAGAACAATCTCAACTTCCTGCACGACACGCCGATCAGCTATTTCAGCAACGCGGACATGGCGTCGCTGACGAAGGCGGTGCAGCAGGTCCGCGACGAAGGCAAGGACGGCGACGTGGTCGCGTGGCAGAACACCGGCGGCCGCACGCCGATCGAAGCGAAGCTCACGCCCGTGACGACCGAGCAGGACGGCAAGACCTGCCGCGAAATCACGACGGACATCACCGCGAAGGGGCAGTCGATGACGCTCAAGCCGCGCTACTGCAAGACGGCTGCGGGCAAGTGGCAGTTGCAGAAGCGTTGAGCGCGCGGCCGGCCGCGCGAGCGTCATGACGCAGGTCACGCATCCGCGCACGGTGTCGTGCGGCATCGTGATCCTCGACGGCGCGGGGTGCGTGTTCCTCGCGCACGCGACGGACACGACGCACTGGGACATCCCGAAAGGGCAGGGCGAGCCGGGCGAGACGCCGCAGCAGGCGGCGTTGCGCGAATTGCTCGAGGAAACCGGCATCGCGTTCGCACCGGAGCGGCTTGTCGATCTCGGCCGCTTCGCGTACCGGCACGACAAGGACCTGCACCTGTTCGCGGTGCGCGTCGCGCGTGACGAAATCGACGTCGCGGGCTGCACGTGCACGTCGATGTTCCCGAGCCGGCGCGACGGCACGATGATCCCCGAGATGGACGACTTCCGCTGGACGGAGCCGGGCGACGTCGGCCAGTACGCGAGCCGCAGTCTGGCACGGTTGTTCCGCACGAAGCTGTTGCTGGCGGACCTGCACCGGCGCTTGCCGACGGAGGCCTGTTCACGCTGATCACAGGCCCTGTGTGACTCACAAAGAAAAACCCGGCGCATGCGCCGGGTTTTTTCATGTCGCCGCGCGCCGTGCGGCGCGTGCAGGCCAGGCCGTCAGGCCGGCTTGCCCCAGCTGTCGCGCAGGCCGACGATCCGGTTGAAGACCGGCTTGCCGGGCTTCGAATCGTTGCGGTCGGCGACGAAGTAGCCGTGCCGCTCGAACTGGAGACGGGTTTCCGGCGCGACGTCGCCGGCGCCCGGTTCCACGTACGCGTGAACGACCTTTTTCGAATCCGGGTTCAGCGCCTCGAGGTAGTTCGCGCCGCCCGCGTCCGGATGCGGCTCCTTGAACAGGCGGTCGTAGATCCGCACTTCGGCGGCCTGCGCATGCTTCGCGCTGACCCAGTGGATGTTGCCCTTCACCTTGTAGTTGTTCGCGCCGTCGGTACCCGACTTGCTGTCCGGGAAGTAGTTGCAGTGAACGGCGGTCACGTTGCCGTCGGCATCCTTGTCGAAGCCGGTGCACTCGATCACGTAGCCGTAGCGCAGCCGCACCTTGTTGCCCGGGAACAGGCGGAAATAGCCCTTCGGCGGGGTTTCGTTGAAATCCTCGCGCTCGATCCACAGCTCGCGCGAGATCGGGAAGGTGCGCAGGCCGCGCTCCGGATGATGCGGATGCACGGGCGCCGTGCACGCTTCTTCCAGGTCTTCCGGATAGTTGTCGATCACGAGCTTGAGCGGGTCGAGCACGGCGACCGAGCGCGGCGCCTTGTCGTCGAGATCGTCGCGCAGCGCGCCTTCGAACACGCTCATGTCGATCCACGAGTCGACCTTCGTCACGCCGATCCGCTCGCAGAACAGATGGATGCCCTCTGCCGTGAAGCCGCGGCGGCGCAGGCCGACGATGGTCGGCATGCGCGGGTCGTCCCAGCCGTCGACGTGGCCTTCCGTCACGAGCTGCAGCAGCTTGCGCTTGCTGGTGATCGCGTAGGTGAGGTTCAGGCGCGAGAACTCGATCTGCTGCGGCAGCGGGCGGGTGAAGACGCCGGCGTCCGCGAGCTCGTTGAGCACCCAGTCGTACAGCGGGCGGTGATCCTCGAATTCGAGCGTGCACAGCGAATGCGTGATGCCTTCGAGCGCATCCGAGATGCAGTGCGTGTAGTCGTACATCGGGTACACGCACCATGCGTCGCCGGTGCGGTAGTGATGCGCGTAGCGGATCCGGTAGATGACGGGATCGCGCATGTTCATGTTCGGCGAAGCCATGTCGATCTTCGCGCGCAGCACGTGCTCGCCTTCCTTGAACTCGCCGGCCTTCATCCGGCGGAACAGGTCGAGGTTCTCGTCGGGCGTGCGCTCGCTGAACGGCGAACGCTTGCCCGCCTCGGTCAGCGAGCCGCGGTTCGCGCGCATCTCGTCCGCGCTCTGGCTGTCGACGTACGCCTTGCCGCGCTTGATCAGCAGCGCCGCGTATTCGTACAGCTTGTCGTAGTAGTCGCTCGCGAAATACTGGTGGTCGACTGCGTCCTTGCGCCAGTCGAAGCCGAGCCAGCGCACCGAGTCGACGATCGAGTCGACGTACTCGACGCTTTCCTTTTCCGGGTTGGTGTCGTCGAAGCGCAGGTGGCACACGCCGCCGTAGCTGCGCGCGATGCTGAAGTTCAGGCAGATGCTCTTCGCGTGACCGATGTGCAGGTAACCGTTCGGCTCGGGGGGGAAGCGCGTTTCGACGCGTCCGCCCCATTTGCCGGTGCGGTTGTCGTCGTCGATGATGTTGCGGATGAAGTTGGATGCCGCGGGGGCGTCGTTGCGTTCGGTGCTCATGCGGGAATGGTCAGGTTTGGTCGGCGCGCGCCGCGCCGGTCGAATCCGCTAATTCTACCTGAGCAGGGGGGCGCCGGCGCACCCCTGCCGATCCCGTGTCCGGGAGTGGCACAGCGGCGGGCGGCCGGATCGGCGCCGGCGTGCGCTGATTGCGCGCGCCGGCGCTGCCTCCCGCGTTTCCCGTCTGTTCCACAGCCGCCGGGCAGACCCGGCGGCGCATGCCGCGCCGCGCGACGCGGCAGCGCCGTCAGATCGCCTGTTTCGCGCGCAGCGCGGCGATGTCGCCGTCGCTGTAGCCGAGCAGCGTGCGCAGCACGTCGTCGGTCTGTGCGCCGAGCAGCGGCGGCGCGGTGCGGGCCTCGGGCGGCGTCTCGCTCATCTTGATCGGATTGCCGACCAGCTTGACCGGCGCGCCGCACGGGTGCGGCAGCTCGACCTTCATGCCGCGCGCGACGACCTGCTCGTTGTCGAACACTTCCGCCAGGTTGTTGATCGGGCCGCAGGGCACGCCGGCCGCCTCGAGCGCGTCGATCCACGCGTCCTTGGTGCGCGTCTTCACCATCTCCGCGACGATCGGCACGAGCGTCTCGCGGTGGCGCACGCGCGCGGGATTGGTCGCGAAACGCTCGTCGTCCGCCAGCTCGGGGCGGCCGCCGGCCTCGACGAACTTGCGGAACTGGCCGTCGTTGCCGACCGCGACGATGATCCAGCCGTCGCTGGTCTGGAAGGTCTGGTACGGGACGATGTTCGGATGTGCGTTGCCCCAGCGCACGGGCGGCGCGCCGCTCGCGAGGAAGTTCGTGTTCATGTTGGCGAGCAGCGCGACCTGCACGTCGAGCAGCGCCATGTCGATGTACTGGCCGGCGCCGGTGCGGTCGCGATGCGCGAGCGCCGCGAGCACCGCGATCGTCGAGTAGAGGCCGGTGGCGAGATCGGCGATCGCGACGCCGGCCTTTTGCGGGCCGCCGCCCGGCTGGCCTTCGCGCTCGCCGGTGATGCTCATGAAGCCGCCGATGCCCTGGATGATGAAGTCGTAGCCGGGGCGGTGCGCGTACGGGCCGGTCTGGCCGAAGCCGGTCACCGAGCAGTAGACGATGTCCGGCTTCACCGCGCGCAGCGACTCGTAGTCGAGCCCGTATTTCTTCAGTTGCCCGACCTTGTAGTTCTCGAGCACGACGTCGCTTTGCGCGGCCAGCTCGCGGACGATCTTCTGCCCCTCGGGCGTCGCGATGTCGACGGTGATCGAGCGCTTGTTGCGGTTCGCGGCGAGATAGTAGGCGGCTTCGGGCGTGTCCGCGCCGTTCGCGTCCTTCAGGTACGGCGGCCCCCAGTGGCGCGTGTCGTCGCCGGCGCCGGGGCGCTCGACCTTGATCACGTCGGCGCCGAAATCGGCAAGCGTCTGCGCGCACCAGGGACCCGCGAGCACGCGGGTCAGGTCCAGCACGCGGATATGGCTCAAGGCACCCATCTTCGATCTGTCTCCTCAGTGGCATTGGTTTTGCAGTGGCTTGCGGCGGCGCGCAATGGCCTGTCCGGCATCTTAAAGCGAATCGCGGGCGCCGGTGGCCCAGCCCGGTCGGCCGAATGGGCGAGCCGCTTTGCCGGGCGCCGGCCGCGCGCCCGGATCTATCCCGTATAATCGATCGTTTCAGAAACCTGCCGCCGCGCGCCCGCACGGGTTGCCGGCGTTTGATGCCAGCCTTAGCCAGAACGTCCCCGCACGCCATGAAAGCTGCCGAAATCCGCGAGAAATTCCTCAAATTCTTCGAATCGAAGGGCCACACGATCGTCCGCTCGTCGAGCCTCGTGCCCGGTAACGACCCCACGCTGCTGTTCACCAATTCGGGGATGGTGCAGTTCAAGGACGTGTTCCTCGGCACCGAATCGCGCCCGTACTCGCGCGCGACCACGTCGCAGCGCAGCGTGCGCGCCGGCGGCAAGCACAACGACCTCGAGAACGTCGGCTACACCGCGCGCCATCACACGTTCTTCGAGATGCTCGGCAACTTCTCGTTCGGCGACTACTTCAAGCGCGACGCGATCCTGTACAGCTGGGAGCTGCTGACGTCGGTCTACCAGCTGCCGAAGGAGAAGCTCTGGGTCACCGTCTACCATGACGACGACGAAGCCTACGACATCTGGGCGAAGGAAGTCGGCGTGCCGGCCGAGCGGATCATCCGCATCGGCGACAACAAGGGCGCGCGCTACGCATCGGACAACTTCTGGCAGATGGGCGACACCGGCCCGTGCGGCCCGTGCTCGGAGATCTTCTACGATCACGGCCCGGACGTGTGGGGCGGCCCGCCGGGATCGCCGGAAGAAGACGGCGACCGCTACATCGAGATCTGGAACCTCGTGTTCATGCAGTTCAACCGCGACGCGCAGGGCAACATGACGCGCCTGCCGAAGCCGTCGATCGACACCGGCATGGGCCTCGAGCGGATCGCCGCGGTGCTGCAGCACGTGCACAGCAACTACGAGATCGATCTGTTCCAGAACCTGATCAAGGCCGCCGCGCGCGAAACCGGCATCAGCGACCTGGCGAACAATTCGCTGAAGGTGATCGCCGATCACATCCGCGCGTGCTCGTTCCTGATCGTCGACGGCGTGATTCCGGGCAACGAAGGCCGCGGCTACGTGCTGCGCCGGATCGTGCGCCGCGCGATCCGCCACGGCTACAAGCTCGGCCGCAAGGGCTCGTTCTTCCACAAGCTGGTCGCCGACCTCGTCGCCGAGATGGGCGAAGCGTATCCGGAGCTGAAGGAAGCGGAGCAGCGCGTGACCGACGTGCTGCGCCAGGAAGAGGAGCGCTTCTTCGAGACGATCGAGCACGGCATGTCGATCCTCGAGGCGGCGCTGGCCGACGTCGAAGCGAAGGGCGGCAAGGTGCTCGACGGCGAGCTGGCGTTCAAGCTGCACGATACCTACGGCTTCCCGCTCGACCTGACGGCCGACGTGTGCCGCGAGCGCGGGATGACGGTCGACGAGCCGGCGTTCGACGACGCGATGGCGCGCCAGCGCGAGCAGGCCCGTGCGGCCGGCAAGTTCAAGGCGACGCAGGGCCTCGAATACACGGGCGCGAAGACCACCTTCCACGGTTACGAAGAAATCGCGTTCGACGACGCGAAGGTCACCGCGCTGTATGTCGACGGCTCGTCGGTCAACGAAGTGAAGGCCGGCCAGGATGCAGTCGTCGTGCTCGACCACACGCCGTTCTACGCGGAGTCGGGCGGCCAGGCCGGCGACCAGGGCGTGCTCGCGAATGCGACGACGCGCTTCGCGGTCGGCGACACGCTGAAGGTGCAGGCCGACGTGATCGGCCACCACGGCACGCTCGAGCAGGGCACGCTCAAGGTCGGCGACGTGCTGCGCGCGGAGATCGACGCGCAGCGCCGCGCGCGCACCGCGCGCAACCACTCGGCGACCCACCTGATGCACAAGGCGCTGCGCGACGTGCTCGGCTCGCACGTGCAGCAGAAGGGCTCGCTCGTCGATGCCGACAAGACCCGCTTCGACTTCGCGCACAATGCGCCGCTGACCGATGATGAAATCCGTCGCGTCGAGGCGATCGTCAACGCCGAAGTGCTCGCGAACGCGCCGGGCATCGTGCAGGTGATGGCGTACGACGACGCGGTCAAGGGCGGCGCGATGGCGCTGTTCGGCGAGAAGTACGGCGACGAAGTCCGCGTGCTCGACCTCGGCTTCTCGCGCGAACTGTGCGGCGGCACGCACGTGCATCGCACCGGCGACATCGGCCTGTTCAAGATCGTGATGGAAGGCGGCGTCGCGGCGGGCATCCGCCGCGTCGAGGCGATCACCGGCGACAACGCGGTGCGCTACGTGCAGACGCTCGACGCGCGCGTGAACGAAGCGGCGGCCGCGCTGAAGGCGCAGCCGTCGGAGCTGACGCAGCGCATTGCGCAGGTGCAGGATCAGGTCAAGTCGCTCGAGAAGGAGCTGTCGGCGCTGAAGTCGAAGCTCGCGTCGAGCCAGGGCGACGAGCTCGCGCAGCAGGCGGTCGAAGTCGGCGGCGTGCACGTGCTGGCCGCGACGCTCGACGGCGCGGACGCGAAGACGCTGCGCGAAACCGTCGACAAGCTGAAGGACAAGCTGAAGAGCGCGGCGATCGTGCTGGCCGCCGTCGAAGGCGGCAAGGTCAGCCTGATCGCGGGCGTGACGCCGGATGCCAGCAAGAAGGTGAAGGCGGGCGAGCTCGTGAACTTCGTCGCGCAGCAGGTCGGCGGCAAGGGCGGCGGCCGCCCCGACATGGCGCAGGCCGGCGGCACCGAGCCGGCGAACCTGCCGGCGGCGCTCGCGGGCGTCCAGGGCTGGGTCGCGGAACGGCTGTAACCGGATCGGCGGCGGCGTCGTGCAACGCGACGCCGCCGCCGGACCCGACGCGTCGGCCGGCCGCGCCGACGCCGCCCATGATGGCGGCAAATTCGCGGTCGGGCAGTGCCCGATGCGCCGCATGCGCGGTTCTCTCAGCATGCCGGCAATCACCGCTCCTCGTTGTCCGTCCCCGGCGATTCAGCCATCCGCAGCATCGTCAATCGCGGCTTTCGCGATTCTCTTCCTGTCTCTCCGTCGCCAATCCAACTTAAGTGGTGTGCGCCAGTGCCGCGTTGCGATCCGGCTGCGCGACCGGTTCCGCCGAGCCCGTTTCGCGCGCCGCCGCGAGCAGCGCGTGCTGCAACGCATCGAGCGCCGCGGACGCGTTGCCTTGCCGCCACACCAGCAGCGTGTCGATCGCATCGAACCCGGGGATCGCATGCAGCGTCAGGTTCTCGATCTCGCGCTGTCCGTCGAGCACCGAGCGGGGCGCGACGGCGATGCCCGCGCCCGCCGCCACGCAGGCGACGATCGCGTGATACGAGCCGAGTTCCAACACGCGCGCCGGCTTCATCCCGTGCGCCGCGTACCACTGCTCGACGTAATGGCGGTACGTGCAGCCGCGCTCGAACGCGATCAGCGTCGGCAGGATCACGTCGCGCGGCGAGCGCACCGGCGGATGGCCGCGCGGCGTGAGCAGCACCAGTTCCTCGCGGAACACCGGCACTGCGTCGAACGTCTCCGGCAGTTCCACGGGCGCAGGCGGGCGCGCGATCAGCGCCGCGTCGATCTCGAATTCGCGCACCTTGCCGATCAGCCAGCCGGTCGTGCCGGTCACGAGCTCGAGCGCGACATCCGGCCAGGCCTGGTGGTAGCGTGCCAGCACGGCGGGCAGGCGGCTCGCCGCCGTGCTCTCCATCGTCCCGAGCCGCAGGCGACCGCGCGGCCGGTCCTCGCGCACCGCGTGGCGCGCTTCGTCGGCCAGCGCCAGCAGGCGCTCCGCGTACGGCAGCAAGGTCTCGCCGGCCGGCGTGAGCACCAGCCGCCGCCCGTCCCGCACGAACAGCGCCGCGCCCAGCTCCTCCTCCAGCTGCTTGATGCGCGTCGTGACGTTCGACTGCACGCGATTGAGCTTCGCGGCCGCGCGCGTGACGCCGTTCTCGCGCACGACGGCCCGGAATATCGCCAGCGCTGCCAGATCCATGATTCTCTCCAGGCGATCGATTGATTCTTGATTATTCATTTTTCGAGAACGTTTGGTCAAGCTAGGATGGAATCGTCCGAATTCGACCGGCGCCGCGCGCCGGACTGCGATTGCGCCATGTCACGCTCCGATTCCACCGTCGCCGCCGCCGCGGCGTTCCCGCCCCGAGACACCGAACAGCAGGCCCGCGCCGTCGCATGGGCCTGCATGGCCGGGCTGGCCGTCGCGCTCGGCGTCGGCCGCTTCGCGTTCACGCCGCTGTTGCCGCTGATGCTGGCCGACGGCTCGCTCGGCCTGCGCGCGGGCGGCTGGCTCGCGTCGGCGAACTACGCGGGCTACTTCGTCGGCGCGCTCAGTTGCGCGCGGCTCGCCGTCGAGCCGGCCCGGATGGTCCGGTTCGGGCTCGCCGCGACGGTGCTGCTGACGGCCGCGATGGGCATCGGCCATGCGCTGCCCGTATGGCTCGCCGCCCGATTTGTGGCGGGCGTCGTCAGCGCGTGGACGTTCGTGTTCGTGTCGCAGTGGGGGCTCAGGCGGCTTGCCGCGCTGCAGGCGGGCGCCGCAAGCGGGCTCATCTATGCCGGGCCGGGCGTCGGCATCGTGTTGACCGGGCTGATCGGCAGCGCGCTCGCCGGCCATCGCGCCGCGTCGGGCTGGCTAGGTTTCGCCGCGCTGTCCGCGGTGCTGTCGGCGGCGATCTGGCGGGTGTTCGGCGCGACCGCGCCGGCCACTCGCGCGGAACACGCGCCGACGCCGGGCGACACGGCCGCGCGGGATGCGCCGACGCCGCGCCAGGCCGACGCGGTGTGGCTCGTCGCGCTCTACACGATGCCCGGCTTCGGCTACATCATCACCGCGACCTTCCTGCCCGTGATCGCGCGTGCGGCGCTGCCGGCCGGCTCGCCGTGGCCCGACCTGTTCTGGCCGATGTTCGGCGCGGCGCTGATTCCCGGCGCGCTCGCCGCCGCGCGGCTGCCGGCGCACTGGGACAACCGGATGCTGCTCGCGGCCGGCTGCGCGCTGCAGGCCGCAGGCATCGCCGCGGGGATCGTGTGGCCGACCGCGGCGGGCTTCGCGCTGGGCAGCGTGCTGATCGGTCTGCCGTTCACCGCGATCACGCTGTTCGCGATGCGTGAGGCGCGGCGTTTGCACGGCGAGCGCGCGGCCGGGCTGATGGGGTATGCGACGGCGTCGTATGGCGCCGGGCAGATCGCCGGCCCGCTCGTCGCGGCGCCACTCGCATCGCACTACGGATCGTTCTCGCCCGCGCTCTGGCTCGCGGCGGCCGCGCTGCTGGCCGGCGCCGCGGGGTTCGCCGCGATCGCGGCCCGCGCGGCGCGACGCGGCGCAAGGCCCTGACTGGCTCGGGGCCGGATCGTCTGCGGCGCGGGCAAAGCCGCTAGAATGAAACCTTTCCCGCGCCGAGCGGGAGCCTGGCGCCGCTCGTGGAATGCGGCCGGGCGCCCGCGCTTTCCCCGCCGATGACGACTGCCGACTACCGCTTTTGCCCGCGCTGCGCGCGTCCGCTGATCGAGCGAGCCGATCCGCCCGAAGAGGGCGGACGCCTCCGGCAGACGTGTCCCGACGACGCCTGCGGCTATGTCCACTGGAACAATCCGCTGCCCGTCGTCGCCGCGATCGTCGAGTACGGCGGCAAGATCCTGCTCGCACGTAATGCCGCGTGGCAGGAAGGCGTGTTCGCGCTGATCACCGGGTTTCTGGAGCACGGCGAAACACCCGAGGCCGGGATTGCCCGCGAAGTGTTCGAGGAAACCGCGCTGACGGCCGAGCAGGTGTCGCTCGTCGGCGTCTACGAGTTCATCCGCAAGAACGAACTGATCATCGCGTACCACGTGCGCGCGTCGGGCACGGTCGCGCTGTCGCCCGAACTGCTCGAATACCGGCTGGTCGATCCGCCGGACCTGCGGCCGTGGCGTGCCGGCACCGGCTACGCGCTCGCCGACTGGATGCGCGCGCGCGGCCTCGACTTCGAATTCGTCGACCGGCCCGGCCAGTGATGCCCGCGCGCGCCCGCCTGGCGCACGTGATCGAAGGGGCGCTTGCCGATCACTGCCACAAGACCAACCCGCGCATCGCGACGGCCGACGACTACCGCCGCATGCCGACCGAATCGCTGTGACCGCCACCGCCATGTCCGACAGACCGCAGCCGCGTCCGCGCGACGCCTACCGCCACTTCCTGCCGATCACGACTCGCTGGATGGACAACGACGTGTACGGGCACGTGAACAACGTCGTCTACTACAGCTACTTCGACACCGTGGTCAACGAATACCTGATCCGCGCGGGCGTGCTCGACGTCGAGCGCGGGCAGACGATCGGCCTCGTGGTCGAGACGCAATGCAACTACTTCGCGCCGCTCGTGTTTCCGCAGGCGGTCGACGCGGGCTTGCGCGTCGCGAAGCTCGGCACGTCGAGCGTGCGCTACGAGATCGGCCTGTTCGCGCACGGCGATGCGTCGCCCGCCGCGCAAGGCCATTTCGTGCACGTGTACGTCGATCGCGAGACGCGGCGGCCGGTGCCGCTGCCCGACGCGTTGCGCGTGGCGCTCGACGCGCTCGCGGCCTGACGGAGGCGCGGTGCAGGCGCTCGTCGTCCAGGCCTTCAACGGCCTCAGCTACGGATTGCTGCTGTTCATGCTGTCGGCGGGCCTTACGCTGATCTTCAGCGTGCAGGGCGTGCTCAACTTCGCGCATGCGAGTTTCTACATGCTGGGCGCATACGTCGGCTACAGCGTGGCCGCGCGCGCGGGGTTCTGGGCGGCGCTCGCCGCCGCGCCGGTCGCGGTCGGCGTGGCCGGCGCGGCCTGCGAGCGCTGGCTGCTGCGCCGCGTGCAGGCGCGCGGGCACACGAGCGAGTTGCTGCTGACGTTCGGGCTCGCCTGCCTGATCGCCGAAGGGGCGAAACTGGCGTGGGGGCTCGCGCCGTTGCCCGCGCCCGTGCCGCCGCTCCTCGACGGCGCGCCGGTGACGTGGCTCGGCGTCGCGTTGCCGCGCTACCGGCTTTTCATGATGGCGATGTCGCTCGCGATGCTGGCCGCGCTCGCGGCGCTGCTGCGCGCGTCGACGATCGGTCTCGTGGTGCGCGCGGCGCTCACGCACCGCGCGGCCGTCGAGGCGCTCGGCTACGACGTGCCGCGCGTGATGACGGGCCTGTTCGGCGCGGGGACGGCGCTGGCGGCGCTCGCGGGCGTGATCGGCGCGCCGCTGGCCGTGATCGAGCCCGCGATGGCCGAGACGGTCGGCTCGGTCGTGTTCGCGGTGGTCGTGATCGGTGGCCTCGGCTCGCTGCGCGGCGCGCTCGCCGCGTCGCTCGCGGTCGGCTGCGCGCAGACCTTCGCGGCGGCGAGCAGTCTGTCGCTGCGCGACGTCGCCGCAGCGGCGGGCGTCGCGCTGCCGGACGGCGCGGGCGCGCTGACGGTCTCGCAGCTGGCGCCGCTTGTCCCGTACCTGTTGCTGGTCGCGGTGCTGGTCGCGCGGCCGCGCGGGCTGTTCGGCGAGCGTGCCGATGCATAGCCGGACGCCTGTTCGCGCCGCGCGCTGGGCGCTGTTCGTCGGTTGTCTCGTGCTGCCTGCGTGGCTGTGGCCGCACGGCTGGATGCTCGGCTATCTCGCGCAAACGGCCGCGCTCGTCGTGCTCGCGCTGTCGTACAACCTGCAGCTCGGCACGACTGGCCTGCTGTCGTTCGGCCATGCGGCGTTCGCCGGCCTCGGCGCATTCGCCGCCGCGCACTGGTTCAACCGCTTCGGCGGGCCGCTGCCGCTGCTCCCGCTCGTCGGCGGCGTGGCGGGGGCGGGCTTCGGCTGGCTGTTCGGCCTGGTTGCGACGCGCCGTGCCGGCACCGCGTTCGCGATGATCACGCTCGGCCTCGGCGAATGCGTCGCGGCCGCCGCGTGGAGCGTGCCCGCGTGGTTCGGCGGGATCGGCGGCGTGACGATCGACCGCGCGAGCGGCGCCGCATGGGGCCGCTGGCATTTCGGCGCGCCGGGCGAGGCGTACGCGGTGATCGCCGCGTGGTGCGTCGTGTCGGCGCTGGCGATGCGCGCGCTCACGCGCACGCCGCTCGCGCGCCTCGCGAACGCCGTGCGCGACAATCCGGCGCGCGTGGCGGCGCTGGGCACCGATCCGCGCCATGTGCGGCTCGCGATGGTCACGTGCGCGTCGTTCTTCGCGGGCGTCGCGGGCACCCTCACGTTGATCGACGTCGAGATCGCGACGGCCGACAGCGTCGGCATGGCGCGCTCGGCGACGGTGCTGATCGCCGCCGTCACCGGCGGCACCGCGTCGTTTTTCGGGCCGGCGCTCGGCGCGGCGGCGCTGACGTTTTTCAGTGTCGCGGTCGCCGGCGTCTCGCGCGCGTGGGCGCTGTATCTCGGCCTGCTGTTCGTGGTCGTGGTCGTGGGCGCGCCGCGCGGGATGGCGGGGAGCGCGACGGACGTCCTGCATGCGTTGCGGCGCGGCGGGCGCGAGCGGCTCCGGATGGCGTGCGCGGTCGCCGCCTGCCTGTGCTGGAGCATCGCGGTCGTCTGCGCGGCGGAACTCGGGTATGCGTGGCGCTTTGCGCAGGATGAAGGCGCACAGGCGGCGCTCGGCCCGTGGCGGGTCGATGCCGGCGCGCCGCTCGGCTGGGCGGTCGCGCTCGCCGCGGCAGTCGCGGGCGCGCTGCTGTGGCGTGCCCGCGGGAGCCGCCCGGGCAGCGTGAGCGGAGCGGGGACATGAACGGGACGGCGGTGGCATTGCACGGCATATACAAGCGTTTCGGCATGCACACGGTGCTCGACGGCGTCGAGCTCGCGATTGCGGCGGGCGAGCGCCATGCGCTGATCGGGCCGAACGGCGCGGGCAAGTCGACGCTGTTCGACGTGATCGCCGGCGTGGCGCGGCCGACGCGCGGGCGCGTGCTGCTGCATGGGGTCGATCTGGCCGGGTGCGGCGCGGTTGCGGCGAGCCGGCTCGGCATCGGGCGCAGCTTCCAGCAGACGAGCGCGTTCTTGCGCCTGTCGGTATTCGACAATCTGCGCTGCGCGGCGATGCACGCGCCGGCCGAGCGGCGGCGCTGGTGGAACCGGCTGCGCGAATCGGCGTCGGTCGATCGGGCCGCGCGGCGCGTGCTGGCGGAGATCGACCTCGACGCGCGGCGCGATGCGCCGGCGGGCGAACTGAGCTATGCGGAGCAGCGCGCGCTCGATCTCGGCATCGCGCTCGCGAGCGGCGCGTCGACGCTGCTGCTCGACGAGCCGACGGCCGGCATGAATCGCGCGCAGGCGGCGCGGATGATCGAGCTGATCCGCCGCACGACGCGCGGCCGCACGGTGCTGATGATCGAGCACGACATGGATGCCGTGTTCGGGTTCGCGGACCGGATCTCGGTGCTGGTGCGCGGCGCGATCGTGGCGACCGGCGCGCCCGACGCGATCCGTGCCGATCCGGCCGTGCGCGCCGCGTATCTCGGCGAGCGCTTCGCATGAGCGCGCTGCTCGAGATTCGCGGCCTGCGGGCCTGGTACGGCATGCAGCCGGCGCTCGACGGTGTCGATCTCGCGCTCGACGCGGGCGACACGCTCGCACTGATCGGGCGCAACGGCTCGGGGCGCTCGACGCTCGCGAAGGCGGTGATGGGGCTCGTGCGCGTCGCCGGCTCGGTGCGGATCGCGGGCGCCGAGTGCGCGGGCGCGCGGACTTTCGCGGTCGCGCGGCACGGCGTCGCGTATGTGGCCGAGAGCCGCGACGTGTTCCCGCTGCTCAGCGTGCGGGACAACCTGCGTCTCGGGCTGCGCGGCTTGCGCGGCGCGGGCCGGCGCGCGGCGCTCGAGCGCCTGTTCGCCCGCTTTCCGCTGCTGGCCGCGCGCGCGGACGTGCAGGCGGGGCACCTGTCCGGCGGCGAGCAGCAGATGCTCGCGCTGGTGCGTGCGCTGGCGGGCGCGCCGCGCGTACTGATCGTCGACGAACCCGCCGAAGGGCTCGCGCCGCTCGCGGTCGAGCAGGTCGGCGCCTGCCTCGCGGCGCTGCGAGACGAAGGCGTCGCGATCCTGCTGATCGAGCAGCGGCTGCAGCTCGCGCCGCTGCTGACGCGCCGCGTCGCCGTGATGGGGCGGGGCAGGATCGTCTACGACGGTGCGCTCGACAAGCTGGACGCCGGCATCGCCGATGCGTGGCTGAGCGCGGGCTAGGGCCAGTTCACGACTCGTTGCGTCCGGTCGTCCCCGCGCGACTCTGGCGCTCGTTTCCTGGCTAGCGAAGGGCATCGCCACGCGTGGATCAGTCTGCGAACCGGGTGCAAGGCAATGAGGCACGCCCCGGACGACGCAGATATATTACATTTGCATTACGTATTTCCTTCGTTTCTGGTGTATGGTGCTAGCCGGACAGGGAGTTGGATAACTCGTCTCGGGAAAACATGGTCCTCAACTTGATAGGATAACGAACCAGCATGCCGATTCCAGCGTATATGTGGCTCAAGGATGACGGTGGGGCGGAAATCAAGGGCTCCGTTACGGTACAGGGGCGTGAGGGAAGCATCGAGGTGATCGGCTTCAGTCACGGCCTGAATCTTCCGGTCGATAGCAGCTCCGGGAAAGTGACCGGTACCCGCTCGCACGCTCCCATGAGCATCGAGAAGGAATTCGATGCGTCCAACCCCTACCTCTACAAGGCCGTCGCCAAAGGGCAGACCCTGCAATCCGCGGAATTGAAGTGGTACAGGATTAACGACGCAGGCCAGGAGCAGGTCTACTTCATCATGCTGCTGGAAAACGTGAAAATCGCTGGCATCAATCCCGGAATGGCTAACGCCAAGCTGGCGGAAATTTCCGATTGCATCCGATCGGCGGCAGAGGCGTGTCGCTAGGATGTATTACGTTGCAAAATATATCTGACTTTCAAACTATCCGTCGCGCACTGTTGCGCACAAACACCGTGCCTGTTCGAAATACAGATCTGCGCGCATATGGCGTCATTGAGGTGATTGCCCATGGTAGCACTTGCCCGTAGTTTGCTGGCGATAACGTTCAAGATTGCTCTGTTCGTTGGTTTGTTTGTCATTTCGATGAGATTCATTCACACTTATCCACTGCCGATGCCGCTTGATCAACAGCATCAATTGCTCATGGCCTCTCGAAAATTGGGTATTCGTGATCCTGATGATCTTTACCTTTCCGTGGTAGCGATTGTCAATTTGGTCGCTGCTGCAATCGAATATACGTTATTAATGAGAGTTTGGCGGAACGTGAAAATGAAGTGGAGAAGATGCGCGGTGAAATGTCGGTGATTATGTGTGGCGCAACTCGTTAGCGGGATTTTTTAGATTTCTCTGCTCGTTGAGGGCGTCGCGCTTGCGACCGCTCCCGGTGGGGGGCTTCACATTCGTGCCGATACGTTCGCACGGAGTGCTCTTTTCCTTGCGTTATCGACTGCCCGTGTTCCTCGCGCGTGAAGTACGGCACAAGCGAGTCGAGCGCGATTCTCAATGGCGAGAAGTTGCTCCTCGGTCCGAGCGACGCAACCGGCAATCGGCGGTTGCTGGCCGCACCGCGCCGCGCCGCGCGTCGTCCGCGCCGGGTCTGCGGTAAAATTGCCGCTTCCTCTTGCGCCGCGTGCGGCGCGTCATTCGAAGGTCGACAGCCGATGCAGATTCACAAGGAAGTGGACGCGCGCGGGCTCAATTGCCCGTTGCCGATCCTGCGTGCCAAGAAGGCGCTCGCCGACATGGAGAGCGGGCAGATCCTCAAGGTGCTCGCGACCGATCCCGGCTCGCAGCGCGATTTCGCGGCGTTCGCGAAGCAGACCGGCAACGAGATCGTCGAATCGTCGACGCAGGACAAGACCTTCGTCTTCCTGATGCGCCGCCGTTGACGCGCGCTGCCGGCCAGCCAGCCCAGGCTGCGTGGCCGTCCGCCCGATCTGACATTTCCTGAACGTTGGTCCGGCGCATGCCGCGTATACTCGCGATGGCCGAACGACCGCCTCAACCGGGCGGCCGGGATACGCCGTGTCGAGACAGGCAAGGGGGCCAGCCTGGCGTTACCGCCGTCGCACAAGGGGACAGCGCGTGCCCTCCGGATCGGAAATCATTCGAAATCCGCACGAAGCGAAACAGACGGCCCACGCCCATGCCGATCATCCTCGATCGGCACCGCGCGCCGGCCGGCGACGACGTGAATCGACCGCACACACCCGTCGTCCCGAAGGAAGATTCGACGAAACGGCAATCGTCCGCACCATTTCAGCGCGGCTTTCATACTACTATGATGAAATCGCCGGTTTATCCCTGCCCCGTTTTTGAGATATTTGGCGGGTTCGTCCGATAATGGATGCCTGGCGCGCGTGACGCGCACGCGCACGCCGGTCGTGTGCCGGCATGCGGGTATCCGCGGGTGCGCCCATGGAAGGCGCACGGGGGCTTGAACCGGACGATCGGATTTCGTTTTGCGGGGTGCTATGAGAATTGCTGTACTGGATGACGATCAGGCCCAGACGGATTTCGTCAGTCAAACGCTGACGGCCGCCGGGCATACGTGCTACGCGTTCACGGAAGGCAAGGCGCTCAAGAAGCGTCTGCAGCGCGAAACGTTCGACCTGCTGGTGCTCGACTGGAACGTGCCCGACCTGTCGGGCGAGGAAGTGCTGAAGTGGGTGCGGGCCAATCAGGCCGAGCACAGCCTGCCGATCATCTTCATGACGAGCCGCGACGACGAAGCGGGGATCACGCAGATTCTCAACGCGGGCGCCGACGATTACATCGTCAAGCCAGTGTCCGGCCCGATCCTGCGCGCGCGCGTCGGCTCGCTGCTGCGGCGCGCGTATCCGGTCAATGCCGAGGCGGTGGTGCGCGAGTTCGACCTGTTCAAGTTCGACGTGAGCCTGAAGCAGGCCTACGTCGGCGACACGCCGGTGAGCCTGACACAAAAGGAATTCGAGCTGGCGCTGCTGCTGTTCCAGCATCTCGACCGTCCGCTGTCGCGCGCCCACATTCTCGACATGGTCTGGAAGCAGGCCACCGACATCCCGTCGCGCACGATGGACACGCACGTTTCGATGCTGCGCACGAAGCTCGGGCTGCGCCCCGAGAACGGCTACCGGCTCGCGCCGATCTATGGCTACGGCTATCGGCTCGAGCGGATCGCGCAAGGGGAGGCGGCGTGACGGCGGCGATCTCGCCACGCGCGCTGCGAACGGCGTGCCTGCTTGCGGCCGCGCTGTCGGCCCCGCTGTTCGCCCAGCCGGCGGCGGCGCAGCCGCCTGGCCATGCGGCGGGCAAGACGGTCGTCTACACGACGCGCGACGGCGACACGCTGTACGACGTCGCCGACCGCTATCTGCAAGGCCCCGGTGACTGGCCGCTGCTCGCGCAGCTCAACGGCGTGCCGGCGCCGAAACGCCTGCAGCCCGGCATCGCGCTGAAGCTGCCCGCCGCGCGGTTGCGCAAGGAGCGGCTTGCGGCGCACGTCATCGCGGTGGCGGGGCCGGCCGAGCGCGCGTCCGGCGACGCGTACCTGCCGCTCGCGCTCGACGCTTCGCTGACCGAGGGGGACCGGGTGCGGACCGGTGCGAACGGCTTCGTGACGCTCGAGCTGGCGGACGGCACGCACATGAGCCTGCCGCCGGACAGCCAGCTCGTCCTGACGATGCTGCGCCGCACCGTGCTGACCGGCACGCTCGACCGCGTGTTCGAATTGCGGCGTGGGTCGGTCGACAGCGAGGTCACGCACCTGAAGAAGCGCGACGACCGCTTCCAGATCCGTTCGCCGTCGGTGGTCGCGGGGGTGCGCGGCACACGCTTCCGGGTCGGCTACGACGCGGCCGGCGATGCGGCGACGCGCGTCGAGGTGCTCGACGGCGCAGTCGGCGTCGCGGGCAGCCGCCACCCGTCCGGCGCGACGCTCGTGCCTGCGAATTTCGGCGCCATCGCGACCGCGATCGGCGCGGTCGGCGCGCCGGTCCCGCTGCTCGGCGCGCCGGCGCTCGTGAAGCCCGACAAGGTACAGGACGAGCCGGACGTCGGTTTCGATCTCGCGCCGGTGCCGGATGCGCGCGCGTACCGGGTCCAGCTCGCGCACGACGCGGGGCTGCTCGACCTGTTCAGCGAGACGCGCACCGATACGCCGCACGCGGCGTTCTCCAACGTCCCCGACGGCACGTACTTCGTGCGGATTGCCGCGATCGACGGGAACGGCCTCGAAGGGCAGCCGCGCACCTATGCGTTCGAGCGGCGCCGGATGGGCATCGACGCGAGCGCGGCGCCCGGCGCGGACGGCTACGAATTCCGCTGGTCGCCGAACGGCGCGGGCGGGAACCTGCGATATCGCTTCGTGCTGTCGGCGTCGAAGGACCTGAGCGCGCCGATCGTCGAGCAGGTTGGCCTGACGGCGCGGCAGATCGTCGTCGCGCACCTGCCGCCCGGCGAGTATTTCTGGGCAGTGACCATCGAGTCGTTCGACGGCGGCCGCTTCTACGAAAAAACCAGCCCGGTCGGCGCGTTCACGCTGTCCCGCTGACGGGCGGCGCATGAGACTCGATTCCGTTTCCCCGCGGCGGCGGCTGCTTGGCCGCCGCTTTCTCGTCGAATGGCTGTCGATCGGCTGCCTCGGCATCGCGGTGATCCTCGCGTGCGCGATCGGGCGCGTGTCGCAAGGCGTCGACGGCCTGATCTACGACCGGCTGCTGATGCTGCGCCGCGTGCCGCTTGCGCCCGGCATCGTCGTCGTCGACATCGACAACCCCAGCGTCGCGGCGCTCGGCCGCTGGCCGTGGCCGCGCAGCGTGCATGCGCGCCTGCTCGACACGCTCGCGCAGGCGCAGCCGGCCGCCGTCGTCTACGACGTGCTGTTTACCGAACCGTCGCCGGACGACGCCGCGCTTGCGCGGGCGCTCGGCCGGGTGCCGACGTTCCTGCCGGTCCTGCTGAGCCCCGAGCGCACGGACGGCACGCGCTCCGTCGATCTCCCGGTGCCGTCGCTCGCCGCGCGCGCCGCAGGGCTCGGGCACATCAATCTCGAAGTCGATCCGGACGGCATCGTGCGCAGCGTCGCGCTGTACGAAAGCGACGGCCGCACGCGCTGGCCGCAACTGATGGTGCCGGTGTCCCGCGCCCGCGCGTCAGGCGCGTTGCGCCCGGGCCGCGTCGGGCACGACTTCGCACGCGACGGCAGCGGCGAGGGGCGCTACCTGATTCCGTTCAGCCGCAACACGCCCGCCTATCCGGGCGTGTCGTTCGCCGACGTGCTGGACGGGCGCGTGCCGGCGAGCGCGTTGCGCGGCAAGATCGTCGTCGTCGGGGTGACGGCGTCCGGCCTGTACGACCGTTTCGCGACGCCCGTGTCGGGCGATTACGGCCCGCTCGCGGGCGTCTACATCCATGCCGGGGTGCTCGACATGCTGATGACCGGACGGGCGATTTCGCCGGTGCCGCGCATCAGCCTGTTTGCCGTGTCGTTGTTGCCGCTGGCGGTGCTGCTGGCCGGTTTCCTGATGCTGTCGCCGTGGCGCGCGCTGCTGCTGACGCTCAGCCTGGCCGGGCTGTCCGTCGCCGCGAGCGCGGCGCTCCTCTATGGCGGACGGCTGTGGCTGTCGCCCGCGCCCGCGGTTTTCGGCCTGATCGCCGTGTACCCGCTCTGGAACTGGCGGCGGCTCGAGATGACGATGTCGTACCTGCGCCGCGAACTGCAGCGGCTCGCGGACGAGCCGCATCTGCTGCCGGAGGCGCCGCACGCCCGCGGCGAATTTCGCGGCGATGCGCTGGAGCGGCAGATGGCGCTGATGGCGCAGGCGGCGCAGCGCGTGCAGGACATGAAGCGCTTCGTGTGGGACAGTCTCGACAGCATGCCGGAGCCGGTGTTCGTCACGGACGTCGCGGGCAGGGTGCTGATCGCCAACCACGCGGCGAAGCAATACGCGGCGCGGCTCGGGTTGCCGCCGCCGGAAGGGCGCCCGCTGCGCGCCGCGCTCGGCGAGCTCGCGTTCGTCAAGACCGTGGACGGCAACGCCGAGCACGACGCGGAGATCCGCGCGCACTGGCCAGCGGCGCTCGACCCCACGCGCGTCACGGACAGCGCGCTGATGGGGCGAGGCATCGAGGTGCACGACCGCGACGGCCTCGATCACCTGCTGCGCTGCGCGCCGTGCACGAGCGCGCAGGGCCGCCTGACCGGCTGGATCGCCGGTCTCGTCGACGTGACGGACCTGCATGCCGCCGAGCGCCAGCGCGAGGAGGCGCTGCATCTGCTGTCGCACGACATGCGCTCGCCGCAGTCGTCGATCCTCGCGCTCGTCGCGATGGAGCGGCAGCGCGTCGACTCCGACGAGACGCGCGGGCTGCTCGCGCGGATCGAGCGCTACGCGCAGCGCGCGCTGTCGCTCGCGGACGAATTCGTGCAGCTGGCGCGCGCCGAGTCGCAGACCTATCAGCTCGAGGCGACGAATTTCATCGACGTGCTGTTCGACGCGAGCGACGAGGTGTGGCCGCAGGCGCGGGCCAAGCGCATCCGCATCGACACCGACGTCGGCGATGCGACGTGCTGGGTGAACGCGGACCGTTCGCTGATGACGCGCACGTTCGTGAACCTGTTGAACAACGCGGTCAAGTACAGCCCGGCGGATACGGTCATCACGTGTACGCTGTCGGTCGAGCGCGCATCGAAGCGGATGTCCTGCACGATTCGCGATCACGGATACGGCATTTCGCCGGAAGATCAGCAGCATCTGTTCGAGCGCTTCAAGCGGTTTCATGCCGGCGAGCGGCCCGAGATTTCGGGGTCGGGACTCGGCATGGCGTTCGTGAAGACGGTCGTCACGCGGCATGGCGGGAGCGTGTCAGTCGACAGCGAGGTGAGCGTGGGCACCGCGGTCACCGTAGCGTTGCCGGTGATCGACGAGCCGCTGGCGTGATGGCGCCAAGCATGGGAGAAGCTATGAAAACGGAATGGGCGGCGGCCGTACTGGCGGCCGCGCTGTTGACGGGCTGCGCGGGCATGACGACCGGCGTGAGCGCGTCGGGGCAGGGCGACGCATTCGCGTCGGGCGCACGCGGCTACGGGTTCGCGCGCACGGCCGCGCAGGCGGACGACGCGGCGTACCGGCAGATCGAGACCCTCGTGCAGGGCGAGCTTGCGCGGCGCGGCTTCGACGCGCAGCCGCTCGCTGACGCGCGCTACCGGCTGTCGATCGCTTACGCGACGCAGCCCGGCGCGCTCGAGGCGTCGGCGGAGCAATGCGGCGGCGCGCAAGCCGCGTGCGTCGCGGTCGACGGGCCGGCGCCCGCGCTGGCGTTCGTCGGCAAGGTTTACCGGCACGTGCTGACGCTGCGTTTCGTCGACGCAAAGACGGGGGGCGACGTCTACCAGGTGTCGGCGTCGCTGCGCGATCGCCAGCCGGACGCACGGCAGGCAGCGCCGGCGCTGGTGCGCGGTGCGCTGGCGAAGCTGCCGTTCGACGCGGGCGGCTGGCTCGTCAAGACGAAAAAAGACGACGCGGGCGGCATGCCGGGCGTCGTCTCGGTGAAGCCGGCCGACGCGCGCTGAGCGCGCCGGCCGCGTTCGGGCCCGCCGGGCGGGCTCGCGCCGTGCTCAGGCGGCGGGCAGCGAATCGTGGCGGTCACGCAGGTAGGCCGCGAACTCCTTGCGCACCTCAGGGTGGCGCAGCGCGAATTCCACCGTCGCCTTCAGGTAGCCGAGCTTGCTGCCGCAATCGAAGCGCGTGCCGTGATACTTGTACGCGAGCACCTGCTCGTCGGTCAGCAGCGCCTGGATCGCGTCCGTCAACTGCAGCTCGCCGCCCGCGCCGGGCTTGAGCGCGCGCAGGTGCGAGAAGATGCGCGGCTTGAGGATGTAGCGGCCGACGACGCCGAGATTCGACGGCGCGACTTCCGGCGCCGGCTTCTCGACGATCGCCGACATCTTGATGATCGACTCTTCCCACTCCTTGCCGTCGACGATGCCGTATGACTTCGTTTCCGACGGCGGGATCTCTTCGACGCCGATCACCGAGCTGTGATAGTGGTTGAACACATCCACCATCTGCTTCATCACGGGCGGCTCGCCGTCGAGCAGGTCGTCCGCGAGGATCACGGCGAACGGGTGGTCGCCGACCAGCTTTTCCGCGCACAGCACCGCGTGGCCGAGGCCGAGCGCTTCCGGCTGGCGCACGTAGAAGCAGTCGACATGGCTCGGCTTGATGCTCCGCACCAGCTCGAGCAGCTTGTCCTTGCCGCGGGCCTCGAGTTCAGCCTCGATTTCGTACGACTTGTCGAAGTGATCCTCGATCGCGCGCTTGCTGCGGCCCGTGACGAAGATCATCTCGGTGATGCCGGCAGCGATCGCTTCCTCGACCGCGTACTGGATCAGCGGTTTGTCGACGACAGGCAGCATCTCCTTCGGGCTTGCCTTGGTAGCGGGCAAAAATCGCGTTCCGAGGCCCGCGACCGGGAATACCGCCTTGGTGACTTTCAGCATGATGAACCTTTGCTCCTCAAATCGACCCGTCCGGATTCGTCCGGACGGCTCTACTGTTTATCCGCGCATTATAGGCAACGTGGCCGGCCCGGGGGCCGTTATGCGGGCAGCCGCTCGAGTTGCGCGCTCAGTTTCGCGAGCGTGCTCTGGAACTCGGCGAGGCGCTTTTGCTCCTGTTCGACCACCGCGGGCGGCGCTTTCGCGACGAATGCCTCGTTGCCGAGCTTCGCGTTGCATTTCGTGATCTCGCCCGTCAGGCGCGCGATCTCCTTCGACAGGCGCTCACGCTCGGCCGCGACGTCGATCTCCACCTTCAGCACGAGCTTGTTCGGGCCGACGATCGCGATCGGCGCGCCGTGGGCCTCCTTGTCGAGCGCGGCTTCGTCCGCGAGGATCTGCACGTCGGACAGGCGGGCGAGGGCCTGCACGTAGGGTGCGAACGTACGCAGCCGGTCGGCGACGCCGGCCGCGAGCAGCGGCACCTTCGTCGCGGGCGACAGGTTCATCTCGCCGCGCAGGTTCCGGCATGCGTCGACGATCGCCTTCAGGTCGGCCGCCCATTGCTCGGACGCCTCATCGATCTTCTGCGCATCGGCGATCGGGTACGACTGCGTCATCAGCGACGCCTCGCCCTCGGCCTGGCCTTGCGGGTAGCGGCCCGCGAGCGGCGCGACCTTTTGCCACAGCGCTTCGGTGATGAACGGGATGATCGGGTGCGCGAGGCGCAGCACCGTCTCCAGCACGCGCAGCAGCGTGCGGCGCGTCGCGCGCTGCTGCTCCGGCGTGCCGTTCTGGATCTGCACCTTCGCGAGTTCCAGGTACCAGTCGCAGTATTCGTCCCAGACGAACTTGTAGAGGCTGCCCGCGATGTTGTCGAAGCGGTAGTCGGCGAAGCCCTTCGCGACGTCGCCCTCGACGCGCTGCAGCAGCGACACGATCCAGCGGTCGGCCGGCGAGAAATCGAGATAGCCGCCCGGGCCGCAGTCGCCCGCGCCGCAGGTTTCCGGCTTGTCGAGCCCGCAGTCGTGGCCTTCGCAGTTCATCAGCACGAAGCGGGTCGCGTTCCACAGCTTGTTGCAGAAGTTGCGGTAGCCCTCGCAGCGCGCGAGGTCGAAGTTCACGTTGCGGCCGAGCGTTGCCATCGACGCCATCGTGAAGCGCAGCGCGTCGGTGCCGAACGCCGCGATGCCGTCCGGGAACTCCTTGCGCGTCTTCTTCTCGATGGTCGCCGCCTGCTTCGGGTTCATCAGGCCGGTCGTGCGCTTCGCGACGAGCGTGTCGAGGTCGATGCCGTCGACGATGTCGATCGGGTCGAGCGTGTTGCCCTTGCTCTTCGACATCTTCTGGCCTTCGGCGTCGCGCACGAGGCCGTGCACGTAGACCGTGTGGAACGGCACCTTGCCGGTGAAGTGGGTCGTCATCATCACCATCCGGGCGACCCAGAAGAAGATGATGTCGAAGCCGGTGACGAGCACCGACGACGGCAGGAAGTGCGACAGCTCCGGCGTTTCGTTCGGCCAGCCGAGCGACGAGAACGGCACGAGCGCCGACGAGAACCACGTGTCGAGCACGTCCTCGTCACGCTTCAGCGCGCCTGCATAGCCCTTCTCGGCAGCCTGCGCGCGCGCCTCTTCCTCGTTGCGGGCGACGAACACCTCGCCGTTCTCGCCGTACCACGCGGGAATCTGGTGGCCCCACCAGAGCTGGCGCGAGATGCACCAGTCCTGGATGTTCTCGAGCCACTGGTAGTAGGTCGTCGTCCAGTTCTCCGGAACGAACTTGATCTGGCCGTTGCGAACCACGTCGAGCGACACGTCGGTGATCGACTTGCCCGGATGGAACGTGCCTTCCGGCGCCGGCTTCGTCATCGCGACGAACCACTGGTCGGTCAGCATCGGCTCGATCACGACGCCGGTGCGGTCGCCGCGCGGCACCATCAGCTTGTGCGGCTTCACCGAGTCGAGCAGGCCGAGCGCGTCGAGATCGGCGACGACCGCCTTGCGCGCGTCGAAGCGGTCGAGGCCGCGGTACTGTTCCGGCGCGTTGTCGTTGATCTTCGCGTCGAGCGTCAGGATCTCGATCGGCGCGAGCTTGTGGCGCAGGCCGACCTGGTAGTCGTTGAAGTCGTGCGCGGGTGTGACCTTCACGACGCCGGTGCCGAATTCGCGGTCGACGTAGTCGTCGGCGATCACCGGAATCTCACGGTCGGTGAGCGGCAGCTTCACGTGCTGGCCGATCAGGTGCGCGTAGCGCTCGTCTTCCGGATGCACCATTACCGCGACGTCGCCAAGCATCGTCTCGGGGCGGGTCGTCGCGACCGTCAGCGTGCCGCTGCCATTTGCGAGCGGATAGCGGATGTGCCACAGGTGGCCGTTTTCCTCTTCGCTCGCCACTTCGAGATCGGACACCGCGGTCAGCAGCACCGGATCCCAGTTGACGAGGCGCTTGCCGCGGTAGATCAGGCCCTGTTCGTACAGCGTCACGAACACGTCGCGCACGGCGGCCGACATCTTGTCGTCCATCGTGAAGTACTCGCTCGACCAGTCGGTCGATGCGCCGAGGCGACGCACCTGGCGCGTGATCGTCGAGCCGGACTGCTCCTTCCATTCCCACACGCGCTCGACGAATTTCTCGCGGCCGAGATCGTGGCGCGACACGCCCTGCGCGTCGAGCTGGCGCTCGACGACGATCTGGGTGGCGATGCCGGCGTGGTCGGTGCCCGGCACCCACAGCGTGTTGTCGCCGAGCATCCGGTGATAGCGCGCGAGGCCGTCCATGATCGTCTGGTTGAACGCATGGCCCATGTGCAGCGTGCCCGTGACGTTCGGCGGCGGCAGCTGGATCGCGAAATCGGGACGGTTCGGATCGATCGCCGGGGCGGCGTAGCCGCGTTTTTCCCACTCCGGCCCCCATTGGGATTCGATGGTGTGGGGCTCGAAACTCTTCGCAAGCGTGCTGTCGCTCATGGTTGGAAATCTGCCGAAAGATGCGTGAATTGGATGCTGAATCCGTCGATTATAAATGGATGCGCATCCGCCAGTCACCGCCGGACGGCGCCGGCGCGCCGCGCGGCGGCCATTGCGGCGCGCCCGTCGGCCCGCCGCGCGGATCCGGACGACGCGCGCCCGGCGCGGCGGATGCGGGCAGGCGGCGCGGCGGACTTATAATGGCGGGTCCGTTTTTCTCTCGCACGTCCGTTGCCACTCCATGCCCGATCTGCTCGCGAATCTCAACCCTGAACAATACGCCGCCGTCACGCTGCCGAACGAACTGGCGCTGATCCTCGCGGGGGCGGGCAGCGGCAAGACGCGGGTGCTGATCACTCGCATCGCGTGGCTGATCCAGCACGGCTACGCGTCGCCCGCCACCGTGCTGGCCGTGACCTTCACGAACAAGGCCGCGCGCGAGATGATGGCGCGCCTGTCGGCGATGATGCCGATCGACACGCGCGGCATGTGGATCGGCACGTTCCACGGCCTCTGCAACCGGATGCTGCGCGCGCACTATCGCGACGCGGGCCTGCCGCAGACCTTCCAGATCCTCGACACCGCCGACCAGCTGTCGGCGATCAAGCGGCTGATGAAGGCGGCCAACGTCGACGACGAGAAGTATCCGCCGAAGAACGTCCAGTACTTCATCAACAACGCGAAGGAGCAGGGGCTGCGGCCCGACAAGGTCGACGCGACCGACAGCTTCAACCGCAAGTTCGTCGAGCTGTATCAGGCGTACGAGCAGCAGTGCCAGCGCGAGGGCGTCGTCGATTTCCCCGAGCTGCTGCTGCGCTGCTACGAGCTGCTCGCGCACAATCCGCCGCTGCGCGCGCACTACCAGGCGCGCTTCCGGCACATCCTCGTCGACGAGTTCCAGGACACCAACAAGCTGCAGTACGCGTGGCTCAAGCTGCTGGCGGGCAGCCAGAACGCGATCTTCGCGGTCGGCGACGACGATCAGTCGATCTACGCATTCCGCGGCGCGAACGTCGGCAACATGCGCGACTTCGAGAACGAGTTCCGGGTCCGCAACCTGATCAAGCTCGAGCAGAACTACCGGTCGCACGGCAACATCCTCGACGCGGCGAACCACCTGATCTCGAACAACGCGCACCGTCTCGGCAAGAACCTGCGCACCGACGCGGGCCACGGCGAGCCCGTGCGTGTGTACGAAGCGGCGACCGACTCGCAGGAGGCCGGCTGGATCGTCGAGGAGATCCGCTCGCTGATCAGTGCCGGAATGGTGCGCAGCGAGATCGCGATCCTGTATCGCAGCAATGCGCAGTCGCGCGCGATCGAGCACACGCTGATGACCGCAGGCATTCCGTACCGCGTGTACGGTGGCCTGCGCTTCTTCGAGCGCCAGGAAATCAAGCACGCGCTCGCGTATCTGCGGCTGATCGACAACCCGAACGACGACACCGCGTTCGCGCGCGTCGTGAATTTCCCGACACGCGGCATCGGCGCGCGCTCGATCGAGCAGCTGGCCGATGCCGCGCGCCTGTACAACTGCGCGATGGCCGCGGCGATTCCGTACGTGACCGGCAAGGCCGGCTCGAGCCTCGGCGCGTTCGCGAACCTGGTCGCGAAGATGCGTGCCGACACGCAGCAGATGAGCCTGCCGGAAACGGTCGAGTACGTGGTGCGCGCGAGCGGCCTCGCGGAGTTCTACCAGGGCGAACGCGAAGGCCAGGACCGCCTCGAGAACCTGCAGGAACTCGTCAACGCGGCGACCGCGTTCGTCAGCGAGGAAGGCTACGGCCTCGACACGCCGGCTCGTTCGATCCCGCTGCGTGCCGGCGCGATCGCCGCGCCGGAAATCGCCGCGTCGCAGCGCGATCCGGCCGACGCGGTGCTCGATCCGGCGGCGCTCGGCGATCCGGCGCAGAACCCGGACACGATGACGCCGCTCGCGGGCTTCCTGTCGCACGCGTCGCTGGAAGCGGGCGACAACCAGGCGCAGGCCGGGCAGGACGCGGTACAGCTGATGACGGTGCATGCGGCGAAGGGCCTCGAATTCGCCGCGGTGTTCATCACCGGGCTCGAGGAAGGCCTGTTCCCGCACGAGAACAGCGCGGTCGAGGCGGCCGGCCTCGAGGAAGAGCGGCGGCTGATGTACGTCGCGATCACGCGCGCGAAGGAGCGGCTGTACCTGTCGTTCGCGCAGAGCCGCATGCTGCACGGGCAAACCCGCTACAACGTGCGCTCGCGCTTCTTCGACGAACTGCCGCAGCACGTGCTGAAGTGGCTTACGCCGAAGGTCGAGGCGGGCGCACGCTGGGGCGGCCGGTCGGACAACGCCGGCTGGGGGCGCGACTGGTTCGCGCGGCAGGGCGGCGGCGGGCGCGAGCAGGTCGTCGACGCCGCCGTGTCGGCGCCGCTGCCGGCGTTCGCGAACCAGCAGCGCGCGGCGGAGAGCGGCTTCCGGGTCGGCCAGCAGGTATTCCATACGAAATTCGGCGAAGGCACGGTTACCGCGCTCGAAGGCAGCGGCGCCGATGCGAAGGCCCAGGTGAAATTCAAGCGACACGGCGAGAAGTGGCTCGCGCTCGCGGTCGCGAAATTGCAGACGGTTGAATGAACGCAGAAACGGAAATGAACGCAGAACTGACTTTATCCGCCAGGCCGCTCGGCATCCTCGCCGCGCTTCCCGAGGAACTGGGCGACCTGATCGCCGCGATGCACGACGAGGGCCCGGTCGAGACGGTTACGCTCGGGCGCCGTGACTATCACGTCGGCACCGTGCACGGTGCGGCTTGCGTGGTCACGCTCGCGCGCGTCGGCAAGGTCGCGGCCGCGGCGACGGTCAGCGCGCTGATCCACGTGTTCGATGTCGCGGGCATCGTGTTTACCGGCGTCGCGGGCGGTGTCGCGCGCGCGGTGCGGGTCGGCGACGTGGTCGTCGCGGACACGCTGCTGCAGCACGACCTCGATGCGTCGCCGCTGTTTCCGCGCTACGAGGTGCCGCTGCTCGGCGTCACCCGTTTCGACGCCGACGGCGAGCTGACCGCCCGCCTGAAGGCCGCGTGCGCGCAGTTCATCGAGGACGAAGGCGAGGCGCTCGCCGCGCGCTTCCGGATTGCCGGTGCGCAACTGCGCAACGGGCTGGTGATCAGCGGCGATCGCTTCGTGTCGAGCGAGCGCGAGGTCGTCGCGCTGCGCGACGCGCTGCCCGACGCGCTGGCCGTCGAGATGGAAGGGGCCGCGATCGCGCAGGTCTGCGTCGAGCACGGCGTGCCGTTCGCGCTCGTGCGCACCATCTCCGATACCGCCGACGATCACGCGACCCATTCGTTCACGCATTTCCTCCAGCAGATCGCGAGCACGTATTCGTCGGGCATCCTCAAGCGTTTCCTGACCCTGCACGCAACGACGGCGGCCTGAGCGCCGCCGTCGCCATCCATCCGGCGGGGCGCGCGTTTGCGCGCCCCGCCGTGTCACATCACGCGTTCGCGCGCTTCCCGCTTTCGAGATCCGGCAGGAACACCGTCAGCACGCCGATCAGCGGCAGGAACGAGCACACCTTGTAGACGAACGCGATGCTGGTCGCGTCGGCGAGCTGGCCGAGCACTGCCGCGCCGATGCCGCCCAGGCCGAACGCGAAGCCAAAGAACAGCCCCGCGACCGTGCCGACCTTGCCGGGCATCAGCTCCGTCGCGTAGACGAGGATCGCGGCGAACGCCGACGCGAGCACGGCGCCGATGATCACGGTCAGCACGCTCGTCCAGAACAGGTTCGCGTACGGCAGCATCAGCGTGAACGGCGCGACGCCGAGAATCGAGCCCCAGATCACGTACTTGCGGCCGATGCGGTCGCCGACCGGCCCGCCGATCACCGTGCCGGCCGCGACCGCGGCGAGGAAGATGAACAGGTGGATCTGCGCGTCCTGTACGGACAGGTGGAACTTGTCGATCAGATAGAACGTGTAATAGCTGTTGATGCTCGCGAGATAGAAGTATTTCGAGAAGATGAGCAGTACCAGCACGCCGATCGCGAACATCACGCGGCCGCGCGACAGCGTCGCATGCGGCGCGTGCGCGGCCTTCTTCCTGGCCGACGGATGCCGCTTGTACCAGTGGCCGATCTGCGTGAGCACGACGATCGCGACGAGGGCGGCCGCCGAGAACCACGCGATGCTCGACTGGCCGCGGGGAATCACGACGAGCGCGGCGAGCAGCGGCCCGAGCGCCGAGCCGGCGTTGCCGCCGACCTGGAACAGCGACTGCGCGAGCCCGTGACGGCCGCCCGAGGCCATGCGCGCCACCCGCGACGATTCCGGATGGAACACCGACGAGCCGCAGCCGACCAGCGCCGCGGCCACCAGCAGCAGCGGGAAATTCGGCGCGACCGACATCAGCAGCAGCCCCGACAGCGTGAAGCCCATGCCGACCGGCAGCGAATACGGCTTCGGCCGCTTGTCGGTGTAGTAGCCGATCAGCGGCTGGAGCAGCGACGCGGTGATCTGGTAGGTCAGCGTGATGAGGCCGATCTGCGCGAACGACAGCGCGAAGTTGTCCTTGAGCATCGGATAGATCGCGAGGATCAGCGACTGGATCATGTCGTTCAACATGTGCGAGAAGCTGATCGCGCCGAGCACCGGATAGACGGTGCGCGCGGCCGCTGCGGCAGGTGTGGCGGAGGGTTGCGCCGGCGGCGGCGTGGCGGTGCCGGCGGCGCGCGTGTCGACCGAAGTTTCCATAAAGAGAACTGAGCGAGTTGAGGGAAAGGCACGCGCTCTGTGCGGATCGGCGCGCTTGACATCGTTGATGCGTCAACAAAGTCTAATGTGGCGCATCACAAATGTCCGGCCAAGTTTTGTTGCGAATCGGACATTCATCCAGTCGCGCCGCGGGCTTTTTGCCGTCGATTTTTGAGCACGAATTTTGGCCGGGTATAACGCTCGCGGCGCCCGCCGCGATGCGCGGCCGGGCGACCGATGCGAGTTTTACCGAACTCAAGGAAAGCCGATGGCAGCCGTAGTCACGACGAAATAACCAGACAGCGCGTCGACCCGGGCGCCGGCCGCGTGCCGTCCCCGATCCGAACGTGCGCATGCGGCAGCCGAGGCGGTGACGCCGGAACCGACCTTTCCGGCAGCGGTACCAGAACGGGGAAATATCGATGAAAGCAGCATCACTTCGCCCGCAGCCGGGCGCGGCTGCCGCCGCACGGAACGGCAGCCAGACGCGGAACGCACGACCGGCCCGGCGCGTGCGCCAGCCGCGAACAGTCAAGACCACGTTGCGCGCCGCGTTCGCGCTGCTGCTGGCCGGCACGCTGGCGATCGGCATCTTTTCGCTGGCGCAGATCAGCCGCCTGAACGGATCGATCGCGTCGGTCTACGAACAAGGCCATGTCGCGAGCCTCGCGGCCGAGGAGGTGCGCGCCGAGGTGCTGCGCGCGAGCCGCGCGCAGAAGATGCTGCTGACCGCGACCACCGCGAAGGAGCGCGACGATCTCGGCGCGGAGGTCGATGCAGGGCTCGCGTCGATCGCGAGCGCGCTCGGCACGCTCAACGGGCATGCCGATCGCGCCGACGCGGCCGACACCGCGCGCCTGCGCGCGTTCGCGTCCGCGGTCGATACGTGGAGCGGGCACCTGCGCGATTTCGTCACGCTGGTGCGCGCGCAGCCGCTCGACCTGTCGCAGATGAACTGGCAGGTCGGCACCCAGGACGTGTCGCTGCTCGTCGAGACGGGCAAGCTGGAGAAGCTGGCGGCCGAACTGGTGAAGACGCGCGGCGCGAAGTCGAAGGCGACGCTCGATGCGTCCGCGACGATCTTCGCGTCGTCGTCCGCGATGATGGCGGCGATGACCGGCGGGCTGATCGTGCTGGCGTTCGTCGCGTCCGAGTGGGTCGTGCGCCGTCTCGCCGCGCAGCTCGGCGGCGAGCCCGGCTACGCGAAGACGATCGCGGCGGGCATCGCGCAGGGCGACCTGACGCAGTCGATCTCGCTCGGCAAGCGCGACCAGGGCAGCATGGTCCGCGCGCTCGGCGAGATGCAGGCCGGACTGGCCACGACGCTGCGCGAGATTTCCGCGAGCGCCGAGGCGATCGCCGCCGCGTCCGGCGAAATCTCGACCGGCAACCTCGACCTGTCGCAGCGCACCGAGCAGCAGGCCGCCGCGCTCGAGAAGACCGCGGCCAGCATGGAGCAGCTGACGTCGACGGTGCGCCAGAACGCCGAGAACGCGCGGCAGGCGAGCACGCTTGCGGAGAACGCGTCGGCGGTCGCCGAGGCGGGCGGGAACGTCGTCGGGCGGGTCGTCGCGACGATGGGCGAGATCGACGAGAGCGCAAAGAGCATCCGCGACATCATCGGCGTGATCGAAGGCATCGCGTTCCAGACCAACATCCTCGCGCTGAACGCGGCGGTCGAGGCGGCGCGGGCCGGCGAGGACGGGCGAGGCTTCTCGGTGGTGGCGGGCGAGGTGCGCACGCTCGCGCAGCGCTCGGCGACCGCGGCGAAGGAAATCAAGGCGCTGATCGGCGCGTCGGTCGAGCGGGTCGCGAACGGCGCCGCGCTCGCGCAGGACGCCGGCCGCACGATGGACGACGTGGTGCGCGCGGTGAAGCGCGTGACCGACATCATGGGCGAAATCTCGGCCGCATCGGGCGAGCAGAGCGCCGGCATCGACGAGATCGGCCGAGCGGTCACGCAGATGGACGCCGGCACTCAGCAGAATGCCGCGCTCGTCGAGCAGGCGGCCGCCGCGGCGCACGCGCTCGACGATCAGGCGCAGTCGCTCAAGACGCTGGTCGCACGCTTCCGGCTCGCCGCCTGACGCGTACGGCACACTAGCCGGCGTCGTTCCGCGAAGGTATGGGGAATTGCCGCGAATCGGGCGGCTGACCGGCGGCGCGAATGCCACCGGTGCCGCCGCGCCGGTGGCAGGCGCGGCGTGACGCAGGTTGCGGCCCGGCAGGGCCGCGCGGCCGGGGGCGGGGCGCCGCCGGCCGCGTCGGGGCTTAATGCTTGTGCGGCTTCTCGGGCTGGATGATGACCGTGCAGGTCGTGCCCGCCGACAGCAGTACGCCTTCCGGCACCTCGTCGATCTTGATCCGCACCGGCACGCGCTGGGCGAGACGCACCCAGTTGAAGGTCGGGTTGACGTCGGCGATGAGGTCGCGGCTTTGCGGGTTGTCGCGGTCGTAGATGCCGCGCGAGATGCTTTCGACGTGGCCCTTCATCACGCCGCCGCTCATCAGGCGCATCTCGGCCTGCGAGCCGACCTTCACGCGCGGCAGCTTGGTTTCCTCGAAGTAGCCGTAGACCCAGAACGAATGGCTGTCGACGATCGCGAGCTTGGCCTGGCCGGAGATCGCATAGTCGCCCTTGAACACCTGCAGGTTCGTGATGTAGCCGTCGACCGGCGCGACGACCCGCGTGCGCTCCAGATTGAGCTTCGCGGCGTCGAGCGCGGCGACCGCCTGCTGGTACTGCGCCTCGGCGCCCGATGCGCTGTGCGCCGCGTTCTCGCGGTTTTCCTTCGACACGACGAGCGCGTCGAGATCCGCGCGGCGGGCCGCGTCGTCGCGGCGCATCTGCAGTTCCGCACGGCGGGCGGCGACGGCGGCCTGCGCCTGCTCGACCGCGATCTGGAAGTGCGACGGGTCGATCTGCATGATCAGGTCGCCCTTCTTCACGAACTGGTTGTCGCGCACCGGCAGTTCGACGACCGCACCGGACACGTCGGGCGCGACGTTGATGACTTCCGCGCGGACGCGGCCGTCGCGGGTCCACGGGTCGTCCATGTAGTGCACCCATAACGAGCGCCCGATCAGAATCGCGACAATGAAGATGATGGCGGTCGCGATGAAGCCGAAGAGTTTTCGCAAGATCATGGTTCGAGGTTTATCAACGGTAAACGGCAAGACTCAGTCCGCCGCAGATGCAGACGAGGAGGCTGGCCCGGAACAGCGACGGGTGCCAGACGATACGATACAGCCCGGTGTACGCGAGCAGCCGGTCGACTGCCCACGTCGCCAGCGCACCGATGGCGAACAGCAGCACCACGGTGGGCATGTAGGCATCGAGAATGGCGAGTTCACGCGGCATCATGACGAAATTCCTTGTTGGAGGGGCGCCTGGCGGCTGCGGTTGAGCGGCTCGAGCGGCGATTCCGGGTCGATCAGCGCCGTGCGCACGAAGTGCAGGTGACTCAGGATGCGTTGCATCCGGTGACGTTCGTCGCGATTCGGCACGCATTCGGCGAGCGCCTGCTGGGCGGCGGCGATCGCGCCGGTCGTCGCATCGAGCGCGGCGTCGAAGCGCTGCTGGCCCGGTTTTTCGAACAGTGCGGAGATATTTTGCCGCATTGTCTCGAGCGCGCGGCGCCACGGCGTCGTTTCCGCGAAACGCGGATCGTCCGGCAGCGTCGCGAGCTCGTTGCGCAGGTCGATCACCGCATTGCCGGTTTCGAGCACGGCGAACATCCAGCGCAGCGCATCGCGCTGCACGCCGGGCTGGTCGGCCGAGATCGTGTGCGCCTGGTACATCAGGTCGCGCGCGCCGCTCTCGAAGCGCGTGCGCAGCCCGTCGAGGCGCGCGTGGCACGCGGCGACCGCCTGGCGGCGCAGGTCGCCGAACAGGCGCAGCTTGAGCCACGGCGCGGACGGCGGGAACAGCACCGCGAACGCGATCGCCGACACCAGCATCGACATCACGAGCGCGAGCGCGTCGTTCATGAAGTTGGACGGATCGTAGTGGATCACGTTCTCCGGCCCGGCGAGCGTGCAGAAGAAGATGCAGTAGCCGACGCCGCAGCCGGCGATCTTCGGCTTCATCGACATGAACAGGCCGAGCGCGAGGAACGGCGTGAGGCCGACGCACAGCATCGGGAAGCCGTCGATGCGCGGATACACGCCGAACATCACGATCAGCCCCATCAGCGACGCGAGCAGCGTGCCGGCCGCCATCTGGGACGCCATCTCGGTCGGGCGCGGCGACGACGACGCGAGCGCGCACGTGGCGGCGGCAATGTACACCATCGTGGCGCCGTTCGGCCAGGCGCTGTGAATCCAGAACCAGCTCAGCACGAGCATCACGGACCCCGTGCGGATGCCGGCGATCAGCGCGGCGGTGAGGTTGGTGCGCGGCTCGTAGCGCTCGATCCAGCGTTCCCGTTCGTGCGATGCGACGGCGAGCGACGCATAGGTCGCCACGTACGCATGCAGGTCGGTGATGAAGCGGTACAGCAGTTCCGAGGCCGTGTCGAAGTCGAGCAGCGGGAAATCCGGCTGTGCCTCGTGCTGCATCCGCGTCGCGCGGACGCGGCGCGGCAGCGCGTCGCGGAACGCGAGCAGCTGCTCGGCCGCGTGCACCGCGTCGGTGGACGAGCGCACGGGCTCGCCGCAGTAGGTGAGCAGCGGCGCGATCTCGCGGAAATACGGCTCGAGCGCGTCGATCGCCGCCGTCGCGCCGGCCGCGCGCAGACGGTTCATCAGCTGGTGCAGCGCGTGAAAGCGGCTCGACGCGCTCATGAACTCGCTGTTCAGGCGCGACAGGCGGCCGCTGCGCATCCGTGCCTCCGGGTCCTCGAACACGGCCATGCTGCGGGCGGCTTCGAACCCGACCACGTCGGCGACGAAGCGGGTATGCATCTGTTCGATGCGGGCGCGGTCGAGCTGGCCGGACAGTGCGGCCGCGACATAGTCGACGAACGTGCCGAAGCGCTGGCGGACCGTCGCGCGCATCCGCTGGGCGGTGTACTGCGGGAACACGAGCGCGCTGACGATGCCGGACGACACGATCCCGACCGTGATCTCGGCGACCCGGGTCAGCGCGGTCATGAACGCGCTGTCCGGGTGCTGCGACGCGGGCAGGCCGATCAGCGCGGCAGTATAGCCGGCGAGCAGGAAGCCGTAGCTGCGGAAGTTGCGGTTGCGCGCGGCGCCGGCCGTGCACAGCGCGACCCACAGCGCGACCGACAGCAGGAACAGCAGCGGCTGCTGCGGAAACAGCCCGACGAATGCGAGCGTCGCCACGAGGCCGACGAAGGTGCCCATGAGCCGGTAGAAGCTCTTGGCGAACACTGCGCCGCTTTGCGGCTGCATCACGATGAACACCGTCGTCATCGCCGTTTTCGGCAGCGGCAGGTCGAGCCGCATCGCGATGCCGAGCGCGAGGAACGCCGCGAGCAGTGCCTTCACGAGGTACAGCCACGCGACGCCGTCGGTGCGCGCCCAGTCGCCGACGGCGGTGAGCCAGGCGGGCGGCTGGAAGGCGGGGGTGGCCGTGGAGGCGGAAGAAGAGGCAGGCATGACGGATGCTCCGCGTTACTTCGCTGCGGCAGCCGATGCTGCGGCAGCCGGCGCTGCGGCAGCCGGTGCCGACGGCGCCCGTGCCACGCCAGCCGATGCCGCGGCCGCCTTGCCGGCCTTGCCTGCCTTCTCGCCGTTGGCGGGCGGCGGCACGTCGTCGCCCGTCTCGACGCCGCCGCCGAGCGCGGCCATCAGCGACGCATGCACTTCGAGGCGTTCCGCGTCGATCCGCGTCGCCGTTTCCTGCGCGCGCAGCAGCTGTGTCTGCGCGACCAGCACGTTGACGTAATCGGTCAGGCCACGGCGGAAGCCCTCACGCGACAGCTGGTAGGTACGCTGGTTGATCGCGACAGAACGCGCGGCGTCTTCCTTCTGCGTGTCGAGCGAACGGGTCCGCACGACCTGGTCGGCGATGTCCTTGAGCGCGCTGACGATCGTCTGGTTGTAGTGCTCGACGGCCTGGTCGTAGCCGGCCGCGGCTGCGCCGAGCTGCGCACGCAGGCGGCCGCCCGTGAAGATCGGCAGCGAGATCGCCGGGCCGGCGGTCCAGCCGCCGTTCATCGCGCGCAGGAAGTCGACGAACGGCGCAGTCACGCCGAGGCCGCCGACCGTCGCGAGCAGGTCGATGTTCGGATAGAAGTCCGCCTTCGCGACGTCGATGCCGCGCGCCTGCGCGTCGACGAGCCAGCGCGCCGCGACGACGTCCGGACGGCGGCCCAGCAGTTCGGCCGGAATCTTCGACGGCAGGCCGGCCGGCGCATCGAGGGCGAGCTTCGGCCGGGTCAGCGAGGCGCCCGCGCCCGGCCCCTTGCCGGCGAGCGCGGCAAGCTGGTGACGGGCGAGCTCGATCGCTTCCTCGTAGGTGTCGATCTGGCGTTCGTAGTCGGGCAGGGACGATTCCGCCTGGCTGACCTCGAGCTGCGTGCCGAGGCCCGCCTGCAGGCGCTTGTGCGCGAGATCCGCAAGCGCGCGCTGCCGCTCGAAGGTGTCATGTGCGATGTCGAGCAGCGCATGGTTCTTCGACAGCTCGATATACGCGCGCACGACATTGACTTCGAGTTCGAGCCGCGCCGCGCGCGCGTCCGCCGCGGTCGCATGGGCGACGTCGAGCGCACGCTTGGTCGAGTTCTTGTCCTTGCCCCACAGGTCGAGGTGGTACGAGAGGCCGAGCGACGCGGTATTGTTCCAGGTGTCGGTGTTGGCGAGCGGCCCGGGGCCGTAGAACACGTTGTCCGGCCAGTGCTGGCGCATCAGCGACATGTTGCCGCCGATCTGCGGCATCTCGGCGGAACGGGCGATGCGCTCCATCGCCTGCGCTTCGCGCACGCGCGCCTGCGCGGCCGACAGCGTCGGGTTGCCGGCCTGGGCGGCCGCGATCCACGCGTCGAGCTGCGGGTCGCGATAGGCTCGCCACCAGTCCGCCGCGGGCCAGCCCGCGTCGCGATCGGCCGCGTGGATGGCCTCGCCGACGTCGAGCGTGCTCGGATCGATCTGCTTTGACTGCGGCGCATTGTCGCCCATGCTCGCGCATCCGGCTATTGTTAATGAGAATGCAAGAACCGCGAGTGCAAATGTCCCTCTTATTGCCGGAGACTGCACGATTTTCTCCCTTTCGGATAAAGATGAGTCGGATGCGATTATATTTTTCAGCAATTGCTGAATAAACCGGAAACGGTGCAACGCATTTTTACGTCTGCTGAGATAATATTTGTATTGATTTGTGCAACAATCTTCCCGGATTCAATAGGGAAATAGCATGGATACGTTACAAAACATGCGTGTGTTCGTCCGCGTGGTCGACGCGGGGAGCTTTACGGCAGCCGCACAGCAGTTGAACTCGACGACGGCTTATGCTTCGCGGGCCGTGTCGGATCTCGAGGCTCACCTGCGCACGCGCCTGTTGAATCGGACGACGCGCCGGATCGCGTTGACCGAGGCGGGGGAGCGCTACCTGCAGCGCTGCGAGCAGATCCTCGCGTACGTCGACCAGGCCGAGGCCGAGGCGAGCGACGCGCATGCCCGCCCGTCGGGCAAGCTGAAGGTGCATTGTTTCACGAGTCTGGGTCAGCAGTATGCGGTGCCCGCCGTGTCGCGCTACCGCGAGCGCTATCCGGACGTGCATATCGACCTGACCCTCGCGCAGCGGATGCCGGACTTGCTCGACGAAGGTTACGACGTCGCGATCGTCGTCGGCCGCGAGCTGCCGGATTCGGGGCTCGTGTCGCAGCGGCTCGGGGCGAGCTTCAGCGTCGCTTGCGCGTCGCCGGCCTACGTCGAGAAGTATGGCGTGCCGACGCGGCCGCAGGATCTTTCGCATCACGTCTGCCTCGGGATGGTCGCGCCGGGTTTCCACTGGGACGAGTGGACGCTGTCCGGCCCCGGCGGCGAGGAGACGGTCGCGCTGCCCGCACAGCCGTTCCGCGTCAATGTGGCCGAGGCGCTTGCGGTCGCCGTCCGCGAAGGGATGGGGGTCGGGGTGCTGCCGCTGTACACGGCGATCGGCGGCCTGCGCAACGGCGATTTCGTGCGCGTGATGCCGGAGTATCGTTCGCATCTGATGAATATCTACGCGGTGTATCCGTCCCGCCAGTACCTGGACGCCAAGATCCGCACCTGGGTCGACTTCCTGCGCGAAGAGCTGCCGGCGACGCTCGAGGCCGATGAAGCGGCGCTGCAGCAGTATACGCGAGCGACCTGAGCGCCCGTCTTTTTTACCCAATTTCACGAGATTTGTCGGCGGAGCAACACTTTTTTACCTTCGTCCTGCCGGCAGTTTGATATCGTGTGTTCCAGAGTGATTGCTTACCTGGAGATAGGATGAATACGCACCTGCTGATTGGCCTCGGCGTCCTGTTTGGCGTGATCGGCGCCGCCGCGTCGCGCGAGTTGCTGCGCACGATGAAGGCGCGGATGCAGCCGGTTCCGGTGCGGGTGCGTTCCGCGTCGGTCGCGGCGCAGCGCGCGCGCCGCTGAGCGCTGCGCCAGCCGCTGTCATGAGCGTGAGCCGGCTCTAGTCGAGCGTCACGACCTTGTCCCACGAGAACGCGAGGTTCTCCCGTTCGCCGGTGCGCCGGTGGATGTAGCCGCGCGGGTTGCAGACGACGCGCGTGCCGTCCCCGGTGCGGTAATCGAATGAAGTATGCGTGTGGCCGTGCACCCACAGGGCGACGGGCGCACGCACCAGTCCCGCCAGATCGTTGATGAAACCGGCCGACACCGGGTCGTGCGCGTAGCGCTCGGCCAGCGACTGCCTGTGCGGCGCGTGATGCGTGACGACGATCGTCTTGCCGGCGAACGGCGTCGCCAGCTGCGACTCGAGCCACGCGCGTGCGTGGCGGTGCAGCGCGAGCGAATCGGCCGGCGTGAAGTCCCGCTCGGCGCGTTCGGCCGGCGTTTCGTGCAGCGCCGCGTCGTGCGGCCACGTCACCTGGATCAATCCCCTGAAATCGAGCATCGCGCGCGACGACGCGTCGATCGCGTTCGCGATGCTCGCGTCGTCCGCGCCGAACAGCGCGAAATCCGTCCACAGCGTCGTGCCGAGCACGCGAAAGCGCTGCGCGGGATCGACGTATACGTCGTTGTTCAGGTAATGGACGTTGTCGAGCGTGCGCGCCGCGTCGCGCATGGCGGACTCGAGCGCGCCGAATTCGCCGTCGTAGTATTCGTGGTTGCCGGGCACGTAGATCACCGGCACGTCCGGATCGAACGTCTCGGCGGCCCAGCGCAGGCCTTCCGCATGATTGTGGATGTCGCCCGCCAGCACGACGAGATCCGCCGCCGCGTGCGGAATCGCGTCGGGCAGGTTGCCTTCGAGATGCAGGTCGGACAGTACGCGGACTTTCACGGATATCGCTCCTTCGCCGATAGCGTCAGCGTAGCACTTTGCCGGGGTTCATCAGGTTGTGCGGATCGAGCGCGGTCTTCAGCGCGCGCATCAGCCCGATCTCGACGGCCGTCTTGTAGCGCTGCGCGTCGTCGATCTTCAGTTGGCCGATGCCGTGCTCGGCGCTGATCGTGCCCCGATGGCGCTGCACGTTGTCGTAGACGATGCGGTTGATCGGTGTCTGATGCGCGGCGAGAAATGCCTTCGGATCGCCGCCGTCGGGCGTCTGCACGTTGTAGTGGAGGTTGCCGTCGCCGAGGTGGCCGAACGTGACCATCCGCGCGCCCGGCGCCGCCTGCTGGACCGCCGCGTCGGTCTCGTCGATGAAGCGGGCGATCGACGAGATCGGCACCGCGATGTCGTGCTTGATGTTCAGCCCTTCGTCGGCCTGCGCGAGCGGGATGTGCTCGCGCAGGTCCCAGAACGCGCGCGACTGTGCGAGGTTCTCCGCGACCACCGCATCGACGACGATGCCTGCTTCGAACGCCTCTTCCATCATCTTCTCGAACAGCGCGCGCGCGTGCGTCTCGCTTTCGTTGTCCGACAGTTCCAGCAGCACGGTTTGCGGGTGCGTGTGCGCGAACGGGTAGCGCAGTTGCGGATAGTGCTTCGCGACGAGCTGCATGCAGAAATCCGACATCAGCTCGAAGCCGGTCAGCAGTGGCCCGGCCGCGCGTTGCGCGAGCGCGAGGAAATCGAGCGCCGCGTGCGGCGATTCGAGTGCCGCGAGCGCGGTCACCTGCGCGGCGGGGCGCGGGTGCAGCTTCATCACGGCTGCGGTGATGATGCCGAGCGTGCCTTCGGCGCCGATGAACAGGTCACGCAGGTCGTAGCCGGTGTTGTCCTTGCGCAGCCCGCGCAGCCCGTCCCAGATCTCGCCTTGCGCCGTCACGACTTCAAGCCCGAGGCACAGCTCGCGCGCGTTGCCGTAGCGCAGCACCGCCGTGCCGCCCGCGTTCGTCGCGAGGTTGCCGCCGATCGTGCAGCTGCCTTCGGCCGCCAGGCTCAGCGCAAACAGCCGGTCGGCTTCCTGCGCGCGGGCCTGCACGTCGGCGAGGATCACGCCGGCCTCGACGGTGATCGTGTTGTTGTGGGGATCGAGCGCGCGCACGCGGTTGAGCCGTGCGAGGCTCAGCACCGCCTGCGTGCCGCTCGCATCGGGCGTCGCGCCGCCGGCGAGGCCCGTGTTGCCGCCTTGCGGCACGAGCGCGACGCCGTGCACGCCCGCGAGCTTCACGAGCGCCGCGACTTCTCCGGTATTCGCCGGCTTCAGCACCGCGCAGGCCGTGCCCTTGTAGCGTCGGCGCCAGTCGGTCAGGAACGGCTCGGTGTCGTGCGGGTCGGTCAGCACGTAGGCGTCGCCGATGGCCTGCCGGCATGCGGAAACGAATGCTTCGAAAGAGTTCATGACGTTCGGTCGCAAAAGGGTCAGGGCGCGCCGCGCCGGCGTCTGGCCGCACGCTTGAACGGCGCCACATACGCGAGCGCGGCCGCGAAAAAGCCGATGGCGAGCGCGGTCTCGCACCAGCCGAGCGTCGCGGACAGGCCGCGATCGGTCATGCCGCGCACGACGCCTTCGGCAACATACAGCAGCACCAGCATGCTGGCCCACTGCATCGTATGGATATTGCGCCGCCATACGCCGGGCAGCGCGATCGCGAGCGGCACCGCCTTGAGCATCAGCGCGGAGCCGCCGGGGCGCAGCGGCGCGAGCCGCAGTTCCCAGGCCAGCGCAAGCGCGACGAGGGCCGCGAGGCATGCGGCGGCCACATACGCGTAGCGCGGCCGGGCGGCGGCGGGGCGGGTCATGCGGCAGCGAGGGCGGCGGCGGTGCGCGCGAGACGCACGCCGAGCGCGGCGGCGAGCGCCTTCTCGTCGGCGGACAGGCCCTCGTGCGCGGCGCGCTCGTGGCGCGCGACATGGGATGCGCCATAGGGCGTGCCGCCCGTCTGCGTGGTGGTCAGCGCGGATTCGGTGTATGGAATGCCGACGATCAGCATGCCGTGATGAAGCAGCGGCAGCATCATCGACAGCAGCGTCGATTCCTGCCCGCCGTGCAGGCTGCCGGTCGACGTGAACACGCACGCGGGCTTGCCGGTGAGCGCGCCCGACAGCCATTGCGGTGTGGTGCCGTCGAGGAAATACTTGAGTGACGCGGCCATGTTGCCGAAGCGGGTCGGCGAACCGAGCGCGAGCCCCGCGCATTCCTCCAGGTCGCGCAACTCGGCGTACGGCGGGCCGTCGGCGGGGATGTCGGGCGCCGTCGCTTCGCATACTGCCGACACGGGCGGCACGGTGCGGATGCGCGCCTGCATGCCCGGCACGCTGTCGATGCCGTTCGCGATCGCGAGCGCGAGGTCGCGCGTCGCGCCGTGACGGCTGTAATAAAGCACGAGGATGTCTTTCATAGGACTCTGGATTGAGCGGCTATTATAGGGGCTGAAGCCGGCGCGCTGCGTGCCGGTGCGCGCCGCAGGCGCGCGGCATCGAGAAGGAGAAGTCATTGCGGAAGTTGAGCGTCGATCTGGATACCATCAAGCGCCTCGCGCGTTTTGCCGCCAAGCGCAGCGCCGAGGACCGCATTCCGCAAGTGGCGGGCAGCCTCACGTTCACGACGATGCTGGCGCTCGTGCCGCTCGTGACGGTCGCGTTCGCGCTCTTCACCGCGTTCCCGATGTTCGCGTCGTTCCAGGTCTCGCTGCAGGGGTTTCTCGCCGATCACCTGATGCCGGCGCAGTTCAACATCCAGATCTTCAAGTACCTGAACCAGTTCGCATCGAAGGCCAAGGGGCTGACGACGGCAGGCCTGATAGTGCTCGTCGTCACGTCCGTGATGACGATGATGACGATCGAATCGGCGTTCAACCTGATCTGGCGCGTACGCAAGCCCCGGCCGTTCGCGCAGCGGGTGCTCGCCTACTGGGCGCTGATCACGCTCGGGCCGCTGCTGTTCGGCGTGAGCCTGTCGATTTCGTCTTACCTGTTCACGGAGTCGCTCGCGATAACCGGCGCGTCGTCGACGCCGTCCGTCGTCGAATGGCTGCTGACGTTCGCGTCGCTGCCGCTGACGGTGCTGGCGTTCACGCTGCTGTATGTCTATCTGCCGAACTGCACGGTCGCGTGGCGCGACGCGCTGATCGGCGGCGTGTCCGCGGCGCTCGCGTTCGAGCTGGCCAAGCGCGGCTTCGGCTACTACGTGCGGCGGATTCCGACCTATACCGCCGTATACGGCGCGTTCGCCGCGCTGCCGGTGTTCCTGCTGTGGATGTACATGAGCTGGTTCATCGCGCTGCTCGGCGCGATGCTGACCTCGGCGCTGCCGGCGATCCGCATCGGCCAGTTCCACCGTGTCCACTATCCGGGCAGCGATCTGCTCGATGCGCTGGAACTGCTCGCGCGCCTGGCCGAGGCGCGCGCGGCAGGCAAGCCCGGCTATTCGGCGGCGCGGCTCGCCACGATGCTTCGCTGCGACATGGAGGGCGCGCAGCGCCTGCTGTCGGTGATGGAGGAGCGCGATTGGGTCGCGCGGCTGCAGAACGGCAACGAGGTGCAGCGCTACGTGCTGCTCGCCAATCCCGAGCACCTGACGATCGCGCGCCTGTTCGACGTGCTGGTGATCGACCGCGCCGAGATGACCTACCAGCTGCAGCGGCGCCGCACGCACATCGACGGCGCGGCACTGCTCGCCGCGCTGACGAGCGAGCGCTTCGACGCGTCGCTCGCGTCGCTGATCGTCGCGCACCGGCGCGCGGGCACGCCTCCGCCGGCGCCCGCGGCGTCGGGCGGCACGACCGATCCGCACGCGCGGCCGCCTCGCGCCGCGTGATGCCGCGGGCGGGCGTCAGAGCGGGATTTTCCCGGTGCAGATATCCTTGAACATGACCCAGTCGCCCATCAGGCTGTAGATCGGGTGGCGGAACGTGGCCGGACGGTTCTTCTCGAAGAAGAAGTGCCCGACCCACGCGAACGCGTAGCCGCACACGACGGCGGCCGGCAGCCAGAGCCAGTCGTCCGTCGCAAGTGCCATCGCGACGCAGCCGATCACGCCGAGCGAGCCGATGAAGTGCAGCCGTCGTGACGTCGGGTGCTGGTGTTCGTTCAGGTAGTACGGGTAGAAATCCGCGAAGCTGGCGAAATGCTCCGAATGCGAATGCGCCATGATCGTCTCCTCGGGCGCGCGGGTGATGCGGACATTGTGCGGCGCGCGGGGAGCGCGGGCAAGCGCGCCGCGTTCCCGCCCCGCTTTCCTTTTGGCAGGCTTTCCGATAGGATCGAAAGCCGGTTTTGCATATATGCATGAGGGGACTACGATGCGCGTCAGCGACATTCTGAAAGTGAAGGGCAACACCCTGTATACGGTGACGCCCGATAAGCCGCTGCGCGAAGCGGTCGATACGATGGCCGAGCACGACATCGGCTCGCTGGTGGTGATGGAGTACGGCGATCTCGTCGGGATGCTGACGTTCCGCGAAATCATCATGCGGCTGCGCGAGAACGGCGGCAGCATCGGCGACGTGCAGGTACGCAAGGTGATGGACGAGCCGCTCACGTGCACGCCGGAAACGGACGTCAACGAAGTGCGCCGGATGATGCTCGAGCGCCACGCGCGCTACATGCCGGTGCTCGACCAGCGGATGCTGATGGGCGTGATCTCGTTCTACGACGTCGCGAAGACGGTCGTCGAGGCGCAGAGCTTCGAGAACCGGATGCTGAAGGCGTACATCCGCGACTGGCCGGACGCCGAATCCGAATCCGAAGAGAAGCCGCTCGCCGGCTGAGCGCGGCGCGCCCGCCCGCATCCGGCGCGGGCGCATTCGTCCAGTGCGCGGCGCAGGTTTCGTTCGTGAATCCGGCACTGCCTTTCTTCCGTCAACCTGACCCGCGCAGCGTCGCCGAGACGGCGCGCGCGCATTGCGCATGAGCGATCACACGTCAGCCACGTCCGCGCGTCACGATGAGCGGCGCGCACACGCCTCCCAGTTCGACCTGCTGCGCGAACGCCGTTTCGCGCCGTTCTTCACGACCCAGTTCCTCGGCGCGCTGAACGACAACGTCTTCAAGATCGGTTTCACGTCGCTCGTCACCTATCAGGCCGCGCGCTTTTCCGGCGTCGACGCGAAGACCGCCGCGTTCCTGATTTCCGCAATCTTCATCCTGCCGTTCGTGCTGTTTTCGGCGACGTCCGGGCAGATCGCCGACAAGTACGACAAGGCGCGGCTCACGCGCTTCGTGAAGAGCTTCGAGATCGTGCTGATGCTGGTCGGCGCGGCGGGCTTCGTCACGCACGGCGCGCCGCTCCTGTACCTGTGCACGTTCATGATGGGCATGCACTCGACGCTGTTCGGCCCGGTCAAGTATTCGTACCTGCCGCAGCACCTGAACGAACACGAGCTGGTCGGCGGCAACGGGCTCGTCGAGATGGGCACGTTCGTCGCGATCCTGGTCGGCACGATCGTCGGCGGGGCCGCCGCGGGGCTGGCCGGCCGCGGCGAGCTGGTGCTCGCGGCGAGTTGCGTGACGATCGCGCTCGCCGGGCGCATCGCGGCGCAGCGCGTGCCGTCCACGCCCGCGCCGCAGGCGGATCTCGCGATCAACTGGAATCCGTTCAGCGAGACGTGGCGCAATCTCGCGCTCGCGCGCCAGAACCGCACCGTGTTCCTGAGCCTGCTCGGCATTTCGTGGCTCTGGTTCGTCGGCGCGACGTTCCTCACGTCGTTCTTCAATTTCGCGAAGGACGTGCTGTCGGCGAGCCCCGACGTCGTCACGATCCTGCTCGCGACGTTCTCGGTCGGCATCGGCATCGGTTCGCTGCTGTGCGAGCGGCTGTCGCGGCGGCGCGTCGAGATCGGCCTCGTGCCGCTCGGCTCGATCGGCATCAGCGCGTTCGCGATCGAGCTGTATGCCGCGAGCCACGCGCTGCAGCCCGCGGGCCATCTGCTGTCGGTCGGCGAATTCCTGTCCGGCGCGCGCCACTGGCGCATCCTGGCCGACCTGTTCCTGCTCGCGATGTTCGGCGGGTTCTACAGCGTGCCGCTCTATGCGCTGATCCAGAGCCGCAGCGTGCCGACGCACCGCGCGCGGATCATCGCCGCGAACAACATCCTCAACGCGCTCTTCATGATCGTCTCCGCGCTGATGGCGATGGGCCTGACCAGGGCCGGCGTCGGCATTCCGGGGATCTTCCTCGTCACCGGGCTCCTCAACATCGCCGTCGCGCTGTACATCTACCTGCTCGTGCCGGAATTCCTGCTGCGCTTCGTCGCGTGGGTGCTGGTGCACACGTTCTACCGGGTCCGGCTCGTGCATGCGGAGCGGATTCCGGAACAGGGCGGCGCGCTGCTCGTGTGCAATCACGTCAGCTATGTCGACGCGCTGGTGCTGGCCGCCGCGAGCCCGCGGCCGATCCGATTCGTGATGGATCACCGGATCTTCTCGACGCGGTTCGCGAGCTGGGTGTTCCGGCACGCGAAGGCGATCCCGATCGCGCCGCGGCACGAGAACCCCGAATTGCTCGCGCGCGCGTACGAGGCGTGCGAGGCGGCGCTCGGCGACGGCGAGCTGGTGTGCATCTTCCCGGAAGGCAAGCTGACCAAGACCGGCGACATCAATCCGTTTCACCACGGCGTGACGGAAATTCTCGGCCGCACGCAGGCGCCGGTGATTCCGATGGCGCTGCGCGGCCTGTGGGGCAGCGTGTTCTCGCGGCATGCCGACGCGCGCTGGCCGCGCCCGGTGAAACGGGGTGTGATGAGCCGCCTGACGCTCGCGGTCGGCGAGCCGATACCGGTGACGGTCGCGACGCCGGAGCGGCTGCAGGCCGCCGTGGCCGAACTGCGCGGCGCGCGCAAATGACGCCGGACCGGCCGCGGGCCGCATCGCGCGGCCCGCGGCCGGCGGGACGGCTGGCATAATAGCGATTTTCCCGACTTCTCTTTGGGCGGTTCCACCATGTCCGGCAATACCCTCGGCACGCTTTTCACTGTCACGACTTTCGGCGAGTCGCATGGCCCCGCGATCGGCTGCGTGATCGACGGGTGCCCGCCCGGGATGGCGCTCGCCGAAGCCGACATCCAGATCGAGCTGGACCGTCGCAAGCCCGGCACGTCGCGGCACGTCACGCAACGGCAGGAGGCCGATCAGGTCGAGATCCTGTCCGGGGTGTTCGACGGGCTGACGACCGGCGCGCCGATTGCGCTGCTGATCCGCAATACCGACCAGCGCAGCAAGGATTACGGCAATATCGTCGAGACGTTCCGGCCGGGCCATGCCGATTACACGTATTGGCAGAAATACGGCATCCGCGACTACCGCGGCGGCGGCCGCTCGTCCGCGCGCCTGACCGCGCCGATCGTCGGCGCGGGCGCGGTCGCGAAGAAGTGGCTGCGCGAGCGCTTCGGCGTCGAGGTGCGCGGCTACATGAGCGCGCTCGGCGAGATCGACGTGCCGTTCGTCGACTGGTCGGAGGTTCACGAGAACCCGTTCTTCGCCCCGAACGCCGAGATCGTCCCGCAGCTCGAAGCGTACATGGATGCGCTGCGCAAGGATGGCGATTCGATCGGCGCGCGCATCGACGTGGTAGCGTCGGGCGTGCCGGTCGGGTGGGGCGAGCCGGTGTTCGACCGGCTGGATGCGGACATCGCGCACGCGATGATGAGCATCAACGCAGTGAAGGGCGTCGAGATCGGCGCAGGCTTCCGCAGCGTCGCGCAACGCGGCTCGGTGCACGGTGACGAACTGACGCCGGAAGGCTTCGTCGGCAACCACGCCGGCGGCGTGCTCGGCGGCATTTCCACCGGGCAGGACATCACGGTGTCGATCGCGATCAAGCCGACGTCGAGCATTCGCACGCCGCGCCGCTCGATCAACAAGGACGGCGAGCCGGCGACGGTCGAGACCTTCGGCCGTCACGATCCGTGTGTCGGTATCCGTGCCACGCCTATCGCCGAGTCGATGCTGGCGCTGGTGCTGGTCGACCACGCGCTGCGCCATCGCGCGCAATGCGGCGACGTCGAAACCCGGACGCCGAAGATCGCCGCGAGCGCGACCTGAGCCGGGCATGCGGCCGGGTGCGGCCGCATGCGTCGGATGCGCGCGGCGCGCCAGTCGCGTGGCCGGCCGTCGCGTCGAACCCATGAAAACGGGGCGCTGCATCGAGCAGCGCCCCGTTTCGTTTTCCGCGTCGCCGGGCGGCGACGCGTCGGCGCCGCATCGTGCGGCGCCGTGCATTGCGTCACATGTTCGGATAGTTCGGCCCGCCGCCGCCTTCCGGCGTGACCCACACGATGTTCTGCGTCGGGTCCTTGATGTCGCAGGTCTTGCAGTGCACGCAGTTCTGCGCGTTGATCACCAGCCGGTCGCTGCCGTCGTCGTTCTTGACGAACTCGTACACCGCCGCCGGACAGAACCGGCTCTCCGGGCCCGCGTAGGTGCGCAGGTTCACGTCCACCGGCACGCTCGCATCCTTCAGCGTCAGGTGCGCCGGCTGGTTCTCTTCGTGGTTCGTGTTCGAGATG
>NZ_JGVW01000088.1 GCF_000687455.2 Burkholderia sp. lig30
CCTCATGCCAACCCACGCCCCCGACCTCGCCTCCGCCAACGAAACCCCGCTTCCGGTTCCGCTGATCGCCGCCGCCGTCGACGTCCTGTCGCGCGCCGACTCATTGCTCGTCACGGCCGGCGCCGGCATGGGCGTCGACTCCGGCCTGCCGGACTTTCGCGGCACCGAAGGCTTCTGGCGCGCGTATCCCGCGCTACGCCACGAGGGCTACGAATTCCACGAGATCGCGTCGCCGCGCGCGTTCCGCGACCGGCCGCGCCTCGCATGGGGCTTCTATGGCCATCGCCTCGCGCTCTACCGCGCGATCGTTCCGCACGCGGGCTTCGAGATTCTGCGCCGCTGGATCGACGCGATGCCGAACGGCGGCTTCGTGCTGACGAGCAACGTCGACGGGCAATTCCAGAAAGCCGGCTTCGATCCCGCGCGCATCGTCGAGATCCACGGATCGATCCATGCGATGCAGTGCCTGGAGACCTGCTCGGGCCACACGTGGGATGCCGTCCCGTTCGCGCCGGACGTCGACGCCCGCACCTGCGGCCTCGTCGGCGAGCTGCCCGCGTGTCCGCGCTGCGGCGGCCTCGCGCGGCCGAACATCCTGATGTTCAACGACGTCGAATGGATCGGCACGCGCTACGACGCGCAGGATCAGGCGCTGCGCGACTGGCTCGCCGGCGCCGGGCGGGTGGCCGTGGTCGAGGTGGGGGCGGGGACGGCGATTCCGACCGTGCGTCTCATCGGCGAACGGGTCGCCACCGAGATGATCCGCATCAACGCGCGCGAGGCGCACGCGCGGCGCGCGCGCGTGATCGGCCTGCAGGGCGGCGCGCTGGCGACGCTGGACGCGCTCGACCGCGCGTGGCAGGCCCGCGGCTGACCCGCCGCGGGCCGCGTGCGATTACGGCTGCGCGACGAGCGCCTGCATGAGATAAGGCACGTGCGGCGCGCCGAGCCCGGTCACGTAGTCGTAGCCGCCTGCAGCGGTGCAGATCGTGCCGCAGTTGCCGTTGGTGCCGGTCGTCACGTCGTGATAGTCGCTGCCGTACGCGCTTGCCCCGGCCGCATACAGCGTGTTGTACGTGCCGCTCAGCACGTGCTTGCCGGCCGCGGTGCGCAGCGAATTGGCGATCGCGAAAAGCGCCGCCCACTGCGGTGCACCCGCGCTCGTGCCGCCGACCTCGAACCAGCCCGCCTGCCGCTGATACGTGACCGAGTCGTACACCGCGAATCCCGTGGACGGGTTCGCGTCGTAGCTCACGTCCGGCACGCCCCGCTTGCCGGCGACCGGGATCGGCCACGTGGATTGCCCGGCCGGCTCCGGCTCGTAGCTGCTGACGCCGCCGCCGCTGCCGTTCCAGGCGGTCTCGCCGAGGTAATTGCCGTAGCCGTCGGCGGACAGCGTCGTGCCGCCGACGCCGACGACGTACGGCGACACCGCCGGATATTCGGTGCCGTTGCCGCTATCGCCCGACGATGCGACGAACGTGACGCCCGCCGGCGTGCGGAAGTGGCTGTCGTAGCTGGTCTCGCCGCTGAACTCGTTGCCCCCGAAGCTCATCGACACGACGGACGCACCGCGCTTCACCGCGACGTCGACTGCCGTCATCAGGTCGTTGAAGCTGTTCGACGCGGCTTCGACGAGGACGATCTTCGCTTTCGGCGCGATCGCGTGCGCCCACTCGACGTCGAGCGCCATTTCGAGCGACCAGCCCGCGTTCGAGGGCGGCCTGATACCGCTCGCGTAGACCTTCGTGAAGCAGCCGTTCTGGCTGGTGCAGGCCGGCAGCGAGAACGTGTTGCTGAACACGCCGAGATCGGACTCGATTTTCGGATCGTCATAGGCGTCGATGATGGCGATCACCATGCCGTCGCCGCCGTTCGCCACGGCGTCGAAGCCGTATGCGTGCCGCACGACGGACGGCGTCAGGCCGGTGACGATGGCCGTGCTGGCGTTCGCCTTCACCTTCGTGTGGAACGGCGGCCGGGCGAAGCCCTTCTGCACGCGGGTGCCTTCGATGTACGACGGCGTGTCGCCCTGGGCGAACGCGATGGCCGATGCCAGAAGCGGCATGCAGAGCACCGTCGTCAATATGGACGGCAGGGTTTTTCGCTTCATTTTGAATCTCCATGTCGGCGAGACGGCGCGACTCCGCGGAATTCTAGGAAAGATCCCGGGCAACTAGAAGCGATATCGGCGTAGCTCGGGAATTCCTTAGGGATGCAGATGCTGTGGAATCGCGGGTGAACGGGTGTTCTGGCGAATGCGGAGCGCACCTGGACATGGATTGCGATAAGCCGGGATATAAATCTTGTTTTATTTATCGATTAATTCGCCGTATTTGAATAATTGAAATGACGACGTAATGAGCTGCGTAATGAACCGGAAAAGATGCGAGTGAGCATTCGCTATGAACGACGGGGCTGCGAATCCGGCCGCACGTTCGCGCGCATTGCCGAAGCGGCGCAAATCCGCATAAAGTGCTTCGTACGCAGACGAAGGCGCCGTGCAGCCGCGCCCGGGCTGCGCCGTTCGCCGGGCGCCGCCGGCGTGCCGCGGCCGTGGTCGGGCCGCCCCATCGACGAGGAGCGGCCTTGCTATATTCGATCGTCGCAATCTTCATCGGCGCCGGGCTGGGCGCGCTGCTCCGCTGGTTCCTGAGTCTCGGCCTCAACGCGCTCCTTCCCGAGGTGCCGCTCGGCACGCTCGCCGCGAACCTGATCGGCGGCTATGTGATCGGTGTCGCCGCCGTGGCGTTCACGGCAAAAGCGGGGCTGCCGCCCGAGTGGCGGCTGTTCGTGATCACCGGCTTCCTCGGCGGGCTGACGACGTTTTCGACCTATTCGGTCGAAGTGATGACGCACGCGCTGCAGGGCGAATTCGGGTGGGCGGTCGCGGTGGCTGCCCTACACTTGACGGGATCGTTCACGCTGACCGCGCTCGGCATGTGGACCGCCCGCGCGTGGCTGGTGGCGGCCTAGGCCCCGCGCCAGCCGGTTATTGGCATGAACGGGCGGCAGGCACAGGCAGCAGGCGCGGGCGCTAGGCGGCACGATCAGGTGCCAGGCAGCAGGCGATCGGAGGCTCGGGATGGACAGGATCTTGTTGCGCTTCTACGTGCACGAGCAGCATCGCCTGCACTGGAAGCCGCTGTGGGAATGGCTGCTCGAGGAGGCGAACCGGATGGGCATCGCGGGCGGCTCGGCGTTCCGTGCGATGGCGGGCTTCGGCCAGCACCGGGTGCTGCACGAGGACCGCTTCTTCGAATTGCAGGGCTCGCTGACGATCGAAGTCGAATTCGTCGTCAGCGAAGACGAGGCGCAGCGCCTGCTCGCGCGGCTCGCGCAGGAAAAGCTGCGCGTGTGCTACGCGATGATTCCGGCACGCTTCGGCGTGATCGACACGCTCGGCGCGCCGGGCTAGGGCATGTTTCTGCCGTCGAATCGGCGCGAACGAGGCCCGGTGGCGCCGGGCGGGCACCGCCTTCGGTCAGATGCCGAACAGCGTCAGCGAAACCGCGGCGCGGGTGACGACCATCAGCAGCACCTGCACGATCACGAACAGCAGGATCGGCGACAGGTCGATGCCGCCCAGGTGCGGGATCACGCGGCGCAGCGGATTGAGAAACGGCGCGGTCAGCTGATAGAGGATCGGCATGGCCGGCGAGCGCGGATTGAGCCACGACAGCAGCGCCATCAGGATCGTCATCCAGATGACGAGGTTCAGTGCCCACTTCAGGACGGTCAGCAGCGCGACGATGGCGATCGTCGGCGCGAGCGCGAGCGGATCGACGCCCGCCATCGCGATCATCAGCACCACGTACACGAGCGCGGTGAGAATCGAGGCGACGACGCTTGCCCAGTCGATGCCGCGCACGCCGGGAATCACATGGCGCAGCGGCAGCACCAGCCAGTTGGTCGCCTGCAGCACGGCCTGCGTGACGGGGTTGTAGGGCGGCACGCGCACGGCCTGCATCCAGATCCGCAGGATCAGCGCGGCGCCGAACAGCGTGAAAAGTGTATTGAGCAGAAAACGGGCGATCTCGCCGAGCATCGTTGGAATCCTTCTTATACAGTCGAGTAGCGTGCGGCCGCCACCGCCGGACGGCGGCGCATTGGCCGCCGACACCTTATCACGGCTCGTCGCGCGAGGGGGAGGCGCCGGCTGTCGCACGCGCGAGCGATGCCTCGACGACGCCGGCCAGCGCCGCAAGCGACGCGGGCGGCGCCGCGCGCGTCGCGGCAAGCGCGACCGCCCGGCGGGTGAGCAGCGCATAGAGCGTCGCGTGGTCGCCGCCGCGCGCCTCGAGCAACGCGAGCTGGCGCTCGACAATGTTCGTGTCGCCGCGCGACACCGGCCCGGAGAGCGCGTTCGCCAGCCCCTTCTCGCGCGCCGTCTCGATCGTGCCGGCGAGCATCGGCAGCAGCGCGCGCAGCGCGTCGTCCTCGTCGAAGCCGAGGCCGCGCCACAGTTCCACCGCCTCGGCGAGCCCGCACAGCGCGAAGCTGGCCGCGTAATGCGCGGCGGCGTGATAGAGCATCCGGCCGCCCGCCGGAATCGACAGCGGATGGCAGCCGAGCGCCGCGGCGAGGCGTGTGAGGACCGCGTGCAGCGCGCCGTCCGCTTCGATCGTGACCGAGCAGCCGTCGATGCGCGTCAGGTCGGCGTCGCCGCCGCCGAACAGGTACAGCGGATGGAACCCGCCCGTCGCCGCGCCCTGTTGCCGCGCCGGTTGCAGGAGCTCGACGCTCGACGCGCCGCTGCAGTGCACGAGCGCCTGCCGCCCGGCACGCGATGTGTCGAAGCGCAGACCCTGCGCCGTCGCGGCGAGATGGTCGTCGGGCACGGTGAGGAAAATCAGCTCGGCCGCGTCGGCCACGTGCTGCGGCGTCTCGACCGCCCGGCAGCCGTCGATGCGCGCGGCGAGGGTGGCCGCCGATGCCGGCGTGCGGCTCGCCACTGCGACGACGGGAAAGCCGGCCTGCGCGAAACGCTGCGCGACGCAGCGCGCGAGACGGCCGGCGCCGATGAAGCCGAGACGGGGCGTGGCGGATAGGGACATGGCGAAACGGGGAGCAGAGAAGGGAAAGGGCGCCAGTATCGCAGGATTGATCGCCGGCGCGTCGGCCCCGCAGCGTTGGCTATTTGTCTCGAAATTGTAATCATTCATTACGTGTCCGGCGCGCCGCCACGTGCGCGAATCGGCAAGAATGACCGATCGGCGCGGTCCGCTTCGTCCCGTCTGACGGAATCATGCGACCTTTGCGGGTGTCCGTCGGGTGCGCGCGATGCGCGGCGGGCGACCCGCACGGCCGCCCAATTGCAATTTGCAACAAATGCGGGTGCCGAGAGGGGCGGGTTTTCGCTACATTGGCTGCATGCGACGCGCATGCGCGCGATTGCCGACAGGTGCGGACCTGGTGCCGCCCCAGCAGGAGAATCGAAGTGAAGAAGCTCATTCCGTTCATCGCCGCCGCAGCGCTCGGCCTGGGGGCCGCCAGCGCCGCGCAGGCACACGTGTCGATCGGGGTCGGCATCGGGGTTCCGGCCTACCCGGCCTACCCGGTCTATGCGGCGCCGCCGCCCGTCTATTACGCGCCGCCGCCGCCCGTGTATTACGCTCCGCCGCCAGCGGTCTACTATCCGCCGCCTGGTGTCGTCGTCGGCGGATATTGGGGGGGCGGTCCGTACTGGCGTCACCATGGCTACTATCGAGGAGGCGGCCACTGGCGCCGCTGATCGCCCGCTGATTTGCCACCCTCGCGCGGCATGACCGCGCGTGGCCTACGGCGCAACGTCCCTGGCGGGAGGCTGCGCCGTTTTTTCGTTTGGGCGGCCGGGGCCTCGCTCGTCAAGCATCGGCAAAGCTGGGACAATGCAATTCCTTCCAGCCACGGCCACAGCCCCGAACGCGATGCCCGTCCTGCCTGCTCCGACCTTCGATGATGTCGTCGACGCCGCCGCCCGGCTCGATGGCGCCGCACACCGCACCCCCGTCCTGACGTCCCGCACTGCCGATGCGCGCACCGGCGCGACGCTGTTCTTCAAGTGCGAGAACTTCCAGCGGATGGGCGCGTTCAAGTTCCGCGGCGCGTACTACGCGATTTCCCGCTTCGACGCCGAGCAGCGCCGCGCGGGCGTGCTCACGTATTCGTCGGGCAACCACGCGCAGGCGATCGCGCTCGCCGCGAAGCTCGCGGGCATCCGCGCGACGATCGTGATGCCGCACGATGCGCCCGCCGCCAAGCTCGACGCGACCCGGGGCTATGGCGGCGAGGTGATCACCTACGACCGCTATACGGAAAACCGCGAGGAAATCGGCGCGCGGCTCGCGCAGGAGCGCGGCATGACGCTGATCCCGCCTTACGACCACCCGCACGTGATCGCGGGGCAGGGCACGGCGGCGAAGGAACTGATCGACGAGGTCGGGCCGCTCGACATGCTCGTCGTGTGCCTCGGCGGCGGCGGATTGCTGGCGGGCAGCGCGCTGTCGGCCGCGGCGCTCGCGCCGGCGTGCAGCGTCGTCGGCGTCGAGCCGGAGGCCGGCAACGACGGCCAGCAGTCGCTCGCGCGCGGCGAGATCGTGCACATTCCCGCGCCGCGCACGATCGCGGACGGCGCGGCGTCGACGCATCTGGGCGCGTACAACTTCCCGATCATCCAGCGGCTCGTCGAGCGGATCGTCACGGTCAGCGACGCGCAGCTCGTCGGCACGATGCGTTTCTTCGCGGAGCGGATGAAGATGGTGGTGGAGCCGACCGGCTGTCTCGCGGCCGCCGCGGCGCTCGACGGCGTGCTGCCGGTCGCGGGCAAGCGGGTGGGGGTGCTGGTGAGCGGCGGGAACGTCGATCTCGCGCGCTACGCCGGGTTCCTGCACGGCTGAACGCCGCCCGGCCGGTGGCCGGCCCCGCTGCGGTGCGGTCAGGCCGCGTGAACGATCAGGTCGCGATAGCCGCTGACGATCACGCTGTACGAGAAATACGCGAACAGCAGCGCCGACACCACGTGGCACGCGCGCATCAGCCCGGCGCCCGCGCGCTTGCGGCCGTGGCTTGCCAGCGTGCAGAGAAACAGCGTCCACGCGAGGCCGCCGAGGAAGAATCCCGACAGGAACACCGACGCCGTCGCCGGCGTGGTGGCGCCGGCCTTGGCAATCAGCGCGCCGCCGACCGCCGCGAACCACAGGATCGCGCTCGGCGACGACATCGCGAGCACGATCCCGCGCACGAAGCTGCGCCGGGCGCTTGCGCGCGGCGCTTCCCCGTCGCCGGCGTCCGCCGGTGCGGATGCCGGCGCCAGCGCCTCGCGCGCCATTTTCCACGTCAGGTACAGCAGCACCGCGCCGCCGCCGATCCAGACCACCCAGCGCACCGCTTCGAACTGCAGCAGCACCGCCATCCCGGCGAGCGCGAGCGCCGCATAGGCCAGATCGCCGACGCATGAGCCGAGGCCGAGCCAGAAGCCCGGACGGAAGCCGTGCGACAGCGTGAGCGACAGCATCGCGACATTGACGAGGCCGATGTCGAGGCACAGCGAGAGCGACAGGAAGAATCCGTCGGACAGCATCGAAGCGGGCGGGAAGTTCATCGTTCCTCGTGGAATTGCATGAAGCGGGCGGCGCGCATGGTCACAGGCCGATGTCGCGCCACAGTTGATCGACGCGCGCCTTGACGGCCGCATCCATCTCGATCGGGCGGCCCCATTCGCGCGCGGTTTCGCCGGGCCACTTGTTGGTCGCGTCGAGCCCCATCTTCGAGCCGAGGCCGGCGACGGGCGACGCGAAATCGAGGTAGTCGATCGGCGTGCTGTCGACCATCACCGTGTCGCGCACCGGGTCGACGCGCGTCGTGATCGCCCAGATCACTTCCTTCCAGTCGCGGATATTCACGTCCTCGTCGACGACGACGATGAACTTTGTATACATGAACTGCCGCAGGAAGCTCCACACGCCGAACATCACGCGCTTCGCATGGCCCGCGTAGCTCTTCTTCATCTGGACGATCGCCATCCGGTAGCTGCAGCCCTCGGGCGGCAGGTAGAAATCGGTGATCTCGGCGAACTGCTTCTGCAGCAGCGGCACGAACACCTCGTTGAGCGCGACGCCGAGAATCGCGGGCTCGTCGGGCGGTTTGCCGGTGTAGGTCGAGTGGTAGATCGCGTCGCGGCGCATCGTGATGCGCTCGACCGTGAAGACCGGGAACCACTCCTGCTCGTTGTAATAGCCGGTGTGGTCCCCGTACGGCCCTTCGAGCGCGTGCTCGTATGCGGCGGACGCGCTGTTCGCCGGGCGCGGCGGGGCGCCGGCCGGGGCGGGCGCGGGGGCGCCGTCCTGCGGGTAGATGAAGCCTTCGAGCACGATCTCCGCGCGCGCGGGCACCTGCAGCGTGTCGACGCCCGGCGTCAGGCACTTCGCCAGCTCGGTGCGGCTGCCGCGCAGGAGGCCGGCGAACTGGTATTCGGACAGCGAATCGGGCACCGGCGTGACGGCGCCGAGCATGGTGGCCGGATCGGCGCCGAGCACGACCGCGACCGGATACGGCTTGCCCGGATTCGCGAGCGCGAATTCGCGGAAGTCGAGCGCGCCGCCGCGATGCGCGAGCCAGCGCATGATCAGCTTGTTGCGGCCGATCAGCTGCTGGCGGTAGATCCCGAGATTCTGGCGCGGCTTGTGCGGCCCCCGCGTGACCGTCAGGCCCCACGTGACGAGCGGGCCGGCGTCGCCCGGCCAGCAGGTCTGGATCGGCAGCTTGTTCAGGTCGACGTCGTTGCCTTCCCAGACGATCTCCTGGCACGGCGGCGACGACACCGACTTGGGCGCCATGTCCCATACCGCCTTCGCGAGCGACAGCAGCTTGCCGGCGTCTTTCAGGCTCTTTGGCGGATCGGGTTCCTTCAGCGCGGACAGCAGCCGGCCGAGATCGCGCAGGGAGCCGAGCGCGGCGTCGTCGCCCGCGTCGACGCCCATGCCGAGCGCGACGCGCCGCGGCGTGCCGAACAGGTTGCCGAGCACCGGAAAGCGGTGGCCGGACGGCGCATCGAACAGCAGCGCCGGACCGCCGGCGCGCAGCACGCGGTCGCACAACTCGGTCATTTCGAGCACGGGCGACACGGATTGCGTGACGCGGCGCAGCTCGCCGAGCGCCTCGAGGCGCTGGATGAAGTCGCGTAAGTCTTTGTATTTCATGAACAGGTCCGGGCCGCCCGTGTGCGGGACGGCGAAGGTGGGGCGAGCGGCCTGCTGCGACCCCGAATCGAGCGCAGATTTTACCCGCGTGGCCGCGTGGATGCCCGAACACGAAAAAAGTTGACAGCGCGCAAACCCATACGGCACGGGGCTCGGTGTTCTGAAGGGTCGGCGTGTATTACTTTTTGTTATGATTTTTGCATTTTATAGTGTTGACGATCTATAAAACCCTGCTAGAATCCGCTCACATTGGTTGCAGGGTAAAGGCTTAGAGCCGCCAATCACCGATCCTTTGACGCAGCGCGTCACCGTCCGCCGATACCTGCACGGCATGCTTGACGGTCTTAGTTGTAGTCTCAGCCAGCGCCACCAGACGCTGGTTTTTTATGCGTGGGAGCCACCGCGTACGCCCGCCAGCATGGCGCCGGCCGTTTTCCTGCCGTGGCCCCCGAACGGTACTTATGCCGTTTCTCCGATACCTGCCGTCCAGACCAAGGCGTGCGGTGTCGTGATTCCGCGGAGCGTTGCCTTTCTCGCCATCGAGATGCGCGGGCCGCACGAATCATGTTCATGGGAGATCTTCTGAATGAATGCTTGGTTATCGTGGCGTCCCAGTGAGCAGCATGCGCAGTGGTTGCGCGCCGTGCTCCGTCGCGGGACGCGTGTCAGTCACCACTTGTTCAGCGTCGTCGGCGGTCTTGCCATCGTCGTCGCGCTCGCGCTCTGGCTTCTGCCGGCGGTGCGCGGCACGATTGCCGCGAAATTGATGCCGATCGTTTCCGCGGCCGTGCAGGCCGGTCCGGCACGCTTGCTGACCGGACATCCGCTGCCGAATTTCGCGCCGGCCGGCGCGCAGCAGCAGGACGACGGCCAGGGCGCCGATGCGCTGGACGTCAGCTATGACGACGCGTCGGATGCCGCCCAGGGCGACGGCGACGCGGCCCGCAACGGCGAGTCGCCCGTGTCGCTCGCGAAGATGATCCCGATCCAGCGCGTGCCCGCCGATGCGCGCGACGATCGTGCGCTCGCGTCGAACCGCGAGCAGGCGCTCGTCGCCACCTATATCTCGCGTCGCTACCGGGTCGCGCAGGAGCCGGTCGGCAAGCTCGTCAAGGCGGCATTCCAGACCGGCCGCGACGTCGGCCTCGATCCGTTGCTGCTGCTCGCGGTGATGGCGATCGAGTCGGGCTTCAACCCGTACGCCGAAAGCGGCGTCGGCGCGCAAGGCCTGATGCAGGTGATGTCGAAGGTGCATTCCGACAAGTTCCAGTATTTCGGCGGCACCGACACCGCGCTGCAGCCGGTCGCGAACATCCAGGTCGGCGCGCTCGTGCTGAAGGACTGCATCGCGCGCGGCGGCTCGCTCGCGAGCGGCCTGCGCATGTACAACGGCTCGACGAACCCGGACGACAGCGTCTACGGCGCGAAGGTGCTCGCCGAGCGCACCCGCCTGCGCGATGTGTCGCGGGGCCACAACGTGTCGATCTACACGCAGCAGGCCAAGGCCTCGCAGCCGATCGTCACCGCGGCGGCGGCCGGCGGCGCGAAGCGCGTTCACACGACGCTCGACGGCGCGGCCAAGAAGTCGGCGCAGCAGGACGATGCAAGCATCGACGCCGCGAAGCACGGCGGCCATTCGGAGCTGGGCGCGTAACGCGCGCATGGCCCCGGACGGGCAGAAAGCGGAAAGGGCACTCGAGGGTGCCCTTTCTTTTTGTCTGCGCGGCGGCGTATGTCGTGAAACTCGCCGGGAGCGGAAAGCCTGCGCGCCGCTCCACCCCGGGGTGCATCGCGCGTGCCCCGCGTGGCCCGTCAGCGGAGGTTGAACAGCTTGCCGAGCCGCTCGACCGCCTCTTCGAGGCGCGGATACGCGGTCGCGTATGACAGGCGGATGTAGTCGCGCGGCGCATGCACGCCGAAATCCATGCCGGGCACCAGCACGACGCCGGCATCGTGCAGCATCGCCTGCGTGAGCGCGGCGCTGTCGCCGGCCGCCGCGTGCGCGACGCCGCCGCAATGCGCGTAGACATAGAACGCGCCGTCCGGCATCACCGGCACCGTGAAGCCGAGACGCTCGAGCGCCGGCACGATGAAGTCGCGGCGGCGCTTGAATTCGAGTCGGCGCGTCTCGTAGATGTCGAGCGCGGCGGGTTCGAAGCACGCGAGCGCCGCATGCTGCGCGAGCGCGGACGGGCAGATGAACAGGTTCTGCGCGAGCTTTTCGAAGGTGCCGACGAGCGCGGGCGGCACGACCAGCCAGCCGAGCCGCCAGCCGGTCATGTTGAAGTATTTCGAGAAGCTGTTGACGGTGACGACATCGTCGCCGAACGACAGCGCCGACACCGGCGGCGCGTCGTAGCTGAGCCCCTGGTAGATCTCGTCGACGATCGTGAAGCCGCTGCGCGCGCGCACGGCCTCGACGATGCGTTTCATCTCGTCCGGCGCGAGCGACGTGCCGGTCGGGTTCGACGGCGACGCGAGCAGCACGCCGCGCGTGCGGTCGCCCCACAGCCGCCCGACGTCGGCGGCGGTCAGCTGGAAGCGCGCTTCCGGGCCGCTCGGCACCAGCACCGCGCGGCCTTCGGCCGACGCGACGAAGTGACGGTTGCACGGATAGGACGGGTCCGGCATCAGCACCTCGTCGTCGCGGCCGACGAGCGCGAGACACGCGAGCAGGAGCGCCGCGGACGCGCCCGCGGTCACGACGATCCGCTCCGGGCTGACGGTGAGCCCGTACGCGCGCGCGTAGTGCGCGGCGATCGCCTCGCGCAGCGGCGCGATGCCGAGCGCGCTCGTGTATTGCGTGACGCCGCGGTGCAGCGCGGCGGCGGCGGCCTCGATGACCGGCTCCGGCGCGGTGAAATCCGGCTCGCCGATGCCCATGTGGATGATGTCGCGGCCGGCGGCTTCGAGCCGCTGGGCCTCTTTCATCAGCTCCATCACGTAGAACGGCTGGATCGCGTCGACGCGCGCAGCGAGCGTCATGAGCGGATCGGCGGTGGTATTCATCGGCGGGTCGGAAGAGGGGGCGTCAATCGGAAAAGAAAAACGGGCGCCCGAAAGCGCCCGTCAAGCATCAGCCGTTGCGGCGCGCCTGCGCTTCGGCGGGGCGCAGCTGGGCCGCGAGTTTGTCGAGTACGCCGTTGACGTACTTGTAGCCGTCGGAGCCGCCGAACGTCTTGGTCAGCTCGACCGCTTCATTGATGATCACGCGGTACGGCGTGTCGATGTGCTGCTTGAGTTCGAACGTCGCGATCAGCAGCACCGCCCGTTCGACGGGGGACAGCTGCTCGATCGGACGATCCAGGCACGGCGTGAGCGTCTCCACGAGCGTCGCATGCTCGCGGATCACGCCGTGCAGGATCGCGTCCAGCAATGCCTTGTCGGCCTTGTCGTAACCCAGCGCGCCGCGCAGTTGCGCGTCGATCTCGCCTGAAGACGCGTTCGACAGCAGCCATTGATACAGGCCTTGCGTCGCCAGCTCGCGCGATTGTCGGCGGGCGCTCTTCTTCATGCGCGCTCCTCTTCGTCGTCTTCGTCCTCGTCTTCCTCGTCGGCGAGCTGGTCGAGTGCCATCGTCAGGTTGGCCATCTCGACCGCCACGCGCGCCGCGTCACGACCCTTTTCGGTCATGCGCGCGACGGCCTGCTCGTCGGTCTCGGTGGTGAGGACCGCGTTCGCGATCGGCAGGTTGAAATCGAGGCCGATGCGGGTGATGCCCGCGCCGCTTTCGTTCGAGACCAGCTCGAAGTGATAGGTTTCGCCGCGGATCACCGCGCCGAGCGCGATCAGCGCGTCGAACTGGCCGCTTTCGGCGAGCTTTTGCAGCGCGAGCGGGATTTCCAGCGCGCCGGGCACCGAGACCAGCAGCACGTCTTCGCCGGTGACGCCGAGGCGTTCGAGTTCTTCGACGCAAGCGTCGGCGAGGCCGTTGCACACGGGCTCGTTGAAGCGCGATTGCACGATGCCGATGCGCAGGCCGTCGCCTTCGAGATTCGGTTGGTATTGTCCGATTTCCATGATCTGTCCGTATGTTTGGATGAGCGGTTGTAGGGCGGAAGCGACTTCAACAGCAGGCGATGCGGGTCATGCTTGCGGCGTCGTCGAGCCGCAGGCTGCGGCGTCGCTGCCCGGCATCGGCACGAAGCCGGTGACTTCGAGGCCGTAGCCGGACATGCTGCCCAGCTTGCGCGGGTTCGACAGCACCTGCATCTTGCCGACGCCGACATCGCGCAGGATCTGCGCGCCGACGCCGAACGTCTTGAAATCGACCGGCCGGCGCTTGAGCACCGCGGCCTTCTCTTCCTCGTCGAACGCCTTGAAGACGTCGACCAGATGTTCCTTCGTGTCGCCGCAGTTGAGCAGCACGATCACGCCGAGGTCGCGGCTCGCGATCTCGCGCATCGCGGCGTCGAGCGTCCACGAATGCGTCGACACGCCGGTCTCGAGCAGGTCGAGCACCGACAGCGGCTCGTGCACGCGCACCGGCGTGTCACGGTCCGGCGACGGCGTGCCGCGCACCAGCGCGATGTGCGGCGAGCCGCTCGGCTGGTCGCGGTACAGCACCGCGCGGAACGTGCCGTGCGCGGTCTGCATCGTGCGCTCCGCGACGCGCTCGATGATCGACTCGGTGCGGCTGCGGTAGTGGATCAGGTCGGCGATCGTGCCGATCTTCAGGCCGTGTTCCTTCGCGAATTCGATCAGGTCGGGCAGGCGCGCCATCGTGCCGTCGTCCTTGATGATCTCGCAGATCACCGCGGCGGGCGTGAGGCCCGCGAGCGCCGTGAAGTCGCAGCCGGCCTCGGTGTGGCCGGCGCGCACGAGCACGCCGCCCGGCTGCGCCATGATCGGGAACACGTGGCCCGGCTGAACGATGTGCTCGGGCCGCACGTCGTGCGCGACCGCCGTGGCGATCGTGTGCGCGCGGTCCGCCGCCGAGATGCCGGTCGTGACGCCTTCGGCCGCCTCGATGCTGACGGTAAACGCGGTGCCGTACTGCGTGCCGTTGCGATACGTCATCAGCGGCAGGTGCAGCTGTTTGCAGCGCTCCTGCGTCAACGTCAGACAAATCAGGCCGCGGCCGTAGCGCGCCATGAAGTTGATCGCTTCCGGCGTGACGAATTCGGCGGCGATCACCAGATCGCCTTCGTTCTCACGGTCTTCTTCGTCGACGAGAATCACCATCCGGCCGGCTTTCAGCTCGGCGATGATGTCGGGCGTGGAGGCGAGCGTCATAAGAGGGGCTTGAAAGAGGAAAGTGCGTATTTTACGCCACCCGGGCGGGGTTTCGGCTGGCGCGGTCGGCAATCGCTCGCCGGCCGGGCCGAAACGCGCAACGCCCGGCCACGCGGGCGGGCGCGGCGGCGCGGCGCGCAGCCGCCGCGCGCCGGCTTTCCGTTGCGCTCGCGCGAGCGCCGTGTCATGCGTTGCCGTGACCGCCGAGGAAATCGAGCTTGCCGAGTTCCACGCCGTTGTGGCGCAGGATGTCGTACGCCGTCGTCACGTGGAAGAAGAAGTTGGGCAGCACGAAATGCAGCAGGTACGTGAGGCCGGTGAACTCGAGCGGGCCGACGCGCATCTTCAGCGTGATCTGGCGCGCTTCCGATCCGTCGATCTGCGTCGCGTCGAATCCCTTCAGGTAGTCGATCGTCTTCTGCACGCGCGCGTGCAGTTCGTCGAACGTCTGTTCGACATCGTCGTACACCGGCGCTTCGACGCCGGCCAGCCGCGCGGCGCAACCCTTGGCCGTGTCGGTTGCGATATAGACCTGGCGCGTGAGCGGCAGCATGTCCGGGAAGAGACGGGCGCCGGTCAGCACGGACGGATCGATCTGCCGGGCGGCAGCGTGCGCCTGCGCCTTGCCGAGAATGTGCTGCAGGTTGGTCAGGCCGCGGATCAGGACGGGCACGGAGGCCTGATACATCGAAATGGACATGGGCGGTTCCTCTTTATGAGCGACAGCTTGCGCTACGGGGCGCGTGACGGGATGCGGCGTCGGATCGCCGCCTGCGCATCATAGCGCGGGCGGAGGCCGTGCGCGGGGGACGCGGGCCGGACACGTCCGGCCCGCATGCGGTGTTGCGACGATTTTGCCGGTTTCGCCGACGCGAGGCCCGGGCTGCCGACGCCCGCGGTGCGGATTTCCGGGGACGAGCCGGCTTTTTCTTGAGCCGCGCGTCGGCACGCGGTATCGCACCGGGTAGAATGCGCCGATGGCGTCCGTGCCGTCGGCGGGCGCACCACAACGCCGGATGCGACGCGCCGCATCCGCGCCACCGGCCATTCGCGCGTCGGCCGCCGTCGCGGCATGCGATGCGGGGGGGCGGGGGAGGGACGATCCCGGCCGGGGCGTCGGCCGCGCGGCGGCCGGACCCGCTGGCCGGTCTGGCTGGCCTGGGCGTTTTGCGATTTCGATTGGGCGCATTCGGACATGTCGACTCCCGCCATCCTCATCGTCGTTCTGTTGAGCAATTGCCTGCTCACGTCGGCCGTGCTCGGCTCGCTGCTGCGCACCGACGTGCCGGGCGTGCGCCGCTGGCTCGCGTCGCAGGCGATGCTTGCCGTCACGCTCGGCGCCACGCTGGCGGGCGGGTCGTCGCCACCGCACGCGCTCGTCGCGGCCGCCGCCGTGTTCTACGTCGGCGCGACCCTCACCGTCCTGCAGGGCTTCAGGCAGTTCTTTGGCGTCGCGGTGGTGCGCGGCCCCGAGCTGTGCATGGTCTCGCTGCTCGTTCTGGCGCTCGTCTATTGCACGTGGATCAGGCCCGACCACGACCTGCGGGCCGAGCTCATCTCCGTATTCACCGCCTATGTCCGGCTGGCGATCGGCTGGCTCGCATGGCGGCGGCGGCCGCCGAGCCGCCCGGCGTTTACCTATGTGTTCGTCTACGTGGTCGCGACCGGCGGCGCGGTCGTCCATCTCGGCCGGGGCGCCGCTTACCTGCTCGGCCGATCGCACGACACGGCGTTCCTGAGCGGAACGCCGATGAACGTCGCCTTCCTGATACTCGGCACGCTGAGCCTGCTGTGCCTGTCGATGGGGGTGTTGATGCTGGTGCACGACCGGATGGCGGAACGCCTGGAACGGCTCGCGACCATCGACGGCCTGACCGGCGCGCTGATGCGCGGCGCATTCCTCGACCGGGCGGAGCGGCTTCGCCTGCGCGCGGCGCGCACGCGCACGCCGCTGTCGCTCGTGATCGTGGATCTGGACAACTTCAAGACGATCAACGACCGTCACGGGCATGCGGCGGGCGACCAGGCGCTCGTCCATTTCTCCGAGGTCATCCAGGGCGGCATCCGGTCGTGCGATCTGTTCGGCCGGCTCGGCGGCGAGGAGTTCGCGCTGCTCTGCCCGGACGCGACCGCGAGCGACGCGGCGCGCGCGATCGACCGCCTGCGCGCATCGCTCGCGGGCGGCAACGAGCCGGTCGCCCGCTGTGTCGTCGCCTTCACGTTCAGCGCCGGCGTGGCCGAATGCGAGCCCGACGAACGGCTGTCGAACCTGATGGCGCGCGCCGATGCGGCACTCTATGCGGCGAAGGCGGGCGGGCGCGACCGCGTCGTCGTCGCGGAGCCGGCCGACCGGGCCGACAGCCGGCTCGCCGTGGGCGCGTGAGCGCCCGCATACTCCGCGGATTGTTACGCCAGTAATAGTCGCGCCCCGATTTGTAACTCGGCGCCGCGCCGATTTCACGATACTCCCCACCCGATGTGACGAGCCCGCACGTGTCGCGGGCGGTATCGCGACCTGCATCGATGTGGAGACAGACGTGAACAGCCTACCTGTTGTCATCGGGCGCCGTGGCCGGCCGGCGCCCCGTTGCCGCGAAACGCGGCCGGACCCGCGCGGGACCGCCGCCGCGCGTGACGTTCGATGAGCGCGGCACCGGCCACCGATCCGCGCGATGCCGCGATCCTGCAGGCGCAACAGGCGCTTGCCCGCGCGCCGCGCGACGCCGAGGCGTGGCATCAGCTCGGCCTGGCCTGGGAGCACCGCGGCGCGCTCGATGAGGCGATCCGATGCTATCGCCGTGCGGTCGAGATCAATCCGCGCGCCGACGGCTCGCACAACAACATTGCCAACTGCCTGCATGCGCAAGGTCGATTCGACGACGCGTGCGCCGCGTGGCGCGCCGCGATCGACGCGGAGCCCGGCGGTGCGTTGTACTACCGCAATCTCGTGCAGTCGACGACGCTCGCGGCGGACGATCCGTGCTTCGCGTCGCTCGAGCGGCAGGTCGCGCAGGCCGACGGCGCGTCGCCCGACCACCAGGCCGACCTGTTCTTCGCGTATGGACAGGCGCTCGCCGGCATCGGCGAGCCGGCGCGCGGGTTCGCCTGCGTGGTGCGCGCCAACGCAGCCTGCCGATCCGTGACCCGCTACGACGAGGCGGCGATGCTCGGGCTGTTCGAGCGGATGTCCGAGGTGTTCACGCCCGACCTGGTGCGCGAGAAGGGCGGCGCCGGCGATCCGTCAGCCTCGCCGGTCTTCGTGGTCGGGATGCCGCGCTCCGGCTCGACGCTGGTCGAGCAGATTCTGGCGAGCCATCCGGGCGTGTACGGCGCGGGCGAGTGCACCGGGTTCGCGCAGATACTCGCGCACGCAGCGTCGCACGGCGTGCCGGGCGCGCCGGGCACGTTCGGCCTGGAGACGCTGCGCGACGCGCCGCCCGCGTCGTTGCGCTGGCTCGGCTCGGAGTATCTGCGCCGGATCGCGTGCGCCGTCGAGGGCGGGCCGCATGCGCGCATCGTGGACAAGTACCTGTACAACTTCATCAATCTCGGCTTCATCCATCTCGCGCTGCCGAACGCGCGCTTCATCCACACGCGGCGCGCGCCGCTCGAAACCTGTCTGTCGATCTATTCCCGGCGCTTCCAGGACGTGCCGTTCGGCTACGACCTCGGCGAGCTCGGCCGGTTTTACCGCGCGCATGACGCGCTGATGGCGCACTGGCGCCGCGTTCTGCCGGCGGGCACGCTGCTGGAGATCCAGTACGAGGATGTGGTCGGGGATCTGGAAGGCCAGGCTCGCCGGATGCTCGCGCATTGCGGGCTGGACTGGGACGCGCGCTGTCTCGAATTCCACCGGACCGAGCGGCAGATCGGGACCGCGAGCGCGGTCCAGGTGCGCCAGCCGATTTATGCCACCGCGCTGCGGCGCTGGCGTCCGGATGCGGCGGCACTGCGGCCGCTGCTCGACGGGCTGGGGCCGCAGCTGGCACGCGGCGCGTAGCCCGGGCCGCATTGCGCGACCGCTTGCGGTGGCGGTCGCGTTATCGCCGCGTCGTCGACTGACTGGAAAATCGCGCCAGAGTGCGCCAAAATTAACCGAGATCAAGCGGCCATATAAAGTTCGCGGGATTGCGTTCGTTATCAGATCTGGGGCTTCATGATTCGCCGAAGCCCGGGTTCGACCGTCAATGAATCGGGGCGTCGCCGCCAAGGCGCGTCACGGCGTTTGCGGCGTGCGGCTTGCCATGGCCTTTGCGTGGCGAGCCCCTGTTCACCTTGCCGCGGGTTCGCCCGCCGAAAGCGATCCATACATGTCACGCCGCTCAGTCGTCACCGACGACGATCTCGAGTTGAGCGCCGATTCGGCGCAACGCTACGGCCCGGCTGCCGCCACCGCGCTGGGCACGATCACGGCTGCATTGCAGCATCGGGTCGCAGCCATCGTCGACGAGTTCTATGGGTCCCTGTCGCAACTGCCCGGGCCGCGGCTCCTGATCGAGACGTTGTCCGGGCCGGAACTCGAGCATCTCAAATCGCAACAACGCCGCAATCTGCTGCTGCTGGCGGATCCGGAACTGACCGAGTCCGCGCATCGCGCGGTCGCGCTGCAAGTCGGGCGCATCCACACGATCATCGGGCTGGCGCGGGAGGATCTTCTTCACTGCCAGGACATCCTGCACGCGGCGGTGTGCCATCACGTCGATATGGCGGAGCACTGCGAAGCGTTGTCCGTCCTGGCCCGCAGGCTGATCCGGGACATGGCCTGGCAGATGGAGGCCTACCAGCAACTGCAGGACGCGCGTCAGCAGTTGTTGCTGGACATTTCCCGGCTCGCGTGGGGCGCGGACAGCTACACGGACCTGATCGCCGAAGCTGCCGACCTGATCGGCCGGCACGAGGAGGTGGCCGGGTGCTCGTTCGGCCGGCCGGACGACGAGGACCGGTTCCGCTTCGAGGCCGCCTCGGGCGGGAGCATCCAGCGTTACCTGTCCGAGCTGGAACGCTCCGCGTCGGCGCCCATCATGGCGGGCGATCGCGTACAGGGCCAGGGGCCGACGGGCCGCGCGTGGCAGAGCGGGAAGGTGGAGCGCTGCCTGAACTTCGCCACCGACCCGAGAATGGCGCCCTGGCGGGCGATCGCGCAAGGCGAGGGAATCCGCTCGAGCGCGGCGGTTCCGCTGGGCCAGCCCGGTGGCCCGCCCACGGCGATCCTGACCTTGTACAGCGCGTTTCCGGGCGGCTATGCGTCGCCCGAGCAGGCCACCTTCGTCATGCAGCTGCAGACGCTGCTGGCTTTCGCCCTCACGCGGATCGAGAGCCATCAGGGGCGCACGCACACGATGCCGTACGGGATGCGGCAACGCCTGGCGGCGCTGCTCAGGTCGGACGCGCTCGTCATGCATTACCAGCCGATGCTCGAACTGGGCTCGGGGAAAGCGACGCGCGTCGAGGCATTGGCGCGCCTGCGGGACGGAGACCGGATCCTCGCGCCGGATGCATTTTTTTCTGCGCTTTCGTCCGATGATTTCGTCGAGCTCTACGTGCGCGGTCTCGGGCAGGCGTTGCGTCAGCGAAACCGCTGGTTGCAGCAGGGCTTCGACCTCAATGTCTCGATCAACCTGCCGTCGAGCGCGCTCGGCGACATCCGCTACCTGAGCGCGACGGAGCGGGCGTTGCGCGAATATGGCTGTCCGCCGCGCAAGCTCACGCTGGAAGTGCTGGAGACGGACGAGGCCCCGCCCGGTGTGGACATCGCCAAGGCGTTGGCGAAATTCAAGGCGCTCGACATCAGTCTCGCAGAAGACGATCTCGGCTCCGGGCACAGCAGCCTGACCCGGCTGCGCATGCTGCCGTTCGACTCGTTCAAGATCGACCGGAGCATCGTGGCGCTCGCCGACGAAGACCGCTCGAACGTGCTGCGGTTCATCTATCAGCTGTCCCGTCTTGGCCACTCGATTGGCAAGACCGTGGTGGTCGAGGGCGTCGAGACGACAGACCTGCTCGAGGCGATCGCGATTCTGGGTGCCGACGCCGTGCAGGGCTATGCGGTCGCGCGTCCGATGCCCGCGGTGGATCTCGCAGAGTGGATGGAGAAGAACGGCCGGTTTACGTTGGCGGATCGCCGTCGTCCGGCGAGCGCACTGGCGAAGCTGGCCCGCCTGCTGGTGTGGGAAGAGCATCTGCATCTGCTGCTGGGGGAGGCCCCGGTTTGCGGGCGGCCGGCCGCAGACAGCGCGTGCGATGCCGGCGACGGGCACGACGTGCAGGCAGTTCGCGATTCCGGTTCGTTCATGGGGACGTTCGGCGATGGCGCGGCGATTCTCCCGTTCGAGTCGGTGGATGCGACGATGCAGCGTGCGCTCGTCGATGCGGCGGTGAGCCACGGGCCGCGCAGCGCCGAATACGGCGCGGCCCGGCACCGGCTGGTCGGCGTGTTGACGGCGTCGTAGCAGGGGCGCCGGGCACTGCGGCGCGCGCGCTGGCGCCGCCTGCGCGGCGTCGGTCGGCAACGCGTCGCGCCGCGATCCTGCGCGGGCCGATGCGTGGGTGCTGACCTCGACCGTTGCACTCGCGTACCACGGCGCCCGCTACCGCGTTCTGGTCGTGTCGAACCGGCACGCGTCATTTATTTTGAATTTAACGAGCATGACACGGAGAGCCGCTAGTTTTGGCGTGTTTATCCAACGAGTCGTCTCGCCATGCATCCAGCGCTTGCGCAGTTTCGTCGTCCGGGCCTGTCCGAAGGCCCGCGTTGCGCGGGTGACTTGTCCGTAGACGTACCGGCGGTCGACGCGGCGGACACCAACTCGCTGGTGATGGAGATTTTCTATTCGCGGCGCGATATGGTCAGCCTGGCCGTGACGGAAGGCGATCGGCCGATCGGGCTGATCAACCGCGACATTTTCCTGTCGGAAATGAGCAAGCCGTTCCACCGCGAGCTCTATGACAAGAAGAGCTGCATCGCGTTCATGGACAAGGCGCCGCTCGTCGTCGACGCCGACATGAACATCGAAGCGCTGATCTTCAAGACGGTCGAGGTAGGCGAAAAAGCGCTGGTGGATGGATTCATCGTGACGCGGGACAGCCGATTCGCCGGCATCGGCAGCGGCCTGCAATTGCTGGGTGCCGTGGCCGAGATGCAGGCGGCGAAGAATCGCCAGATCATGCAAAGCATCGAATATGCCAGCGTGATCCAGCAAGCCACGCTGCGGGCTTCGCGCGAGACCCTGTCGAACGCGCTGCCCGACGCGGCACTGGTCTGGGAGCCGCGCGATGTGGTCGGCGGCGACTTCTATCACTTCACATCGTTTCCCGATGGATGGTTCGGCGCCGTGGCCGACTGCACCGGACATGGCGTGCCGGGCGCTTTCATGACGCTGCTCGCGTCGACGTCGTTGTCGCAGGCGCTCGAACGGCTCGGCCCGCACGACCCCGCCGCACTGCTCGCGGCGGTCAATCGCAACATCAAGGGTCTGTTGGGGCAGGTCAATGGCGCGGGAGAGTCGCCGCAGTCCAACGACGGCCTGGACGCGGCGTTCTTCTGGTTCGATGCGGGTCGGCAGCAGCTGCACTTTGCCGGCGCGCGCATCGCGCTGCACATTCTGCGGCCCGATGCCGACCAGGTCGAAAGCATTGCGGGCGAGCGCATGGGCGTGGGGTACGTCGACAGCCTCGCGGATCATGCGTGGCCGCTGCATACGATCGCGGCTCCGAGGGGCAGCCTGCTGTTTATTTCGACAGACGGTCTGATCGATCAGATCGGCGGTCCGCGAAGGATCTCCTTCGGGAAGCGCAGGGCCCTCGATCTGATCCTCGGGCAACGTGTGCAATCGCCATCTGCGATCTGCGAAAGCCTGTGGCAAGCGCTGGTCGAGTGGCAGGGCACGCAATCCCGTCGCGACGACGTCACGCTGTTTTTTGCTCGCGTTTAGAGTGGTCCATGAATATATCCGAACCCTTAGACAAAGATAGCGCGTTTTTTGAGCTGGCTCAGCGGCGCAACCTGATTTTTTATCACAAGGGTTATTTCTCCCATAACATCGTCGCGGCGATGAGTGAAGTCGTGAAACTGCAGCTGGAGATTGCAGGCGTCAGCGCGTCCACCCGGCGGAAGTTGTTTTCGTCGTTTATCGAGTTGTCGCAAAATATCGTCCACTACTCGTCGGATTCGCTCGTCGACGGCAGTGAGAGCATGGGCGCCTTGCGCGAGGGCGCGGTGTGCATCACCAACGAAGGTGAGCGTCACCTCATGATGTGCGTGAACCCCGTCGCGACGGCCGCCGTGAACGACTTGCGCGAAAAGCTCGAGCCGCTGCGCAGCATGTCGCTCGACGAAATCAAGCAGCAGTACAAGATCTCGTTGCGTGCCGAGACGCCGCCCGAAAGCAAAGGTGCGGGATTAGGGTTCCTGACGATGGCACGTGACGCGAGTGCCCCGCTCGAATTCGCATTCTATCCGCGCGTCGAAGACCCCGAAACCACGCTGTTTTGCCTCAAGACCATTATCTGAGTAAGCTACGCGCACCAGCCATGGATAACCTTTACATTGCCGCCACGGCTACGTCGCCGGAAATCGATTTCCGGTTCGACGGTCACCTGCTGTCGCTCAAGGGCGAGTCTTACCCCGAGAACGCGGCTGCTTTCTACACGCCCGTGATCGAACGGCTTCGCGCGTATCTGGCGAGCTGTGCGGATGCCGCGATCACGGTTGACGTGACCCTGACGTACTTCAACAGCTCGAGCACGAAGATGCTGTTCAGCATATTCGATGCGCTGGACCATGCGACTGCATCCGGAAACCGCGTGCAGGTGAACTGGTACCGCGACGACGAAGACGAAACGATTCTTGAATTCGGCGAGGAATTGCAGACCGATTTCACGGGGATCAAGTTCAACGACTGTCCGATTGTGGCCTGAGAACGGGAATAGCGGTGTCGACTTCCTCTTCGGATGCGTCTTCGGTGGACGCTCTGGATCTGTTCCGGAACGAGAGCGAGGCGCTGGAAAAAGCGCGCGCAGTTCGTGCGGCTGAAGGCGCGGATGCGCAGGAATACCGTCTGGCGCTGGGCGAACTCATCGGGCATTACGAGCGCCTGATGCGCGAGACGCGCCGGCTGATCGGACGGAGCGACCGTGCCGAACGCCTGATGCACTCACTCACTCAGCAGTTGCAATATCGTGCAAGCCACGACGCATTGACCGACGTGTTCAACCGCGGCGCGGTAATCGAGCGAACGACCAAGGCATTGCGCGCCGACCGCGCGGTGATGATCCTGCTCGATATCGACGAGTTCAAGAAGGTCAACGACGATTTCGGTCATCCTGCCGGCGACGCGGTGATTCTCGGCATCGTCGGTTGTTTGCAGCAAGTGGTGGGCGATCGAGGCGTCATTGGCCGTGTCGGGGGCGAAGAGTTCACGGTAGTGCTGCCGGGATACGATCTCGACGATGCGTTGCAGTTGGCCGAGAGCATGCGCTCGACGATCGGCAACCATGTTTTCGCTCCGCCGGTGAACCGGCGCATTACCGCGAGTTTCGGCGTCAGCGCCAATGCTGCCGGCACCGATTTCGACACCGCGTACGGCCTGGCCGATTCTGCGTTGTACAGGGCGAAGCGCTCGGGCCGCGATCGTGTGGCGTGTTGAGGTGCGGGCCGGGCCGCAGACACCGACTGCGGGACGGATTAAAAAAAACGCCAACCCGTATGGGTTGGCGTTTTGCCTGGGGTACTACGGGTATCAGAACTGGTTCATCGTGTTGTCTTTACCCGCCGCCTTCAGGGCTGCTTCGCCGCTGAAGTATTCCTTGTGGTCGTCGCCGATGTCCGAGCCGGACATGTTCTGGTGCTTGACGCAGGCGATGCCCTCACGGATTTCCTTGCGCTGCACGCCAGCCACGTAACCCAGCATGCCCTGGTCGCCGAAGTATTCCTTGGCCAGGTTGTCGGTCGACAGCGCGGCGGTGTGGTATGTCGGCAGCGTGATCAGGTGGTGGAAGATCCCTGCTTCGCGCGACGCGTCCGCCTGGAACGTGCGGATCTTTTCGTCGGCGGCGAGCGCCAGTTCGGACTCGTCGTATTCCACGCTCATCAGCTGGGCGCGGTCGTATGCCGACACATCCTTGCCTGCGGCCTTCATCGCGTCATACGCCTGCTGACGGAAGTTCAGCGTCCAGTTGAACGACGGGCTGTTGTTGTACACCAGCTTCGCGTTCGGGATGACCTTGCGAATCTCGCTGACCATGCCGCCGATCTGCGCGATATGCGGTTTTTCGGTTTCGATCCACAGCAGGTCGGCGCCGTTTTGCAGCGAGGTGATGCAATCGAGCACGCAGCGTGCTTCGCCCGTGCCGGCGCGGAACTGGAACAGGTTGCTCGGCAGGCGCTTCGGACGCAGCAGCTTGCCGTCGCGCTTGATGATCACGTCACCGTTGCCCAGCGCGTCGGCCGAAATTTCGTCGCAATCGAGGAACGCGTTGTATTGGTCGCCCAGGTCGCCCGGCGTGTTGGTCACGGCGATCTGCTTGGTCAGGCCGGCGCCCAGCGAGTCGGTACGGGCCACGATGACACCGTCGTCCACGCCCAGTTCCAGGAACGCGTAGCGGACTGCGCGGATCTTGGCCAGGAAGTCCTCGTGCGGCACGGTGACCTTGCCATCCTGGTGGCCGCACTGCTTCTCGTCGGACACCTGGTTTTCGATCTGGATACAGCACGCGCCCGCTTCGATGAACTGCTTGGCCAGCAGGTAGGTTGCTTCGGCGTTGCCGAAACCCGCGTCGATGTCGGCGATGATAGGCACGACGTGGGTGACGTGGTTGTCGATTTTTTCCTGGATGGCGGCCTTGGCAGCAGCGCCTTCGGCAGCGTCCAGCTGGCGGAACAGGCCGCCCAGTTCACGGGCGTCGGCCTGGCGCAGGAAGGTGTACAGCTCACGGATCAGCGAGCTGACCGCGGTTTTTTCGTGCATCGACTGGTCCGGCAGCGGGCCGAACTCGGAGCGCAGCGCGGCCACCATCCAGCCCGACAGGTACAGGTAGCGGCGGTCGGTGCTGTTGAAGTGCTTCTTGATGGAGATCATCTTCTGCTGGCCGATGAAGCCGTGCCAGCAACCCAGCGACTGGGTGTACTTGGACGGGTCGGCATCGTAGGCGGCCATGTCGGCGCGCATGATCTTCGCGGTGTACTTGGCGATGTCCAGGCCCGTCTTGAACTTGTTCTGGGCACGCATGCGGGCGGCGTACTCGGGATTGATCGCATCCCACGCGCTGCCGTGCGTCTCTTTCAAGCCAGCGACTGCCTTGATGTCGTCCTGATACTGGGCCATGTGAATCTCCTAGGAGTGAAGGGCGTTTGAGTAAATGCTTGACTGGGCCGCTACGTCTGTCGCAGCGAACTGCATGACTGCATTGTAGGGACTTTCTGCTGCGTCGCGGCGATGTCTTATATAAGACATATGACTTATTTGTTCTTTATTTTTCAATGAGTTAGGTGTCGTCTTTTGCGATGTAGAACAGTTTTTCAGAAGACGGAAAACCCGACGCTGTGGAAATTCGAGATGGATTTCACAATGTGAAGTGCGCTTTCGGGTGCCGGTGCTAGGGTAAGCACGGATGGCTCGGGCAACGATGGCTGGGGGGATTTTGTAGACGTTTATTGCGACGAACAGGCGTTCCAGCGTGCGATCGAACGCGCCGCGGAAGCCGCCAGTGGAGCGGCCGCCTGAAGCACCGCCGTGGATGAGGATCGGCGTCAGGCCGGCTTATGGCTGTCGGAGGATTTGGGGCACGTTGCGCAACGAGCGTGTTGCGGCTAGTGCTGGATGGCTGAGACCGTGAAGCGATGACGCGGGCGGCCACGACCACAGGCCACAGCGGAGACATCGTGCGCGACGTGATTCATGTCACGCGGGCCGTAAGTGGGACGTCAATAAACGACGAGACAATTTCTACTTTTATTGGCCTGATACAGCAGGCATGAGCAATCGACGCGCGTCCTTGAGCAACAGAAGCAATTGCTGTTCTTGCACCGGTGAAGCTTCGAACCCGAAACGCAGATAGAAGCGCTTTGCATCCTCATCGATCGGGTGTGTCAGCAGCGCACGAACGCCGGCTTGTTCGGAGATGGCGACGGTACGCCGGATTGCGTCTTGCAGCATACCCATCCCGATGCCACGTCCATGGTCCTGCATTGCTACCGCCAGCCGAGCCAGGATGACAACAGGAATTGGATAGGCTCCCATCCCTTTGCGTACGCGGTCAGGCGCCTCCAAGGTGTCGATCTGCCCTACAGCCAGGCTGTAGTACCCTGCCAGACGCTGACCATCGGTGACGACGAAGGTCTTGGCCGAACCGCTCGCTTGAGCCTGGCGCGCGTGGCGCAGGAGCCAGTCATTCAGGCCGGGCTTGCCGCAATCGAAGTCTTCCAGTACATGGTTTGCACCGAGTGCATGCGGTGGGGACAGCGGCATCAGTTTTCCCAAGGCGCCGTTCGGGAGAACAACTCCGTCAAGCCCGCATTGTCTTGAGCCGGCCGATCCAGCATGTCAAGCAGCGCTTGCGATTGGCTTTCGGTCACGAGGAACAAACGCTGGTCAAGCAGGGTTCGTTCGGCAGCCTGGCAGGCACTGTCGAGAATGAAATCGGTCATGGATTTGTGCGCGATCTCGGCGGCGCGGCGCAGCACCGCTTCCTGTTGTGGTGTGGCCCTCAAACCCAGGCGAGCGGAACGGGTAGCGGTGCTCATGGAAACTCTCCTTCAGATGTACGTCATGTTAGCACAATGGGCGTACATGATTTCTCCATAAGCTGACGAGCCACGGGTGGGCGGTCGCATGATCTCGAGCGACCCACCATTGCGCAGGAAGGGTGGCCGCAGCGGCTATTAGCGCGCCGCCGGGGTCGTCGTCGACAGCATGCGCTCCACATACCGCGCAATCAAATCGACCTCCAGATTGACCGGCGCCCCCGGCTTCAGATGACGCAGCGTCGTCACCTCGACCGTATGCGGAATCAGGTTGATCGAGAATTCGCAGCCGTTGTCGCGGTCGGCGATCGAGTTGACGGTCAGGCTAACGCCGTTGACCGTGATCGAGCCCTTGTAAGCAAGATAGCGGCCCAGCTCCTGCGGCGCGACGATGCGCAGCTCTTGCGACTCGCCGACCGGCGCGAAATGCGACACCGTGCCGAGCCCGTCGACGTGACCGGACACCAGATGGCCCCCCAGCCGGTCGTGCGCGCGCAGCGCTTTCTCAAGATTGACTTCGCCCGGCTCGGCGAGGCCGACGGTGTGGTTCAGGCTTTCGCGCGACACCTCGACGTCGAACGTGCCGGCGGTCTTCTCGATCACCGTCACGCACGCGCCCTGAATGGCGATGCTGTCGCCGAGCGCGACGTCGGCGAGATCGAGGTCGCCCGCCTGCACGGTGAGGCGCACGCCCGCGTCCGGCGACGCGCCGAGCGGCTTGATCGATTCAATGCGGCCGACGGCCGCGACAATTCCGGTAAACATCGTGACGATTCCGTTCAATGAGTGGCGGTGGGCGGCGCGAAGCGCGCCAGGATCCGCAGATCGTCGCCGATCCGCTCGAAGCTGTGAAACGTGAGCCGCGCGCGCGCGTCGAGGCTCGCCGGGGCGGCGAGATCGAACATCCCGGCCGCGTCGGCGCCGAGCAGGCTCGGCGCCAGATAGACCAGCAATTCGTCGACGCAGCCTTCGCGCAGCAGCGAGCCGTTCAGCTTGTGGCCCGCTTCCACGTGCAGCTCGTTGATGCCGCGCGTGCCGAGCGCCGCGAGCATCGCCGGCAGGTCGACCTTGCCGTGCGCGTTCGGCAGCGGCACGATCTCGGCGCCGCGCGCCGCGAGCGCCGCCGCGCGCGATTCGCCGGCGGCGTCGAGCCGTCCGCAGAAAATCAGCAGCGGTGCGCCTTCGAGCAGCCGCGCGTCGAGCGGCAGCTCGAGCCGGCTGTCGATCAGCACGCGCTGCGGCTGGCGCGGCGTGTCGATGCCGCGCACGGTCAGTTGCGGGTCGTCCTCGCGCACGGTGCCGATGCCGGTCAGGATCGCACACGCGCGCGCGCGCCACGCGTGGCCGTCGGCGCGCGCGGCCTCGCCGGTGATCCACTGGCTCTCGCCGGACGGCAGCGCGGTGCGGCCGTCAAGCGACGCGGCGGTCTTCATCCGCACCCACGGCCGGCCGCGCGTCATCCGCGACACGAAACCGATGTTCAGTTCGCCGGCCTCGTGCGCGAGCAGCCCGCAGCGCACGTCGATGCCGGCATCGCGCAGCATGCCGAGCCCGCGGCCCGACACTGCAGGATTCGGATCTTCCATCGCCGACACGACCTTCGCGACGCGCGCGTCGATCAGCGCGTTCGCGCACGGCGGCGTGCGGCCGAAGTGGCTGCACGGCTCGAGCGTCACGTAGACGGTCGAGCCGGCGACGTCATGGCCGTGCGCGCGCGCGTCCTTGAGCGCCTGCACTTCGGCGTGGTCCTGCCCGGCGGGCTGCGTGAAGCCTTCGCCGATCACTTCGTCATCCTTGACGATCACGCAGCCGACACGCGGGTTCGGCGTGGTCGTATACATGCCGCGCGCGGCCAGTACGAGTGCGCGCTGCATGTGGGCGAAATCGGTCTCCGAGAACATCCGCGCAGCCCCGCTCAGGCGGCGAGCGCGGCGAACGCGCGCCGCGCGGCGGCCAGCGTCGCGTCGATCACGGCGTCGTCGTGCACGCTCGACACGAAGCCGGCTTCGTACGCGGACGGCGCGAAGTAGACGCCTTCGTCGAGCATCAGGTGGAAGAAGCGGTTGAAGCGCTCGACATTGCTCTGCGTGACCTCGGCGAAGCTCGTCGGCACGCGCTCGGCGAAGTACAGGCCGAACATCGCGCCGATCGAGTCGGCCGAGAACGTCACGCCGGCCGCACGCGCCTCGGCGGCGAGGCCGTCGGCGAGACGCTTCGTCTGCGCGGTCAGCGCGTCGTAGAAGCCGGGCGCCTGGATCAGCTGCAGCGTCTTGAGGCCCGCGGCGACCGCGATCGGGTTGCCGGACAGCGTGCCGGCCTGATAGACGCCGCCGAGCGGCGCGAGATGCGCCATGATGTCCCGGCGGCCGCCGAACGCGGCGGCCGGCATGCCGCCGCCGATCACCTTGCCGAGGCAGGTCAGGTCGGGCGTGATGCCGTAATGCGCCTGCGCGCCGCCGAGCGCGACGCGGAAGCCGCACATCACCTCGTCGAAGATCAGCACCGCGCCGTGCTTCGTGCACAGTGCGCGCAGCGCGTTGTGGAACTCGGGCGTGCCGCGCACCAGGTTCATGTTGCCGGCGACCGGCTCGATGATCACCGCGGCGATCTCGTCGCCGAACGCGCCGAACGCTTCCTCGAGCGCGGCGACGTTGTTGTACTCGAGCACGGTGGTGTGCTTCGCGATGTCGGCGGGCACGCCGGCGGACGTCGGGTTGCCGAACGTCAGCAGGCCGGAGCCGGCCTTCACGAGCAGGCTGTCCGCGTGGCCGTGGTAGCAGCCCTCGAACTTGACGATGCGGCTGCGGCCGGTGAAACCGCGCGCGAGACGCAGCGCGCTCATCGTCGCCTCGGTGCCGCTCGACACCATCCGCACCTGTTCGATCGACGGCACGAGCTTGCAGATTTCCTCGGCGATCTCGATCTCCGCCTCGGTCGGTGCGCCGAACGAGAAGCCGTCGGCCAGCACGCGCTGAACCGCTTCGAGCACTTCCGGATGGACGTGGCCGACGATCATCGGGCCCCACGAGCCGATGTAGTCGATGTACTGCTTGCCGTCGGCATCCCAGAAGTACGGGCCTTGCGCGCGCGCGACGAAGCGCGGCGTGCCGCCGACCGAGCGGAAGGCGCGCACCGGCGAGTTGACCCCGCCCGGAATGGTTTTCTGGGCGCGTTCGAAGAGGATCTGATTGTTGGACATGGACGAAACCTGCGTGAGAAGGGCGCGGGCCTGACGATGCGCGGGCCGCGGTGCCCGGGGGAAGCGATCGTCTGATTGTACCGGAGACGCGCGCCGCAAGCCCGCCGCGGGCTTGCGACCGTTCAGCGCGTCGGGGGCGGGATCGGCGGCGGCTTGCGCTTGCCGGTCAGCTCGGCCCAGCGTTTTTCGAGCGGGCCTTCGACCATCGGCTTGATCGACGTGCCGGACGTCTGCGCGTCCCAGGTCTGCACGGAAAACGGATGCGCGCGCAATGCGTCGCGCGGGATCACCACCTGCTCGTGCGCATCGACGAGCCAGTCATAGACGAAATCGATGCAGAGGCGGTAGCCGCGCTTCATCGCGGGATCGGGGACTTCATATGGCGCGCGCGTCACGTAGCCGGAGCCGAACACGCCTTTCGGCGCCTGCGCGACGCGGTGCAGGAACACGCGGTCGCCCGGCAGGATGCCGCGCGCGAAGCCGCAGCCCCACGCGTCGGTCACGGCTTCGCCTGCTTTCACGCGGGCGGCCACGTCGGGCAACTCGGGCCACGGCCATTTCTTGGGGCTCCAGATCAGCAGGAAGGCGGTCATGTCGAGGAGGCAGGCGGTGGATCGTGGCAATGCCGCGAGCTTACCCGATCATCACCCCGTCCTGAGGCAAAGTAAGCGGACGCTCCAGAGGCTCGCGTACAATCACCGGTTCGCGGCCGCGGTTTCGGCCGTTCGTTTCCCCGTCGTCACCGCCTCGCGCGCCCCGTGCGTGCCGGCCTCCAATCGGATTCCCATGTCTCACGTCGTCAGACGCCGGCCCGATGTCCGGCTGATCCTGTTGCTCGGTGCGCTTGCCGCCTGCGGTCCGATCGCGACCGACATGTACCTGCCCAGCCTGCCCGCGATCGCGGACGGCTTCTCCGTCGATTCCGCCGCCGCGCAGCGCACGCTGACGAGCTTCATGGCCGGCTTCTCGGTCGGCATGCTGCTCTACGGCCCGATGTCGGATACCTACGGGCGGCGGCCGGTGCTGCTCGGCGGCATCGCGCTGTTTACGCTCGCGAGCATCGGCTGCTTCGTGTCGACGTCGATCGACATGCTGATCCTCGTGCGCTTCATGCAGGCGCTCGGCGCCGGCGCGGCGTCGGTGCTCGCGCGGGCGATCGCGCGCGACGCGCATGAGCCGAGCGACGCGGCGAAGGTGCTGTCGATGGTCGCGATCGTCACCGCCGTCGGGCCGCTGCTCGCTCCGCTGTTCGGCGGGCAGGTGCTGCGCTTCTCCGGCTGGCGCGGCGTGTTCGTCGTGCTCGCACTGTTCGGCGCATTCTGCGGCGCGGCCGCGTTCCTGCGCGTGCCGGAAACCTGGCCGAAGGAGAAGCGCAAGAGCGCGGCGGTGCTGAGCTCGTTCGCGTCGTACGGGCGCATCCTGTCCGATCCTGTCGCGTGGGGCCACATGCTGTGCGGCGGGATGGCGTTCGCGTCGATGTTCGCGTACATCACCGCGACGCCGTTCGTCTACATCCGGTATTTCCACGTGTCGCCGCAGCACTACGGGCTGCTGTTCGGGCTGAACGTCGTCGGCATCATGATCGGGAATTTCATGAACACGCGCCTCGTCGGCCGGCTTGGCTCGCTGCGGATCATTTCCGCCGCGTCGCTTGTCAGCTGCGTGGCGTCGCTCGCGGTCGCGCTGTTCGCGATCTCGGGGTGGGGCGGCCTCTGGTCGATCGTCGCGTCGCTGTTCTTCGTCGTCGGCGTGGTCGGCATCCTGTCCGCGAACTGCACGACCGACCTGATGCACCGCTACCCGCACAACGCGGGCGCGTCGGCGGCGCTGTTCGGCGCGATGCAGCTCGCGCTCGGCGCGGTGGCGAGCGTCGCGATCGGCGCGCTCGCCAACGGCACGCCGTTCGGCATGGGCGTCACGATCGGCACGACCGGCGCGCTGTGCTTCGTCGGGCGGGTGCTGGTGCTGCGCTGGCACGGCCATCCCGTGAAAAGCGGCGGCTGAGCCGCCGGCGCACCGTCGCCGATCGAAACGCCACCGGCGCCGTATGGCCTCCCGGTGGCGTTTTTTGTTGTGGAGCTGCCGTGCGCGGCCGTCAGTCGCGCACGGCCGGAGACGCGCCGTGGCTCAGCCAGTCGAGCACGTCGGCGGTCTCGTCGTCGCGCGCGCGCGCCTTCGCCTGCGCGACGGCCCCGGTCAGCTCGGCGTTCGGCGACGCGCGGCGGATCGCGACGCCCACCGCGAGGATGTCGATCATCAGCAAATGCAGAATGCGCGAGATCATCGACAGCTGCGACTCGCGCATCTCGATATGATCCGTTTCGAGCGCCACCGTCGCGCGCTTCGCGAGCGGGGTGTTGCTCGACGTGATCGCGATCACCTTCGCGCCTGCCTCCATCGCGACGTCGAGCACGCGCAACAGCTCGGGCGCGCGCCCCGATTTCGACACCGCGACGATCACGTCGCCTTGGCCGAGCAGCGCGGCCGACGCGGCCTGCATGTACAGGTCGCCGTATGCGATCGTCGGCACGCCGAAGCGGAAGAACTTGTAGTGTGCGTCCTGCGCGACGATGTTCGAATTGCCGAGCCCGTAGAACTCGACGCGCCGCGCGCTGCCGAGCACGTCGATCGCCTGCTCGACATGGTCGAAGTTCAGGTGCTCGCGCAGTTGCAGGATCGCCGACACGGTGTTGTCGAGCACCTTCGCGCCGAAGTCGGTCGCGGCGTCGCCGAGATGCACCTGGCTGTGGCTCATCGGAATCGTGCCGGTCAGGCCGGTCGCGAGCTTCAGCTTGAAGTCGGACAGCCCCTGGCAGCCGAGCGAGCGGCAGAAGCGGATCACCGTCGGCTGGCTCACGTCGGCCTTGCGCGCGATGTCGACGATCGGGTCGTTGATGATCGAGCGAGGATGATCGAGCGCGAGGTCGGCGACGCGGCGCTCGGCCGGCGTGAGCGCGTCGCGCATCTGGCGGATCCGCTCGAAGACGGCCGACGACGCGCCACCCGTGCGGTTCGACAGCTGCTCGGCGAGGATCGCCGACACGCCGAGGAAGGCCGGGTAGTCGGCGGTGATCAGGTAGGTCGGCACGTTCGCGAGATAGTGCGCGAAGCGGCCCTTCGCCTCGAAGCGCTCGCGAAACGACGAGCGCGTAAACAGCTCGCCGAGCTTCAGCGCGACGCCGCCGCCGATATAGACGCCGCCGAGCGCACCGAGCGTCAGCGCGATGCTGCCGGCGAACGAACCGAGAATGCCGCAGAAGCATTCGACGGTTTCGAGCGCGAGCGCATCGCCCGCCTGCGCCTGCGCGACGACGTGCGGCGCGTCGACGCCGGCCGGTACGTGCTTGCCGTCGCGGGCGGCGAGCGCGCGGTAGATCAGCGCGATGCCCGGCCCCGAGCAGATCCGCTCGAACGACACGTGGGGAAATTGCTCGCGCGCGTAGTGCAGCACGAGATCCTCGCGCGCGTCCTGCGGCGCGAACGACGCGTGGCCGCCCTCGCTGCCGAGCGCGATCCAGCGGTCGTCGGCCGGGATCAGCCCGGACACGCCGAGGCCGGTGCCCGGGCCGAGCAGGCCGATCACGCTGTTCTGGCGGCGCGTGCCGCCGCCGATCTGCACGCGCTGCGTGTCGGCGAGGCCGGGCAGCGCCATCGCGAGCGCGGTGAAATCGTTGACGACCAGCAGCGTGTCGAAGCCGAGCGCGCGGCGCGTCGCCTCGATCGAAAACTGCCAGTTGTGATTGGTCATGCTGACCTGGTCGCCGTCGACCGGGTTCGCGATCGCGATCGCCGCGTGATCGACGCGGCCGATCTTCACGTCCTTCATGTACTTGCGGACCGCGTCGGCGAGCGTCGGGTGGTCGGCGGCCGGGTAGACGCGAATCTGCGTGATTTCGCCCGGCCCGGTTTCCAGCGCGAAGCGCGCGTTGGTTCCGCCGATGTCCGCGAGCAGGCGCGGGCCGTCGGCATGTGGGTTCGCGGCGGTTTTAATTGGCGCACCAGTAGACATCGAGTGTCGTCCCCTTGTCGTTGGCCAGTTTCGAAATGGCGTTCTGTTGCGGTGCCGACGCAGCGGCGTCGAGCACCGCGCGTTTGCGGCTGCCCGCGATCAGCAGGAACAGCCGGCCGACATGCGTCAGCGCATCGAGCGACAGGCTCACGCGCGGATGCGGCGCCGCGCCGGGATGGACCGCGACGAAGCGCGCGGTCGTCGTGGTCGCGTGCGCCCATTCGGGCGCATCCGCGAAGAGCGACGCGGTGTGCCCGTCTTCGCCCATGCCGAGCACCGCGACATCGGGCAGCCGGTGCGCGGCGTTCGCGTTGAGCGCGGCGACGTGCGCGTCGAGCGGTGCGGCCGTGTCGACGAGCGGCAGGAAACGAGCGGCGGCGGCGGCGCGCTGCAGCAGCGTGTCGCGCACGAGGCGCGCGTTGCTCGCGGCATCGGTTTCCGGCACCCAGCGGTCGTCGACCAGCGTGACGTCGATGCGCGCCCAGTCGAGAGCCGCGCCGGACAGCGTCTGCAGGAACGGGCGCGGGCTGGTGCCGCCGGATACCGCGAGGGTCGGCCGCGCAGGGCGGGCGAGCGCCGCGCGCAGCGCGTCGCCGACCGCCTGCGCGAGCGCGTCGCGTTGCGCTTCAGGGGTATCGAAAGCGTGAAGCTCGATCACGTCTCCTCCGGACTGCGGTTGTCTGTTGAAATCGTGGCGATCGCCGCGCGGCGCCCGGTCAGTTCTCTTCCTCGAGCCAGCAGGTGCCGTGCTGCGCGAGCATCGCGCTGGCCGCGGCCGGCCCCCAGGTGCCGGCCGCGTACGGCTTCGGCGGCTTCAGCGAGTTCGCCCATTCGTTGAGGACCGGCTCGACCCAGCGCCACGCGGCTTCCTGCTCGTCGCGGCGCACGAACAGCGCGAGGCGGCCGTTGATCACGTCGAGCAGCAGGCGCTGATACGCCTCCATCCGGCCTTCCTTGAAGAACTGGTCGAACGCCAGATCGAGGTGGACGCTCGCGAGATTCATCCCCTCGCCGGGCTGCTTCGCGAGGCAATAGAGGCGGATCGACTCGTTCGGCTGCAGGCGGATCACGAGGCGGTTCGCGCCCGGACGCAACGCGGTGGGGCCGAGCGCCGAGTGCGGCACCGCGCGGAAGTTGACGACGATCTCGGCGACGCGGTCGGCGAGCCGCTTGCCGGTGCGCAGGAAGAACGGCACGCCCGCCCAGCGCCAGTTGTCGATCTCGACCTTCAGCGCGACGAAGGTTTCGGTCTGACTGTCCGCCTTCACGCCCGGCTCGGTCGCATAGGCCGGCACCTGTGCGCCCTTGATCACCCCCGCGTGATACTGGCCGCGCACCGCGATCTTGCCGATGTCGCGCGGATCGACCGGCTTGAGCGCGCGCAGCACGCGCAGCTTCTCGTCGCGCACCGAATCGGCGTCCATCGAATGCGGCGGCTCCATCGCGACGATCGACAGCAACTGCAGCAGGTGGTTCTGCACCATGTCGCGCAGCGCGCCGGTATTGTCGTAGAAGTTGCCGCGCGCCTCCACGCCGAGCTCCTCGGCGATCGTGATCTGGATGCTCTCGACCCACTCGCGGCGCCACAGCGGCTCGAACAGCGCGTTGCCGAAGCGCAGCGCGAGCAGGTTCTGCACCGGCTCCTTGCCGAGATAGTGGTCGATCCGGTAGATCTGGTCTTCCGCGAAGATCTCGCCGACCGCGTCGTTGATCGCGTTCGACGAGCGCAGGTCGTAGCCGAGCGGCTTCTCGAGCACGATGCGCGCGCCCTGGTTCAGCCCGACCGACGCGAGCGCCTTGCAGATCGGCACGAACAGCGACGGGCCGGTCGCGAGATAGAACACGCGGATGCCGGACAGTCCGGCGACCGTGTCGCGCAGCACCGCGTAGTCCTCCGCGCGCCCGAGGTCGAGCCTCACGTAGACGATGCGATCGAGGAAGCCTTTCCACGCCGTTTCGTCGAACGCGCCGTTCGACGTTTTCTCCGCGTGCGGCTTCACATGCTCCTCGACCCACTCGAGATAGCCGGCGCGGTCCGCCGCATGGCGCGCGACGGCGACGATCCGGCCGCTTTCCGCCAGCATGTTCGCGCTGTGCGCTTCGAACAGCGCGGGGAGGATCTTGCGCATCGACAGGTCGCCGGTGCCGCCGAAGAGGACGAAGGTAAAGCTGGAATCGGTATGCATGAGTCTCCGCCGGTTGAGTGGGCTGGGAATCTGGGCTGGTCAACGATCCGTAGTACGATGTAATTATTTTCGATGAATAATTGTAGTTTAACTACAATTTGTCGAAAGCGGGAGCCGTCGGGCAAAGAAAAACGCAGCGTGGTCGGCAGAGCAAAGCATGCCCGCCGAGCGGGTGCGCGCGATGCGCGGCCTGATACCGGACATCGGTGACGCGCATCGGGCGCAACCCGATGTTGATTGATGGCGCAACCTTAGTGATTGAGGTTAACCCCTATCCTCCGACGCGTTCGCAGACAAATCGAAGCTGCGGCGTCGAATATTGGCGGCGGCGCTCGACACAGCCCTAAAGCTTCGAACGCGCATGCCGTTATGTGCGACAGGAAAGCTGGGGAAGACCCGAGTGGTCGAGAAAGAAGCCTCTCCGCGCACCCCGATGCGGCGAGATCGATCCATGCACGCAGATGAATGGCAGAGCGCAAGTCCCGGTCGTTGCCCGCCGCGTTCGACGTCGCGCCGGGCGGCGCAGGCCGCCGGCGCGAGGCGACTTCCCGTCGAGAGACGGGAGTGTCCGGAATTTACAACGCGATGACGCCACCTGGCGATGTCGTTTATCGAAGTGGGAAAGCAAGCGTGAGTTTCTTCAGCAATTTCAAGATTTCCACCCGCCTGATGGTGCTTGTCGGCGCTCTTTCGGTGATGCTGATCGTGGGCGCCGTGCTCGGCATCTACGGCATCAGCAGCGCCAACGACTCGCTGAAAACCGTGTATGAAGACCGCACCGTGAGCCTCGGGCAGATCGGCCAGGTCCAGCGGCTGATGTCGCGCAACCGCCTCGTCATCGCGGAGGCGCTCGTCGCCCAGAATCCGGCTGATGCGAAGGCGGGCATCGATTCGGTGGACGGCAACGTCGCGGAACTCAACAAGGTCTGGGCCGCCTACATGGCGACCTATCTGACGCCGAACGAGTCGGAGCTGGCGAAGCGGTTCGCGGATGACCGCGCGAAATTCGAGCGGGACGCCGTCGTTCCGATCGTCGCCGCGATGCGCGCGGGCAATCTCGACGCGGCGCGGCAGTTGCAGGCCGGCGCGTTGCGCGATCTTTACGGGCCGGTGCGCGGCGACATCGAGGCGCTGGTGAGCCTTCAGCTCGACGTCGCGCGCGACGAGTACGTGACGGCGGTCGACCGCTACCACTTGATCCGCAACTCCGCGATCGTCGCGGTGGTGCTGGGCGTGGGCGCGGCGATTCTGTTCGGGCTCGCGTTGATTCGCGGCGTGTCGCGCTCGCTGAACGTGGCCATCGAAACCGCCGACGACATCGCGCAGGGCGACCTGACGCACGAGATTCGCATCGAAGGACGCGACGAGGCGGCGCAGTTGCTGCGTTCGCTGTCGAACATGCAGGACGCGCTGCGCAAGGTGGTCTCGACCGTGCATCGTGGCGCCGAGGCCGTCGCGTCGGCGAGCGCGCAGATCGCCCAGGGGAATGTCGACCTGAGCGCGCGAACCGAAAGCCAGGCCAGCGCGCTGGAGGAAACGGCCGCATCGATGGAGGAGCTCGGCTCGACCGTCAAGCACAACGCCGACAATGCGCGCCAGGCCAACCAGCTCGCACAGACCGCGTCCACGGTCGCGGTCAAGGGCGGCGACGTCGTCGCGCAGGTGGTCGACACGATGCAGGGCATCAACGAATCCGGCAAGAAGATCGCGGAAATCATCGGCGTGATCGACGGCATCGCGTTCCAGACGAACATCCTCGCGCTGAACGCGGCGGTCGAGGCGGCGAGAGCGGGCGAGCAGGGGCGCGGCTTCGCGGTGGTGGCGGGCGAGGTCCGCAGTCTCGCGAGCCGCAGCGGCGAAGCGGCCAAGGAGATCCGCAACCTGATCACCGCCAGCGTCGCGCGCGTGGAGGACGGCACGGCGCTGGTCGACCAGGCCGGCGCGACGATGACCGAGGTGGTCGGCAGCATCCGGCGCGTCACCGACATCATGGGCGAGATCAGCGCGGCGAGCGTCGAGCAGAGCGCGGGCGTGTCGCAGGTCGGGACCGCAATGACCCAGATGGACGAGGCGACGCAACAGAATGCGGCGCTGGTCGAGGAGATGTCGGCCGCCGCGGCGAGCCTCAAGTCGCAGGCGCAGGATCTGGTGCGCGCGGTGTCGGTATTCAAGCTGCATCAGGGGGGCAGCGCCGGCGCGCGGCCCGCGGCTGTCGCCGGTTCGGCGGATGCGCTTCGCCCCGCCGCCCCGAAAAAGCCGGCTGCCGTCCGCCGGGTCGCCGCTGCACCGGCGCCTGCGTCCGCGCCTGCCGCAGCGCCTGCGGCGCAGACTGCCAGCGCGAATGAGGACGACGACGGCTGGAGCACGTTCTGACCGGACGCGCTGATCGGCGCAGGGGGCGGCCGCGGCGCATGCCCCGTGCGCTGGCGATGCCGCCGCGTGCGCCGATCTCCTCCGTTGTTTGCCGTTTGCCCATGATGGCGCGTTGCCGGCGGCTCGCGCCCGTTTGCTGAAATTCTGGAAGTGCAATGAAACTGTCGTTTGTACAAAAGCTCTGGTTGCCGCTCGTCATGAGTCTCGTGTGCCTCGTCGGACTCGCAGTCTACGACGCGTGGCAGATGAGGCAGGCCCAGCTGGACGAGCGCAAGCTGGATCTGGTTCACGCGTCGGAGATCGCCCTCGGCATGGTCAAGACCTATGGCGACGAGGTGGCGGCCGGCACGCTGCCGGAGGCGGAGGCGAAAAAGCGGGCGATCGACCGGATTCGCTCGATCCGCTATGGCGAGGACGGCTATTTCGTGCTGCTCGACGCGCAAAGGATCCTGATGCATCCGACCAAGCCGGACTTGAACGGCAACGAGATCGTGCAGTTCAAGGACCCCGCCGCAGCGGCGATTTTCAAGGACGCGCTCGCGATCGTGCAGCGCGAGGGCAAGGGGTTCACCACGTATGCGTTTCCCCGGCCGGGCGCGAGCAAGCCGTCCCCGAAGATCTCCTATGATGTCGGCTACCAGCCGTGGGGATGGACGCTGATGACGGGCGTGTATGTCGACGACATCGACGCGGCGTTTCACGCGACGCTGTATCGCAGCCTCGCGATCCTGCTGGTGGCGGCCGGCGCGTTGTCGGCGGTGGTGGTGATGCTCAATCGCGGCATCCTCCGCTCGCTTGGCGGCGAGCCGTCCTATGCCGCCGACATCGCGAACCGGATCGCCGGCAACGATCTGACGGCGGACATCCGGCTCGCGCCGGATGACCGCACGAGCCTGCTGTACTCGATGAAGTGCATGCAGACCCAGCTCACGCAGACGATCGGCACGATCAAGATCTCGGCCGATTCGATCGCGACCGCCACCCACCAGATCGCGGCGGGCAACGAGGATCTGTCGCAGCGCACCGAGCAGCAGGCCGCGTCGCTCGAGGAAACGGCGGCCAGCATGGAGGAGCTGACGTCGACGGTGTCCCGCAGCGCGGACAACGCGAACGAGGCGAACCAGCTCGTGACGCAGGCGGTGAATGTCGCCTCGCATGGCGGCGAGGTGGTTTCACGCGTCGTGGAGACGATGGACGGCATCAATGCCAGCTCGGGCAAGATTGCCGATATCGTCGGCGTGATCGAGGGCATCGCGTTCCAGACCAATATCCTCGCGTTGAACGCCGCGGTCGAGGCGGCGCGCGCGAGCGAGCACGGCCGCGGCTTCGCGGTGGTGGCGTCCGAGGTGCGTTCGCTGGCGCAACGCTCGTCGGTGGCGTCGAAAGAGATCAAGGCGCTGATCGAGGATTCCGTCGAGCGGGTGCGCGTCGGCGCGGACTATGCGAAGGAAGCGGGCGACGCGATGGACAGGATCCAGCACGAGGTGCGGCGCGTGACGGATCTCATGAGCGAAATCGCCACGTCGTCGCGCGAGCAGAGCCGGGGCATCGGCGAGGTCAACCAGGCCGTCGCGCAAATGGACGACGTGACGCAGCAGAACGCGGCATTGGTCGAGGAAGCGGCCGCGGCCGCGCATTCCCTGGAGACGCAGGCCGAAGACCTGAAAGCCGCCATCTCCCGGTTCAGGTTCCACGGCTAGCCCGAAGCCGCGCAGGCGGCAGACGTCCGGCGGGGCGCTCGACGCGCGCCCCGGCGCTCAATGCGGCAGCCGGACGTCGAACTTGTACGTGACGAGCCGGGCGACGAGGATGAAGCCGGTGGCAAGCAGCACGCTGTAGACGGAATCGAACTGCAGCCAGGCCAGCAGCAGATAGAACCAGCAGCCGACGAACGCGCAGGTCGCGTACGGTCGCGAATCGCGCAGGATCAGCGGGATGTCGTTGCACAGCACGTCGCGGATGATCCCGCCGACGACACCGGTGATCACGCCCATCATCACCGCGATGAACGGCGGCATTTCCGCGTCGAGCGCGATCGACGTGCCCGAGATGCTGAAGATGCCGAGCCCGACCGCGTCGGCGACCAGCAGCATCCGCTCGGCCGACAGCCGCGACACCATCCGCAGCACGACCGGCGCGAACAGCGACAGCGCGAAGATCACCATCACGTAGCCGTCGTGCACCACCCAGTAGAACGGGCGGCGCTCCAGCAGGATGTCGCGCAGCGTGCCGCCGCCGAACGCGGTCGCAAGCGCGACGACGAACGTGCCGACCGAGTCGAGCCGGTTCTTGCGCGCCTCGACGAAACCGGAAATCGCGAACGCGAGCGTCGCGATCGCCTCGAGCACGGCGATCGCGAGTGTCAGCCTAGGATGCGGCACGCGGCCCCCGATCGCCGGGCACGGCCGACGGCTGCAGCAGCACCAGCACGGCGCCTGCGCCGCCGTCGTGGCTGCGCGCCTCGCAGAACGCGATCACTTCTTCCTTCTGCACGAGCCACGCGCGCACCTTGCCCTTCAGCACCGGCTCCTTGCCGATCGAGCCGAGCCCCTTGCCGTGGATCACGCGCAGGCAGCGCAGGCCCTTCTTGCCGGATTCCCGGATGAACGCGGCGAGCGCGTCGCGCGCCTCGTCGCGCCGCATCCCGTGCAGGTCGAGCTGCGCCTGCACGATCCACGCGCCGCTCCTCAGCTTGCGCACCACGTCGCCGCTCACGCCGGGGCGGTGGTAGTAGAGCGCCTCGTCGCTGTCGAGCAGCGTCTCCGGATCGAACTCGTCGGACAGCGTCTCGCCGAGCACGGCCTCTTCGTCGCGCTGCGTCTGCTGGGGCACCGGCGCGGGCTGCGCGCGGCCGGCTGCCGCGCGCGGCGGCGCGTCGAGCGGCTTGACCGCGCCGATCCCGGCGCGGAACAGGTTCGCGTCGGCTTCGGTCTGGCGCGCGGCCTTCGCGGTTTCGGTGCGCTGGCGCTCGCGGCGCTCGGCTTCGCCCTTGAGCGTCGTGCGCAGTGCGCCGAGGCCGGCGAGGCCCTGGCCGCGCAGCGCGGCGGGGGCGGGCGTGGCAGGCTCGACAGGGGCGGGTTTCGCGGGGCGGGCGGCGGCTTGCCGCTTCGCGGGGTCGCTCGGATGGGGCTGGTTTTTCGCCATGATGTCACACGCAAGACAGATGGCCGCGCGCGGCGCGCGGCACATAAAAAAAGCCGCTGCGCGACGGCAGCGGCTTCGAGGCAGGCAGACGGCGCGGCAGCGGACGCCATTGTAGCGCCCGTCCCGGGATGGGGGCCGCCTCAAGGTGGCCCGCCCAACCGACTGCTTACTTGCGGTCGTGCAGGCTTTCGACGTAGCGCTGCGCGTCGAGCGCGGCCATGCAGCCGGTGCCCGCGCTGGTGATCGCCTGGCGGTATACGTGATCCTGCACGTCGCCGGCGGCGAACACGCCCGGCACGCTCGTCGCCGTCGCGTTGCCCGACAGGCCGCTCTTCGTCATGATGTAGCCGTCCTTCATCTCGAGCTGGCCCTGGAAGATGTCCGTGTTCGGCTTGTGGCCGATCGCGACGAACAGGCCCTGCACCGCGAGGTCTTCCGTCGCGCCGGTCTGCACGTCCTTGATGCGCAGGCCCGACACGCCCGAATTGTCGCCCGTCACTTCGTCGAGCACGTGGTTCCATTTGATCTCGACGACGCCTTCCTTCTCCTTCTCGAGCAGGCGGTCAACGAGGATCGGCTCGGCGCGGAACTTGTCGCGGCGGTGGATCACCGTGACCTTCTTCGCGATGCCGGTCAGGTAGAGCGCTTCCTCGACCGCGGTGTTGCCGCCGCCGATGACCGCGACTTCCTGGTTGCGGTAGAAGAAGCCGTCGCAGGTCGCGCAGGCCGACACGCCCTTGCCCATGAACGCTTCCTCGGACGGCAGGCCGAGATACTGCGCCGACGCGCCGGTCGCGATGATCAGTGCATCGCAGGTGTATTCGCCGGCGTCGCCGATCAGGCGGATCGGCTTTTCGTGGAGCTTCGCGGTGTGGATGTGATCGAACAGGATCTCGGTGTTGAAGCGCTCCGCATGCTCGAGGAACCGCTGCATCAGCTCGGGGCCCTGCACGCCTTTCGCGTCCGCCGGCCAGTTCTCGACGTCGGTCGTGGTCATCAGCTGGCCGCCCTGGGCGATGCCGGTGACCAGCACCGGGGACAGGTTGGCGCGCGCCGCATAGACGGCGGCCGTGTAGCCGGCGGGGCCGGAACCGAGAATCAGGACTTTGGCGTGTTTGGGCGTGGACATGTGCAAGATCCGTAAAGGGCGGCCGCGGCGGTCGGGGTGGCGCCGCCGGGCGGTCGGGGTTGACCGGGATGCCGCCGTAGATGGGTATCAGACGCGCATTATAAAGGCCCGGGTGCCGGGCTGCCGAACGGCAGTTTCAATCGGGGCGATAGCCTTTCCCGGCCAGCCCCCGTCGGGCGCGGCTTGCGGCGCCGGTATGTAACCGTCATTTACAATTGCCCGGGCGGCGCAGCGTTTACAATAGGCCGGATCGAACGATCGGCGGACCGGCAGCGTGCGCGGTCCGCCCTTTCTATACGGATTCATGGCAAAAGCTCCTTATTCCGCCCAGGCACAGGCGTTGCCGCACCGGATGTCGAAGCTCCTCACGGAGATCCGCTGGATTCTCCAGGTCGCGCTGTTCGGCTTTCTGGTGATGGCCCTGTTGAGCTACAGCCGGCGCGATCCGAGCTGGACGCACGCCGCGCAGGTCGATCACTTCTCGAACTGGGCGGGCCGGGTCGGCGCGTGGACGGCGGACATCGTCCTGTTGCTGTTCGGCCTGTCCGCGTACTGGCTGATCGTGCCGCTCGCGCGCCGGATCGCCGCCAATTACCGCCGCATCACCCACCACGAATCGCTCGACGAGCCCGAGCGGCCCGCCGGCTGGCTCGCCGAAGGGCTGTCGTTCGTGCTCGTGCTGCTCGCGTGCGACGGCATCGAGGCGCTGCGGATGTGGTCGCTCAAGGTGCAATTGCCGCGCGCGCCGGGCGGCGTGGTCGGCGAGGCGGTCGCGCATGCGATGTCGCACGCGTTCGGCTTCACGGGCGGCACGCTCGCGCTGCTGATCGCGCTCGCGATCGGCCTGTCGCTGTATTTCCGCTTTTCGTGGCTGTCCGTCGCCGAGCGTGTCGGCGACGCGATCCTGTCCGCCGTCAACGTCGCGAAACTGCGCCGCGAGGCCGTGCGCGACCGCAGGCTCGGCGAGGCCGCGGCCGTGCGCCGCGAGGGCAAGGTCGAGGAGGAGCGGGTGCGCATCGAGGAGCACGAGCCGGTGACGATCGTGCCGCCCGTCGTGACGCCGGCGAAGTCCGAGCGCGTGGAAAAGGAGCGCCAGGTGCCGCTGTTCACCGACCTGCCGGGCGACTCGACGCTGCCGCCGATCGCGCTGCTCGATCCGGCGCCGCAGGTGCAGGAATCGGTGTCCGCCGACACGCTCGAATTCACGTCGCGCCTGATCGAGAAGAAGCTGAAGGACTTCGGCGTCGAGGTGAGCGTCGTGGCCGCGTATCCCGGCCCGGTCGTGACCCGCTACGAGATCGAGCCCGCGACCGGCGTGAAGGGCAGCCAGATCGTCGGTCTGGCGAAGGACCTCGCGCGCTCGCTGTCGCTCGTGTCGGTCCGCGTGGTCGAGACGATCCCCGGCAAGAACTGCATGGCGCTGGAGCTGCCGAACCAGCGCCGCCAGACGGTGCGCCTGTCCGAGATCCTCGGTTCCGAGGTCTACGCGGATGCGCCGTCGCTGCTCACCATGGGCCTCGGCAAGGACATCGGCGGCAAGCCGGTGTGCGCCGACCTCGCGAAGATGCCGCACCTGCTCGTCGCCGGTACGACCGGCTCGGGCAAGTCGGTCGGGATCAACGCGATGATCCTGTCGCTGCTGTACAAGGCGAGCGCCGAGCAGGTGCGCCTGATCCTGATCGATCCGAAGATGCTCGAAATGAGCGTGTACGAAGGCATCCCGCACCTGCTGTGCCCGGTCGTCACCGACATGCGCCAGGCGGGCAACGCGCTCAACTGGACGGTCGCCGAGATGGAGCGCCGCTACAAGCTGATGAGCAAGCTCGGCGTGCGCAACCTGTCCGGCTACAACAACAAGATCGACGACGCGGCGAAGCGCGAGGAGAAGATTCCGAATCCGTTCAGCCTGACGCCGGAGGAGCCTGAGCCGCTCGGCCGGCTGCCGAACATCGTCGTCGTGATCGACGAGCTGGCCGACCTGATGATGGTCGTCGGCAAGAAGGTCGAGGAGCTGATCGCGCGGATCGCGCAGAAGGCGCGCGCGGCCGGCATCCACCTGATCCTCGCGACGCAGCGTCCGTCGGTCGACGTGATCACCGGGCTGATCAAGGCGAACGTGCCGACGCGGATCGCGTTCCAGGTGTCGTCGAAGATCGACTCGCGCACGATTCTCGACCAGATGGGCGCCGAATCGCTGCTCGGCATGGGCGACATGCTCTACCTGGCGCCCGGCACCGGCCTGCCGGTGCGCGTGCACGGCGCGTTCGTGTCGGACGACGAGGTGCACCGCGTCGTCGAAAAGCTCAAGGAGCAGGGCGAGCCGAACTACATCGAGGGGCTGCTCGAAGGCGGCACCGCCGACGGTGACGAGGGCGCGGCCGGCGCGGGAACCGGCGAAGGCGGCGGCGAGTCTGATCCGCTGTACGACCAGGCGGTCGAGATCGTCGTCAAGAACCGCCGCGCGTCGATCTCGCTCGTGCAGCGCCATCTGCGCATCGGCTACAACCGCGCGGCGCGGCTGCTCGAGCAGATGGAGCAGTCGGGGCTCGTGTCGGCGATGTCGTCGAGCGGCAACCGCGAAATTCTTGTGCCGGCGCGCGACGCGGAATGAGTCCGCGGCGCTCGCGGCGCCGGCCACCCACGGAGAAAACCGTAATATGCAGCAACATTCGTCCGCCCATTCCGTTCAATCGACGCAGCGCGGCGCGCGGCGCTGGCTCGGCGCCGCGCTGGCCGGCGCGGCGCTGATGCTGTCGGCGTCGCACGCGTTTGCGAGCGGCACCGAGCAGCTGAAGGCGTTCGTCGCGCAGGTGCGTTCGGCGAAGGGCGATTTCACGCAGCAGATCGTCAAGGCGCCCGCGAAGGGCGCGAGCGCCGCGCAGGCGCTGCCGAAGGCGAGCGACAATTCGAGCGGCACGTTCGTGTTCTCGCGCCCCGGCAAGTTCATCTGGACGTACCAGAAGCCGTATCAGCAGGTGCTGCAGGCCGACGGCGAGAAGCTGTACGTGTACGACAAGGACCTGAACCAGGTCACCGAGCGCAAGCTGTCCGGCGCACTCGGCGCGAGCCCGGCGGCGATCCTGTTCGGCAGCAACGACCTGGACAAGAACTACACGCTGCGCGATGCGGGCGAGAAGGGCGGCATCGACTGGCTCGAGATGCTGCCGAAGGCGCAGGACACGCAGTTCCAGCGGATCGGCATCGGCTTCCGGAACGGCACGCTCGCCGCGATGGAGCTGCATGACGTGTTCGGCAACGTCACGCTGCTGACCTTCACGAACATGCAGACCAACCCGCCGCTGAAGTCGGACACGTTCAAGTTCGTCGTGCCGAAGGGCGCCGACGTGATCAGCGGCTGACCATTCCGTCATGCCGTCTTCGAGCGGGCCCGCTTCGTTCAGGGCCCGTTATTGGCGTGAACAGGCCCTTGGCGCGCGGCGGCCGCGTCGCGCGGCTGTCATAATGCACAGTCCGGCGGCCGCGTCAGGCCGCCATCGATTGAAGTGGAGCCAGGGTTCATGTCCGACCTGTTTCAAGTCGAACCGCGTCGGCCGCTCGCCGAGGCGTTGCGGCCGAAGACGCTCGCCGAGGTGATCGGCCAGATGCATTTGCTGGGCGCAGGCAAGCCGCTGCGGCTTGCGTTCGAATCGGGCAAGCCGCATTCGATGATCCTCTGGGGGCCGCCCGGCGTCGGCAAGACCACGCTCGCGCGGCTCACCGCGCAGGCGTTCGATTGCGAGTTCATCGCACTGTCGGCGGTGCTGGGCGGCGTGAAGGGCATTCGCGAGGCGATGGAGCAGGCGAAGGAGACGCTGAACCGCACCGGCCGCCACACGATCCTGTTCGTCGACGAGATCCACCGTTTCAACAAGGGCCAGCAGGATGCGCTGCTGCCGTTCGTCGAGTCGGGGCTCGTGACCTTCATCGGCGCGACGACCGAGAACCCGAGCTTCGAGGTCAACTCGGCGCTGCTGTCGCGTGCGCAGGTCTATGTGCTGAAGTCGCTGACCGACGACGAGATGCGCCTGCTGCTCAAGCGTGCGCAGGAGATCGCGCTCGAAGGGCTCGCGTTCGACGACAAGGCGGTCGACACGCTGGTCGGCTACGCGGACGGCGATGCGCGGCGCTTCCTGAACCTGCTCGAGCAGGCGCAGACGGCGGCCGCGTCGGCCGGCGTGACGACGATCGACGCCGATTTCGTCAGCAGCGCGATGACGCTGAACGCGCGCCGCTTCGACAAGGGCGGCGACAACTTCTACGACCAGATCTCGGCGCTGCACAAGTCGGTGCGCGGCTCGAGCCCGGACGGTGCGCTGTACTGGTTCTGCCGGATGATCGACGGCGGCGCGGACCCGAAGTACCTCGCGCGGCGGATCGTGCGGATGGCGTGGGAAGACATCGGCCTCGCCGATCCGCGCGCGATGCAGATGGCGAACGACGCGGCCGCGACCTATGAGCGGCTCGGCTCGCCGGAAGGCGAGCTGGCGCTCGGCCAGGCGGTGATCTATCTCGCGTGCGCGGCGAAGAGCAACGCGGGCTACAACGCGTTCAACCAGGCGATGGCGTTCGTCAAGCAGGACAAGTCGCGCGAGGTGCCGGTGCATCTGCGCAACGCGCCGACCAAGCTGATGAAGGAACTCGGCTACGGCCACGCGTACCGCTACGCGCATGACGAGCCGAACGCGTATGCGGCCGGCGAGACCTATCTGCCGGACGGCATGCGCGAGCCGCGCTGGTACCAGCCGGTGCCGCGCGGGCTCGAATCGAAGATTGCCGACAAGCTCGCGTGGCTGCGCGAACTCGACCGCGAGGCGGGCAAGAAGGATTAGTGCGCGTTCCTCCGGCATCCGCCACGCGCGCGCCGTGGCGGACGCGCGGTGCGTTAGAATCCCCGTCTCACACAACGATTTTTCCTGTCCTCCCATGCTCGACATCCAGTTGCTGCGCAAAGACCTCGACGGCGTCGCCAAGCGCCTCGCCGATCGCGGCTACACCCTCGACGTCGCAGCGTTTTCCGCACTCGAAGCGGAGCGCCGCGCGATCCAAACCCGCACCGAAGAACTGCAGGCGCGCCGCAACAGCCTCTCCAAGCAGATCGGCGCGATGAAGGGGCGGGGCGAGGACACGACGGCCGTGATGGCCGAAGTCGGCGGCATCGGCGACGAAATGAAGGCGTCGGCCACGAAGCTCGACGAGATCCAGGCGCGCGTGTCCGACCTGCTGCTGGGCATGCCGAACCTGCCGCACGAGAGCGTGCCGGTCGGCAAGGACGAGAGCGACAACGTCGAGGTGAAGCGCTGGGGCACGCCGCGCGCGTTCGATTTCGACGTGAAGGATCACGTCGACGTCGGCACGCCGCTCGGCCTCGACTTCGAGACCGGCGCGAAGCTCGCCGGCGCGCGCTTCACGATGCTGCGCGGCCCGATCGCGCGCCTGCACCGCGCGCTCGCGCAGTTCATGCTCGACACGCACACGCAGCAGCACGGCTACAGCGAGACGTACACGCCTTACATCGTGAACCCGGACATCCTGTACGGCACGGGCCAGCTGCCGAAGTTCGCGGACGACATGTTCCGCGTCGAGAAGGGCGGCGGCGAGAACACCATCACGCAATACCTGATCTCGACGTCGGAGATTTCGCTGACGAACACCGTGCGCGAATCGATCGTTGACGCGTCCGCGCTGCCGATCAAGCTGACCGCGCATTCGCCGTGCTTCCGTTCGGAAGCCGGCTCGTACGGCCGCGACACGCGCGGGATGATTCGCCAGCACCAGTTCGACAAGGTCGAGATGGTGCAGATCGTCGCGCCGGAAGCGTCGTATGCCGCGCTCGACGAGATGGTCGGCCATGCCGAGACGATCCTGCAGAAGCTCGGCCTGCCGTACCGCGTGATCGCGCTGTGCACGGGCGACATGGGTTTCTCGGCGGCGAAGACGTTCGACCTCGAGGTGTGGCTGCCCGCGCAGAACACGTATCGCGAGATCTCGAGCTGCTCGAACACCGAGGCGTTCCAGGCGCGACGGATGCAGGCGCGTTATCGCAACGCGCAGGGCAAGCCGGAGCTCGTGCATACGCTGAACGGTTCGGGCCTCGCGGTTGGCCGCACGCTCGTGGCGGTGCTGGAGAACTACCAGAACGCCGACGGTTCGGTCACGGTGCCGGAGGTGCTGCGTCCGTACATGGGTGGTCTGGAGCGTATCGACGCGCCTGCGCAGGCGGCCTGACCGCCGCCCGATGAGGCTTCCGGCGATGCCTGAAAATTTTTTTCAGAAAAGGCTTGGAAGTTTCATTTAAGTCGTTCTATAATCTTTTCTTTCCCGGAAACGACCAACCGGGAAATGCAGTAAGGAAGGAGAGGTGGCAGAGTGGTCGAATGTACCTGACTCGAAATCAGGCGTACGGTTTCCCCGTACCGTGGGTTCGAATCCCACCCTCTCCGCCAAAATACGAAACCCCTTGATCCGGCAGGATCAAGGGGTTTTTCGTTTTGGGCACGTCATCCAACTTGCCGAAGCGAGATTTCGAGGCGCGCCATGCGCCGCTCCGGGCGGCCGTCGCGCCACGCCCGACATGCGCAGCGAATCCGCGCGCGCATCATTTTTCATTTTCCGCTTCAAGCTTGCCGTTGGCGCGCCGTTAACGGAATCCGGGGCCATGTATTTTATTTGCATCATGGTGCCGCCGCCCCCGACGATTCACGTGATATGAAGCTGAGTTACAAGATCCCTTTCGCATTTGCAGTCGCGTTGCTGCTGATTTTCTCCTGCGCCCTTTACGGCAATCACATCCTCAACCGTTCGATCGACACGTTCTCGACCGATGTCCAGTCGAACGTGGCCAACGAGCGGCTCGTGTCGACCACGCTCGTGCAGTTCAAGCTGCAAGTCCAGGAATGGAAGGACACGCTGCTGCGCGGCAAGCAGCCCGAGAAGCTGGACAAGTACTGGACCGCGTTCCAGAAGCGCGAACGCACGGTCGACACGCTCGCCGCCGAGCTCGACAGGCAGTTGCCGCCGGGCGAGAGCAAGCAGCTCGTCGAGCAGTTCATGCGCGCGCACAGCGCGATGGGGCAGGGCTACCGGCGCGGATTCGACGCGTTCAAGGCGGCCGGCTTCGAGCCGACCGTGGGCGACGCGGCGGTCGCCGGCATCGACCGCGAACCGGCCGCGTTGCTCGAGCGCGCCGCGCGGATGATTGCCGACGAGAGCGCCGGGGTGTCCGCGCAGGCGATTCGCGATGCGCAGCACGCGACGACCGCGAGCATCTCGATCATGCTCGTCATGCTCGGCCTCGCGATGATCGGCAGCTTCATGTTCAGCCGGAGCATCCTGCGGCCGCTCGACAAGGCGGTGGCCTGCGCGAAGGCGGTCGCCGGCGGCGACCTGACCCGCGAGGTCGATGCCAGCGGTCGCGACGAGATCGCCGATCTGCTGCGCGCGCTGCAGGCGATGCAGGCCAGCCTGTCGGGCGTCGTGCTCGAGGTGCGCGAGCATGCCGAGTCGGTCGCGACGGCGAGCGCGGAAATCGCGTCGGGCAACCACGACCTGTCGGCGCGCACCGAGGCGCAGGCCGCGTCGCTCCAGGAAACGGCGTCTAGCATCGCGGAATTGACGAGCGTCGTGCGGCAGGCCGCCGAGCACGCGCAACATGCGTCGCAGGTCGCCGACGACGCGTCGCGGATCGCGTCCTCCGGCGGCAGCGTGATGGCCGAGGCGGTCGAGACGATGAACGGTATCGCCGACAGCTCGGCGAAGGTCGGCGAGATCATCTCGGTGATCGACGGGATCGCGTTCCAGACCAACATCCTCGCGCTCAACGCGGCGGTCGAGGCCGCGCGCGCAGGCGAGCAGGGACGCGGCTTCGCGGTCGTCGCGTCGGAAGTGCGCACGCTCGCGCAGCGCAGCGCCGCCGCGGCGAAGGAGATCAAGACGCTGATCGAGCAATCGACGGCGCGCGTCGACGTCGGCGCGACGCTGATCGGCCAGGCGGGCGCGTCGATCCACGAGATCGTCGGCGCGGTGCAGCGCGTGACGACGTTCGTCGGCGAGATTTCGACGGCGTCGCAGGAGCAAAGCGGCGGGATCCATCAGGTCAACGTCGCCGTCACGCAGATGGACGAAGCGACGCAGCGCAATGCGGCGCTCGTCGAGCAGGCGTCGGCGGCGACTCAGTCGCTCGCGGAGCAGGCGCACGCGCTCAGGCACGCCGTGTCGGTGTTCAAGGTGCGCGGCGGCGTCGCGGCCTGAGCGCGCCGCTGATGGTGCGGTGCAATAAAAGTGCCGCCGCCACCGCGTGCGCGCGTCGTTTCGGGCCCCTGCAACGGCGGTTGCCTTTCGATTCGCGCCGCCATTTGAAAATTACGATTTGACTCATGCCCTGCTTTCGGTTGAAGCTAGTAACTTGCTGTCCGACAGGGGCTGTGCCTGCATGAGTTCGATCTTGACCGTTCGTCGTATCGCTGCCGATCAGGGTGGCGTCTATCGCGAACTCCGCGCGGCGTCGTTGCGCGAGCCCTACGCGCCCGGCGAAGCGCCGGAGGCCGACATGATGGCTGTCGACGCGGCCGCGGCGGAGGCGATCGCCGCGCAGCGCGCGACTTCCGATCAGTCGACGACATTCCTGCTGTATACCGAAGGCCATCCGGCCGGCATGATCGGCGCGTATTTCGACGGCACGCCGCAGCGCCGCGCGTTCGTCAGCGAGCTGTGGGTCGCGCATGCGGTGCGCCACCTGCGCGGTGGCGTGCTGCTCGTGGATACGGCGAGCGCATGGCTCGCCGAGCGCGGCGCGGGGGAAATCTATGCGTGGATTGCCGACGCGAACCGTAACGCGGTCCGCTTCTACGAGCGGGCCGGCTTCAACAACACCGGCGAGCACGCGCCGATCGCCCGGGTACCCGGCGCGATGAAGTCGCTGTTCGTCTCGCAAGTGGCGCGCTGACGCGCCAGCCAAAAATAATGGCCGGTGGCGTGGACGACTGTAAAATACGCAAAATTTTTTTGCTGAACGTCCATGTCGCTTAAAAAATCGCCATTCTTCGAACTGCGCAGCGGGACCGTCGACACGTTGTTCTTCATCGTGAAGACAACCGATCTCGGCGCATTGCGCACCGAGTTGGTCAAGCGCTTCGAAGCGACTCCCGAATTCTTTGCCGATGACGTCGTCGCGATCGACGTCCGCCGCCTTGCGGGCCACGAGCGCGTGCCGCTTGCCGAGATCCGGCAGATGCTCAACGACGTGCGGATGCGCCCCGTCGGGGTCGTCGCGCAGCCGGGCCAGCAGGCATGGGCGAGCGAAGCGGGCCTGCCGCTGCTCGAGGCGCGCGACCGTCGTGCGCCGGCTGCGAAGCCGGACGAGGAGGCCGCCGCACCCGAGGCCGCGCCGGCGGTCGAACCCGCGCCTGCGCCGGCGCCGCCGGTGGTGCAGGTGCCCGCGGGCAGCCAGACGCTGATGATCGACAAGCCGCTGCGCTCGGGGCAGCAGATTTACGCGAAGGGCGACCTCGTGGTGCTCGACCTGGTCAGCTACGGCGCCGAGGTGATCGCGGAAGGCAACATCTACATTTATGCGCCGCTGCGCGGCCGCGCGCTCGCGGGCGTGCACGGCAACCATGACGCGCGCATCTTCTGCACGTGTCTCGAGCCGGAACTGATTTCGATCGCGGGCATCTATCGAACCACCGAGAACCCGTTGCCGCCGGACGTGCAGGGCAAACCGGTGCAGATCCGGCTCGAAGAGGAAAAATTGATGATCGAACCGCTACGCCTGACGTGACGCACGCGGCGCGAACCGGCTCGATCGGCTCTCATTGACGAACACAGGGTATAGGGTAAATGGCAAAAATCATCGTGGTGACCTCGGGCAAGGGCGGCGTGGGCAAGACGACGACGAGCGCGAGCTTCGCGTCCGGTCTGGCGCTGCGCGGCCACAAGACGGCCGTGATCGACTTCGACGTCGGCCTGCGCAACCTCGACCTCATCATGGGCTGCGAACGCCGCGTCGTGTACGACCTCGTCAACGTGATCCACGGCGAGGCGAACCTGAACCAGGCGCTCATCAAGGACAAGAAGTGCGAGAACCTCTTCATCCTGCCCGCGTCGCAGACCCGCGACAAGGATGCGTTGACGCGCGAAGGGGTCGAGAAGGTCATCAACGACCTGATCGCGATGGATTTCGAATACATCGTCTGCGATTCGCCGGCCGGCATCGAGTCGGGCGCGCTGCACGCGATGTACTTCGCCGACGAGGCGCTCGTCGTGACGAACCCGGAAGTGTCGTCGGTCCGTGACTCGGACCGCATTCTCGGCATCCTGTCGTCGAAGACCAAGCGCGCGACGGACGGCAAGGACCCGATCAAGGAGCACCTGCTGATCACCCGCTACAGCCCGAAGCGCGTCAACGAAGGCGAGATGCTGTCGCTCGAGGACATCAGCGAGATCCTGCGCATCAAGCTGATCGGCGTCGTGCCGGAATCGGAGGCGGTGCTGCACGCGTCGAACCAGGGCTTGCCGGCGGTGCATATGGACGGCACCGACGTCGCCGAAGCCTACAAGGACATCGTTGCGCGCTTCCTCGGCGAGGACAAGCCGCTGCGGTTCACCGATTATCAGAAGCCGGGCCTGCTGCAGCGCCTCTTCGGCAGCAAGTAACGGAGGGCGTTCATGTCGATTCTGTCGTTTCTCCTCGGTGAGAAGAAAAAATCCGCTTCGGTCGCGAAAGAGCGCCTGCAGCTCATCATCGCGCACGAGCGCGTCGGCGGCCGGCCACCGGCCGACTACCTGCCCGCGCTGCAGAAGGAGCTCGTGGCCGTCATCTCGAAGTACGTGAAGATCTCGAACGATGACATCCGCGTGAGTCTCGAGCGCCAGGACGATCTCGAGGTCCTGGAAGTGAAGATCGAGATTCCGCAGGCCTGACGGCCCGCGCCCGGCCTTATTGAGCGTCGCGAGGGCCGGGACGCGTGACGGAGGCATCCGCCGCGGTCGCGGCCGGCCCGTCGCCGGCCGGCGCGTGCCGGCCTGACGCGCCGTCGGCCTCGTCGCGCAGCGTGTCGAGCGGATCGGCGGGCGCGGCGGCCGCGTCCTGCGGCGCCGTGACCTCGGAGCGGGGCGGCGTCGCGGGCGAAGGCGCCGGTGCCGGCGGCGCGAGATAGCGCTGCGCGAGCGTTTCATACAGCGGCGGCGCGAAAAAGCGCGACACGCGGCTGGCGATCAGCGCGGCGGCCATCAGCGAGATCACCAGCGCGTGGCCATTGATCATCTCCATCACGATCACGAACGACGTGATCGGCGATTGCGTGACGGCGGCCAGGTAGCCGACCATCGCGAGCGCGACCAGCACCGGCAGGCGCATGTCGCCGAACACCAGGTGCAGCAGGTTGCCGAAGCCCGCGCCGATCGACAGCGACGGCGCGAAGATCCCGCCCGGAATGCCCGGCAGGTACGACGCGACCATCGAGACGATCTTCAGGAACGGATAGAACACCGACAGCCGCTCGTGGCCGTCGAGCAGCCCGCGCGCTTCCGCATAGCCGCTGCCGAACGTCGTGCCGCCCGACAGCAGGCCCACCACGGCGATCGCGAGGCCGCACAGCGCGGCGAACGCGATCGGCCGTTCGCGATACAGGCCGAGCAGGCGCGGCGGCAGCCAGCGGCCGGTATTGAGCAGCAGCCAGCAGAACAGCCCGCCCGCGACGCCGGTGACGAGCGCGGTAACGAGCACCGCCACCGCGAGCAGATCCGGGAAATGCGGGCCGATGTCGATCGTGCCGAAGTACGTGTAGTTGCCGTTCAGGGCGAGCGCCACCACGCCGGCGAGAATGATCGCGGTGATCAGCACGCCGCTGGCGCGCGCCGAAAAGCTGCGCGTCAGCTCCTCGATCGCGAACACGATCCCGGCGAGCGGCGTGTTGAACGCGGCGGACAGCCCGGCCGCCGCGCCCGCAAGCACGAGCTGGCGCTCGATCTGCGCGTTCGAGCGCGGATAGAAGCGGCGCAGGTTGAACATCAGCGCCGCGCCGACCTGCACGGTCGGGCCTTCGCGGCCGATCGTGAAGCCGCCGAGGATGCCGAGGAACGAGATCGCGATTTTCGCGAGCAGGATCCGCGGTGTCAGGAGCCGCGATCCGAACGCGCTCGGCCGCGCATGCAGCGTCGCGATCACCTGCGGAATGCCGCTGCCCTCCGCGCCACGGAAAAAGCGCCGCGTGAGCCATACGGAGCCCGCCGCGATCGCCGGCGTCAGGATGAGTGGCAGCCAGGTTGCGCGGTGCTGCAGCGTGCGGAACGTGTCGTAGCCCCAGTCGATCAGCCGCGCATACAGCACCGCGGTCAGGCCGACGGCGATTGCGCCGAGCCAGAAGACGCCGTATTGGCGCCAGATACGTTGGGTGCGGCGAGTGAGGGCGGGGAACAGGGCAGTGCGTTGCATCGGCGCGGCCGTCGGCAAAGTCCCGATTATAGAGAGATGTCGCGGGAGAGGGCCTTCAACTGGCTGTCGTCGATCCTTGCGGCAGGCATACGTGTGGATGCGGGCCGACGCGCCGGACGCCGGTGCGGACGGCGCAGTTGGCATCGGCCCGCCGTCGCTTATGCCGGCTGGCCGCCGAAACGGATCGCCTGCGCGGCCGGCGGGCAGCTCAATCGCCGATATCGCGGCGGCGCGGCGGCGCGCGCCGTGCGGGTCAGGCCAGCAGCGCCTCGACCGCGAGCACGGCGGCGACTGCCGCCGCGTTCGCGAGCAGCGCCTCCGCCAGGATGCCGCGCCACGTCTTCGGCCTGAAGCGGGCCGCGAGCAGGAGCGCGCCGCCCAGCGCGAGCGCGAGGATCATGACGAGATCGGCATTCACGAGACGGACAGGCATCGTGGCAACTCCCGGGTTTTCCGCGACGCGGGTGCGGGCGCGTCACGTCTCGAGTATAGGCAGCGCGCGCCGCCCGGCAACCCGTGCCGTCCCGGGGCAGCTCAGATGAGCGACGCGTCGCGCGTTTCGCGCATCAGCAGCACGCCGAGCAGGCTGATTGCCGCCGCGATCGACACATAGCCGCCGACCCACGCGAGCCCGCCGCGCGCGGCGAGGACCTGCGCGATATACGGCGCGATCGACGCGCCGAGAATCCCGCCGAGGTTGTAGGCCACGCCTGCGCCCGTGTAGCGCACATGGGTCGGGAACAGCTCCGGAAGCAGCGCGCCCATCGGCGCGAACGTCACGCCCATCAGGAACAGCTCGAGCGTCAGGAACAGCGCGACGAGCGGCATCGAGCCGCTGCCGAGCAGCGGGGCCATCGTGAAGCCGGACAGCAGCGCGGCGGCCGATCCGGCGATCAGCACCGGCTTGCGCCCGAAGCGATCTGCCGCCCATGCCGACAGCGGCGTCGCGAGCCCCATGAAGACGACCGCGAAACACAGCAGGCCGAGAAAGCTCTGGCGCGGGATATGCAGCGTCGCGACGCCGTACGACAGCGAAAACACCGTCGAGATGTAGAAGAGCGTGTAGCAGACCACCATCGCGAGTGCGCCGAGCAGCGTCGGCCGCCAATGGCGCGTGACGAGCGTGGCGATCGGCATGCGCACGCGATCCTGACGATCGAGCGTGGCCTGGAACGCCGGCGTTTCGGCGATCTTCAGGCGCACGTACAGGCCGAGCGCGACGAGCACCGCGCTGACGAGGAACGGGATGCGCCAGCCCCAGCTGCGGAATTGCGCGTCGGACAGCGAGACGGCGAGCGCGAAGAACAGCCCGTTCGACGCGAGAAAGCCGACCGACGGCCCGAGCTGCGGGAACATGCCGAACCAGCCGCGCTTGCCGTGCGGCGCGTGCTCGGTCGCGAGCAGCGCGGCGCCGCCCCATTCGCCGCCGAGGCCGATGCCCTGGCCGAAGCGCAGCACGCACAGCAGCACCGGCGCGAGCGTGCCGATCGCGTCGTAGCCCGGCACGAGGCCGATCGCGGTGGTCGACAGGCCCATCACCAGCAGCGACGCGACGAGCGTGGACTTGCGGCCGATCCGGTCGCCGAAGTGGCCGAACAGGAACGAGCCGATTGGCCGCGCGATGAATGCGATACCGAACGTGACGAACGCGGACAGCGCTTGCGCGGTCGCCGAGCCGTGCGGGAAAAACACCGGGCCGATCACGAGCGCGGCGGCGGTTGCGTAGACGTAGAAATCGTAGAACTCGATCGCGGTGCCGATGAAGCTCGCGAACACGATGCGTTTGCGGCTGACGGCGCCGGCCGAAGTGGTTGCGTTCGCAACGGCCGTCGGGGATGCGGACATGCGTGTCTCCATGTTGTTTTTCGGAAATGCGTCGACGATACGTGCGGCCGCGCGGGTGCGGAAAATTATAGCCAGCGGCGTTGTGCGCCGGCAATCGCGCGGGCGGCGCGCGGGCTCAGTCGATCGACTGCGCTTGCGCCGACGCGATGCTCTTCAACTGGAACTTGCCGTTGTCGTTGAAGAGCCAGCTTTCCATCAGCTCCACCTGACCGCTGCCGTTGAGCAGCTGCGCGGGCGGCGGCGGCAACGGCGCCGCGCGTCGCAGCGACGCGAGCGCGATCCGCTCGGCTTCGCTGTCGCCGTTGCTGCGATAGACCGACGAGTTCACCAGCTGACCGTCGCGATTGACGGTGAACGAGACCACGACAAGCGCGCGCAGCATCGCCTGCGGCGTGCCGTTCAGCAGGCCTGACGGGTTACGCTCGGCGACGCGCTCGGCAACTGCTGCCCGGTATTGCGCGAGGTTCCCGGAACGTATGATCGACGGCAGCGTGATCACCGCGTGCGGCGGCGGGGGCGTGATCGTGCAGGCGGCGAGCACGGCGAGGCCGGCGAGCGCGGCGACGCGCGGCCATGCGGCAAAGCGGAGGAGGGCTGACATGGGAAGGCGGGCGGACGTGACTATAGACGAATCATAGTCACGCAAATGCGGCGCGACATCGGGACAAACGTATATCGCGCGATGCGGGGTGCAGCGGCGGGTGATGATGCCGGCGCCGGTCGCGCGCGATGGCGGATGCGCGCGGGACCGGGTGCGCGACCGAGGTCGCGCACCATTTCCGCCCGGTCAGTATCCGTGCGTGACGAGCGACAGCACGGACAGGTCCGGATGCGTGCCGTCGACGATGCTGCGGCCGATGTGCACCGCTTCGTGCGCCGCTTCGTCCAGGCTCGCGAAGCGCTCTTCGCCGTCCGCATGGAACGGCACGGTATGGCCGGGCAGCGCGGGATCGGCGCCCGGGTGGCACACGTAGCCGGTGTAGGTGAAGTGCGTGTCGTCGCCGGGGATCGGGGCGGGCGCAACGTGGATTTCGAAGCCCTCGTAATCGACCTGTCGGGTCGGTGTCGGCTGCTCGGACATGGCGGTCTCCGTTTGCCGCGCCGGCGCACTGCCGGCGCATCGCATCGAATGTGCGGCGGCTTGCGTGCCGCCGTTCTGCTACTGATTTTAGGCGATCGGAGACGGCGTTGGGGCGGGGACGCCGCGTTGCCATTCGTACGGGCGTTCGTTCCAGGCGCGCTGCCTGAGCGTGGCGGTCAGTCGACGGCTAACCGGTGCGCGCTTCGGGCTTCACTGGGCGCACTGCACATTCTGTCGGGGCACCACGATGATCACCGGGTACGTTCCCCTGTCGAGCTCGACCGGCGCAACCACCGTCACCATCGTGTCGTCGCTGTCGTCGTACACGCTGACCCGCTCGTGCCGAAGGCTGGCGAGGCCGGTGCAGGCGGACGCGCGGCCTTCATCGGAGATCTTGCACTGGATCGGGTTGTCGGCCAGGTAGCGATACTGGTCCTTGTAGGGGCTCGCCAGGTATTCGCGAACGCTCGGAGCCGATCCGCCGACGCCGGTGACGTACGCGATCGCGCACGGCTGCCCGGGCGTCTCGTTGTCCGTCGGCGTCTCGGCCGCCGCGTGCGCGCTCGCGGCGGCAAGGGCTGCGACGAGTGACGTCGCGATGATGTGCTTCATGGCGTGCTTCCCGGTTGTGCGGATCTGAGCGCGGATTGTAGCGGGAGATTCACCGGGATGCGGTGCGGGCGTGAATGTGGCGAACGCCGCGAGAGGGGAAGGGATGCTGGCGGGTGGCGGAAGCGGTGAGATTCGAACTCACGGACAGTTGCCCGTCGCTGGTTTTCAAGACCAGTGCCTTAAACCACTCGGCCACGCTTCCGGAGGCGGCATTGTAACCGAAATGCCGCGCCTGTCGACCGGAGTCGGCACTTCAGCGCTCTCTCCGGTCCCATGCGTTGCGGCCATGCTCAATCGTCGCGCAGGAACAGTTCCTGCAGGTCGTTGAGGAAGCGCTGTCCGAGCGGCGTCGGCGCGACGTGCGCGTGATCGCGCTCGATCAGCCCGCGCCGTTCGGCTTCCTTCAGCGCGGCTTCGATCGTGCTCATCGGCAGGCCGGTGCGCTCCGCGAAGCTGTGCACCGGGAACCCTTCGACGAGCCGCAGCGTGTTCAGCATGAACTCGAACGGCAGGTCGCGCGCGCCGACCTCGCGCTCCTCCTGCACCGGCGTGCCCGCTTTCGCCTGCTCGATGAAGGTCGCCGGATGCTTGTAGCGCGCCTGCCGCAGGATGCGGTTCGGGAACGACAGCTTGGTGTGCGCGCCCGCGCCGATGCCCAGGTAGTCGCCGAAGCGCCAGTAGTTCAGGTTGTGCTTGCACTGGCGATGCGGCTTCGCGTACGCGGACACCTCGTAGCGTTCGTAGCCGGCCTCGGCGGTGCGCGCGTGGATCCAGTCCTGCATGTCGGCCGACGCGTCGTCATCCGGCACGACGGGCGGGAACTTCGCGAACAGCGTGTTCGGCTCGAGCGTCAGGTGATACAGCGACAGGTGCGGCGGCGCGAACGACAGCGCGGTCTCGATGTCGGTGCGGCATTCGTCGAGCGTCTGGCCCGGCAGCGCGAACATCAGGTCGAGATTGAAGTTGTCGAACGTGTGCGCGGCGACCTCGACCGCGGCGCGCGCCTGCGCGGCGTCGTGGATGCGCCCGAGCGCCTTCAGGTGCGCTTCGTTGAAGCTCTGGATGCCGACCGACAGGCGGTTTACGCCGCTGGCGCGGAATTGCGCGAACTTCGCGGCCTCGAACGTGCCCGGATTCGCCTCGAGCGTGATTTCGGCATCGGCGTCGAGCGGCAGCAGCGCGCGCACGTCGGACAGCAGGCGGTCGAGCCCGGCCGCCGACAGCAGGCTCGGCGTGCCGCCGCCGATGAATACCGTGTGGACCTGCCGGCCCCAGACGAGCGGCAGCGCCTGCTCGAGATCGGCGCGCAGCGCGTCGAGATAATCCGCCTCGGGAAACTGCTCGCCTTTCCATTCGTGCGAATTGAAGTCGCAGTACGGGCACTTGCGCACGCACCACGGGAAATGCACATACAGCGCGAGCGGCGGCAGCGAGGCCAGGCGCACCTGGCCGGGCGACGAGAAGGTCGCGACGACGCGCGCACCGGTGTCGGCAGCCTGGCTCATGCTGTCATCTCCCGCCGGGCCGCTCCCTCGGGGGGCAGCGAGCGGATGTGAGCGTGGGGACACTTCATATTTCCTCCGGAATACGCTCGAGGAGCGCCTTCAGCGCGAGCGCGCGATGGCTCAGCGCGTTCTTCACGGCCGGCTCGAGCTCGGCTGCCGTCGCGCCGAGCGCGGGCACGAAAAAGTGCGGATCGTAGCCGAACCCGTGCGCGCCGCGCGGCGTGTCGACGATCTCGCCGTGCCAGCGCCCCTCGGCGATCAGCGGCTCCGGATCGTCGGCATGGCGCACCAGTGCGAGCACGCAGCAGTAGTAGGCGCGCCGGTCGTCGACACCGCGCAGCGTGTCGACGAGATGCGCGTTGTTCGCCGCGTCGCTCTTGTCCAGGCCCGCGCGCTGCGCGTAGCGCGCCGAGTAGACGCCGGGCGCGCCGCGCAGCGCGCGCACGCACAGCCCGGAATCGTCGGCGATCGCGGGCAGCCCGGTGAGCCGCGACGCATGCCGCGCTTTCGCCAGCGCGTTCTCGACGAAGGTGACGAACGGCTCGTCGGCCTCCGGCACCGCCAGTTCGCCTTGCGGGAGCACTTCGATGCCGACCGTCGAAAACAGCGCGGAAAACTCGCGCAGCTTGCCCGGATTGTTCGAGGCCAGCACGAGGCGCGCAAGCGGCGGCGCGCGGCGGTCGTCAGTCATGGCGCACGCCCAGCGCGTCTTTCTGCAGACGAACCAGCTCGCCGATCCCCGCCTGCGCGAGGTCGAGCAGCGCGTTCATCTCGTCGCGCGAGAACGGCACGCCTTCGGCGGTGCCCTGCACTTCGACGAAGCCGCCCGCGCCCGTCATCACGACGTTCATGTCGGTGTCGCACTGCGAATCCTCGGCGTAGTCGAGATCGAGCACCGGCGCGCCCTCGAACACGCCGACCGAGATCGCGGCCACGTAGTCGGTGATCGGCGAGCGCTCGAGCTTGCCGGCCGCGATCAGCTTCGACACGGCGTCGTGCGCGGCGACGAACGCGCCGGTGATGCTCGCGGTGCGCGTGCCGCCGTCGGCCTGGATCACGTCGCAGTCGATATGGATCGTGCGCGGGCCGAGCGTGTCCAGATCGAACACGGCGCGCAGCGCGCGGCCGATCAGGCGCTGGATTTCCTGGGTGCGGCCGGTCTGCTTGCCGCGTGCGGCCTCGCGGTCGCTGCGCGTGTGCGTCGCGCGCGGCAGCATCCCGTATTCGGCGGTCAGCCAGCCTTGTCCGCGCTCGCGCAGGAACTCCGGCACGCGTTCGACGACGCTTGCCGTGCAGATCACCTTGGTGTCGCCGAATTCGACCAGCACGGAGCCTTCGGCGTGCTTCGTGTAGTGGCGCGTGATCGCGACCTTGCGGAGTTGGTCGGCGCTGCGGCCGCTCGGGCGGGAAACGGAATGCGTCATGAGGGAATGGAGACTTCAGGAGGAAACCTCGATTCTAGCGCCGAACGGCGGCACCGCCCGGCGGGGTGGCCGGCAAAAATGGGATAATGCGCGTTTGCCGCCCCGCGCCCCGGATGCGCCGGGCGCCTCGAAATTCCCCGGCCCGCGAGGGCATCCAGACGGCGAGACAAACCATGATCTACAGCATGACGGGCTATGCGAGCGCGACGCGCGAACTCGCGGCGGCTTCAGGCAACGGCGGCACCAGCGTGTCGGTCGAATTGCGTACCGTGAACTCGCGTTTTCTCGACCTGAATTTCCGCATGCCCGACGACGTGCGCGCGTGCGAGCCGGCGCTGCGCGAGATGTTGATGACGAAGCTGTCGCGCGGCAAGGTGGACGTGCGCATCAACCTGCAGCGCGGCGAGCAGAGCATCGGCGCGGGCGCGCTGAACCAGGCGGCGCTCGGTCAGCTCGCCGAGCTGGAGCGCTCGGTGCTCGACGCGTTCCCCGGCGTCGGCCGCCTGCGCTCGGGCGAGATCCTGCGCTGGCCCGGCGTGCTCGCCGAGAGCGGCGTGTCGGCCGACGCGATCCGCGACGCGGTGCTCGCATGCGGCAAGGAAGCGATCGGCGAGCTCGTCGTGGTGCGCTCGCGCGAAGGCGCGCAGCTTGCCGCGATGCTGCTGTCGAACGTCGCCGAGATGGAGGCGATCGTCGCGCGCATCACGCCGCTCGTGCCGGAGCTGATCGCGAAGCACCAGCAGAAGATCGTCGAGCGGCTGCAGGAAGCGCTCGGTTTCGCGGCGCCGGAAGGCAGCGCGCCGATCGTGTCGCGCGAGGAGGCCGCCGAGCGCATCCGTCAGGAAGTGACGATGTACGGCATCCGGATCGACGTCGCGGAAGAGCTGTCGCGGCTCACCGCGCACCTGAACGAAACGCGTCATGTGATCGAGAAGGGCGGCCGCGTCGGCAAGCGCCTCGACTTCATGATGCAGGAACTGAATCGCGAAGCGAACACGCTCGGCTCGAAAGCGGCGGCCAAGGAACTGGCCGACGCGTCGATGGCGCTCAAGCTCCTGATCGAGCAGATGCGTGAGCAAGTGCAAAACCTGGAGTAACGCAACATGACCGACACCACCCACGACGGCCACGCCGCGCACGCGCTGCACGGCGGGGTCTATCCGGGCAACCTGTTCATGGTGGTCGCGCCGTCCGGCGCGGGCAAATCCACGCTCGTGAACGCGCTGTTGTCCAAGGATCCGGAGATCTGCCTGTCGATCTCGTACACGACACGCAAGCCGCGGCCGGGCGAGCAGGATGGCCAGCACTACCACTTCACGACGGTCGAGGATTTCCGCGAGCGCCACGCGCACCACGAGTTCCTCGAAAGCGCGGAAGTGCACGGCAACTTCTACGGCACCTCGCGCGTCTGGATCGAGGAGCAGATGCGGAACGGCCACGACGTGCTGCTCGAAATCGACTGGCAGGGCGCACAGCAGGTGAAGAAGCAGTTCCGCAACGCGGTCGGCATCTTCATCCTGCCGCCGTCGCTCGACGCGCTCGAGGAGCGCCTGAAGAAGCGCGGCCAGGACGAGCCGAACGTGATCACGCGGCGCCTGCTGGCCGCCGGCAGCGAGATGGCGCATGCGCCGGAAGGGGAGTACGTCGTGATCAACGAGCACTTCGAGCGTGCGCTCGCGGAGCTGCAGTGCATCGTCGCGGCGACCCGCCTGCGATTTGCTTCGCAGTACGCGCGACATGCGGAGCTTTTCATCGAGCTCGGCATTCACCTGCCGCATGCGGAGTGACGGTGCCGGACGAGGCACATAAGGTAGAATAAGCAATATATTCAGAAGGAATGACCCAACATGGCTCGCATTACTGTCGAAGACTGCCTGAAGCAGATCCCGAACCGCTTCGAACTGGCGCTCGCCGCCACCTATCGCGCGCGGCAGCTCGCGCAAGGCCATACGCCGAAGATCGAAAGCCGCGACAAGCCGACCGTCGTCGCGCTGCGCGAGATCGCAGCCGGCCAGGTCGGCGTCGAGATGCTGAAGAAAGTGCCGGTTTAAGGCACACTCGGTATTCACCAGCCATGTAGTTCAGGCGCGCACCGATTGCTGACCGAGGAGGCGAATATGAGCACCACCCCATCGTCCGCCTCCGCGGATTCGAGTCACGAAGCCACGGCCCAGTCGCCTGCGCGCCAGTACATCGACGCGGTCCTCGAACAGTCGTTTCGCCACCTGTTCGGGCCGACCGCCACGCCGGAGCAGCCGCGCAAGCACGGCGTCGTTTCCATCGCGAAACTGACCGCCGCGCTAGCCGACTACCTGAGCCCGGAAGAGATCAAAGAGGTCAAGGCGGCGTTCCATTTCAGCGACGAAGCCCACCTCGGTCAATATCGCCAGAGCGGCGAACCCTACATCACCCATCCCGTCGCCGTCGCGGAAATCTGCGCCGGCTGGAAGCTCGACGCCCAGGCGGTCATGGCGGCGCTTCTGCACGACGTGATGGAAGACCAGGGCGTGACGAAGAGCGAACTCGCCGAGCGCTTCGGGCCGAAGGTCGCGGAGCTGGTCGACGGGCTGTCCAAGCTCGACAAGATGGAGTTCCGCAGCCGCGAGGAAGCGCAGGCGGAGAACTTCCGCAAGATGCTGCTCGCGATGGCGCGCGACGTGCGGGTCATCCTCGTCAAGCTGGCCGACCGCCTGCACAACATGCGCACGCTCGGCGCGGTGCCGATGGAAAAGCGCCGCCGCGTCGCCCGCGAGACGCTCGACATCTATGCGCCGATCGCGCACCGCCTCGGTCTGAACAATACCTATCGCGAGCTGCAGGACATGAGCTTCGCGAACTTCAATCCGCATCGCTACGCGACGCTGGAGAAGGCGGTGAAGGCGGCGCGCGGCAATCGCCGCGAGGTGATCGGCAAGATCCTCGAGTCCGCGCAGCGCGCGATGGCCGACGCGAAGCTCGACGCGGAGATCACCGGGCGCGAAAAGACCATCTACAGCATCTACCGGAAGATGCGCGACAAGCAGCTGTCGTTCTCGCAGGTCCTCGACGTGTACGGTTTTCGCGTCGTGGTCGAGAATCCGCTCGACTGCTACACCTGCATCGGCGCGCTGCATGCGCTGTACAAGCCCGTGCCGGGCAAGTTCAAGGATTACATCGCGATTCCGAAGGTCAACGGCTACCAGTCGCTGCACACGACGCTGGTCGGCCCGTTCGGCGCGCCGATCGAGTTCCAGGTGCGCACGCGCAAGATGCACGAGATCGCGGAGGCGGGCGTCGCTGCGCACTGGCTGTACAAGAACGGCGGGGCGGACCTGAACGACGTGCAGACGCGCGCGCACCAGTGGCTGAAGTCGCTGCTCGACATCCAGAGCGAGGCGGGCGATTCGAGCGAGTTCCTCGAACACGTGAAGATCGACCTGTTCCCGGACGCGGTGTACGTGTTTACGCCGAAGTCGAAGATCATGGCGCTGCCGCGCGGCGCGACCGCGCTCGATTTTGCGTATTCGATCCACAGCGATCTCGGCAACCAGTGCGTCGCGGTGAAGATCAACAACGAGCTGCTGCCGCTGCGCACCGAGCTGAAGAGCGGCGACATCGTCGAGGTGATCACCGCGCCTTATTCGAAGCCGAATCCCGCATGGCTCGGCTTCGTGCGAACCGGCAAGGCTCGCTCGGCGATCCGCCACTATCTGAAGACGATGCGCCTGAACGAGTCGGTGCAGCTCGGCGAGCGGCTCGTCGACCAAAGCCTGAAGGGCTACGGCCTCGCGCTCGCCGACGTCACGCCGGAGGTGTGGGAGAAGCTCGTGCAGTGGACCGGCAACAAGAGCCGGCAGGAGATCTTCGCGGATATCGGCCTCGGCCGCCGCGTCGCGGCGGTGATGGCCAAGCGCATCGAGGTGCTGATGAGCGGCCGCGACGCGGACGACGACCTGCCGCGCGCCGAGCGGCAGGCGGCGCACCATGCGCCGCCGGTGGTGATCACCGGCACCGAGGGGATGTCGGTGCAGCTGTCGGCATGCTGCCGGCCGATTCCCGGCGACGACATCATGGGCTATATCGGCATCGGCCTCGGGATGGCGATTCATACGACCGATTGCCGTGTCGCGCAGCGGATCCACCGCCGCGATCCGGGCCGCTGGATCGACGTCGCATGGGCGCCGCAGCCCGGCCGCCTGTTCGACGTCGCGGTGAAGGCGCTCGTGAAGAACACGAAGGGCATCTTCGCGCGAGTAGCGGCGGACATCACGTCGGCCGACGCGAACATCGTCCACATTGCGATGGACGAGGATCTGACGCACGAATCGACTGTGCTGCGCTTCGTGATCCAGGTCAGCGACCGGGTCCATCTGGCGAACGTGATGCGGCGCGTGCGGACCAACCCGGACGTGATGCGGATCATGCGCGAGCGCTCGACCGACGACGGCGCGCATACGCGTCATGACGGCGGCATGCGTATCGACCGCGAGCGCCAGGATTATTGACGCCCGGGCGGCGTGAGCGCGCGGTGAGCGGCGGCCTCGGGGCCGCCGTTTTCATGTGAGGAAGGGGCTTCTCGTCGCAATGTCGTGACTGCTGTGACGGATGCGGGCGGGACAAAAATGCGGGCAGACAAAGAAAAAGGGCTTTCCCGGAGGAAAGCCCTTTTAAGGTGGTGCGGCTGGCAGGATTCGAACCCACGACCCCTTGGTTCGTAGCCAAGTACTCTATCCAACTGAGCTACAGCCGCACGCAAAACGGTACTGCTTCAAACTGCGAGGATCTTCGTTGCCGAAGATCCGTAAAGGTGGTGCGGCTGGCAGGATTCGAACCCACGACCCCTTGGTTCGTAGCCAAGTACTCTATCCAACTGAGCTACAGCCGCACGCAAAACGGTACTACATCAAGATTGACAGACCTTCCTTCGATTGGGAAAGCCCGCTGAAACAGGTGGTGCGGCTGGCAGGATTCGAACCCACGACCCCTTGGTTCGTAGCCAAGTACTCTATCCAACTGAGCTACAGCCGCACGCAGAAGCGGAATTATAAACAGGCTTATCTAAAAAGGGAAGCGTTATTCGCAATTTCTCCGCCGGTGCGGTTCGTGTACCCTTGAAGCATCTGCAACCTGCGTTTGAACGTGCATCATGAACAAGGCGTTTGTCAAAGAGTCGGACGGCGACGACGACGATCTCGATCAGGCCCAGCCGGCAATTCCGGCCGGCGCGAAGAACTACATCACGCCGGCGGGACACAAGCGGCTCAGGGACGAGCTGCTGCATCTGATCGACGTCGAGCGCCCGGAAGTGGTGCGGCTCGTGTCGTGGGCGGCGTCGAACGGCGATCGCTCGGAAAACGGCGATTACATCTACGGCAAGCGGCGGCTGCGCGAGATCGACCGCCGCATCCGCTTCCTGACCAAGCGGCTCGACATTGCCGAGGTGGTCGACGCGAGCCGGCAGGAGAGCACCGACCAGGTATTCTTCGGCGCGACCGTTGAATACGCGACACCCGACGGCGACGCGCATACGATCACGATCGTCGGCATCGACGAAGTCGATCTCGACTGCGGGCACGTCAGCTGGATCTCGCCGGTCGCGCGTGCACTGCTGAAGGCGAAGGTGGGCGACACGGTCACGCTGATGACGCCGGCCGGGCCGCAGCCGATCGACGTGCTCGACGTGCATTATCCGGCGCCGGCCGGCCACTGACGCCGCGCCGCCGGTCGGGAGCCGTCCTTCCAGCGCACCAGAAAAGCGAAACGCCCCGCGGGCAGGGGCGCTTCATCCGCATCGCGACGGCGCGGCCCGGAAGCGGCGACGCAGCCCTCCCGTAACCGAAACCTGCTTTGTCGTTCGACGAGGCGGGGTTGGCGTCATGCCGGCGCGCGGAAGGGGCGGCCCGGCCGCCTGGCTTTGCGCGGCCGTGGACGCGGTGTAGTGCGCTCCTCGAAGCGTCATCGGATGGCCGCAGCTGCCGTAACGCGATTATTGACGTTTCGGCAATAGAGGTTTGTGCCGGTCACGGATAATGAAAGTATGCCAACTCGCTATACTGCGATCTCTGCTTTCCGAAGCAGACTTTTTCGTTGACGGAAAAGATCTCCAAACCTTTGTCGGCGCGACTTCCCAGTCGCGCTTTTTTTTGCCCGCGTTTCCGCGTTATTGCTCGTACCGGCGCCGCCTGCGCCGCTTGGCGGGCGGTGGTGGTGCGTCCGCCGACTCGGCCGGCGGCGGCGTGTCGGCCCAGTCCTCCATCACGTAATGACGTGCGTCGAGCGGCGATGCGAGCAGGTTCTGCCAGTGGTCGCCATGCCAGTTCGCGTCGAACCCGGCGTCGTACGACGTCTCGCCGGCGGATTCGCGACGCGCCTCCGGTTTGCGATGGCCCCGCCCGAGCCGGCTCGCCAGGCGCCTGATCCCGTCCAGCCACATGCCGTTCTCCTGCTCGTTGCAGTTGCCCCAAGCATCGCAACGGCGCGCGCGGTCCGCAACCCGGAAAAATACCGAGTCCGTCATCCGATCGATGTGACCCCGGAAAGTCTTTCTCATCTTCGATATAAAGATATCGTCCCCGGTAATAATGACAGGTTTAACCGGCGAGTCGATTAATTGGCGATGCCAGGATGCTGTTTCCGTCACCATTTATATTATTTTTATAAAGGATCGCTGAAAAATTTTCTTGACGCGCCAGTTTGGTCAATTTATAAAGTCAGCACTCGGTGTTACGAGGGACGGCGCGTGAAGGCCACAGGCCGGGCGTCGGCCGCGAAGCGCCGGGAAATGGCTATTGCATCCTGGTTACTTGATCAAATCGTGTGGGGTAAGAGGGTATGGATACGGGTATCGTGAAATGGTTTAACGATGCTAAAGGCTTCGGCTTTATTACGTCGGACAACGGTGGTGAGGATCTGTTTGCACATTTTTCCGAAATCCGCATGGACGGCTTCAAGACGCTGAAGGAAAACCAGCGGGTTTCTTTTGAAGTGAAAAACGGCCCGAAGGGCAGGCAGGCGGCCAATATCCAGGCGCTGTAACGCGCCGTTCGCCGCGGCATTCGGCTAGCAGCCCCCGCATCGCGGGGGCTTTTGCTTTGCGGGGCGGTAAAATTGGCGGGTGGCCGGCGCACGCGCCGGTGCCGATTCACCACAGCGCACGCCCGCGCATGACCGCGCCAACCCTCAGCCCCGACATGTCCGATTCCCGCTCGTCCGATCCCGCCAGTGAGCAGCCGCTCGTTTTCGTCGACCTCGAGACCACCGGCGGCTCGGTCGCCGAGCATCGCATCACCGAAATCGGCGTGGTCGAGGTCGGGCCGCTCGGCGTGTCGACGTGGACGTCGCTCGTCAATCCCGGGCAGGCGATTCCGCCGTTCATCCAGCAACTGACGGGCATCACCGATTCGATGGTGCGCGATGCGCCGGCGTTCGCGGCGCTCGCGCCCGCGCTTTTCGAGCGGCTCGACGGCAAGCTGTTCGTCGCACACAACGCGAGTTTCGACCGCGGCTTCCTGCGTGCCGAATTCGACCGTGCCGGTCTCGCGTTCAATCCCGACGTGCTGTGCACCGTGCGCCTGTCGCGCGCGCTGTTCCCGCGCGAGACGCGGCATGGTCTCGATGCGCTGATCGAGCGGCACGCTCTCGTGCCGTCGGCGCGGCACCGGGCGCTGGCCGACGCCGATCTGCTCTGGCAGTTCTGGCGCCATTTGCATGACGTCGTGCCGGCGGATCGCCTGCACGAGCAGATCGCGCGCACCACGCGCCATTTCCGGCTCGCAGGCGACCTGACCGAAGCGTGGCTCGAGACCGCGCCGGCCGGGTGCGGCGCCTACGCGTTGTTCGGCGAGGCGGACGCGCCGCTTTACGTCGGGCGCAGTGTGCGGCTGAGGCAGCGCTTGCGCGCGTTGTTGACGGGCGAGCGGCGCTCGTCAAAGGAAATGCGGCTCGCGCAGCTGGTGCGGCGCGTGGAATGGCGGGAAACCGGCAACGAGCTCGGTGCAATGCTCGCGGAAGCGCAGTGGATCGCGGGCCTGCGTCCGTCGTTCAATCGCCGTCCGGCAGCGGACGCGGGGCGTGCCGGTGCGGGCGCGCCCTGGCCCTTCGACGGGGCGGCGGCTTTCGAGGCGCACGGCGAACGCACGCTATTCCACGTGATCGACCGCTGGCGTTATCTGGGCGTGGCGGAGTCGCTCGATGCGGCCGCGCGGCTCGTCGTCGAGGATGCGCCAGCGCCGTTCGAGCCGTTCACCTATCGTCTGATGCAGACGCATCTCGCGCGTGGCCTGCAGCTGATCCCGCTCGCCGTACCGGCGAGCGCCGCCTGACCGCCGCGCGTCGTCACGTCATCCGATCGCGCTTGCGCCCCCACCCGCACACACGTGGGCGAGGGACGTGCCGAGCGCCTGCGTCTGGCCCGCGTCGTAACGCGTGAGCGCCTTCCAGTTGGCGATGCTGCGCGCGAGCCTGGCCTGGCAGTCGGGCGCGTGCCGCAGCGGCTCGACCTGCGCGAGGCCGGCGAGCATCGCCTGCGTCAGGCGGTCGAGCTTCGGGCGCGTGATGGCCGCGAGATCGGGCGGTGTGCCCTCCGGCGGGCGGCTCGCGCGCCACGCGGCGAACAGCGCATTCTGCACGTCCTTGCTCGCTTCGATCTGATCCTCGAAAAATGCCCGGGCGTACGCCGGGTCGATGCCGGCCTGCGTCGCGCGCTTCTCGACCGACGCGAGCAATTCCGCTTCGCGCGGGCGGTCCTCGATCGGCTTGCCGTTCGCCCATTTCCAGCGCGCGACCGGTTCGGCGAGCACGAGGCGTTGCGACGCGAGCGCGACGAGATTGGTGAAAGCGGTGTCGTCGCCGTCGGCAACGGCGACGCGGGGGATGGCGCCGAGGGCGAGGCCGAGCGCTGCCGCGGCGAGGCCGGCGCGAATTGCGTGCTTCATTGGAATGGTCGAAAACCGGCTGACCCGGCAGTGGAAAATCAGAAGGATAGACGAAGACATCGCGCGGCGAAGCGGCGCGAGCGGGGAATCAGCGGGCGAGCCGATCTGGCACCGTCAGGCCGTTGCGGCCCGGGCGCGAAGCAAGCTGCGGCAATTGCGCAGAGAAGAACCGCACGATCGCGTTGATCGGCACGTGGCGGTTAAAGAACGGAACGTCCGTTCACTTCGGCGAATACAGCTTGTGCTGCTCGTCGAAGAATGCCCGTACGTGGTCGGGCAGCTCAGCGAGGAACTCCACGCCAACGGGATCCGGATCCGGGCTCATCACTTGCTCCGGGGGCGGCATGCGGGTCGGCTTTTCATCCATGATCTTTCTCCGATAGGTTGAAAGATTATCTGCCTCGCGCTTCGATTTATGCCAGCAACAGATCGTTAGATTTTGTCTCTGTTGTATTAACGGCACACGCTGCCGTGCGCTGCGCACAATCGCGGCGAGCGCCGTCTACGGAATCGCAACAATCGGCGCGCTTGTTGTTCTTCGCGCACTTTTTTCAGAACCACAATCAAACGAACGGCGTGACGGATCGCTCCTGTTCGGCGCGCGCCACGAAGACACGCGCCGGTGCGCGCCGTCAGGCCGCTCGCTTGAAAAGCCGGATCACGAACAGCAGGATCACCGCCCCGATGACCGCGACGATCACCGAGCCGAAGAAGCCGCTGCCGATGCGGATGCCGAGCAACCCGGCGAGCCAGCCGCCGATCAGCGCGCCGACGATCCCGACGATGATATCGACGATGAGTCCGAAGCCGCCGCCCTTGACGAGCACACCGGCGAGCCAGCCGGCGATCGCGCCGATGATGAGCCACATAATCAGGCCATGAGTCATGGTGGTGCTCTCCTTGCGATGAGTCGAAAGACCGGACGCCGGATGGCGGGTTCGTCACGCGGTGAAGGCGACGCGCCGGTTCCGCGGCGCCGCCCACGCAATCTAGCGCGATAGACGGGTCGGAACCGTCAAGTAATGTTATGCACCGGGCGCGTGAAATTCCAAGGTCGTCATCCGCGGATGGCCTGCGCGCTACCGTCCGGCCGGCTCGCCCGCGTCCGCCGGTGGCGTTTCCGGCAGCGCGCGGCGCGCTTCGGCGATCAGACGTTCCGCGACCGCCGCGTCGCCGATCGCTTCGATCGCCAATAGCGCAAAGCGCGCGAGGAACAGCGGGGCCTGGGTTTCGCCGATGCGCGTCATCGTGTGGCAGAGGTTCGTATAAACGGTATCGCGTTCGCTGTCGGTGATCATGCGTGCTCCTGAAGATCGGATGGAATGCGCGCTTGCAGCGCGTGCGTCAGCGCGGCTTCGAGGTCGGTCGCGCACGCGTCGTGCCAGCGCCCGAGCACGTGGCCGTCCGGGCGCACCAGATAAACGGTGCCGGCGCGGGCGCCGTACATCGCGAAGAGCCGCCCGGTGGGGTCGGCGCCGCCGCGTCGCTCGTGCGATTCCGGTTGCTGCTTGTCCAGTACGACGAGATCGAACGGCAGCCCCGCTTGCCGCAGACGCTGTTCGAGCGTGACGAGCGACGGATCGGGCTCGCCGCCATCGACGAAGCAAAACGCGGTGAAGCGGGGCGTGACGAGGTCGGTGAGATGCCCGCCGCGCGCGTCGCCGCGCCGTCCGGCGAGCGTCAGCGGGCATTCGGCGAGCACCGCGCCGGGCGCCGGGCCGGCCTGGAACGTGTCCGAAGCGGCGTTCAGCGGTGATGCGCTGTATTCGATCGCCGAGGTCTGGCGCGGATTGATCAGCGAGCGCAGCGCCGGGTGTTCGACCGCCAGCGTCAGTACCGCCTTGCGCATCAGCTCGAACGCGAACGACGGCGGCGCCATGAATTCGGTGCTCTTCGTGCCGTAGCGGAGATTTTCATGGGTCGCGAACACGCGCTCGTCGGAATAGCTGTCGAGCAGCGTGTCCGAGGCGAGGCCGCGCATCACGAACGCGAGCTTCCACGCGAGATTGTCGGCGTCGTCGATGCCCGAGTTCGCGCCGCGCACGCCGAAGATCGGCACGAGATGCGCGGCGTCGCCGCAGAACAGCACGCGCCCGTGCCGGTAGCGTTCGAGCGTCAGCGCGTTGGCCTTGTAGACGGTGATCCAGATCGGCGCCCATTCGCCGCGCTCGCCCATCATGTCGAGGAGGCTTTGCACGCGCGGAATCACGTTCTCGGGCTTCACGGCGGTCTCGGCGTCCTCGCCGTCGCGCAACTGGTAATCGATGCGCCATACGTTGTCGGGCTGCTTGTGGACCAGCACCGTCGAGCCCGGGTTCGATGCCGGATCGAAGTAGGCAAGGCGCTCGGTCGGCCGGTCGCTGTCGAGCGCGATGTCGACGATCACGTAACGGCCTTCGTAGCTCGTGCCCTTGAGCGAAAGGCCGAGCGCCTCGCGCACCGTGCTGCGCCCGCCGTCGCACGCGACGACCCAGTCCGCGTCGAGCGCATAGTCGCCAAGCGGCGTGCCGAGCTTCAGGCGCACGCCGTCGGGCTGCTCGATCACCTCGGCGACCTTGGTCTGCCAGCGGATCTCGATCAGGTCGGCGCGCTGCTTCGCCGCGTCGAGCAGGAACTGCTCGATGTGATACTGCGCGAGGTTCACCATCGGCGGCAGCTTCTGGTTCTCGTCCTGCGGCATCGTGAAGTGCAGCACTTCGTCGTCACGATAGAAGCTGCGTCCGCCGGTCCACGGCAGGCCGACGCGCAGGAAGCCTTCGAGCGCGCCAAGCCGCTCGATGATCTCGAGGCTGCGCCGCGAGATGCAGATCGCGCGGCTGCCGTAACAGACGGAATCGTCGGCTTCCAGCAGCACGGACGCGATCCCCTGGTTCGCGAGCCCGAGCGCGACGGCGAGCCCGACCGGGCCGCCACCGACGATCGCGACGCGATGCCGCCGGGCATCGATGCCCTCGTGGCACGCGGGCAGTTGCGCGGCGTGCCGTTCGGCGACGAACGGATAAGGTTTGAATGCAATGCCCATCGTTTACTCCTGTGATGAATGCGGATGCGTCGCCGCGCGGCGGACGACCGGCAGCGTCGTCGCGACGAGCGCGCCGAGCGCGAGCAGCACGGCGGCATACAGCAGGCCGGCCGAGAAGCTGTGCGTGACGTCCTTCAGCCAGCCGACCGCCAGCGGGTTGAGCGCGGAGCCGATGTTGCCGATCGCGTTGATCGCCGCGATGCCGATGGCGCGCGCCCGTGCGCTGAGCACGTGGTCGGGCGACGTCCAGAAGATCGACATCGCGGTGTATGCGCCGGCGGACGCGGCGCACACGCCGGCCAGCCGCAGCGCCGGGAACGGCGCCCACGCGGTGGCGAGCCAGCCGAGCGTCGCGAACAGCATCGGCAGAACCAGATGCCATTTGCGTTCCTGGCGGCGATCGGAGCGTTTGCCCCACGCGATCATCGCGACGATCGTGCAGACCTGCGGGATCGCCGCGAGCAGGCCGACGAGCCGGTTGCTCGCGCCGGCATTGAAGCTCTTGACGATCAGCGGGGTCCAGACCGCCACCATCGCGAGCGAATTCACGAGGCAGAAGTAGGTCAGGGAGAACAGCAGCACCGGCTTCGACGTGAGCTCGTGCCAGATGCTTGCCGGGCGCCCGGTGCCGGCGGCGGCGCTCGGGCGGTGTTCGGCTGCGAGCAGTTGCGCGAGCGCGTGCTTTTCGTCGTCGCTCAGCCAGCGGGCGTCCGCGGGCCGGTCGTCGAGCCGAGCGAGCACTGCGAGCCCGAGCAGCGCGGCCGGCAGCCCTTCGAGCATGAACAGCCATTGCCAGCCGCGCAGGCCGAACGTGCCGTCGAGCGCGAGGAGATAGCCGGACAGCGCCGAGCCGAGCGCGGCCGTCACCGGCATCGCGATCATGAAGAGCGCATTGGCGCGTGCGCGCCAGGCGGCCGGAAACCAGTAGGTCAGGTACAACAGGATGCCAGGCAGGAAGCCGGCCTCGGTGATGCCGACCAGCACGCGCAGCGCATACAGCGTGCCGGGACTCGTCGCGAACATCGTCGCGGACGACGCGAGCCCCCACGCGATCATGATTCCGGCGATCCAGCGGCGCGCGCCGATGCGGGCGAGCACCAGGTTGCCGGGTACGCCGCACGCGATGTACGCGACGTAGAACAGTGTCGTCGCGAGGCCGAACTGCACGCCGCTCAGGCCGAGATCCTTCATCATCGTCAGTGCGGCGAAGCCGATGTTGATCCGGTCGAGGAACGAGAAGAAGAACAGCACGAACAGGAAGCCGAGCAGGCGGCGCGATACCTTGTCGATCAGTCGTCGCGTGACGTCGTGCCCGAGCGCGGGCGTAGCATGCGGCGCGGCCGGGTCGGCGAGCGTGGCGGGGGCCATAAGGGTGTCTCCGGTCGGGGGGGGGGCTGCCGGGCGGGGCGCCCGGTGCGTGCACGTCTGTTGTCGTGTCTGGCCTGCGCCGCCTGTCGGGGCGGCGGGCGAGGGTGACGTGTCGCAGGCAGTATGGCGCGCGCGGCGCGGGCCGCTGTCCCCATCCTGGGTACAGCGACGGCGTACGGACGGCTCGGGACAAA
>NZ_JGVW01000089.1 GCF_000687455.2 Burkholderia sp. lig30
GTTTTGGCCGGCGGGGTGGGGTAATTCACGCAGGTCTCCAAAGTCCCATACAAAGTTCGATCGCTTGTATTGCGGGTACCGCGTCGGCGCGGTTTGGCCCATTCTACGCTGTAACGACCGCGGCGAAGCGTGCGCCGGCCTGCGATAATCGCCGTCGACGACAACGGGCCGCGACACGGCCGCGCATGAGAGGAACGGGCATGGGACACCGCTTGAGCAAGATCGCGACGCGCACCGGAGACGACGGCACGACCGGGCTCGGCGACGGACGGCGCGTCGGCAAGGACGATGCGCGGATTGCCGCGATCGGCGACGTCGACGAACTGAACTCGCAACTCGGCGTGCTGCTCGCCGAGCCGCTGCCCGGCGACGTGCGCGACGCACTCGTCACGATCCAGCACGACCTGTTCGATCTCGGTGGCGAGCTGTGCATCCCCGGCCACACGGTGCTGGACGACACGCATCTCGCGCGGCTCGACGGCTGGCTCGCCGCGTACAACGCGACGCTGCCGCCGCTTGCGGAGTTCATCCTGCCGGGCGGCTCGCGCGGCGCGGGACTCGCGCACGTGTGCCGCGCCGTGTGCCGCCGCGCGGAGCGATCGATCGTCGCGCTCGGCCGCCACGAAACGCTCAACGATGCGCCGCGCCGCTACGTGAACCGGCTGTCCGACCTGCTGTTCGTGCTGGCGCGCGTGCTGAACCGCGCGGCGGGCGGCGCGGACGTGCTGTGGGAGCGCGGACGCGCGCGGTGACGCGGTGCGGCGAGTGAGCGGGCGAGCGACGGCCGCGCGTGCGCGGCCGGGCTCCGCAGCCGGCGCCTCCAGGTAAAACCGATCCCGTTAATGACCTGCGACAATTTGTCTAGGGTGATGCCCGGGGTTAAAGATGTATCGTACGTGCATGTTTAACGGAGAGCACACATGACCCAACTCACCGCCGACCAGATGGCCCGTGTGAAGGCCACCGCCCCTGTTCTTGCCGAGCACGGCGCGACGATCACGAAGCATTTCTACCAACGCATGTTCGGCCGGCATCCCGAGCTGAAGAACCTGTTCAACCAGACCCACCAGGCAACCGGCAACCAGCCCGAAACGCTTGCGCGCGCCGTCTACGCCTATGCGGCGAACATCGACAATCTGGGTGTGCTGGGCGGCGCGGTGGCGCACATCGCGCACAAGCATGCCAGCCTGAACATCCGTCCGGAGCATTACCCGATCGTCGGCGAGAACCTGCTCGCATCGATCGTCGAAGTGCTCGGCGACGCGGTCGATTCCGACACCCTCGAAGCATGGCGCGTCGCGTACGGCCAGCTCGCGCAGATCCTGATCGGCGCCGAGGCGGACCTGTATGCGGGTGCAGCATGGAGCGGCTTCCGCCCGTTCAAGGTGGCGCGCAAGGTGCGCGAGAGCGACGAGATCACGTCGTTCTACCTGACGCCGGCCGACGGGGGCGCGGCGCCGATGTTCAAGCCGGGCCAGTATGCGACGGTCAAGCGCTTCGTCGGCGAGCTGGGCGTCGATCAGCCCCGCCAGTACAGCCTGTCGGACGCGCCGAACGGCAAGTGGCTGCGCATCTCCGTGAAGCGCGAGTCGGGCAAGGCCGAGACGGTTCCGGCCGGCAAGGTGTCGACGCTGATGCATGACGGCGTCGAGGAAGGCTCGATCGTCGAAGTCACCGCGCCGATGGGCGAGTTCTCGCTCAAGCGCGACGTCGACACGCCGGTCGTGCTGATCTCCGGCGGCGTCGGCATCACGCCGATGGTGTCGATGGCGTCGACGCTCATCGCCGAAGGCAGCAAGCGCGAAGTGCGCTTCGTCCACGCCTGCCGGTCGGGTGCGGTGCACGCGTTCCGCGACTGGCTCAACGATGCGGTGAGCACGCACCCGAACATGAAGCGCACGGTGGTGTACGAGCTGGTCGGCCCGAACGACCGCGCGGGCGTCGATCACGATCTCGAAGGGCGTCTCACGCCGGCCCGCATCGAGCAGTACGCGCTGGTGCCGGATGCCGACTACTACATCTGCGGCCCGGTCGCGTTCATGACGGCGCAGCGTGACGCGCTTGTCGCGCTGGGCGTCGCGCCGGAGCGCGTGAACACCGAGATCTTCGGTTCCGGCATGCTCGGCTGACGCGTTAGCGTTCCCCACCCCCAAAGAACGGGAAAGCCCGGCACGAATGTGCCGGGCTTTTCTCTTTTTGGCGATGACGCGAAGCCGGGCGGGACGGCCCGCCCGGCTTCGGCGCGGTCAGTTGCCGCTGCCGCGCGCGACGCGCCGCGCCTTCACGGCTTCGGCGAGACCTTCGAGCACCTTGACGCTGTCGTCCCAGTCGATGCACGCATCGGTGATGCTCTGGCCGTAGGTCAGCGGGCAGCCTTCCTTCAGGTCCTGACGGCCCGCGACGAGGTGCGACTCGACCATCACGCCGACGATCCGCTCGTCGCCCGCCGCGATCTGGCGGCCGATGTCCGCGCACACCGGAATCTGGTTCTCGTGCTTCTTCGAGCTGTTCGCGTGGCTCGCGTCGATCATCAGGCGCGCGGCGAGGCCGGACTTGCCGATGTCCGCGCATGCGGCGTTCACGCTGTCCGCGTCGTAATTCGGCGCCTTGCCGCCGCGCAGGATCACGTGGCAGTCCTCGTTGCCTGCCGTCGACACGATCGCCGAATGGCCGCCCTTCGTCACGGACAGGAAGTGGTGCGGCTGCGACGCGGCCTTGATCGCGTCGACCGCGATCTTCACGTTGCCGTCGGTGCCGTTCTTGAAGCCGACCGGGCACGACAGCCCCGACGCCAGCTCGCGGTGCACCTGCGATTCGGTCGTGCGCGCGCCGATCGCGCCCCACGAGATCAGGTCCGCGAGGTATTGCGGGCTGATCATGTCGAGGTACTCGGTCCCGGCGGGCAGGCCCATCTCGTTGATCTGCAGCAGCAGCTCGCGCGCGGTCCGCAGGCCTTCGTTGATCTTGAAGCTGTTGTCGAGGTGCGGATCGTTGATGAGACCCTTCCAGCCCACCGTCGTGCGCGGTTTCTCGAAGTACACGCGCATCACGATTTCGAGTTCGTTGGCGAAGCGCTCGCGCTCCTTGACGAGACGGCCCGCGTATTCGAGCGCCGCCTTCGTGTCGTGGATCGAGCACGGCCCGATCACGACGATCAGCCGGTCTTCCATTCCGTGCAGGATCCGGTGCATCGCCTGGCGCGCGTTGTAGATCAGTTCGGACGCAGTTTCGGAACACGCGAATTCGCGGATCAGGTGAGCGGGCGGCGTCAGCTCCTTGAGCTCTCGAATGCGAACGTCGTCGGTATTGTGCGGGGGCATGCTGGTTCTCCTGTTCGGTAGGCCGTCGGTTCAGTGCGGCAGATTCATCAATTCAAGCAATTCAGTCGATTCGGTCGCGGCTGCGGGATCGCGGCAGCGGGGACCGGTTGGCGAGGGGCGAAAAAAAACCGCCGGGTTCGCCGGCGGTTTTTTCGGGAATTTCGTTTGCGCTTTACGCGCCATCAACCCTCTCGATCCGCCAGCGGTCTGAGATACCAAAAAAAGTAAAAATAAAACTTGGCGGACATGACGGGATGTGGATTCGTCAAAAAGGTGATTCGGAATTTATACCCGGTCGGGACGCGGCTGGCAATCCTGATTCCTCAAAAATGCGGAAAATCCGCGCGCTTTTTGCAAATTGCGCGGATTACCTGCGCCGCGATACGGTTATGCCGTACCACCGACCGTCATCTTGTCGATCCGGAGCGTCGGCTGGCCGACCCCGACCGGCACGCTCTGGCCTTCCTTGCCGCACACCCCGACGCCGGAATCGAGCGACATGTCGTTGCCGATCATGCTCACGTACTTGAGGGATTCCGGGCCGCTGCCGATCAGCGTCGCACCCTTGACCGGATACGAAAGCCGGCCGTTTTCGATCATGTACGCCTCGGACGCCGAGAACACGAACTTGCCGCTGGTGATGTCGACCTGGCCGCCGCCGAAGTTGACCGCGTACAGGCCGTGCTTCACCGACGCGATGATCTCCTGCGGGTCCTTGTCGCCGTTGAGCATGTAGGTGTTGGTCATGCGCGGCATCGGCAGCGCCGCATACGACTCGCGCCGCGCGTTGCCGGTCACCGGCATCTTCATCAGCCGCGCGTTCAGCGTGTCCTGCATGTAGCCGGTGAGAATGCCGTCCTCGATCAGCGTCGTGCACTGGGTCGGATTGCCTTCGTCGTCGATGTTGAGCGAGCCGCGGCGGTTCGGCAGCGTGCCGTCGTCGACGACCGTCACGCCCCTGGCCGCGACCTGCTCGCCGATGCGTCCGGCGAACGCCGACGAGCCCTTGCGGTTGAAGTCGCCTTCGAGGCCGTGGCCGATCGCCTCGTGCAGCAGCACGCCCGGCCAGCCCGGCCCGAGCACGACCGTCATCGCGCCGGCCGGAGCGGGGCGGGCGTCGAGGTTGACGAGCGCCGCATGCACCGCGTCGTCGACGTAGCGCGACAGCACGTCGTCGGTGAAGTAGCCGTAATCGAAGCGGCCGCCGCCGCCGCCGCTGCCGATCTCGCGGCGGCCGTTCTGCTCGGCGATCACCGTCACCGACACGCGCACGAGCGGGCGGATGTCCGCCGCGAGCGCGCCGTCGCTGCGCGCGACCAGCACGACGTCGTATTCGCCGGCGAGGCCCGCCATCACCTGCGTGATGCGCGGGTCGCGGCTGCGCGCCATCTGCTCGATGCGCTCGAGCAGCTTGACCTTCGCGGTCGCGTCGAGCGATGCGAGCGGATCGGACGGCAGATACAGGTCGCGCCCCGAAATGCCTTTCAGCGACGAGGCCGCCTTCACCTTCTGGCGGCCGCCGCCCGCGGCAGCGATCGCCTTGGTCGCGGCCGCCGCCTGTGCGATCGCGTCCGGCGACAGGTCGTCCGAATACGCGAACGCGGTGCGGTCGCCCGCCACCGCGCGCACGCCGACGCCCTGGTCGATGCTGAAGCTGCCCGACTTGACGATCCCTTCCTCGAGGCTCCACGCCTCGCTGCGGGTCGCCTGGAAGTACAGGTCCGCATAGTCGACGCGATGCGTGAAGATGTCGGCGATCGTGCGCGTCAGCAACGCCTCGTCGAGGCCGTACGGCGTCAGGAGGATGTCCTTCGCGAGCGCCAGGTTGCGGATGCCGGGTTCGATGATGTTCATGCGGATATCGGGAAATCTCAAAAAGTTATCGGGTGCGCTCTGACGGCAGATGGGTTGTCCGCGCCGGGGTTCAAGGGGGCCGCTCAGGCCAGCACGCGGTGCCGCCACGCGGGCAGGCTCTGGCGCACGTCGGCGATGCGCTGCGGATCGAGTGTGCCGATCACGACGCTCGCGCCTTCGGCGCGTTCCGCGACGATTTCGCCCCACGGGTCGATCAGCATGCTGTGACCCCAGGTGCGGCGGCCGTTCTCGTGCTTGCCGCCCTGCGCGGCCGCGAGCACGTAGCACTGGTTCTCGACCGCTCGCGCACGCAGCAGCGTCTCCCAGTGCGCGCGGCCGGTGGTGTAGGTGAACGCCGACGGCACGACGATCAGCGCGCAGTCGCCCATCCTGCGGTACAGCTCCGGAAAGCGCAGATCGTAGCAGACCGACAGCCCGACCCGGCCGAACGGCGCATCGAACGTGACGACCGTGTCGCCCGGGCGGATCGTGCGCGCCTCGTCGAACGAGTCGCTGCCCTTCTCGAAATTGAACAGGTGAATCTTGTCGTAGCGGGCGGCCTCGCGGCCCGACGGGTCGAACACGAGCGTCGTGTTCAGCACGCGGTCCGGCTCCGGCGCTTTCAGCGGCAGCGTGCCGCCGATCACCCAGATGCCGTGGCGGCTGGCCGCCTCGGCGAGAAAGCGCTGGATCGGGCCGTCGCGGTAAGCCTCGGCGAGCGCGAGCTTGTCGGTTTCGTGATGGCCCATGAAACAGAAATATTCGGGCAGCAGCACCAGCTCGGCGCCGTCGCCGGCCGCTTCCGCGATCAGGCGGCGGGCTTCGGCGAGATTGCGGGCGACGTCCGGCGTGCTCACCATCTGCAGCGCGGCGACGCGGACGGGCTTGGCGGGAAGGGCGGGGTCGGTCATCGCGGAATCGATCGTCATAAAGAGGGTGTGTCCCGTGCTGCTCAATGGCTTGCCGTGTCGGCCGGGGCGTGATTCATCTTACCCTGATCGCCCCGCACCCGCTCGATGTGCGGGTGCGCCCACGAGCCGGTGATCCGGTAGTCGAGCGCGAACGCATGCCGGAGCGTCTGCGACAGCGCGAGGTCGGCCGCCAGCACGCCGACGCCGAGCAGCGGGTTGATGATCGCGGCCGCGATCGCGGCCGTGCCCGCGCCGATCTTCGGCGCGACGTGCGCGCGCAGGTCCTGGGTCTCGGCGCCGAGATCGACGGCGCCGTTGACCGTGACCTTCGCGGGTGGGGTCGTCATCTCGAAGTCGTTGATCCGGGCGATGCCGTTGGCGATCTGGCCGGTGCCGGTGATCTTCTCGAACGGCAGCCCCTTGCCGATCACGTCGCGGAAGTCCAGCGTCACGAAGCGCGCCAGGCTTTGCAGGCTCAGCACGCCGAGCAGCTTCGCCGCGCCCGGATCGACCTTGAGGATCTTGCCGTGCGCGATGTCGAGCGCGAGCTGGCCGTGGAGCGTCGGGTAATCGAGCGTCGTCGGGCCGCCGTGCCACGCGACCCGGCCGGTCAGCGTGCCGTGGCCGCTTTCGACCGTGCGCGGCAGGCCGACGCGGTCAAGCAGCGCGCCGGCATCGGCGATGTCGAGCTTGAAGTCGAACACGGTGCGGCGCGGCGCGGCGGCATCGTCGAGGCCGAGCGCGGCCGCGCGGCGCGGCGCGCGCCAGTTCGCGGTCGCGGTGAGCCTGGCCGCCGGGTTCGACAGTTCCAGCCTGTCGAGCTGCCAGACCGGGACACCGTCCTCGTCGAGGTTGTGCGCGTTGACTTCGAGGCGGCCGATGTCGTGGCCGCGCGCGACGACCTGGTCGACGACCAGGTCGACCGACGGCATCGCGCGGTCGGCCGGCACCGGCAGGTCGATCGCGCGGCCGACGAGGTCGTGCTCGGCGCTTTGCGGGATCACCAGCTTCGCGAGCCGCGCGTTGAGCACGCCCGCGCCGTTCAGGCCGCCGCCCGGCGCCCACGACAGATAGCCCGACACCTGGTTCGACGCGATGTTCGCCTGCCACAGGTCGTCGACGTGCGACGCGCCGACGATCACGTTCTCCCAGTTGCGCTTGAGCAGTTTCAGCGTGCCGAAGTGGAACGCGAAGCGCTTCGGCGCGAAGCTCGCCAGATCGACGTGCGCGGCGCTCGCCGGCGTCTCGTCGGCGTGCTTCGGCTCGCGCAGCGATTTCGCGAGCGCGAGCCACGCGTCGGCGTCCAGCTCGTCGGCGTCGACCGCCGCGCTGACGCCTTCCTGCGGCAGCTCGGGCATCCGGTGCAGGCCCATCGCGCCGCGCACCGCGCGCAGCGGCGCGCCGCGCGTCGCGTCGAGCAGGTAGCTCGCCGTGAGCGGCCCGAACTGCAGATCCGCGTGCTCGAGGCGCTCGCCGGTTTCCTGCGGCGCCGGCTTCAGCGTGAAGCTGAACGGCATCGCCGCGCCGGCGGGCTTGGCGAACGGTGCCGGAAAGTCGAGCGCCACGCCGGTCAGGTCCGAGTGCGCCGTGATCTCCGGCAGGCGGCCTGGCGCGCCGCGCACGGCGATCCGGTACGGCGCGTCGCCGACGACCCGCTGCAGCAGCGCCGCGGCCGTGCCGTGCAGGTTCAGGCCGCGCGTGGCATCGAGCGCGATCCGGCCGTCGACGTCGAACGCATACGGGCCGTGCTCGACCGCGCTGCCGGACGCATGCACCGGGCCGCCGAGGAAACGCGCGCTGATGTCCTGCAGCGACGCGCTGCCGTGCGTGAAGTGGATGCTGCCGCGCAGCGCCGACAGCGGCGGCACGCCGTCCGTCGTCAGCGTGTTGCCGCCGAACGCGAGGGTGCCGTCGATGCCGACGTGCGGATGCGGCACGTGTTGCGGAATCGTCAGCTTCAGCGCGAGCGCTGCCGGCCCTTGCGCGTCGATCCGGTCGCCGACGTAGCCGTTCATCCCGGCGAGGGTGCTGTGGTTCGCGTAGTCGAGCAGGTCCGCGAGCGGGCCGTGCCCGCGACCGTCGATCACCAGCGGGGAGTCGGTCGGATGGCCGAGATCCGCGATCCGGCCGCTCACCCGGGTCAGCGCGAAGCGCTTGTAGTGCGCGCGGTCGATGTCGAAGCGCAGCCGGTTCTGCGCCATCTCGAACACGCCGTCGATCCCTTCGAGCGCCGGCCAGACGTTCGGCTTGCCGTTCGCGAGCGTGCGCGGCGGGTAAGGCGTCGGTTCGAACTGGCCGCCGGTGAACGGCGCGACGATGTGGAACACGCCCGCGTCCGGATTGTGCTCGTACGGGAAGCTCTCGAGCGGGCCGCGCGCGACGATCGACGCGCCCTTGGTGACTTGCCCCGCCTGCAGCGCGTGGCCGAGATAGTGGCGCAGGTGCTCGGACATGCCGGTCGGCAGGTAGCGCGGGATGCTGGCAACCGCCGCGCGCGCGAAATCGGCGCGCAGGTCGAGCGAGCCGCGGCCGTGGCCGGGGTTCGTGTAGCTGCCCGACACCGCGATCTCGGCATCGGGGTTTGCGACGAGGAAGTCGGGCACCGTCACCTCGACGCGCGCGTGCTTCTCGCCGGGGGCGGGCGTGACGGTCCATTTCGCGTTGCCGCGCAGCCGGTCGAAGGTGAGCCGCGGCACGTCGAATTCGCCCGGCACCGTGACCGCCGCGTTGACAGTGTCGAAGCGGGCGGCGCCGCCGGTCTCGTTCGCGTCGACGTGGCCCCACAGATTCTCGACGCCGGGCCAGCCGGCGCGCGGATGGCCGTGCGCGGACAGGCCGGGCGGCGGCTCCTGCGCGGCGAAGCTGATGCCTTGCAGGTCGCCGAGGAAGCGGTAGTGGACGACGGGCGCCGTGCCGCTGCGCCGTTCCTCTTCCGCGAGTTCCGCGCGCGCCGGCTTCGCGCGCTCGACCGCGATCTGATAGTTCGCGACCATCCCGCGCGGGTCGATGCGCACCAGTTCGTTGCGAAAGTGCGCGGGCAGCGGCAGCGCGCGCACGAACTCGCCGAGGATGCCGAGATCGACCCGGTCGCCGGCCACGCTGAAGAGTTGCCCCTGGTCGGCGGCCGGCACCCGGTAGCGCGCGGTGAGCGTCGACAGCGACAGCGCGCGGGCGAGCGGCGTGCCGTCCGGCAGCGGCGGCTGGCCCAGCTCCGCGCGCAGGCGCGACAGGTGCAGCGTGTAGTCGCGGCCCGTGTCCATCGTCATGTCCCAGCCGAAGCGGGCGAACGGCATGTCGAGGCGCGGCTGGGTCGGCCGCACCCGCAGCGCGACATCGGCGCCCTGCAGGTCGCCGCCTGCCGAGCGCAGCCGGCCGTTGACGAAGCTCGCCCAGATTGCGTTGTCGATCCGGCCCTCGTACATCGTGAGCGGCATCGTCACGTAGCGGGCGAGGGTCGGCAGGTCGACGGGGCCGGTCGACAGGTATGCGTCGCCGGTCCAGTTCGACGGCTTGCCGATCCGCCCGAGCGGGTTGTGCGTGAAACGGGCGCGGAAATCGAGCGGGCCGAGCAGCAGCGTGCCGTTGGCGGGCGCCTGCAGCGCGAGCCGGTGGACGTGGGCGTCGTTGAGCACCGCGAGCCGGATGCCGGACAGCGCCAGTTCAGGCGCGTCGTGTTTCGCGTCGTACCAGCGCAGCGTGCCGCCGCGCAGCACGATGGCTTCCTGCTTGAGCAGCCAGGTGCTGAACGTGTCGTCGCCGCTGCGGGTGGTCGGCACGTTGACGCCGGCAACGTACAGCGTGCCGTCCGCGTTGCGCTGCACCAGCAGGTCCGGCTCGTCGACGATCAGGCTCGACAGCGCGGGCGACAGGCGCGCGAGCGACGCCCACGACAGCGCGGCGCGCGCATGCGGCACCGACAGCGCGAGCCGGCCGTCGCGCCCGCGGATCGTCAGGTGGGTGACCTCGACGCCCGGCTGCATCCCGGACCAGTGCGGGGAGAGCTTGCCGATCGACAGCTGCGCGTGGAGCTTCGCGGACACGAAGCGCTCGATGCGCGGCCGGAATTCGTCGATGCGCGGCAGCACCACGTAGCGCAACCCGAGGACCGCCCCGGACGCGACGAAGTACGCCCCCAGCGCAACCCCCAGCGTCACTTTGAACACGCGGCGCAGAACCGGATGATCGTGCTTGGGAGGGCCCGCTTCGGGTGCTGCTACGGCGGAATCCTGGCGGTCGGACATGCGGCGAACGGGCGGCGATATGGTAGTTTTGCGAACTGACGTTGAAATGTATCACACGGGTTCGTGCCCGCGGCCGCGATGACGGCGCGGCACGGGCTTCCCGGCGCGCGGCGAGGCGGCGGGTGCGGTCCGGCCGCGCCGCCGCGCCGCGCGTGTTCCTCGCGCTTGAGCCCGCCTCTCGATGACCGACGCTTCCGCACTCTCCTGCACGTCCTACTCCCATTACCTCGCGCGCGCCGCCGCCGCGCGCCCGGCGCTCGCCGCGCAGATCGCCGCGTGGGCGGCCGCGCCGCTGTCGCGCGCGCAGCTCGACGCGCGGCTCACCGCGCTGCTCGCGGTGCCGCAAGGCGCGCCGGCGCCGACCGAGGACGCGCTCAAGCGCGCGCTGCGGCAACTGCGCGCCGAGGCGTTCGGCGCGGTGGCCGAGCGCGACCTGCGCGGGCTGGCCGACGTGGCCGAGGTCACGGGCGCGATGACGGATCTGGCCGAGGTCGCGGTGCAGCGCTCGCTCGCGTTCCTGTCGGCCGAGCTCGATGCGCTGTACGGCGAGCCGCGCGGCGCGGACGGCGAGCGGCTCGCGCTCGGCGTGGTCGGGATGGGCAAGCTCGGCGGGCGCGAACTGAACGTGTCGTCCGACATCGACCTGATCTTCGTCTATGAGGACGACGGCGAGACGGCGGGCGGCAGCCGCGCAGCGCTGTCGACGCAGGAGTATTTCACGCGGCTCGGCCGGCGGCTGATCGGCGTGCTGTCCGAGGTGACCGCCGACGGCTACGTGTTCCGCGTCGACATGCGGCTGCGCCCGAACGGCGATTCGGGGCCGCTCGTCTGCAGCCTCGGCATGCTGGAGGAATACTTCTACGTGCAGGGCCGCGAATGGGAGCGCTACGCGTGGATCAAGGGCCGTCTCGTGTCGGAAGGCGACAGCGACGCGGCACAGCGGCTCGCGACGCAGCTCGACGCGATCGTCAAGCCGTTCGTCTACCGGCGCTATCTCGATTTCGGCGTGATCGGCGCGATCCGCTCGCTGCACCAGCAGATCCGCCAGGAGGCGCAGCGCCGCGCGTCGATGCGGCCGGACAAGGCCGACGACATCAAGCTCGGGCGCGGCGGGATTCGCGAGATCGAGTTCAGCGCGCAGGTGTTCCAGCTGATCCGCGGCGGCCAGGATGCGGGCTTCCGGGTGCGGCCCACGCTTGCCGTGCTGCGTCACGCGCAGTCGCGCGGGCTGATCGCCGACGACGTGGCGGCGCGCCTCGCCGACGCATACGGGTTCCTGCGCACGCTCGAACACCGTCTGCAGTACCGCAACGACGCGCAGACGCACGCGATGCCCGTCGACGACGACGAGCGCGCGTCGCTCGCGGCGTCGCTCGGCTTTGCCGACTATCCGGCGCTGATGACGGCGCTCGATGCGCATCGCGCGTTCGTCGAGGCGCAGTTCGACCAGATCTTCGCCGACAAGGTGGGCGGCGAGCACGGCTGCGGCGCCGCCGAGGACGGCGCGGCCGCGTGGATCTGGAGCGGCGCGCTCGCCGACGACGGCGCGGACGACGCGCTGATGGCCCGTCTCGACGGGCTCGGCTTCGGCGACTCGGAAGCGGTGCTGACGCGGCTGCGCGCGATCTGGCAGTCGTCGCGCTACACCGGCCTGCCGGAAAAGAGCCGGCAGCGCTTCGACAGCGTCGCGCAGCGCGCGCTCGAGGCCGCGCCGCAGATCGACGCCGCGCGCCGCGACGACACGATCGTGCGGCTGTTCGACCTGCTGGAGACGGTGAGCCGGCGTGGCGTCTACCTGGCGCTGCTGACCGAGTACCCGGCGGCGCTCGACCGCGTGCTGTCGGTGCTCGGCGCGACGCGCTGGGGCGGCGGCTACCTGATCCGCCACCCGCAGCTGCTCGACGAGCTGCTCGACGACGAGGCGATTGCGAGCCCGTTCGACTGGCCGGCGTTCAAGGCCGCGCTGCGCGCGCGCCTCGCGGCGGCCGACGGCCCCGAGCAGCAGATGGATCTGCTGCGCCACGCGCAGCACGCCGAGGTGTTCCGCATCCTGCTGATCGACCTGGCGGGCCAGCTGTCCGTCGAGCACGTGAGCGACCGCCTGTCGGAACTGGCCGACGCGGTGCTCGACGTGACGATCGAGGTTGTCTGGTCGCAGCTTGCGAAGCGCCACCGCGACGTGCCGCGCTTCTCGGTGATCGCGTACGGCAAGCTGGGCGGCAAGGAGCTCGGCTACGCGTCGGATCTCGACCTGATCTTCCTGTACGACGATCCGGACGAGCGCGCGGCGGACGTCTACACGACCTTCACGCGGCGGCTCATCACGTGGCTCACGACGGCGACCGGCGCGGGCGCGCTGTTCGACATCGACCTGCGGCTGCGCCCGAACGGCGAAGCGGGGCTGCTCGTCACCGATCTCGACACGTTCCGCCGCTACCAGCTGCGCGAGGGCGACGCGGCCAACACCGCGTGGGTCTGGGAGCACCAGGCGCTGACCCGCGCGCGCTACAGCGCGGGCGACGCGCAGATCGGCGCGGCGTTCGAGGCGATCCGCCACCAGGTGCTGACGATGCCGCGCGAGGCCGCCGGGCTGGCGAAGGAGATCGTCGACATGCGCGAGAAGGTGTCCGCCGGCCATCCGAACCACGGCGAGCTGTTCGACCTGAAGCACGACCGGGGCGGGATGGTGGACATCGAGTTCATCGTCCAGTACTGGGTGCTGCTGCATGCGTCGCGCGATCCCGAGCTGATTCGCAATACCGGCAACATCGCGCTGCTGCGCGAGGTCGCGCGCTTCGGGCTGATGAGCGAGGCGGAAGCGGAGCGGGTCGGCGCGGCGTACCGGACCTATCGCAAGATGCAGCACAAGCTGCGGCTCGACGGGATGGAGAAGGCGCGGGTCGACCCGGCGAAGGTCGCCGACGAGCGGGCGGCCGTGGCCGCGCTGTGGGAGCGGGTGTTCGGCTGAACGGCGGGGCGTCGGCGCATCGACGCTGGAGGCCCGAAGCCCGAAGCCCGAA
>NZ_JGVW01000090.1 GCF_000687455.2 Burkholderia sp. lig30
ACTGGCCGCCGCGCGCGGCGCGCTCGCCGCGCCGCCCCTCCTCGCCGAATCCGACCCGGCGGCAAAGGCGCTCGGCTATCGCGCCAATGCCGCCACCGTCGACACCAGCCACTTCCCGAAATACCAGGCCGGCCAGCGTTGCTCGAACTGCCGCTTCTACGGCGGCAGCGCGACCGATGCGGCCGCGTCGTGCCCGATGTTCCCGGGCAAGGCGGTCGCGGGCGACGGCTGGTGCAATGTCTATGCAAAACGCGCCTGACCGCGTGCGCGGCACCGCATCGCGCCGCCGCGCGCAGGACCGCGATGCCGCACCCGGCGTGACGCGCCGCGACGCGGCGGGCGCTTCCGCCGGCGGCACGCGCAGACGCCCGGCAGCGCCCTTGCCGGGCGCGGCCGCCTCGACGCACGCGCTGCCGCCAGACGCCGCGTCGTCCGCCGACACCGGTGCCGTGCTGCACGCGCTGATCGCCCTCGGGCTCGCGCGCGGCTTCGTCACGCGCGGCGACATCGCCGACATGCTGCCCGACGACGCGATCGACGAGGCGGGCATCGACGCGGCGACGGCGGCGCTCGGCGAACTCGGCATCGCGGTGCGGGACGCCGCCGACGCGCCCGGCCCATGGTCACTCGACCGTCATTTCGCGAACAGCGACGCGCCGCACGCGCTGACGGACGGCCCCGCGTCGCTCGCCACCGTCGACCTGCTCGCCGGCCGCACGACCGATCCCGTCAGGCTCTACCTGCGCGAAATGGGCGCGACGCCGCTGCTCGATCGCGACGAGGAGATCGCGCTGGCGCGGCAGATCGAACGCGGCCGCGCCGCATGCGTCGAAGCGCTGAGCGGACATCCCGCCGCGCTCGACGCGCTCGCGTCGATCAACCTCGAGATCAAGGAAGGCCGGGCGGTCGCCACCGTCTATGTCACCGGATTCGTCGATGAGCCCGATGGAGCGTCTGGTTCCGGCCCTGCGGCTCCGGCGTCCGCTGCCGGATCTGCGGACGCCGCGCCGGACGGCACGGGCGCAAGCGAAGCGCCCGGAGCGCCCGGAGCGCCCGGAGCAGCCGAAGCAGCCGGAGCAATCAGAGCAATCGACGCAATCGGCAAAACCGGCACGACCGGCGCAGCCCCGGACGGCACGGGCGACGCCGAAGCCGGCACCGACGCGGAAACCGAAGCCGGGCGCGATTGCCCGGCACGGCGCATGGCTGTCATCGAGCGGCTCGACCGTATCGGCGCATCGGCGTCCACGCTGCGCGACGCGCTGCAGTCGGACGGCCACGCATCGGACGGCTACCGGGCATGCCGGCGCGAGATCGCGGCGCTGCTGCGCCAGATCCGCTTCTCCGCGCGCGCGGTCGAACGCATGAGCGAGCCGCTTCGACGATGCGCGGGCGACGCGCGCCCGCTCGAACGGCGCGTCGCCGCGCAGCTCGACGCGATCGAACGCGCGACGCAGCCGGCCAAACGAAAGCTGTTCCAGAGCAACCTTCGGCTGGTGGTGTCGATCGCCAAACGCTATCCCGATCGCGGCCTGCCCTTTCTCGACCTGATCCAGGAAGGGAACATCGGGCTGATGAAGGCCGTCGACCGCTACGACCATCGGCGCGGCTTCAAATTCTCGACCTACGCGACCTGGTGGGTCCGTCAGGCGATCACGCATGCGATCGCCGATCAGGGCCGCACGATCCGCGTCCCCGCGCATACCGTGGACGCGATCAACAAGTTGTCGCGGATCGCGCTCGATCACGCGCATCGTAGCGGCAGCGCCGCGGCGCCGGGCGTGCTCGCAAAGCAGATGCGCGTGCCGGTCGACAAGGTGCGCGACCTGATGAACGTGGTCAAGGAACCGATTTCGACGGACGTGCCGGTGTCGGCGGAAGGCGACCTGACGCTGTGCGACGTGGTGGCCGACATGGACACGCCGTCACCCGACGACGCGGCCAGCGCGAGGCAGCTGAGCGACGCCCTGGCCGCCGTCTTCGACCAGTTGCCGCGGCGCGAGGCGACGATCCTGCGGCTGCGGTACGGCATCGACTCGACCGACGCGCATTCGTTGCGCGACATCGGCCAGCAACTCAACCTGTCCGCGGAGCGGGTGCGGCAGATCGAGGCGGCGGCGCTCGAACGGATCAGGACGCTCGATCAGGTCCGCGATCTCAGGGTATTCATCGCGTGACGGCAGCAGCGCGCACGCGCATCGGTCGATGCGGCTCGCCCTCTGCCCAGTCGCGCCGCCGCCGGTTGTTGCGCCGTGGAACAGCCCCCTGCTGCAAGGTTGAGCACTTTCGCATGCTGTCACGCAACACGCATCGCGCGGCACGCGGCCCGAATCCGGTCGCGTCCCCTGCTTGCGGCCCGGCGTGGCCTGCCGCCGGGCCTTCGCGGCCCGGCGCGCACGCCTCAAGCCGTTTCGCCACGGCACGCGCCTGCGCCGCGACGGCCGCGTCGTGCCTCGCGCTGGCATGCCTGTTGCTTTTGCCATGCCGCAGTCGTTTGGCAACATATCAACGGAGACACTAGTGAGCGCCATCCAATCGAATCTTCCCGCACATCGGCTTTTCGAACCGTCCGCCGACACGCGCGCCGGCGCCGCCATCGCCGGCATGGACGCCTATCGCGCGCTGACGGACGAGGCCGCGCGCGACTACACGGGATTCTGGGCGCGGCTCGCGCGCGAGCATCTGGACTGGCACACGCCGTTCACCCGCGTGCTCGACGAGTCCGGCGCGCCGCTCGTCAAATGGTTCGACGACGGCGAACTGAACGCGTCCTACAACTGCCTGGACCGCCAGATCGCGAACGGCAACGGCGAGAAGACGGCGATCGTCTTCGAGGCCGACGACGGCGCCGTGACGCGCGTGTCCTACCGCGAACTGCATGCACGCGTCTGCCGGTTCGCGAATGCGCTGAAAGCGCGCGGCATCCGCCGTGGCGACCGCGTCGTGATCTACCTGCCGATGTCGGTCGAAGGCGTCGTCGCGATGCAGGCGTGCGCCCGCATCGGCGCGATTCACGCGGTCGTGTTCGGCGGGTTCTCGTCGAAATCGCTGAACGAGCGGCTGGTCGACGTCGGCGCGGTCGCGCTGATCACCGCCGACGAGCAGGTGCGCGGCGGCAAGACGCTGCCGCTCAAGCGCATCGCCGACGAAGCGCTCGCGATGGGCGGCTGCGACGCGGTGCGGGACGTGATCGTCTATCGCCGCACCGGCGGCGACGTCGCGTGGCACGCCGGGCGCGACCACTGGATGCACGAACTCGCCGACGCGCAGCCCGACACCTGCGAGCCGGAATGGGTCGGTGCCGAGCATCCGCTCTTCATCCTCTACACGTCCGGCTCGACCGGCAAGCCCAAAGGCGTGCAGCACAGCACCGGCGGCTACCTGCTGTGGGCCGCGCTGACGATGAAGTGGACCTTCGACATCCGCCCGTCCGACGTGTTCTGGTGCACCGCGGACATCGGCTGGATCACGGGCCACACGTACATCGCGTACGGCCCGCTCGCGTGCGGCACGACGCAGGTGATGTTCGAGGGCGTGCCGACCTATCCGGACGCCGGGCGCTTCTGGAAGATGATCGCCGCGCACGAGGTCTCGGTGTTCTACACCGCGCCCACCGCGATCCGCTCGCTGATCAAGGCGGCCGACGCCGATGCGCGCGTGCATCCGGCGCAATACGACCTGTCGAGCCTGCGGATCCTCGGCACGGTGGGCGAGCCGATCAACCCGGACGCGTGGATGTGGTATCGCGAGCACGTCGGCGGCGGGCGCTGCCCGATCATCGACACCTGGTGGCAGACCGAGACCGGCGGCCACATGATCGCGCCGATGCCGGGCGCGACGCCGACCGTGCCGGGCTCGTGCACGCTGCCGCTGCCCGGCATCATGGCGGCCGTCGTCGACGAGACCGGCCATGACGTGCCGGACGGACAGGGCGGGATACTCGTCATCAAGCGCCCGTGGCCGTCGATGATCCGCACCATCTGGGGCGATCCGGACCGCTTCCGCCAAAGCTACTTCCCCGAGGAGCTCGGCGGCACGCTGTATCTGGCCGGCGACGGCACCGTGCGCGACAAGGACACCGGCTACTTCACGATCATGGGCCGGATCGACGACGTGCTGAACGTGTCGGGCCACCGGCTCGGCACGATGGAGATCGAGTCGGCGCTGGCCGCGAACCCCATCGTCGCCGAGGCGGCCGTCGTCGGCCGGCCGGACGACACGACCGGCGAGGCGGTCGTCGCATTCGTCGTGCTCAAGGGCGAGCGGCCGCACGGCGCCGATGCCGAGCGCGTCGCCCATGCGCTGCGCACATGGGTCGCGGGCGAGATCGGCCCGATCGCGAAGCCGAAGGACATCCGCTTCGGCGAGAACCTGCCGAAAACCCGCTCGGGCAAGATCATGCGCCGCCTGCTGCGCTCGCTCGCGAAGGGCGAGGAAATCACGCAGGACACGTCCACGCTCGAGAACCCCGCGATCCTCGATCAGCTCGGCGAGTCGCTGTAACGCAGGACCGGATGCGGCATGCCGTGACGCCGGCCGCATCCTGACCGTTTTCCGGTCGCTCCGGCAGCACCGCGGAGCGACCCCTGCCGGCCACGCGGGACGACTCTCCACCGAATCGCCCCGCATGGCCCGGCAGGCAGCATCACCCTGCTTTTGACGCAGCTTCACATTGATTAGTTATACGAATTACAGCAGTCAACAACATGGAGACAGACAATGAAGAGCAAGCGATTGTTGGGTTGTGCCGCGCTCGTCGGCGCGGCGGTCAGTACGAACAGTTTCGCGCAGAGCAGCATTACGCTGTACGGGAATCTCGACAGCGCGCTGCTGTACACCAGCCGCACGCTGAACGCGGCGACCGGCCAGAACGCCGGGCATCAATTCTCGCTGACCGACACCGGCATGACGCCGACGCAATTCGGGCTGACCGGCACCGAGGATCTGGGCGGCGGCCTCAAGGCGAGCTTCAAGCTCGAAAGCGGAGTCAGCGTCGCGAACGGCGGGCTCAACGATTCGAACGGCAACTTCTTCGGCCGCCAGGCGTGGATCGCGCTTGACAGCGGCTATGGCCAGGTGAAGGCGGGCCTGCAATTCTCGCCGTTCTTTCTGGCCGTCTACGATTCGGACGCGCGCGGCTTCTCGCACTTCGGCAGCGGCCTCATCAACTACGTCGACAACGTTCTCGTCACCGGCCTGTTCAACTCGAATGCGATCTCGTACACGAGTCCGACGCTCGCGGGCCTGACCGGCAGCGTGATGTTCGCGTTCGGCGGCAAGGCGGGCGACTTTCAGGCGGGCCGCCAGTATTCCGCGAGCCTCAAGTACGAGAACGACGGCCTGATGGTCAACGCCGCGTTCTACGACGGCAATGCCGGCGGCACTGTGTCCACGCCGATCCCGAGCACGGTCGCGTTCGTCGGGCGCACGCTCGGCGCCGCGTATCGATTCGGCCCGGTCACCGCGAAGGCGGCGTTCACGAGCTACAAGGTCGCGGGCGGGTTCAGCAGCAATGTGTATGGCGGCGGCCTCGACTATCAGGCGACGCCGGCCGTCGACATCAACGGCGGGGTGTGGGTGACGAGCGACCGCAACGACACGGCGAACCACTCGGTTCTCGCCGCGCTCGGCACGACCTACAGCCTGTCGAAGGCGACGTCCCTGTACGCGCAGGTCGCGCTGGTGAGCAACCACGGCGCGATGAACACCGGGCTCGGGATCAACGACGCGCTGTACGGTGTCAGCGGCACGACCGTCGGCGCCAACGTCGGGATTCACCACACGTTCTAGCGGCAGGCGCCGCCATGCAGGACGGGGCCGTCACGGCCCCGTCCCGAGACTTGCGCCGGCAACGGGCACGCGGGCGATCCGCGCGTTGCCCTGCCCGTTCCCGGCCTGCCCACACGGCGTCAGATATCGAAGAACACCGTCTCTTCGCCGCCGTCCGGCGTGTTCTGCAGGCGCACGTCGAACGTGTAGACCACTTCGCCGTTACGCTCCGAGCGCTGCGCGACCAGCGTCTTGCGGCGCACTTCCCATTCGATCCCGCCCAGCACGGGGTCGCGGCCGTTCGCGTCGGCTTCGTCGCTGAAGTACACGCGCGTGTGCAGACCCAGGTTGATGCCGCGTGCAAACAGCACCATGCAGATATGCGGCGCCTGCACCGAGCCGTTGCGGCCGGCGACCGAGCCCGGCTTGACGGTTTCGAACTGGTAGACGCCGGTTTCGAAGTCGGCGCCGGTGCGGCCCCAACCCCGGAACGCCGGATCGAGCGGCTTGCCCTGGAGATCGGCGGGGTGCGCATACTGACCGTCCGCGTTGGCCTGCCAGATCTCGATCAGGACGTCCCGGACGAGCGTGCCGGTGCCGTCGAAGACGCGGCCTTCGAGCTTGATGCGCTCACCGCGCGTCGCCGCCGTGACCAGCGTGTTGCCGAATTCCTTCTCGTAGATGTCGAAGCCGGCCTGGCGCGGCGCTAGGCCGATGTGCACGTACGGGCCGCCGGTTTGCGAGGCAGTCTCGTTGAAGTGCGCGAAGGCCGGCGTCGTTGCGGGTGCGTTGACCGTGCTGGCTGCCGTCGGGGCGCGAAACGTCGTCGTGGTCATTACTTGGCTCCTTGCAGCGTGTTCTCGAAATGCGTCGCCCGGCGACCGCGCAACGTGATGTCGAAGCGGTAGCAACGGCTGTCCAGCGGGATATGGTTGGCGGTGTCCTGCAGCGCGATCAGGCCGCGCACCTGCTCTTCGCTCGGAATCGTCTTGAGGATCGGGCACTGCGCGATCAGCGGGTCGCCTTCGAAATACATCTGCGTGATCAGCCGCTGCGCCCAGCCGTCGCCGGACAGCGAATAGTGGATGTGCGACGGGCGCCATTCGTTGATGCGGTTGCGCCACGGGTACGGGCCCGGCTTGATGGTGCGATAGACGTAGTAGCCGTTCGCGTCGGTCAGCATGCGACCGCATCCGCCGAAGTTCGGATCGATCGGCGCGATGTACTGATCCTTCTTGTGGCGGTAGCGGCCGCCCGCGTTCGCTTGCCAGACTTCCACGAGCGCGTTGGGGACCGGGCGGCCGAATTCGTCGCGGACATAGCCGTGAACGATCACGCGTTCGCCGATCGGCAACCCTTCCTTCGCGTAGTTGAGGATCAGGTCGTTGTCGAGCGGGCCGAGATCGTCCGGGACGAATACCGGCGCGGTGACTTCGGACAGCGTATTGGCCGTGGAAATCAGCGCGTTGCGCGGCGAGCGCAGCACGCTCGTCTTGTAGCCGGGGGTCAGCGCCGGCGGATGCTGCGTGGTGTCACGCTGGTTGAACTCACCGTAAGTCATGGGGTGTCTCCTCAAGTAGTCGGTTGACGTACTGTATTGGTTATGGAAAACCCAGTAAATTGACGTTTTTTGATGTGAAGCATAACTAGTCGTTATGCTTGTTGGCGTGCCGGGACGGCAGCCGATCGAACCGCTCAGGGTTTCGTGGAAACGGGCGGCGGGCCGATCCGGAGCGTCACGGCAATCCGCAATCGGCGGCTGACGGTGCCGGGGCGGCACCACGAGCGCGGACAAGGTCGAGAAAAGGGACTGACTCTACCGGCGAGAGGCCGGAGCTGTTGCGCCAGGCGCATCGGCACGGATCGGCCGTTGCGCCCGGCGGCGGTCGCCGCTCGCGCGCAACGGGTACGCGCGACAACTACGAGGCCGCCGGCGCGCCCCGTTTCGACGCGGTGCGCGCCCCTGCCTTCTTCGTCCCTTCGGCCGGCTGGTCGCCCGGCGGCACCGCCGCCTTCGACGCCTGCCTGAAATAAGGCGAGCTGAGCGTCGCCGCGCCCATGTCGGAAGCGGCTTCCAGCACCAGCGGCGCCAGTTCCTTGAGCCGCGCTTCCGGCAGGCGGCTCGTCGGCCCGGCCAGGCTCACGATCCCGACCACCTCGCCGGTGACGGGGTTGCGCACCGCCGCCGCGATCGACGTCATCCCCACCTCGTAGGTCTCGATCGCCACCCCGTAGCCGCGCTGGCGCGCGCCGTTCAGGTCCTTCAGGAACTGCTGGATCGTCTTCGGCGCGCGCGGCGCGTTGTGCGCCTTCGGCCCGAGCCCGCCCTGCTTCGACACGAGCTCGATCGCGCGCTCGTCAGGGAGCGACGACAGCCACGCCTGGCCGCTGGCCGTGCAATGCAGCGGCGGCTGGCTGCCCATGTCCGGATCGTAGCGAAGCCCCGATTTCGCCCCCTGCGCCTTGCCGACGAACGTGATGTGGTCGTCCTCGACCACGCCGAGCCGCGCCAGCTCGCCCGACGCCTCGGCCAGCCGGTCGAGCACCGGCTGCGAAATGTCGAACATCCCGCTCGTCGACAGATAGATCAGCGCCAGCGAAACCAGCTTCAGCGCCAGCATGTATTCGCCATGCTCCTCGTCCTGCCGCACGAAGCCCTCGTCGATCAGCATCGACAGCAGACGGTGTGTGCCGCTGCGCGGAATGTTCAGCGTGTCGGCAATCGTGGCCAGCGGCATCCGGCCGCCGTTCTTTGCCAACAGCTCCAGTACCGCGAGCGCACGTTCGAGATTCCCTGCCATATCGCCTTCTCATCCGGATTCCAATGGTCAAATGAGAACACAATTCCACACTGGAATTCAAGCGGGTTCATATTGCCGGGCGCGCCGCGTTGCGGCACGCCGGCGCGGGGAACGGCGCGCACGCCGCCCCCGCACCGCAAGTCGCGCGACGCGCGCGGTCAATGCCCGACGCCCACGCTCACCCGAGCGAACGCGCCGCGGTGGCGCGCGCCCTTCAGCAGCACCGCCATGCCACCCACCGCCGCCGGCAGCGCGAGCGCCGCGAACACCTGGCCGAAGCTCCAGTTCGCATGGAGCATGGCCGCGCCGAGCATCGCGCCCGCAATGCCGCCGAAGCGCCCGACGCCGAGCATCCAGCTCGTCCCGGTCGCGCGCATCTCCGTCGGATAGGAACCGGCGGCGAGCGCGCAGAAGCCCGTGTTCGAGCCGTTCATGCAATACCCCATGCCGAACGCCAGCACGCAGATCATGCCGAACGGATGCGCCGACACCCCCATGTACCAGGCAAGCGCGCCGCCCGCGAGCACGGTCGCGCCGAGCGCGGCATGCGGATTGAAGCGGTCCATCTGCCAGCCGATCAGCACCGAGCCGACCGTGCCGCCCGCCTGGAACAGCGCGCCCACTACCGCTGCTTCGGCAAGCGAGAAGCCGAGGCCGCGGATCAGCGTCGGCAGCCAGCTACCCAGCAGGTAGACGGTCAGCAGGCCCGCGAAATAGCAGATCCACAGCATCACCGTGCCGAACGCGTGCTCGCGCGACAGGATCGCGCGCACCGGGCTCTGCGCCGCGTGCGGCGCGTCGTCGGACACGAAGCGGGTCCGTTCGTCGGCGGCGCCGGGCTTCATGCGGTTCAGCACGCTCACGAGGCGCGCGCGCCGGCTTTCCTTGAGCGCGAGATAGCGCGCCGACTCCGGCAGCCACTTGAGCAGCACCGGCACGTAGGCCACCGGCAGCACGCCGCCGAGCAGCAGCACCGACGGCCAGCCCCACGTCTGGATCAGCCATGCGCTGACGAAACCGCCGCCCGCCGCGCCGAACGTGAAGCCGCAGAACACCGCCGTCACCATCAGCGCGCGGCGATGCGGCGGCGCGTACTCGGCCATCAGCGTGGCCGCGTTCGGCATCGACGCGCCAAGGCCGATGCCCGTCAGGAAGCGCAGCACCGTCAGCGACACGACGCCGGTCGCGAACGCCGACGCGACGCTCCACAGGCCGAAGAACAGCACTGCGCAGACCATCACCGTCTTGCGGCCGAAGCGGTCGGACATCGGTCCGGCCGTGAGCGCGCCGAACGCAAGGCCGAGCAGCCCGCCGCTCATCACCGGGCCGAGCGCGTCGCGCGGAATCGCCCACGCGCTGGAAAGCGACGGCGCGATGAAGCCGATCATCACCGTGTCGAGACCGTCGAGCATCACGATCAGCATGCACAGCAGCAGCACGAGCCACTGGAAGCGGCCGATCGGCTGCGTATCGAGAAATTGCCGGACGTCGAGCGTGCGCTCGCGGCGCGCGGCGTCGTCCCGGGAGGGGTGTGTCGACGGGTGGGCCGTCTGCGAAATTGCCATGTCTGTCTCCAAAACTTTGTTCTAGGCGCCCGATCCGCCGGCCTTTGCGGCTCTGGTCGCGGATCGGGCGGGTGGCGTCGCCGACACCTGTCGGCGCGCGTCAGGCCGGCACGGCCGCCGCCTCGATCACCGCAAGCGTCGCGTCGCGCAGGCGGCGCGCGCGCGCCACGGCCGGGGTGGTCTTCGCCCATCGCTCGGTCGGCACCTCGACGCTCACCGGCAGGTGCGCGGGCAGCGCGCGCAGGATGCCCGTCAGGTCGAGCCCGCCCTCGCCCGGCACCCTGCGCTCGCAACGCGCCTGGAACAGCAGCGTGTCGAGATCGCCGGGGCGCTCGGCGGGCGCGTCGCAGAACTGCACGTAGCCGAAGTATTCGCGCGGCAGCGCGCGCAGCGTGTCGAGCGACGAACCGGCGCGGTCGAAGTGGATCGGATCGACGATCAGCCCCGTGTTGCCGCGCCCGCTCGCCTTCACGATGCGCGCGCCGGCCACGATGTCCTTCACGTCGGTCCACGGCATCGGCTCGATCGAAGGGGACAGGCCCAGCGGCTGTGCGATATCGCACAGCCGGCCGAGGTTGTCGATGGTGCGCGCCTCGTCGGGATCGTTGCCCGCCACGAGCACGTAGCGCGCGCCGAGCGCCGCCGCCGTTTCGAGCATCGGCGCATACGCCGTCACGTCGGTGTCGGGCTTCAACCGCACGATCTCGACGTCGAGCACGCGCATGCCGGTGTCCTTCAGGATCGCCAGCGTTTCGCGCTTCAGCGCCGTGTCGCCGACGATCTCGTGCCGCACCTCGGTGTCGGTGGCGGGCAACAGGCGCAGGCCGACGTAGTCGTAGCCCGCATCGACGGCGCACTGCACCATCTGCGGCGGGCTCAGTTCGAGCACGGTCAGCGCCGACAGCGACAGCGCGCGGGATTGGGGTTGGGTCATGTCGTCTCCTTGATCGTTGTCGTGCGGCGCGCGGGTCGGCGCGCTCAGCGCAGCGGCGAGAACGGCGCAGGCACGCAGATGGTCGATTCCATCGTCGTGAGGTGCGCGGGCCCGCCCTTCGGCGGCCAGATGCCGTCCTTGACCGCCTCGGCTCGGATGCGCGAGCGCTCGTCCACGCTCGCATACGGCCAGATGTTCAGGAAGCGCGGCACGTCACCGTCGAGCGCATACATCGCGCCGACCAGCGGCGAACGCTTGGTGCGCGCCGGCACGGCCTGCTCCCACACGTCGATGGTGTGCTGCAGGCTGCCGAGCTTCGTGCCGTAGACGCGCATCTCGTAGATGCCGCCGTGCACGGCCGGCTCGATGGGCGGCAGGAACGGGAACAGCGCGTAGCTGGCCGTCTTCACGTCGTCGATGAACTCGCCGCATCCGAACGGGTTGCCTTCGAGCAGCATGCGCTTGCGCTCCGCGACGAGCGCCGCTTCCGATTCGTAGCCGCGCAGCACGAGCACCTGCCCGAGCGTGCCGATATCCGAATACCAGCAGCCGAGCAGCTTGCCGCCCTGCGGATCGCCGCTTGCCTGGATGCCTTCGAAGACCTGCGCGTTCGCGCCGATCTTCACCGTGAGCGTCACCACGTCATACAGTGTCATTGCATTTTCCTCGAGGATGAATCGATGCCGGCGCGCCTGCCGCGCCGGCGAGAGAGAGTCCGGCGAGATAGCCGAAAGTCATCGCGGGGCCGAGCGTGATGCCCCCGCTCGGATAGCAGCCGCCCATCATGCTGGCCGCGTCGTTGCCGACCGCATACAGTCCGTCGATCGCACGGCCGTCGCGGTCGAGCGCGCGCGCCTGCGCGTCGGTGGCGAGGCCCGCGAAGGTGCCGAGGCTGCCGGGCAGCAGCTTCACCGCGTAATACGGGCCGGCGTCGATCGGCGCGAGACACGGATTCGGCTGATGCCCGGCATCGCCCTGCACGCGGTTGTACGGCGTCGAGCCTTTGTGGAACTGCGGATCGAGACCTTGCTTCGCGTACTGGTTGTAGGTCGCGACGGTGCTCGCGAGCGCGCCGGCGTCGATCCCGCATTCGCGCGCGAGCGCGTCGAGCGTGTCGCCGCACTTCAGGTAGCCCGAGCGTCGATACGGCCCGGTCGGGAACGGGAACGGCTTCGCGAAACCGAGGCCGTAGCGCCGCTGAAAGCGGCGATCGCAGACGAGCCACGCGCACACTTCGTCGCCCGCCGGCGTCGTGTCGAGCAGCGCGGAAATGAAGTCGTGATACGACGACGCCTCGTTCGCGAAGCGCTTGCCCGCGCGCGTCACCGCGATCACGCCGGGCTTCGCGCGCTCGATCAGGTGCGGAAACGCGACATCGGCGGCGCCGCCGGCCTGCGGCACGAGCGAGACAGGCGCCCACGCGGCGGGCGCGTCGAGCGCGCGATCGAAATGCGCGCCGATCGATTCGCCGAGGCGAATGCCGTCGCCGGTGTTGCTGCGCGGCGCCGCCGACCAGTGCTCGTGCCCGCTTGGCGTATAGGCGAAGGTCTGCGCGCGCCGCGCGAGATCGTGCGGATAGCCGCCGCACGCGAGCACGACGCCTCGCGCCGCGCGCACCTGATGCGCGACGCCGTCGATCTCCACGCGTGCGCCCGTCACGCGTGCGGCGTCGCGCATCAGCGCGATCGCCTTCGCATTCGTGCGCAGATCCACCCCGCGATCCGCCGCCGACTTCAGCAGGCGCGCCACGAGCGCGTTGCCGTTCACGAGATGCATCGAGCGCCCGTAACGCAGCTTGTGCCACGCGAACGCCGCCAGCCGGCGGCCGGCGTAGAGCGCCGACTTGAGCGAACGCGTCGCGCGATAGAAATGCGCGAGGTCCTGCCCGGACGCGAGCGCCATGCCGTTGATCGTCATCACCGACAACGGCTCGCGCAGCTTGCCGATCAGCTCGCCGAGCTCGCGGCCGTCGAACGGCATCGCGCAGACCGAGCGCCCGCCGGTGGCCGCGCCCGGCGTGGTATGGAAGTCGGGAATGCGGTTGCCGTCGATGAAACGCACCGCCGTGTCGCGCTCGAAGAACGCGATCATCTCCGGGCCGCGCTCGAGCAGCGCATCGGCCTTGGCGGCATCGAATTGCGCGCCCAGCTCGTTTTTCAGATAGGTGCGCGGCGCGTCGGCCCCTTCATGAATGCCCGCGCGCGTCGCCAGCGGATTGTGCGGAATCCACATCCAGCCGCCTGACCATGCGGTCGTGCCGCCGAACACCGCCTCCTTCTCCGCGACGATCACGCGCAAGCCCTGCGCGGCGGCCGTCACCGCCGCCGCGAGGCCACCCGCGCCGGAGCCCAGCACCAGCACGTCGCAATCGAGTATCGGTTCACGATTCATCTTCGCCATCGCCGTTCATCGCCCTTCACTGTCTCCAACGCCGAGCCGAAGCTGCCTGCGTCATTTGTGGAATCCGCTTTCTTTTTGGAATACTATTCCACAACAACACATTTAGCAAAGACTTTGTGACGACAAGGAGGGACGACAATGCGGGTACTGGTGACAGGCGGAAGCGGTTTTCTCGGCGCGTGGATCATGAAACGGCTGCTGGCGCGCGGCATGGCGTGCGTGGGCTTCGACCTGCGCGCGAACCCGCGCCTCATCGAGGCGCTCGCGCCCGCGCGCGCCGCGGCGGTGCAGTGGCGCACGGGCGACATCGCGAACGCCGCCGACACGGCGCGCGCGCTCGAAGGCTGCGACGCGGTGATTCATCTCGCGGGCATCCTCACGCCCGACTGCGCGGCGAATCCGGTGCGCGGCGCGCAGATCAACCTGATCGGCACGCTCAACGTTTTCGACGCGGCGCGCGCGGCGGGCATCGAACGCGTGCTCTATGCGAGCAGCGCAGGGGTGTTCGGCCCCGACGACGGCGCGGCGCCGCTGCCGCAGACGCACTACGGCGCGTTCAAGCTCGCGTGCGAAGGCTCGGCGCGCGCGTACTGGCACGACCACGGCATCGCGAGCGTGGGCTTCCGTCCGCTCGTGGTCTACGGCGCGGGACGCGAGACCGGGTCCAGCGCGGGGCCAAGCCTCGCGTGCCGGGCCGCCGCGCGCGGCGAGCCGTACACGATCGGGTTCGGCGGCGCGACCGGCCTCGTGTTCGCGGACGACGTCGCCGCCGCATACGAGGCCGCGCTGCTGCAACCGATCGAAGGCGCGCACGCGTTCACGCTGGCGGGCGAGATCACGCCGGTCGCCACGCTGATCGAGCGGATCGCGGCGATCGTGCCCGGCCCGCGCATCGACGCCGACGGCCCGCCGCTGCCGATCGCAACGGTCTTCCCAGACGATCCGGCGCTCGCGCGCCTGTTGCCCGGCCTGCCACAGACCGCCCTCGAAGACGGCCTGCGGCAGACCGTGGCGTTCTATCGCGAGCATCGATAGGACTGCCACGCGCTTGCGGTCACACGGGCTCGGGCGCGACGCCCGAGCGCGCCGCCGCCGCGCGATGCACGGCGAGCGTCGCCGCGAGCGTGCGCGCGGCATCGTCGGCGGAACACAGCGGCGTTTCCTCGCCCGCGATCACCGCCGCGAAGTGGCGCAGCTGCTCGTGATACGGATCGGCGCCGTGCGGCGCGCAGCGCTCGACCGTCAGCGGATCGTGCCACCCCTTGCCGCTGCGGTATTCCCACAGGTCGAGCTGCGGCAGCGTGAGCGATGCGTCGGTGCCGATCAGGAAATGCGTGTTCACCTGCTGGCGCGGATAGTGCGCGGCCTCGCCCGCCGCGAGATCCCAGTTCCACGGCGACGCCGCGCAGTCCGACACCGCCAGCGTGCCGAGCGCGCCGCTCGCGAAGCGCAGCGACACGGCCGCGGTGTCCTCCACCTCGAAGCCGCGCACGCCGTTCGACGTCTGCGCCTGCACCTCGACGATCTCGCCGAGCAGGAAACGCATGATGTCGATGTCGTGGATCAGGTTGATGAGCACCGGCCCGCCCCCTGCGCGCCGCCGCCATTCCACGTCGAAGTACGCATCCGGCTTGTAGAACGTCGCGAGCGCGTTCGCGGCGACCGGCGTGCCGAGCCGCCCCGACTGCACGATCTCGCGCGCGCGGCGCAGGATCGGGTTGTGGCGCCGGTGATGGCCGACCAGCAGCGGCACGTTCGCGTCGCGCGCCGCGCGGCCCAGGCGCGCGGCGTCTTCCACCCGGTCCGACACCGGCTTCTCGATCAGCGCCGGCACGCCGCGCGCGATGCACGCGAGGCCGACGTCCACGTGCGTCGCGTTCGGGGTCGCGACGATCGCGCCGTCGGGCCGCGTCTCGTCGAGCATCGCCGCATGATCGGCGAACCAGCGCAGCCCTTCGTCGCGCGCGAATCGTTCCGCGGCCGGCGACGGGTCCGCGATCGCCACCACCTCCACCTGCGGATGCCGCCGCGCACGCTCCACGTGCATCCTGCCGATCGCGCCCGCGCCGATCACCGCCAGTCGTCTCCTTGCCATTTCGTCGTCTCCTGTTCCGGGTTGAACTGCCTTTTTCGATGCCGACCGGGTATTTACCCGACTCTTCGAAACCCTCTTTAATTGTTGAATGCTATTTCACTTTGAACTAAAGTTCACAAAAACTTTCGGCGCGAACGCACGGACACGTGCGTCGGAGACAACGAAATCGACCCATTGACAGGGAACAGGAGCGGAGACAGATGACGGAAGAACACAAGCAGGACACCTGCATTTCCAGCCACGAAGCGGGCGAACCGGGCAGCCCGGCGCTGTCGCGCCGCGCGTGGCTGGTGACGGCGGGCAAGGCGCTCGCGGGCGGCGCGGCGGCGCTGGCCGCACCCGCGATCGTGCGCGCGCAGGGCGAACAGCCGTTGAAGCTCGGCCTGCTGATGGCCAAGCAAGGCGTGTGGACCGAACAGGGCGAAGTGATCGCGAACGGCGTGAAGCTCGCGCTCGACGATGCCGGCCATCAGGTGCGCGGGCGGCGTCTCGAGCTCGTCTGGTACGACGAGCCGAATCCGCAGTCGGCACAGCAGAACATGCAGAAGCTCGTCGAGCAAGACCAGGCGATCGCGGTGATCGGCGGCACCAACAGCGGCACGTCGCTGGCGATGTCGTCGGTCGCGGCGCGCACGAAGACGCCCTACATCGCGCCGAACGCCGCCGCGCGCGAGCTGACCGGCAGCAGCTGCAATCCGTACACGTTCCGCGTGCTGAGCCCGACGCCCGTCACCTGCCGCGCGATCGCGCCGTCGCTGCTCGCGATCGGCAAGAAGTGGCACTTCCTCGTCGCGAACTACGCGTACGGGCAGGACATCCAGCGTTCGATGTCCGACTTGCTCAAGCAGTCCGGCGGCACCATCGTCGGCGCCGACGTCACGCCGCTCAACACCACCGACTTCAGCTCGTTCATCCTGAAGATCCGCCAGTCGAAGCCGGATGTCGTGCTGCTCGGCCTGCCGGGCGGCGACCTTTCGACCTTCCTCAAGCAGTACGCGGAAATGGGCATGAAAGGCCGGATTCCGGTGGCCTGCCCGATCATCGGCGACTCGGATCTGTGGTCGATCAGCGCCGACGCCGCGACCGGCTACTACGGCAAGCCGTGGCACTTCAGCTCGCCGGGCCATTCGCCCGACGAGCTCGCGTTCATCCGCAAGTACACCGCGAAGTACGGCAAGCCGCCCGCCGACAAGGCGTGGATCGGCTGGTTCTCGACCCGCGCGCTGCTGCAGGCGGTCAACCAGGCAAAGAGCACGTCCGGCGCGGACATCGTGCAGAGCCTGGAGACCGTGCAGTTCGGCGACGGCAGCGGCCCCGCGTACTTCCGTCCGTGGGACCACCAGATGCTGCGCCGCTGGAGCGTGTTCAAGGTGAAGGACCACATCGCCGACCGCTGGGACTGGCTCAGCCCGGTCTCCGTCGTGCCGCAGAACCCGGCCGATCTCGACCGGCTCTACGGCTCGCGCCAGGAGATCGGCTGCACGATGGCCGCCCGCTGACGCCCCGCGCCGCCAGGCCGGCGGCGCCCGGGCTGACAGACCTCACGCATATCCCGCGCTCGCCGGAGCGCCGCTCCCCGCGTCTCGCACGCGGCGGCGGCGCGCGTCCGGCGTGCCGCACTCCGGAGTCAATGGCATGGCAGAAATCGTGTTGTCCCAGATCGCCAACGGACTGGTGCTGGGCTTCCTGTACGTGCTGCTCGCGATCGGACTGTCGATCATCTGCGGGCTGCTCGGCATCGTCAACTTCGCGCACGGCGCGCTGTTCGCGCTCGGCGCGTACTTCGCGATCGCGCTGTCGACGCAGTTCGGCTGGAGCGCCGCCGTGTTCGCGCCGGTGCTCGTCGCCGCCGTCGGCGTGCTGATCGAAGTGGTCTTCATCCGGCGCCTGTACGGCAAGGAGCCGCTCCTCGGCCTGATCGTGACGTTCGCGCTGTCGCTGCTGCTCACCGCGCTGATCCGCTTCGTCTGGGGCGCGGGCGGCCTGCCGTTCAGCCCGCCCGATGCGCTCGGCGGCTTTCTCGCATACGGGCCGCTGCTGATCACGAAGTACCGCCTGTTCGTGCTGGCCGCGACCGTCGCGATCCTCGTCGCGCTGTGGGGGTTCATGAAGTACACGCCGTACGGACGCATCCTGCGCGCCGGCAGCCGCGACCCCGAAATGGTCGGCCTGCTCGGCATCAACCTGCCGCGCGTGCTGACCGGCGCGTTCGCGCTCGGCGCGCTGCTCGCCGGCGCCGCCGGCCTGCTCGCCGCGCCGCTGCTCACGGTCACGCCGGGCATGGCGACCGCCGCCGTGATGCCCGCGTTCGTGATCGTCACGATCGGCGGGCTCGGCTCGTTCGCGGGCGCGGTGGTCGCCGGCCTGCTGGTCGGCGTCGTGACGGCGCTCGCCGTGCAGTTCTTTCCCGAAGGCTCGTCGGTCGCGATGTACGTGCTGATGGCCCTCGTCCTTCTCGTGCGCCCTCGCGGGCTCTTCGGTGAACGCTGGGAGCGCTTCGAATGAAACTCGGCTACCTGACCCGGCACCCGATCGTGGTGCTGACCACCTGCCTGATCGTCGTCTCGCTCGCGCTCACCGCGAGCGGCACGCCGCTCGAACGCGCGACGCAGATCGCCATCTACACGCTCTACGGCATGGGCGTGAACCTGCTCGTCGCGTACACGGGGCTCGTCCCGTTCGGCGCGTCGGTGTTCTTCGGCACCGCGACGTACCTGGTCGCCGTCTCGCTGCTGCGCGTGATCGGCAACGAGATGCTCGCGCTCGCCGCCAGCACGATCGTGACGGCCGCGATGGCCGCGCTGATCGGCGCGGTGGTGCTGCGGCGGCGCGGCCTGTACTTCTCGCTGCTCACGCTCGCGTGCTCGCAGATCGCGTTCGAGATCGCATTCAAGTGGACCGATGTGACGGGCGGCGAGAACGGCCTGCAGAACGTGCCGCGCCCCAGCTTCGCGACGGCCGCCGGCTTCCACGTGTTCGCTTGCGTGACCGTGATCACCGTCGCGTGGGCGCTGTGGCGCCTCGTGCATGCGCCGTTCGGGCGCGCGCTGCAGGCGCTGCGCGACAACGAGCAGCGCGCCGCGAGCCTCGGCTACGACACCTACCGGCTCAAGCTGACGGCGTTCGTGATCTCGGCGGCCGTGATCGGCTACGCGGGCGGCCTGCTGTGCCTGATGCTGCAAGGCGCATACGCGAACAACCTGAGCTGGGAGCACGCGGGCGACAGCCTGCTGATGACGGTGCTCGGCGGCGTCCACCAGTTCCTCGGGCCGCTGTGGGGCGCAATCGCGTTCATCCTGCTCGAAGACAAGCTGAGCAGCCTGACCGAGCACTGGTGGCTGATCTTCGCGCCGATCGTCATCGCGTTCGCGTTCTTCTCGCCGGAGGGCATCCAGGGCCTCGCGCAACGGCTGCTGCGGCGCCCGGGCTGGACGCTCGTGCGCGACACGATCCCCCCGCGCCCGGACGTCATCGCGCCGTATCGCGCGAGCCGGATCGACTCCGATCCCGATACGCCGGTGCTGAGCGTGCGCGGCCTGTCGAAGCACTTCGGCTCGCTCGTGACCGCCGACCGGATCGACCTCGACGTCTATCCGTACCGCCTGCACAGCTTCATCGGCCCGAACGGGGCGGGCAAGACCACGTTCTTCAACATGCTGACCGGCGTGCTGCGGCCGACCGCCGGCACGATCACGTTCGACGGCCACGACGTGACGACGCTCGCGATGTTCCGCCGTGTGCGGCTGGGCATGAGCCGCTCGTTCCAGATCCTCAGCGTGTTCCGCAACCTCACCGTGTTCGAGAACGTGCGCGTCGCGGTGCAGGCCGCGCAGCGCGACCGCCTCGGCCTGTGGCGCGACGCGCACACGCTCGACGCGCAGAACGCGCAGGCGTGGTCGCTGCTCGCGGCGGTCGGGCTCGCCGACCGCGCGGCGCATGCGTGCGAAAGCCTGTCGCACGGCGAGCAGCGCCTGCTCGAAATCGCGCTGTCGCTCGCGACCCAGGCGCGCCTGCTGCTGCTCGACGAACCGCTCGCGGGCCTCGCCGAAGCCGACCGTGCACGCGTGGCCCAGATCATCCGCGAGCTGGCGAACCATCACGCGGTGCTGCTGATCGAGCACGACATCGACCGCGTGCTGACGATTTCCGACCGCGTGAGCGTGTTGCATCGCGGCCGCCTGATCGCGGACGGCTCGCCTGCCGAGGTCGCGCGGCATCCCGAGGTGATCGAAGCCTATCTGGGTCATGCGAAGGGCGCGCGCCCCGTCGATGCGCGGCTCGCCGCGCGCGGCGGCGAGCGCGGCCACGCGGGCGCAATCGCGCCGCGCCCGCTGCTGCGCGTCGAAGGCGTGAAGGCCGGCTATGCGGGCAACACGATCCTCGACGGCATCGATCTCACGCTCAACGAAGGCGAAGTGATCGCGATCCTCGGGCGCAACGGCGTCGGCAAGACCACCACGCTGCGCGCCGTGACCGGCGTGGCCGACGTCACGGCGGGCCGCATCACCTTCGACGGGCACGACATCACCGGGCGCCCCGCGCACGAGATCAACCGGCTCGGCCTCGCGATGGTGCCCGAGGGGCGGCGCCTGTTCCCCAACCTCACGGTGAGCGAGAACCTGCGGCTCGCCGCGCGCAAGGGCGGGGCGAGCGTCGACGAGATGTTCGCGCTGTTCCCGCGCCTGGCGACGCGCAAGGACGCGCGCGCCGAGCATCTGTCCGGCGGCGAGCGGCAGATGGTGGCGATCGCGCGCGCGCTGATGGCGCCCGCCAAAGCGATCCTGCTCGACGAGCCGTTCGAAGGACTCGCGCCGGCCGTCGTGCAGGAAGTGCTCGACGCGGTCGTGAAGCTGCGCGAGCGCGCGAGCGTCGTGATCGTCGAACACCAGGCCGACATGGTGCTGCCGATCGCCGACCGCGCGTACGTGCTGGTCAACGGCCGCGTGGCCCACGAAAGCAGCGCGGCCGCGCTCGAACAGGACGCGGCCACGCAGGCAAGACTGCTCGGCATCGTGCACGACGATGCGAGCCCTACTCTGGAGATGAACAAAGCATGACTTCCCTTTCGATCCCGGCCGTTCCCGTTTCGCTCGACGAAGGCCTGAGCGGCGCGACGCGCGTCTACTTCATCATCGGCGATCCGATCGCGCAGGTGCGCTCGCCCAAGGGCGTGACGGCGGCGCTGCGCGAGGCCGGGCGCGACGCGCTCGTCGTGCCCGCGCACGTCGCGCCGGACGGCCTCGCGGCGTTCTTCGCGGGCGTCGCGGCGATGCGCAACGTCGACGGCGTGATCGTCACCGTGCCGCACAAGTTCGACGCCGCCGCGTTCTGCGCGAGCCTGTCCGGCGAAGCGGCATTCCTCGGCGCGGCCAACACGCTGCGCCGCAGGCCGGACGGCGGCTGGCACGGCGACATGTTCGACGGCAGCGGCTTCGTCGCCGCGCTCGCCGACGAAGGCTGCGACCTGCGCGGCAAGCGCGCGCTGCTCGTCGGCGCGGGCGGCGCGGGATCGGCGATCGGCCAGGCGCTCGTGAACGCGGGCGTCGCGTCGCTCGACGTGCGCGACAACGACGCCGCGCGCGCCGGCTCGCTCGTCGAGCGCCTCGCGACGCTGCAACGCAGCACGGTGCGCGCCGCCGCCGCGGACGTGGCGCCCGAATCGTTCGACGTGCTCGTCAACGCGTCGCCGATGGGCATGCGGCCGGACGACCCGCTGCCGGTCGACGTGTCGCGCCTGCCGTCGAGCGTCTTCGTCGGCGACGTCGTCACGAAGCCGCCGCTCACGCCGTTCATCGAAGCGGCGCGCGCACGCGGCTGCAGGACCGTGACCGGCACGCAGATGTTCGCGCGCGTGTGCGACCGCATGGTCGCGTTCCTGCTGGACGCCGACGCGTGACCGCGTTCGCGGGTCCTGCCGCGTGCCTCGCGACGCACTGAACGGCTTGCCGCACGGCGGCGGCCCACCGCGCCGCCGCCCGCTTTTTCCATGACGACAACAAGCAGGAGACAACAGATGAAACGCAGCACCGGACATCAAGCCCTCGCAGCGGGCGCGGCCATGCTGGCCCTTTCGCCGGCGTTCGCCCAGTCGAGCATGACGCTGTACGGCGTCGTGGACACCGGCATGTCCTACCAGAGCAGCCAGACGACGCTCGGCTCCACCTCGGGCGGCCACTCCGCCGTGAAGATGGTGAGCGGCGTCTGGGCCGGCAGCCGCTTCGGCCTGCGGGGCGCGGAGGATCTCGGCGACGGCACGAAGGCGCTCTTCGTGCTCGAATCGGGCATCAACTCGACCAACGGCGCGCAGCAGTACACGAACGCGATGTTCGGGCGCCAGGCGTGGGTCGGCTTCACGAATCCCGCCTACGGCTCGCTCACGTTCGGCCGGCAATATGCCGCGTACTACCAGCTGCTTTCGCCGTACAGCCCGACCAACTGGCTCACCGGCTTCTACGGCGCCCACCCGGGCGACATCGACGGGCTCGACACCATCTATCGCGCGAACAACACCATCGTGTACCTGTCGCCGAAGTTCTACGGCTTCACGTTCGGCGGCTCGTATTCGCTCGGCGGCGTGGCGGGCAGCCTGAACGCCGGCTCGACCTGGACCGGCGCGATCCAGTACGCGAACGGCCCGGTCGGCGTGGCGGTCGGCTTCTCGCGGATCAACAACTCGACGCCAGGCGGCGCGTTCGGCGCGGATTCGACGACCTCGAACAACGGCGCGCAGGCAGGCGTCTCCGCGCTGACGAATGGCTATCAGACCGCGCAGGCACAGCAGCGCTTCGCGGTGGGCGCGAGCTACGCGTTCAACAGCGCGTGGGACGTGTCCGCGACCTATTCGAACGTGCAGTACATCCCCGGCTCGGGCTCGAAGTTCACCGACACCGCGATCTTCAACACCGGCGGCGTCGTGCTGCACTGGAAGCCCGCCGTGATGCTGGATTTCGGCGCGGGCTACAGCTACACGCGCGCGACGAAGGCGAACGGCATCGCGAGCGCGGCGCAATATCATCAGTTCAACCTGTCGCAATACTATGCATTGTCGAAGCGCACCGGCTTCTACGCGCTCGAAGCGTACCAGCACGCGAACGGCAAGACGCTCGGCACGGCAGGCGGCGGCAGTGTGATCGACGCGACCGCCACGCTCGGCGACGGCTTCAACTCGGCGCCGTCCTCGACGCGCAACCAGTTCGCCGCCGGCGTCGGCATCGTGCACAGGTTCTGACCGTCGTCGCCCGCCTCCCGAAGCGGGCGAACGCACACGCTCGCCCGCTTTTTCCCGCTCCGGCCAGCTCCGGCCGGCTTCGACCCGCTTTCACCCGCCCTTGCCAGCTCTTGCCAGCTCTTGCCAGCTCTTGGCCGCCCTCGCCCGTTCTCGCTCTCACTCACCCCCGCCACTCCCATCGGCGCACGGGCTCGCCGAGCCATCCATTTTTGTTGAACGTTATTCCACTTTTACGTTAACTGGAATAAGATTCCACAATCATCAAAACATCATCCGCCGCTGACGCCCCGCTCGGGCGGACGGCGGAACGAAACGGAGGAGGCACGGACATGGGCTCGATCGAGACACGGGCGTGGGACGAAGAAGTCGATCTGCTGGTATTCGGCGCGGGCGCGGCGGGCATGACCGCCGCGCTCGTCGCGGATCACGAGGGCCTCGCCGTCCTCCTGTGCGAGAAGACCGGCGCGGTGGGCGGCATCACGTCCACCTCGGGCGGCACCACCTGGGTGCCCGGCACGGCGCTGAGCGCCGAGGCCGGCGTACCCGACAGCGTCGACGATGCGCGGCGCTTCCTGCAGGCGGTGGTCGGCGCGCGCGGCGGCGACGACGCGCGCGAAGCGTTCCTGCAAAGCGGGCCGCAGGCGATCGACGAGCTGGCGCGCATCAGCGACGTCAAGTTCATCGCCGCCACCGCTCACCCCGACTACGTGACCGGCACCGGCGCCGCGTTCGGTGGACGCGCGCTCGTGCCCGCGCCGTTCGATGCCCGCGTGCTCGGCCGCGCGTTCGCGCGCGTGCGGCCGCCGCGGAAGGAATTCATGGGGCTCGGCGGGATGATGGTCGCCCGCAACGACCTCAACGCGCTGCTCGCGCCGTTCGCGTCGCTCGCCAGTCTCCGGCGCACGATCGCCGTCGTCGGCCGCTACGCGATCGACCGGCTGCGCTATCCGCGCGGCACCCAGCTCGTGATGGGCAACGCGCTCGCCGCCCGGCTCTACTACAGCCTGCGCAAGCGCAACGTCGACGTCCGCTTCGACACGCCGCTCGTCGAGCTCGTGCGCGAGGATGGCCGCGTCACCGGCGCGATCGTCGCGACGCCGGACGGCGGCCGCAAGCGGATCGGCGCGCGCCGGGGCGTGGTGCTGGCCACCGGCGGCATCACGCGCCACCCGGCGCTGCGCAAGCAGCTCTTTCCCGCCGCCGCGCGCCCGCTGTCGCTGTCGCCGGACACCCACACCGGCGACGGCGTGGATCGCGCGCAGCGCGTCGACGCGCGCGTCGAGGACGGCGGCGACAGCCCGGGCCTGTGGATGCCCTGCTCGATCCGCCGCGCCCCCGGCGGCAATGAACGCGACGACAGCGTCTGGCCGCACATCATCCTCGACCGCGCGAAGCCCGGCCTGATCGCGGTCAACAGCCGGGGCGAACGCTTCGTCAACGAGTCGGATTCGTATCACGACTTCGTGATGGGGATGCTGCGCGACGGCGGCAACGGGCCGAGCGTGCCCGCCCATCTGATCGTCGACGCGGCATTCATCCACGAGTACGGCCTCGGCCTGCTGATGCCGGCGCGCAGCGCGAGCCGCATCGCCGAATTCGAGCGGGCGGGCTATCTGGTCAAAGGCGAGTCGCTCGCCGAGCTGGCCGCGAAGCTGCAGGTGGATGCGGCGGGGCTCGAGCGCACGGTTCGGACGTGGAACCGCGACGCCGCCGAAGGCCGGGACCCGGCATTCGGGCGCGGCAGCAGCCCGATGAACCGCTTCAACGGCGACGCGCGGCAACAGCCGAATCCGTGCATCCGGCCGATCGGCGCGGGGCCGTACTACGCCGTGACCGTATGGCCGGCCGATCTCGCGTGCAGCGCGGGGCTGAGCGGCACCGCGAACGGCGAGGTGCTCGATACCGCGGGCCGCGTGATCCCGGGCCTGTTCGCGTGCGGCAACGATCTCGCGTCGATCTTTCGCGGCACCTATCCCGGGCCCGGCACGACGCTCGGCCCGGCCATCGTGTTCGGCTGGCGCATCGCGAAATTCGCCGCGCAGGGTCGTACGGTAGCGGCGCGGGCGCCGCGCGCCTCGGCATGCGAGAACACGCACGGCTGATGCGTGCCGGCACCAGCGCCGGCAATCAACGGCGGTGCGTCGCACGCCGCCCGCACAGGAAACGGAGGAATCGTTCATGCAGCACATCGTCAACCGCCACGGACTGAACATGCCGAAACTCGGCCTGGGAACGTGGCCCATGCTGGCGGACGAATGCACGCGCGCCGTCGCGCTTGCGCTCGAATCGGGCTATCGCCATATCGATACCGCCGCCGCGTACAACAACGAGGAAGCGGTCGGCAAGGCCATCGCCGAATCGGCGGTCCCGCGCGAGCAAATTCACGTGACCAGCAAGGTATGGTGGGACCAGCTGAGCCCCGCGCGCATGCGGCAGTCGTTCGACAACACGCTGCGCGCGCTTCGCTCGGACTACGTCGACCTGTTCCTGATCCACTGGCCGGCGCAGGACTGGCATCTCGCCGAGACGATCGACACGCTCGTGTCGTTCAAGGAAGACGGGCGGGCACGCGCGATCGGCGTCGCGAATTTTCCGCTTGCGCTGATGCGCGAGGTCGTCGAGGACATGCAGGCGCCGCTGGCCGCAATGCAGGTCGAGTACCACGTCGCATTGGGCCAGACGAAGCTGCTCGAATTCGCGCGGCAGCATGACATGGCGCTGATCGCGTACAGCCCGCTCGCGCGCAACCAGGTGTCCGACATGCCGGAAATCCGGCGGATCGCCGACAAGCACCGCGTGCTGCCGACGCAGGTCGCGCTCAAGTGGCTGCTCGACCAGCCGAACGTCGCCGCGGTGCCGAAGGCGAGCGGGCGCGTCAATCAGCTCGCCAACCTGGCGTCGCTCGACGTACCGCTCGACGACGAGGATCGCGCGATCATCGCCGGCCTGCCGAAGGATCTGCGCCTCGTGAGTCCGGCATTCGCGCCGCACTGGGACGAAGCGGCGTAACGGACGCGGACGCGGAAGCGGAAGCGACCATGCCGTCGCGGCTGGTCGTGGCTGGTCGTGGCTGGTCGTGGCTGGTCGCGGCCCGATCGCGTTCGGGGCTCGCGTTCAGGCATTCGCGAGCGCGCTTTCCGGCGCGCCCAGCGCCAGCCAGCCCCCATCCGCCTCGACGCAGGTGCCGGTCACGTAGCTCGCGCGAGACGACAGCAGGAACGCGATCACGTCGGCGATCTCGGCCGGTTCGGCGAGGCGCCCCAGCGGCGTGCGCGCTTCGATCGCCGCCACGTCGAGCGCGCCTTCGCGCACCAGCTTGTCGACCAGCGCGGTACGCACGTAGCCCGGCGCGACCGCGTTGACGCGCAGCCCCGAACGCGCCCACTCGCACGCCAGCGAGCGGGTCATCGCGACGATCCCGGCCTTGGCCGCGCCATAAGCGTTGCGGGCCGGAATGCCGGCCAGGCCGGCGATCGACGCGAGGTTCACGATGGCGCCGCTGCGACGCGGCAGCATCGCCCGCCCCGCCTCCCGGCACAGCAGGAAGGTGCCGCGCAGATGCACGCCGAGCACGCGGTCGAACGCGGCGACGTCCTGTTCCAGCGTGGCGGCGGCCTGATCCGGCACCCCCGCGCAGTTGACCAGCCCGTCGAGGCGCCCGAAGCGGGCAAGCACCTCGCGCATCAGCGCCGCGACCGACGCCTCGTCGGTCACGTCGGCGCCGAATCCGAGGTGCGCGGCGCCGAGCGCGTCAGCGCGTTGCCGTACTGCCGGCTCGTTGCGGTCCACCAGCACAACGCGGGCACGATCCTGCGCCAGCCGCTCGGCGCACGCCCAACCGATGCCGTCCGCGCCGCCGGTGACGATCACGACGTTCTCTGCGTTCGCCATTTACGCCCCCTGCCAGGCCGGCATCTCGACGGCCCGGATCAAGCGGGTTTCCTGCGCGACGATCAGGTGCTCGGAAGCCGCCAGGTACGCCGGGAAATCCGGGTGCGTGTCACGCTTGCGGCTGCGTCGCTCGTAGTCGGCGAGATCCTCGTAAGCCCACAGATGGACGAACTGGTTGAGCGGCCCGACCTGGCTCACGTAGAAGCCTGCCGGATGGCCGAGCGTGTCGAGCAGGATCGGCATCGCCATGCGGTTGAACACGTCGAGAAACTCGCCCATCTTGCGCAGCCGGATGGTGTACACGCGGTGATCGATCAGCGGTCTGGCGAGCGGGCTCATGCCTTCACCTCCTGTCTGCCGGCCGTCTGCGTGACGGCTGCGGCCTTCGCCTTGTCGGCGACGTGATTGCCGGTGACGTAGCCGAAGGTCATGTTCGGGCCGTGGGTAATGCCCGCCCCCGGATAATTGCCGCCCATGATGCTGGCGCGGTCGTTGCCGACCGCGTACAGCCCGTCGATCGGCGTGCCGTCCCGGCGCAGCACCTCGCCGACGACGCTGGTCCTGACGCCGTCGAAGGTGCCCAGGTCGCCCATGATCACCTTCACGGCATAGAACGGTCCCTGCGCCACCGGCGCGACGCAAGGGTTCGGCGTGTGCGCGGGGTCGGCGAGATAGCGGTTGAACGACGTGCTGCCGCGCCCGAAGGCCGGGTCTTCGCCGTTGACGGCGTCCTTGTTGTAGGCGCGCACGGTCGCCTCCAGCCCGGCCGGGTCGATGCCGGCGTTGCGCGCGAGCTCGGCGAGCGACTTGCCCTTGATCAGGTAGCCGTTGCGCAGGAACTTGCCGACCGGCATCGGCGCCGGCTTGACGAAGCCGAGGCCGTATTTGGCGAGCGCGGCCTTGTCGCACACCAGCCACATCGCCGTTTCCTTCTGCCCGTCGCACGCGCGGACCAGCGCGGCGCCGACGTCGTGGTAGGACGCGGATTCGTTGGTGAAGCGCCTGCCGTTGCGCAGCACGCCGATCACGCCGGGCTTGTAGCGGTCCAGCAGGTGCGGAAACACCCCGTACTTGCCGTTGCCGTACGGCACGCGCGACACCGGCATCCATGCGGACGCATCCTCGAAGCGGATATCCACCGCGCCGCCGGCCGCTTCGGCCATGTTCACGCCGTCGCCGGTGTTGCCCGCCGGCGTCGGCGACAGGTGCTCGCCTCCGCGCCGAAGATGCGGATAGGCACCGGCGATGCGCTTGACGTCCTGCGGAAAGCCGCCGCACGCGAGCACCACGCCGTGGCGCGCGACGATGCGCCGCTCGCCGTCCGGGCCGGCGGCCAGCACCCCGACCGCCTTGCCGCCCTCCAGCAGCACTTGCGTGACCGGCGTCGAGGTCAGGATCGGAATCCCGAGGTCGAGCGCGGACTTCGCGAGCCGCGCCGCCAGTGCGTTGCCGCTGGTCACGTGGATGCCGCGCCGATACAGCACCAGCTCCTTCAGGTGCGCCGCCAGCCGTTTCGCGACGTAGACGAACGAGGTCAACGACTTCGTGACGTTGAAGAAGTGCTTCAGGTCGGCGTTGGACGAGTTGAACATCATGCCGATGAAGGTGATCGTCTCGAGCGGCGGCTTGAGCCGCGCCATGTCGCGACCGAGCGCGCGGATGTCGAACGGCGCGGCCAGGATCGAGCGGCCGACGTCCGCGCCGCCCGGCGCGTCCGGGTGGTAGTCCGGATACAGCGTGGGCACGAACTTGACCGCAGTCTCGCGCTCGAAGAATTCCACCATCTTCGGCCCGTTGTCGATGAAGGCGGACACGGCCGCCTCGTCGTAGAAGGCCCCGGTCTCGCGCATCATGTAGGTCCGCACCGCCTCGACCGTGTCGGCCGGGTTCTGCTTGCGGCCGTGCGCGTTCAACGGGACCCACAGCACCCCGCCGGACAGCGCAGTGGTGCCGCCGAACACCGGCTCCTTCTCCAGCACCACCACGTCGAGGCCACGCTTTTTCGCGGTCACCGCGGCGGCCAGTCCGGCGGCGCCGGAGCCGACCACGAGCAGGTCGCATTCGAGCGGCCGATTCTGCAGGTTGCTCATCGGGCTGCTCCTTCCGCGCTAACGGCGGCGTGAACGGCGGCATGCGCGGCCGCGGCCGGCGCGTCGGCCGCGCTGAAACCGGGGCGCGGCACCAGATCCATCAACATCGACGGCATGCCGCCGTCCACGCCCAGTTCCGCGCCGTTCACGTAGCCGGCGCGCGGGCTCAGCAGGTAAAGAACGGCATCGGCGATGTCCTGCGGCTCGCCGATACGGCGGCTGGCGGTGGCCGCCGCGCGCTTTTCCTCGACGCCGGGTTGCGCGTAGAACGCTGCCGACAGCGGGGTGCGGATCATGCCCGGGCAGACCGCATTGCTGCGGATGCCCAGCGCCCCCCATTCGGCGGCCAGCTGGCGCGACAGCAGCAGCACGCCGGCCTTGCTCGGGCTGTAGGCGCCGCTGTGCGTCTGCGGGAAGTTCGCGGAAATCGACGCGACGTGCACCAGGCTGCCGCCGCCCTGCTCCAGCATCTGCGGGCGGAACGCGCGCGCGCACAGCAGATAGCCGGTCAGGTTGACCGCCAGCACGGCGTTCCAGTCGTCCAGCGTCACCGCATCGAGGCTGGCCGGGCGCAGCAGGCCGGCATTGTTGACCAGCCCGTGGCACGGGCCGAGCGTGTCGCGCACCTGCGCGGCCGCCGCGGCAAGGCTCGCTTCATCTGATGTGTCGGCCGCCACGGCCAGCACGTCTGCGCCGCGCGCGGCCAATGCATCGGCCACCTGACGACAACCGTCTGCATTGCGATCCAGCAGCGCCACCTTGGCGCCGACGGCCGCCAGCGCCTGCGCGATCGCGGCGCCGATGCCGCTCGCGGCACCCGTGACGGCGACCACGCCGCCGGCCAGCCCCAGCCAGTCCTGTCGGGACGTATCCATATCGAGTCTCCTCCTTGCTCACTGTCCTTGTCGTCATCCAGCGAGGGCATACCGCTCATAAACCAGCCGTCTGGAACATCGATCCGGTTGAGACGGTGATTCCGGCATGGAGGCCCCCATGCCGAAAACCCTTGCTTGAAGGCTCAAATTCTAGGAACGGCCGCTACTTCGTTGAATTGACGATTGCGGCCAATGCCTGGACAATTCGTGCATCCTTAGCGAGGAGAGCAAGGTGACCGCAACGATCCCTCATTACGCGTTGTATGGCGATCCGGCGCAGCCGGGCGGATGCCATTCATTCAATTTCGAGTGGATTCCGGAACGTTCCGGCCCGAACAACTGGGACATCAAGCCTCACCTGCACGAGGCGTTCCTGCAGATCCTCTATCTGCGCCGGGGCGACGGCGAGGTGTTGCTGGACGATGCGCGCTGGCCGCTGAAGGCACCGTGCGTCGTGGTCATTCCGGCGCAGACCGTGCATGGACTGCACTTCTCCGACCGGGTGGACGGGCCGGTCGTCACGGCCGCGCAAGCGCCGCTCGAATCGGTGGCCGGCCTGTTGATGCCGGAACTCGTGAATGTGATTCGCAAGCCGGCGGTGCTCACGCTGGACGCCGGCACGCGCCATGCCCGCGCGCTGATGCCGCTCTTCCTCGCGATCGAGCGCGAGGCGCGCACCGATGCCAACGGTCAGCTTGCGGTGGGCATGTCGCTGCTCACCGCGCTGCTGGTGCAGATCGCGCGCCTGAGATCGGTACAGGAAGCCGTGCCGCCGGCCGCCAGCTCGCGCAAGGCGGCGCAGATCGAACGCTTCAGGACGCTGGTGGACGAGCGCTTTCGCACCCGCGCGCCGGTGGACTGGTATGCGGGCGAGCTGGGCATCACCGCCGGGCAGCTGTCGCGGCTGTGCCGGGAAGCGCTCGGGCTGTCGAGCCTCGACGTGATCAACGCCCGCATCGTTCGCGAGGCACAGCGCGAGCTTGTCTACACGACGAAAAGCGTCAAGCAACTGGCGGCGGCGCTGGGGTTCGACGATGAGGCCTACTTCGCGCGCTTCTTCAAGAAACACACCGGGCAAAGCCCTACCGCGTTCCGGGATGAAGTGATTCGGCAAATGCGGTTTCAGGATGCTTTGTAGGCCGTATTGATGATCTATGCCGGGGAAGTCCTTCCATGCGGTGATGTCATCCTGACTTGAGACGTCTCTCCTCGCCTCCATTCGCCCACCAGATCCATACAGGCGTGTCCGGGATGATCACTGCGCTGCCGGCCGCCATCCGTCGAAGCTCGCGTTCGGCAACACTCCCCGGCGATGCGCAGCCAATCGCTATAATCGCGTCACCATGAATCTCAGCACGATGCACGCACGACGCCATGTTTCGGCCGGAGCCTCGCTCCTGCTGCTGCTCGTCTTCGTGCTGCGTTCGCTGATTCCGACCGGATTCATGGTCGATACGCGCGTCGATGCCGATCCGCTCGCGGTCACCTTGTGCAGCGGCCACGGCCCTGTGGCGGTGTCTGCGCTGCTTCTTGCCGGGACCAGGCGACCCGATGCAACCGGTGTGTCCATCGACAGGACCGCTGGCGTTTCCGCGTTGGCGCATCGTGCCGCGCCGAACGACCCGGGGCATGGCGGCGACGCGCCCGCGCACGGAATCTGCCCGTTCAATGCGGCGCTTGCGCTGGCGGTCGTCTCGGCTGCGATTCCGCTCATTCTCTGCTATCTGCTGACGCGGCCGATCAGGTGCCGCGCCCCGGAAGCGGTTCCCGTCTCCCGCCTCGTCTGGCCGTCCCGGCACGCGCGCGCGCCCCCGGCGCTCCTTCCCGCCTGACGTCATCGACTGAACGTTTCGTACGCTCGATTCACGAGAGGTGTTCGCGCGCCTGCCGGGCGATCGCTTGCTGACCGCATCCATGTCGCCCGCGTAAGCGGCGTCATCGCGCGTCGCTTCGGTCTGCGCAACACATCCTGAAGCGCTGGCCTTCGATACGTCCGGCATGCCGCCGAATCACCACGTGCCCGCTGCACACCGGGCCGCAGTCGGTCAACGAACGCTCGCGCGGTCTACCGTTGCACGCGCCGCGTCGCCGGCTGCCGTCCGGCGCCGGCGCAACGCACCTGCGCTTTTTACACCGGACTTGCTCCCCCGATCGGGAAGCATGCCTTTGAATCCTGAGACCCAACACGCCATGTTTGGCAATTCTTCCTTTTCTTCCGCTGCGACATGCGAATCCGCGGCCTCCTCCGCATCGGTCCGGCGGGCCGATACCCATGAACCCGACACCCAGCGTCGCGCCATGCATCCCGGCCCCGCGAAAGTGACGACGATGGCATGGCATTACACGGTCATGATGAATTTCGAGTCGATCATCATGAACGAATGCATTTTGCCGAGGGCACTCGGCGCAGCTCCGCACGCGCGCCCGCTGGTCTGGTTCTCGCTCAATCGCTTCTGGGAGAACACGGCAAACAAGGGAGCGATCGATCCGAAGACCGGCGAGCGCATCCGCCTGTCGATGCGGCAGACCCGCGCGGCCGGAGGCGGGCTTGTCCGGTTCGGAATCGACGCGTGCAAGCTGCTCCGGGATGACGTGCTTTGGCAACGGGCCCGCATCGAGGACGACGTGCGGAATGCCCTGGTCGAGGAAGCCGTGCAGCAAGGTGCCGATCCATCCGACTGGTGCGGATCGATCAAGCCTGTCCCGGTCGACAGGCTGGTCATCGAGTCGTTGAACGACTCGCTTCAATGGCAGACGTTCAGAGGGTAGGCGGACAAGGGCCGAAGCCTGGCCGGATCGGCTGCGCCGTCGATCAGGCAAAATAACCGGGAACGCTGCTGCATAAGCCTGTCTCTCCCCACCGTGGTTACGCCCACGCTGCCTTGCCGGTGTCGCCCACCGCGAGCAGTTCGGATTCCGCAGCCATGCCGAGATAGGCGATC
>NZ_JGVW01000091.1 GCF_000687455.2 Burkholderia sp. lig30
ATTGCCGGGTTTTTTGTTGGTCCTGCACGCCCGCGGCTCGCATGCCGCGGCGTCGCGATCAAGCCCGCTTGCCGCGGCGATGCTCTTCGAAGAATTCCTCGACGACCTCGATCTCGCGGGTGCGCTTGAACGGCGGCAGGCTCTGCCAGATCCGGCGTCCGTATGGCTTGTCGACGAGCCGCGTGTCGCAGATCATCAGCACGCCACGGTCGGTTTCCGCGCGAATCAGCCGGCCCGCCCCCTGCTTGAGCGTGATCACCGCCTGCGGCAACTGATGCACGGCGAACGGGCTCAGGCCTTTCTTCGCGAGCGCGTCGAGCCGCGCGGCGAGCACCGGATCGTCGGGCGGCGCGAACGGCAGCTTGTCGATCACGACGAGCGACAGCGCGTCGCCACGCACGTCGACACCCTCCCAGAAGCTCTGGCTGCCCACCAGGATCGCGTTGCCGTAAGCACGGAAACGATCGAGCAGTTCCGTGCGACTCGCATCGCCCTGCACGAGCAGCGGCGTGTTCCAGCCGCGCGCGTCGATCACGTCGCGCAGCTTCGCGGCAATCCGGTCGACCGCGCGCAGCGTCGTGCACAGCATGAACACGCCGCCGCCCGACGCCTCGATCGCCGGCAGCGCGGCATCGAACACCGCATCCGTGAACGCGGGCGACGACGGCTGCGGCAGATTGCGCGGCACGTACAGCAGCCCCTGGGTCTGATAGTCGAACGGGCTCGCGAGCGTCATCGAGCGGCGCGAGCTGAGCCCCATCTGCGCGGCGTAGTGCGTGAAATCGCCGCGCACCGACAGCGTCGCGGACGTGAAGATCCACGCGCGCGGCACGCCGGCGCGCTGCTTCGCGAAGATCGGCGCGACCGACAGCGGCGTCTCGTGCAGCTGCACCGTATGCGAGAACACCTCGACCCAGCGCACCTTGCCGTTCGGGTCGCCCGCATCGCCGGCCGGCTTGCCGCCGTCCGCGGGCGACGCGGCCTCCTCGGCGGCGCCCGGCGCCACCCAGCCGGCGAGCAGATCCTGCAGCTCGCGCGCGCGGCGCAGGCACGCGCCGAGCGACTCCGCGCGCTCGGCCTGGCTCGCCAGCGCATCCGCGAGCGCGTCGAGCGCCGCCTCGAGCGCGTCGAGCGCGCCGAACAGCGGGTGATCGTCGCCGAGCTGCGCGAGCGACATGCGCACGATCGTGTCATCCGCAAACGCGAGCCGCACGTCGCGCGCGGCGCGCTCCAGCGCACCGCCGAGCTTGACCCACTCGACCGCGTCGCGCGCGTGGCTCAGGCCTTCCGCGACCGTGTCGCGCGCCAGCTCGAGGATCTGGGTCGTCGACAGCGTCTCGCCGAAGAACAGTGTCGCCGTCTCGGGCAACTGATGCGCCTCGTCGAAGATGATGGTGTTCGCGCTCGGCAGCAACTCGGCCATGCCGGTGTCGCGCAGCATGATGTCCGCGAAGAACAGGTGATGGTTGACGACGACGATGTCGGCCTGCTGCGCCTCGCGGCGCGCCTGCATCACGAAGCATTCCTTGTAGTGCGGGCACTCCTGGCCGAGGCAGTTGTCGCGGGTCGACGTGACCATCGCCCAGACAGGCGCAGTTTCCGGCACGCTCGCCAGTTCCGCCTTGTCGCCGCTCCGCGTGATCTTCGCGAAGCGGACGATTTCCTGCAGATACGCGGTGTCCTGGCGCGACGGCAGCCGGCCGTTGTCCGCGGTGCGCTGCAGGTAGTAATGGCACAGGTAGTTCGCGCGGCCCTTGAGCATCGCGACCGTCACCGGCACCGCGAGCGCGTCGCGCACGGTCGGGATGTCGCGCTGGAACAGCTGGTCCTGCAGGTGCTTGGTGCCGGTCGACACGATCACCTTGCCGCCCCACAGCATCGCGGGCACGAGATACGCGTAGGTCTTGCCGGTTCCGGTACCCGCCTCGACGATCAGCGTGTTGTCGGCGGCATCGTCGTCCGGCTGCGCCGCGTCGCCGGCAGCAGGCTCGGCCGCCGCTTCCGCGTCGTTCTGCAGGCGTCGCGCCGGACGCTTGCGCGTCTGCTCGAACATCTCGGGCTCGGGCATGCGCCGCGTGGACGCTTCCATCGCAGCGGCGACCGCGCGCGCCATCTCGATCTGGGACGCGCGCGGCCGGTAGCCGTCGAGCGCGCGCGCGAGCAATCCGCCATCGCCGAAAATCGCATCCAGTTCGTCGATGCGCTTGCGGCTCGGCAGATACGCGGCTTCGGGCGCGCGACCGCGCCCGGCGGACGCATCGGCGCGCCGGGCATCGGGTGAGGCTTCAAGCGGTGAATTCAAGGCAAGCGATTCCTCTGTCCAGCGCCGGATGCGGCGCCGACGCTTGCCGGGCCGCGCTCAGGCGCGCTTATCGGGTTCCAGCTGCGATTGCAGCATGATGATCTTGTCTTTGGCCAGCAGCTTTTCCTTCTTCAGCCTGTGCAGCGCGAGGTCGTCGATGTCGGAGCGGCCCTCCTTCACCTCGATCTCCCGAGCCAGCTCACGATGGTGCTCCTGCAATGAAGCCAAACGGTTGTGCAATTCCTGCTGCTGGTCCGCGTGACGGTTTTGCATGCTCGCCTCCTCATCGAAACAGCACGCCCGCATCGGCGCCGGCGCGCTTGAGACTGCTTTTCCGGATCAACCTTCCACCACGTTACTGCCCTTGCTGCCGCTGCTGCTCCTTCTGCCGGGCCTTCTCGGCCGCATCCCGCTGCCGCTGCTCCACATCGGCCTTGTGCTGGGCCGCTTCCTGCTGCTTCTGCTCGAAACGCGACGCGTTGCTCGCCCGCTCCTGCGCCTTCTGTGCCGCCTGCTGGTGCGCGTCGTCCAGCTTGCGCTGGAAGTCGGCCTGCTTCTCGTCGTAAGCCTGCCGGTTCGCCGCGCGCTGCGGACCGTCCGTGCCCTGCTGCGCCCGCTTCAGTGCATTCTGCTGCTGCTTGTCGCGGTACGCATCGGCATTCGCCGCTTCGTTCGCCGCGCGCTGCGGCGCCTCAGCCGCATTTTGCGCCTGTTTCAGCGCGAGTTGCTGATCGCGTTGCTGCGCGCGCACCGCGCGCTGCTCGTCGTCGAGCGCCAACTGCTCGTGGCTGATGCGGGCGCGCTCTTCGCGCATGCGATCGCGCGCCTTGCCGAGACAGTAATTAACAAAAAACTTGCCATAGCAGTCGTGCTCGGCCACGGCATAACGATAATCGTTTTCCGCCGTGCGCCGATCGAGCACTTTTTGACGGGCGCCGAAATTCTGGTCGGCGGCAGCGACCGGCGCCGATGCGGCAGCGGCCGACGCCTGGGCATGCGCGCCCGACGGCCCGAAGGACAAAGCCGCGATGAGCGCGACGAGAGAAATGCGGGAGGTTGGCAACGTCGTAGGAAAGCTGCGGGACATGCGTCAAATTCTATCACCCCGCGGATGGACGCTCCGTCATTTGTGGCAAAATGCCCCGCTCCACTCACCCGCGGCGTCCGGCCCGAGGGGCGCGCCGAAAGGCGCCCGGCGGCGGGCGGCGCGATTTCAGCAGGCAGAAGCACATCAACGACATGACGGAAACCGTAGCACTCAAGATCGTACAGCGCATCGCGACCGAACTGACCGTCCAGCCGCGCCAGGTCGCGGCGGCAGTGCAACTTCTCGACGAAGGCGCCACCGTTCCGTTCATCGCCCGCTACCGCAAGGAAGTCACGGGCAACCTGGACGACACGCAGCTGCGCCAGCTCGAAGAGCGTCTTCTGTATCTGCGTGAACTCGAAGAGCGCCGCGCCACGATCCTGTCGAGCATCGACGAGCAAGGCAAGCTGACCGACGAATTGCGCGCCGCGATCGGCGCCGCCGACAGCAAGCAGGTGCTCGAGGATCTTTACCTGCCGTACAAGCCGAAGCGCCGCACCCGCGCGCAGATCGCCCGCGAAGCCGGCCTCGAGCCGCTCGCGCAGGCGCTGCTCGGCAATCCGCTGCTCGACCCGCAGGCCGAGGCCGCCGCCTATGTCGACGCCGAAAAGGGCGTCGCCGACGTGAAGGCCGCGCTCGACGGCGCACGCGACATCCTGTCCGAGCAATTCGGCGAAACGGCCGAGCTGCTCGGCAAGCTGCGCGACTACCTGCACAATCAGGGAGTCGTGTCGTCTGCGGTCGTCGAAGGCAAGGAGAACGAAGAAGGCGAGAAATTCCGCGATTACTACGAGTACGCGGAAACGATCAAGACCGTGCCGTCGCACCGCGCGCTCGCGCTGTTCCGCGGCCGCAACGCCGGCGTGCTGACCATCAAGCTCGGGCTCGGCGAAGAGCTCGACGCGCAGGTGCCGCACCCCGGTGAAGCGATGATCGCACGCCATTTCGGCATCGCGAACCAGAACCGGCCGGCCGACAAGTGGCTGTCCGACGTGTGCCGCTGGTGCTGGCGCGTGAAGGTGCAGCCGCACATCGAGAACGAGCTGCTGACGCAACTGCGCGAAACGGCCGAGCACGAGGCGATCCGCGTGTTCGCGCGCAACCTGACGGACCTGCTGCTCGCGGCGCCGGCCGGCCCGAAGGCCGTGATCGGTCTCGACCCCGGCCTGCGCACCGGCGTGAAGGTCGCGGTCGTCGACCGCACCGGCAAGCTGCTCGCCACCGACACCATCTATCCGCACGAGCCGCGCCGCGACTGGGACGGCTCGCTCGCGAAGCTCGCCCGCATCGCCGCGCAGACGCAGGCCGAGCTGATCAGCATCGGCAACGGCACCGCGTCGCGCGAGACCGACAAGCTCTCGAGCGAGCTGATCGCGAAGCATCCCGAGCTGCAACTGCAGAAGATCGTCGTGTCGGAGGCCGGCGCGTCGGTGTACTCGGCGTCCGAACTCGCAGCGAAGGAATTTCCGGAGCTCGACGTCACGCTGCGCGGCGCCGTGTCGATCGCGCGCCGCCTGCAGGACCCACTCGCCGAGCTCGTCAAGATCGAGCCGAAGGCGATCGGCGTCGGCCAGTATCAGCACGACGTGAACCAGCGCGAACTCGCCCGTTCGCTCGACGCGGTCGTCGAGGATTGCGTGAACGCGGTCGGCGTCGACGCCAACACCGCGTCGGTGGCGCTGCTCGCGCGCGTGTCGGGCCTGAACGCGACGCTCGCGCGCAACATCGTCGATTACCGTGACGCGAACGGCCCGTTCCCGTCGCGCGACCATCTGCGCAAGGTGCCGCGCCTCGGCGACAAGACCTTCGAGCAGGCGGCCGGCTTCCTGCGCATCAACGGCGGCGAGAATCCGCTCGACCGCTCGTCGGTGCACCCGGAGGCGTATCCGGTCGTCGAGCGGATCCTCGCGAAGATCAGCAAGCGCATCGACGACGTGCTCGGCAACCGCGACGCGCTCTCGGGCCTGTCGCCGGCCGAGTTCGTCGACGAGCGGTTCGGCCTGCCGACCGTGCGCGACATTCTCGCCGAACTCGAAAAGCCGGGTCGCGACCCGCGCCCGGAATTCAAGACCGCGACGTTCCGCGAAGGTGTCGAGAAGGTCTCGGACCTGGTGCCGGGCATGATCCTCGAAGGCGTGGTGACCAACGTGGCGGCATTCGGCGCGTTCGTCGACGTCGGCGTCCATCAGGACGGCCTCGTCCACGTGTCCGCGATGTCGACGAAGTTCATCAAGGACCCGCACGAAGTCGTGAAGGCCGGCCAGGTGGTCAAGGTCAAGGTGCTCGAGGTCGACGTCAAGCGCCAGCGCATCTCCCTGACGATGCGTCTCGACGACGATGCGGCCCCGGGTGGCACGGCCGCGCGAGGCGGCCAGCAGGATCGCGGCGGCGCGAGCCGCGGGCAGGCTCGTCCGGCCGGCCGCTCGCGCGAGCCGGAGCCGGGCGGCGCAATGGCCGCGGCGTTCGCGAAGCTCAAGCAGCGCTGATCGCGCGCCACAGGCGATAAAAAAGCCCGCAGTTGAAAAACTGCGGGCTTTTTTTGTTCCTTCTTCACGAGCCGGCGTGAAGCATCGCGCTCATGCCGGCTTGCCGGCGGCGGCCCGCGATGCGTCGCGTGCCGCCGCCCGCTCAGATCTCGATCTTCGTGCCGAGCTCGACGACGCGGTTGGCCGGAATCGCGAAGAAGTCGGTCGGCTTCGCCGCGTTCTGATGCATCCACGCGAACACCCGCTCGCGCCAGATCGACATGCCGGGCAGTTGCGTCGGCACGACCGTCTCGCGCGCGAGGAAGAACGACGTGTCCATCAACTCGAAGGTCATCGCATGGGTACGGCCGAATTCCTCCAGCACGGCCTTCACGTCCGGCGTTTCGTTGAAGCCGTACTCGGCCTTGACGAGGTAAAGGCCGCCGCCGACGTCGCGCACGGTCAGCCGCTGGTCGTCCCGCACATACGGAATGTCGCGCGTCACGAACGTCAGGAAGACCGTGCGCTCGTGCAGCACCTTGTTGTGCTTCAGGTTGTGCAGGAGGCTCACCGGCACGAGCGTGTCGTTGCCGGTCAGGTAGATCGCGGTGCCCGACACGCGGTGCGGCGGGTGCGCGAGCAGCCCCTGCAGGAACGGTTCGAGCGGGATGCCGTCGGCGGCCGTACGTTCCTTGACGATCTGCCGCCCCTTGTACCAGGTCAACAGCAGGAAGAACAGCAGCGCGCCGATGCCGAGCGGCAGCCAGCCGCCCTGCGCGACCTTCAGCAGGTTGGCGCCGAAGAAGCCCAGGTCGATCGCCATGAACACGGCGATGATCATGCCGACGAGCAAGCGGTTCCAGTTCCACACCTTGACCATCACGACGCACGCGAGCACGGTCGTGATCACCATCGTCGCCGTCACCGCGATGCCGTACGCGGCCGCGAGGCTGTCCGAGGTCTTGAAGCCGATCACGATGCACAGAATCACGAACAGCAGCAGCCAGTTCACGACGGGCACGTAGATCTGGCCGATCGCGAGTTCCGACGTGTGCAGGACCTTCATGCGCGGCACGTAGCCGAGCTGGATCGCCTGCGCCGTCAGCGAATATGCGCCGGAGATCACCGCTTGCGATGCGATCACGGTCGCCACCGTCGCCAGCACGACGAGCGGCAGCAGCGCCCACTGCGGCGCGAGCAGGAAGAACGGGTTCTCGATCGCCTGGGGATTCCGGATCAGGAGCGCGCCCTGCCCGAAGTAGTTGAGCACGAGCGACGGCATCACGAGCACGTAGGCCGCGAGGCGGATCGGGCGGGCGCCGAAGTGACCCATGTCGGCGTACAGCGCCTCCGCGCCCGTCAGCACCAGCACGACCGAGCCGAGCACGACGTACGCCTGCAGCAGGTGCGCGGACATGAACGACACCGCGTAATACGGATTCACTGCCGCGATGATGCCGGGCTCGCGTGCGATGTGATACACGCCGAGCACCGCGATCACGACGAACCACAGCACCATGATCGGGCCGAACAGCTTGCCGACCGTGGCCGTGCCGTGGCGCTGGATCCAGAACAGCGCGATCAGGATCACGATCGTGATCGGCAACACGAGATGGGACAGATGCGGCGTCGCGATCTCGAGACCTTCGACCGCCGACATCACGGAGATCGCGGGCGTGATCACCGCGTCGCCATAGAACATGCACGCGCCGAAGATCCCGAGCGCCATCAGCGCGCCCGCCGTGCGCGTCTTCGGATTGAGCGGCCGCAGCGACATCGCCATCAGCGCGAGCACGCCGCCCTCGCCGTTGTTGTCCGCGCGCATCACGAACAGCAGGTACTTGATGCCGACCACCATCACGATCGCCCAGAACAGCAGCGAGATGACGCCGAGGATCGAGCCTTGCGTGAGCGGAATGCCGTGAGCGGGGCTGAATGCCTCCTTGAGCGAATACAGCGGGCTCGTGCCGATGTCGCCGAACACCACGCCGATTGCAGCGATCGCAAGTGCCTGCAGCGAGTGTTGTTGCGCGGGCGAGTGAAGGGCCTGGGGCGCGTCGGACGCGTGGGTCATGTCGTTCATATGAAACGTAATAATCCGGGACGGAGTCGGACAAAACGAGCGCTATTCTACCCGGCCCCGCGAAAAACACCGCCTCCTGCTGTTGCCGCGAGGCCACGAGAGATGGCCGCGCGTGTTGGCGGCGTGTTGCCAAGCGTCTCGTGCCGGGTCGCCATCATAGCCCCGGCGGCGGCGCCTGCCTACCTGTTTGCGCGCCGCGCCAAAGAAAACGGCGCCGCAAGCGGCGCCGTGAAAGCTGCGATCGATACCCCGGAACGCTTACGCGCCCGCGCCTTCGCGCTGCGCATGGCCGCGCTTGATCCACGCCTCGAGGTTGTGCGGCCGAACCGTGTCCCACTCCTCGAACGGTTGGTGAATCCACGGATTCGTCGGCAGATACTGCACGTGATAGTCAGGCTTCACCTTCGAGCAGCCCTTGTACCAGAGCACCGCCGAGCGCACCGCCGCGACGGACGGATAGCGCTCCTTCAGATGCTCCTGCACGCGCGCAAGCGTGACGCCCGAATCGACCAGATCGTCGACCAGCAGCACGTTGCCGCCCAGCTGGCCGCGCGTCACGGTGATGTACTGCGCGATGTCGAGGTCGCCCTGTTCCCGCCCGGCCGCTTCGCGGTACGAGCTCGTTGCGAGGATCGCCAGCGGCACGTCGTAGATGCGCGACAGCTGGTCGCCGACACGCAGGCCGCCGCGCGCGAGGCACAGGATCTGGTCGAACTTCCAGCCCGACTCATGCACCTGCAGCGCGAGCAACTCGATGAGACGGTGATACTCGTCCCAGCGCACCCACAGGTTCATGTCGTCGTTGCGCGGATCGGACATCACGATCGGCGCCGTGTTGTTCTGCGTCATCGTTCGTTACACCTTGAACGGATGGCGCAGCAGGATCGTCTCGTCGCGGTCCGGGCCGGTGGACACCATGTCGACCGGCACGCCGGCGACTTCCTGCACGCGGGTCAGGTAGGCGCGGGCGTTGGCCGGCAGCGCGTCCCACGAGTTGATGCCGACGGTGCTTTCCTTCCAGCCGGCGAACGTCTCGTAGACCGGCTCGCAACGCGCGACTTCAGCCGCGCCACGCGGCAGGATGTCCGCATCCTTGCCGTCGATCTTGTAGCCGACGCACAGCTTCACTTCGTCGAGGCCGTCGAGCACGTCGAGCTTCGTCATGCACAGGCCCGACACGCCGTTGATCTGGATCGAACGGCGCAGCGCAGCCGCGTCGAGCCAGCCGGTGCGGCGCGGACGGCCGGTGACCGAGCCGAATTCCTTGCCGACGTTGGCCAGCGTGATGCCGATCTGGTCCTGGCGCTTCGGGTTGTCGGCGTCGTACAGCTCGCTCGGGAACGGGCCCGAGCCGACGCGCGTGCAGTACGCCTTCGTGATGCCGAGGATGTAGTTGAGCTTCTGCGGACCGACGCCCGCGCCTGCCGCAGCCGCGCCCGCGACGCAGTTGCTCGACGTGACGAACGGATAGGTGCCGTGGTCGATGTCGAGCAGCGTGCCTTGCGCGCCTTCGAACAGCAGGTTCTGGCCGGCGTTGTTCGCGTCGTACAGGCGGCGCGACACGTCGGCCACCATCGGCTTGAGACGGTCGGCGTAGCCGAGCATCGTGTCGAGCGTCGCCTGGAAATCGACCGCCGCGCCGCCCAGGTACTGGGTCAGCACGAAGTTGTGGAAGTCGAGGTTCTCGCGCAGGCGGTCTGCGAAGGTCTTCGCGTCGAACAGGTCCTGCACGCGCAGCGCGCGGCGGCCGACCTTGTCCTCGTACGCCGGACCGATGCCGCGGCCCGTCGTGCCGATCTTGCCCGCGCCCTTGCGCGCTTCGCGCGCCTGGTCGATCGCGATGTGGTACGGCAGGATCAGCGTGGTCGCTTCGGAAATGAACAGACGCTCCCGCACGTTCAGGCCGGCGTCTTCGAGCTCGCCGATTTCCTTGAACAGCGCTTCGGGGGACAGGACAACGCCGTTGCCGATGTAGCACGCGACGCCATCACGCATGATGCCCGACGGGATGAGGCGCAAGATGGTCTTCTTGCCGCCGATGATGAGGGTGTGGCCTGCGTTGTGGCCGCCCTGGAAACGCACGACGCCCTGAGCGTGGTCCGTCAGCCAGTCGACGATCTTGCCCTTGCCTTCATCACCCCATTGAGTCCCCACGACGACGACATTGCGCCCGGGAGTCACATTCACTGCGCTGGCAGACATGTTGATTCGTTAGCTGGTTAAAAACGTATTCTACCTATGTTCGCGGCCGGTTCCGAACTTTTCCGTTTCGCGTCAACGATATGGAACGCTGGAACGCGGCCGGCGGACGCCATTTAGCGGGGTTCGACCACCCACGCGCCGCCCCGCTCGACGAGCGAGCGGTCGCAGGCAAACTCGTCGAGCACATGGTCGTGCCCCGGGAGCGCCTGGATCACCACCTCGCCCGCATCGCGCAGCGCGGCAACGGCCGCACGCAGCGCGTCGTCCTGCTTCCACGGCGCGAGGATCGCGGTGCCGCGCGCCTCGACGGGCGAGATCCGGGCGATTTCACGCAGATCGAGCGAGAAGCCGGTCGCCGGCCGCGCACGGCCGTACGCCTGCCCGACGTGGTCGTAGCGGCCGCCTCGCGCGACCGCGTTCGGCACGCCGTCGACATAGGCGGAGAACATTGCGCCGCTGTGATACGCATAGCCGCGCAGGTCGGCCAGGTCGATCGCCACTTCGGCGTCCCTGACCTGTGCCGCCAGCTGCGCGAGATCGTCGAGCGCGCGCGTGATCTCGGGCAGCGCGGGCAGTCGCACGCGCGCCTCGTCGAGCACGCTCGCGTCGCCGTACAGGTGCGGCAGCGCACGCAGCGCGGCGCGCGTATCGGCGCCGAGATCGTCGGTGATTTCGTTCAGCAGCGGCACGTCCTTGCCCGCGAGCGCGTCATAGAGCGCTTCGCCGCGCTCGGCGGCGCGCGCGTCGCGCGCGAACAGTGCCGACAGCACGCCCGCGTGGCAGAGGTCGAGGCGAATCTTCGACAGGCCGGCGAGGCGCAGCGCGTCGAGCATCAGCTGCTGGACTTCGAGATCGGCCTCGAGGCCCGCGTGACCGTAGATCTCCGCGCCGATCTGGATCTGCTCGCGGGTCGCGTGCAGGCCGCGCGGCCGCGTATGCAGCACGTTGCCCGCATAGCAGAGGCGCGTCACGCCCTGCCGGTTCAACAGGTGCGCGTCGATGCGCGCGACCTGCGGCGTGATGTCGGCGCGCAGGCCGAGCGTGCGGCCCGACAGCTGATCGACCAGCTTGAAGGTGCGAAGGCGCAGATCGTTGCCGCCGCTCGTCAGCAGCGACTCGAGATACTCGAGCAACGGCGGCATCACCATTTCGTAGCCGTACGAACGGAAGCGGTCGAGCAGTCTGCGGCGCAGCTCCTCGATCTTGCGCGCTTCCGACGGCAATACGTCGGCGATATTCTCGGGAAGTAACCAGGTCGACATCGGTGGTGTCCTACGACGGGAAACATGGCGCGCAGACGCGCACCGCGAATTGAATCTGAATCAGGTTGAGGCGAGCGGCCGGGTGCGCCGCGCGCATCAGGTGGCGAGCATCAGCAATGCGAGCCCGATCGCCATCACGATCAGGCCGCCGATCCGGATATGATGCGGCGGCCGCTCTGCTATTTTACGAAACGTGTCGCGCCAGGCGACGGGAAACACGAAGGGGAAGATCCCCTCGATGATCAGCATCAGTGCAAATGCGAGCAACAACGAACCAGCCAGATCCATGCGATCGACGGCGCCGCGCGGACGCGGCGCCCCTAGGTGTCAGTGTTTGCGGGGAGCGGCGGCCGGTGCGGCCCCGCCCGTCGGGCTGCGCATGAAGCGGAAGAACTCGCTGTCGGGATCGACGACGATGATGTCGTTGCGCTTGAAGGTGTTCCGATAGGCCTGCAGGCTCGCGTAGAACTGATAGAACTGCGGATCGCGGCCGAACGCGTCGGCGGCGATCATGGCCGCCTTCCCGTCGCCCTCGCCCTTGATCGTCTGCGCGGTCTTGTAGGCGTTCGCCAGCACGGCCTGCTGCTCGCGGTCCGCGTCAGCCTTGATCCGCTCGACCTCCTCGTCGCCTTCGGCCCGTACCTGCCCGGCCTGGCCGTGGAGCGCGGCGATCATCCGCTGATACACGCCGTCGGCCTGCGCCGCGGGCAGATCGACCCGCGTGAGCTGGACATCGACGACGTCCACGCCGAAACCGGCCGCGGGCGCCGCCAGTGCGCTGCGGGCGTCGTCGGCGATCGCGCGCTGCCCGCCGATCGCATCGTCGATCGCGCGCTTGCCGATCGCGTCGCCGAGCGCGCCCTTCAGCGCGGCGCCGAGCCGGGTGGCCGCGCCGGCGGAGTCCCCGCCCGTCTCGCGGAAATACTTCACCGGATCGGCGATCCGGTACTTGACCGCATAGGCGACCAGCAGGTCGTGCTTGTCCTGCGTCGCATACTGCTGCGACTCGGCGGAATCGAGCGATTGCAGGCGCGTGTCGATCAGCGTGGCCGTCTGCAGCGGCGGCGGCAGCTTGAAATGGACGCCAGCGCCGACGAGCGCCGGCGCCGCGCCGTCGCGGCCCGTCAACACGGCGACATGGCGCGGATCGACCGTCAGGACGGTCGACGATGCCGCGAAGGCAACGACGACGATTGCGACGACGAGCGCAATGATTCGGTTCATGACATGCGCTCCCGTTACTGAAGATCGTCTTCGCGCGACCGGCTGCGGAACGCTTCACGCGAACGCACCGAATCGCCGCCGGAGGCCGGCGCGGCCGCTGCCGCGCTAGCCGGCGCACTGGCGGCCGGCGCAGCGGGCGCACCCGCCGCCGATGCGCCCGACGGCGCCGCGGCACCCTGGCGCCCCTGCTCGATGAGCTTGTCGAGCGGCAGATACAGCAGGCTGTTGCCGCCCTTGTTGCCGGTATAGATCTTCGTCGAATTCGAATAGATTTCCTGCATGGTCTCCAGGTACATCCGTTCGCGGATCACCGCCGGCGCCTTCGAATACTGCGCGTAGACCTGCTTGAAGCGCTCGGCGTCGCCTTCGGCCTGCGTGACGACCCGATCGGAATAAACCTTTGCCTCGTCGATCATCCGCGCGGCATCGCCCTGCGCCTTCGGCAGCAAGTCGTTCGCATAGGCCTGTGCGTTGCGCTTCGCCGCCTCGCGCGCGTCACGCGCCTTCGCGACTTCGCCGTACGCGGCCTGCGTCTGCTCGGGCGCCGCGACGCTTTGCATCGTCACGCCGGTCGCTTCGAGACCCGTCTGGTAGCGGTCGAGATCCCGCTGGATCGCCGTGCTCAGCTGCTGCCGCAGCGCGTCGCGATCCTGGCTCAGGACGTCCGTCGCGCTGCGCGTGCCGACGATCGTGCGCACGGCCGCCTGCGCGGCCTGCAGCAGGCTGTGCTCGGGATCGGCGGAGCGGAACAGGTAGTCGGCCGCGGAACGGATGCGGTACTGAACGGTGAAGCGCACGTCGACGATGTCCGCATCGCGCGTGAGCATCGACGTCTCCTTGACGTTCGCGAGCTGCACGACGTTGCTGCGGCCGACGTCGATCGAGCGGATCGACGACGTGTCGACGGTTTCCTGCGCGCCGAACGGATACGGCGGCCGCCAGTGCACGCCGGGGCCTACGGTGCCCGCATACTGGCCGAGCCGCATCACGACGCCGGTCTGGCCTTCCTGCACGACGAACAGCCCGCTGCCGGCATACACGGCAACGAGCACACCGATCACGATGCCGACGCCAACGCGTGCAGCGCGCCCGTTGTCCGGACGAAAGCCGTTGCCGCCCTTGTTGCCGAACAGGCCGTTCAGGCGCTGGTTGAAATTCCGCCACATTTCGTCGAGATCGGGCGGACCATCGCCGTCACCGCCTTGCGGGCGCTTCGATTCGTTGGCGCGGGGCTTCGGCCCGCCGTTGCCTTCGCCACGGCCCCAGCGGGGGTCGTTGATCGACAGCAGGGCGCGCATTCGCTGCCAGGTACTCCGCTCGTTGTATTCGTTCACCAGAGTTTGTTCACCAGATTAGACGCCGGCTAACCGGCCGGGACCGGTTAGCGCCCCTGTTCGGAAATCGTGTGGTCTTCGTGTATTTCTGCCGGCACGCCGTCGAGCGGCATTGCGCCGGAAAGATGTTCCGCGGTCGCGATCTCGGCAATGGCAGCGCGCAGCGCGTCCAGACCCTGACCAGTGCGCGCGCTCAAAAAGACGCGCGAAATATTACCATACTCGTCCCGCTCGACCGCGTCGCCCCGGGCCGCCAGCTCGGGCACGGCGTCGATCTTGTTGAACACCAGCACCTGCCGGATCGTGTCCGCGCCGATCTCGTGCAGCACGCCGTTGACCTGCTCGATCTGCTCGAGACGCACCGCGCTCGACGCGTCGACGACGTGCAGCAGCAGATCCGCGTGGATCGTTTCCTCGAGGGTCGCGCGAAACGCCGCGACCAGCTGGTGCGGCAGCTCCCGGATAAAGCCGACCGTGTCGGACACGACGATCTGCCCGACGTCGCCGCCGAGATAGACGCGCCGCGACGTTGTGTCGAGCGTCGCGAACAGCTGGTCAGCCGCATACGCCTGCGCTTTCGTCAGCGCATTGAAGAGCGTCGACTTGCCGGCGTTCGTGTAGCCGACGAGCGACACCGACATCGTGCCGCTGCGCGCGCGCTGGCGGCGCTGCGTGCTGTGCTGCCGGCGCAGCCTGTCGAGCCGGGACTTCAGCATCTTGATGCGCTCGCCGATCAGGCGGCGGTCGGTTTCGAGCTGGGTTTCGCCGGGGCCGCGCAGGCCGATACCGCCCTTTTGCCGCTCAAGGTGGGTCCATGCGCGGATCAGGCGGGTCGACAGGTATTGCAGCTGCGCGAGCTCGACCTGCAGCTTGCCTTCGTGGCTGCGCGCGCGCTGCGCGAAGATGTCGAGGATCAGGCTGGTGCGATCGACCACCCGCCGGTCCAGCGCGCGCTCCAGGTTCCGTTGCTGGGCGGGCGCGAGCGCGTGATTGAAGATGACGATTTCGACGTCGTTGGCTTCACAGGCCAGCCGCAGTTCTTCGGCTTTGCCGCTGCCGACGAACATCGCGGCATCGGGACTGGACCGGCGGCCGGTCAGGGTAACGGCGGGATGCGCACCCGCACTGGATGCGAGAAGGCTGAGTTCTTCGAGACTGGCTTCGAAATCGGTCTTGCCGAAGTCGATGCCGACGAGCGCGGCGTTGATCAAATTGTCGGATATCAAGATATGACGGCTGGCATCGGTCGCACGCGGCGACCGATGCCAGCCGCGGCGATGGGGTTAGGACGCAGATTCGGCATCCGGGTGGAAATTCACCGGGCGCGCCGGCACGACCGTCGAGATGGCGTGCTTGTACACCATCTGGGTCACCGTATTCCGGAGCAACACGACGTACTGGTCGAACGATTCAATGTTCCCTTGGAGCTTGATGCCGTTGACGAGGTAGATCGAAACCGGAACGTGCTCCTTGCGCAGTGCGTTCAAAAACGGGTCTTGTAACAATTGCCCTTTGTTGCTCATGGCGTACTCCATCTTGTTTTGCAGGTTGATCTGGATTGGCGGCGAAGAAAAAGAGATCCGCCGCCAATCGCTACACTATAGCCGATTTTGCCCGCCACGCCCGGGCACCGGCCATTCGGCCGACCCCTTGCCTGGCGCGCCCGGCGAACGCGTATAGCGGACGTTCGCTCAGCTCTTGTCCGCCGTATACGGGTTGGTCGACGAGCGGAACTCTATGCGCAATGGAGTGCCCGTCAGGGAGAAAGTTTCCCGGAAACGGTTTTCCAGATAGCGCTTGTATGTCTCGGTCACCGCATCGAGCGCGTTGCCGTGGATGACGATGATCGGCGGATTCTGGCCGCCCTGGTGTGCGTAGCGCAGCTTCGGACGCACCGGCCCGCGGCGGCGCGGCTGCTGGAACTCGACCGCTTCGATCAGCGCGCGCGTGAGCTTCGGCGTCGGCAGCTTCTTCATCGCGGCCGCGTACGCGTCGTCGACCGAGCGCATCAGCGCGCCGATGCCGGTCTTTTCCGCAGCGGAAATGAAATGGAACTTCGCGAATTCGAGGAATTTCAGCTTGCGCGTCAAATCCGCCTTGGTGCGCTCGCGCACGTGCGAATCGAGGCCATCCCACTTGTTGACGCCGACGACGAGCGCCCGGCCCTGCTCGACGACGAAGCCGGCGATGTGCGCGTCCTGGTCGGAGATGTCCTGTTGCGCATCCAGCAGAAGAATCACGACGTTCGCGTCGGCAATCGACTGCAGCGTCTTCACCACCGAGAATTTCTCGATCGCCTCGAACACCTTGCCACGGCGGCGCAGGCCTGCCGTGTCGATCAGCGTGTAGTGCTTGCCGTTGCGCTCGAAATCGACGTAGATCGAGTCGCGCGTCGTGCCCGGCATGTCGAACGCGATCACCCGGTCCTCGCCGATCAGCGTGTTGACGAGCGTCGACTTGCCGACGTTCGGCCGGCCGACGATCGCGATCTTGATGCCGCGCGACGCGTCATCCTCTTCGCTTTCTTCCGGCTGGCCCGCGTACGCGACGCCGAGCGCCTCGTTGATCATGTCGGTCACGCCGTCGCCGTGCGCGGCCGAGATCGCGCGCGGATCGCCGAGCCCGAGCTCGTAGAAATCGGACGCGACCGCCGTGTATTTCATCCCCTCGGCCTTGTTGACGACGAGGAAGATCGGCCGGCCGGTCTTGCGCAGGTAGTCGGCGATCGACTTGTCCTGCGGCGCGAGGCCGTTGCGGCCGTCGACGATGAACACGACGACGTCGGCCTCCTCGACCGCCTGGCGCGTCTGCCGCGCCATCTCGTGGAGGATGCCGTCCTTCGCGACCGGCTCGAAGCCGCCCGTATCGACGACGAGGTACGGGCGTTCCCCGACTCGCCCCTCGCCATAGTGGCGATCGCGCGTCAGGCCGGGCAAGTCGGCCACCAGCGCATCGCGCGAACGCGTGAGCCGGTTGAACAGCGTGGATTTCCCCACATTGGGGCGCCCAACGAGGGCAATGACCGGTTTCATCTGATCTTGTCTACTGTGAAGCGCAGCAGCGGGAGGCCCGCTGCTGCGGGCGGCTGCGCTGAATGGAAATTATCACGAATTCGCGCCGCGGCGGATGCGCGCGCCTGGCGCGCGGTGCGCGCCGTCTGTCTTTCGTCTCGAACTGCGTTGCAAATACCGAGCGGCCGGGGACACCGGCCGCCTTTGTTTCGTGCGCCGGCACGGCTTGCGGCCGGTTTTCCGGCCGCGCCGCGCCGGCGCGTCGCCGCGCTTAACGCGGACGGAAGCCGTACAGGCCGCCGTCCTTCGTCTGCACGACGAGCGTGTTGCCCGCGAGGACCGGCGCCGCCGTGATCGGGCTGCCGTCGGTCTTCATCCGCGCGATGAACGAGCCGTCCTCGCGCGACAGGAAATGCACGTACCCCTTGTAATCGCCCATCACCAGCGCACGGCCCAGCAGGTAAGGCACGCCGACATCGCGGCTCTTGAGCTTGTCGTTGCGCCAGAGCGGGTTGCCGCTCGCCACGTCGTAGGCGCTCACGACCGACCAGTCGTCGCCGCCCGCGACCACGGTCTCGTCCTGTGCGAGCCCGCTGCGGCTCGAGAACGCCTTTTCCCACAGCGGGCGGCCCGAGTTCGCGTCGAAGCAGCCGAGCTGCCCCTGGAACGTCACCGCGCACGACTGCGCGCCGACGAGCGTGGGCGGCCCGCTGACGTCATTGATGCGCTCGACTTCCGTCACGCCCTTCGGGAACGACACCGGCGTCTGCCAGTACGGCTCGCCGGTCTGCAGGTTGATCGCGACGAGACCGCCGCCCGGGAAGCCTGCCAGCACCGCGGCGTCGCCAGCGAACGTCATGCCCGCCGACACGCGCAGGTTGAGCGGCACCGCGCGGTTGCGGTAGTTCCACTTCTGCTCGCCCGTCTGCGCGGCGAAGGCGATCACCTGGCCGTCGATCGTGCGGACCACCACGAGGCCGTTGCCGACCAGCGGCGGCGAGAAAATCTCGCCCTGCACGCTCGTCTTCCACAGCAGCTTGCCGTCCTGGCCGAGCACGAACACGCCGCCCTTGAGCGCGCCCACCGCCGTCAGGTTGCCGTCGCTGCCGACGCCGGCCGACAGGTCCGAATCCAGCTTGGTGCGCCAGATCCGCTCGCCGGTCTTCCCGTCGATCTTCTCGACCGAGCCGTTCTCGCCCGCGACGAACACGGCATCGCCCACCGCCACCGGCGAGAACAGGTAGCGCCCGCCGCCGCCGACGCTCGCCTTCCAGATCTGCCGCACGTCGAGGACGGGTTTGAACTCGGTGAGCGGCGTCGGCACGCGACGCGCGTCCTTCGACGACGAGCAGGCCGCCAATGCCAGGACGGCCGCCGCACAGGCAACGGGCACAGCGTAACGTTTCAGCAAATTCATCGGTTAGCGAAGCAAAGATAAAAAGGTTGAAGGGAATCGCGGGCTCAGCCGCCCAGCGCGTCCAGCTTGAACTGCACGAGCTGGCGTGCGGACGCATCTTCCTTCGGCAGGCCGTCGAGCGCGAGCTTGTACGCGGCGCGCGCGTCGTCTGTCTTGCCCTGCGCGGCGAGCAGGTCGCCGCGGCGATCGGCCACGAGGCCCTTGAACGCGTCGGCCGGCGTGCCGGACAACAGTGCGAGCCCGGCGTCGTAGGCCTTTTCGTCGAGCAGGAGCGACGCGAGGCGCAGCTTGGCGATCTGCTTGTACTCGTCGTCCTTCGCATGATCGGTGGCCCATTGCAGCTGCGCCTTCGCGCCCGCGACATCGCCTGCGCCGTACAGCACCTTCGCCGCGGCGAGCGCCGTCATCTGCGCGTACGGCGTGCCGCCGTACTTGTCTTCCATGTCGGCGGCGGCACGGCCGATCGTCGCCTTGTCGTTCGCGACGGCGGCCTTCTGCACCTGCTCGTACAGCCCGGCCGCCTGCGCGGCCTGGCGGCGCTGCCAGTAGTTCCAGCCATTGAAGCCGGCCGCGACGACCAGCGCCGCGAGGACGATCCACGTGGTGAGGTTGCCCCAGCGGGTCCACCACGCCTTGAGGTTTTCAATCGATTCTTGTTCGTCGTGGTAACTCATCGCCTAGCGATTCCCTCCTGTTCAGGCCGTGTATGTCGAGCGAACGCCAACGCGATCAGTCGTCGCCGTCATCGGCGGTTGCAACCATCGCATCGATTAGGAATTCGGTCAAGCTTTCGACCGGTACGGTCTGCTGAGCGTTCTTCTCGCTGCCCTCGCCCGCGCCGCGCAGCGCCTTCACGCCCGCGGTGCCGTTCGTGACTTCCTCTTCGCCGAAGATCACCGCGAATGCCGCGCCGCTCGCATCGGCCCGCTTCATCTGCGACTTGAAGCTCGCCGGCGCGCCGTCGGCGCTGCAGTGGAAGATCACGTCGAGGCCGGTGTCGCGCAGACGCTCGGCGACGATGAATGCCTGCTCGCGCGCGGCTTCGCCCTGGTGGACGACGTAGACGTCGACACCGTCCTGTTCCGGCGCGAGCTGCTCTTCCTTCAGCAGCTCGAGAATGCGCTCGATGCCCATCGCCCAGCCGCATGCGGCCGTCGGCTTGCCGCCGAGCTGCTCGATCAGCGGATCGTAGCGGCCGCCCGCCGCGACCGTGCCCTGCGCGCCGAGCTTGTCGGTGACCCACTCGAACACGGTCAGGTTGTAGTAGTCGAGGCCGCGCACAAGACGCGGGTTGATCGTAAACGGAACGTTGTTCGCCTTCAGCAGACGCTGCAGCCCGTCGAAGTGCGCGCGCGATGCTTCGCCGAGGAAGTCGATCAGCTTCGGCGCGTTCTCGACGATGTCCTGCATCGCCGGATTCTTCGTGTCGAGCACGCGCAGCGGATTCGTGTACAGGCGGCGCTGCGCGTCGGCGTCAAGTGCGTCGACGTGCTGCTCCAGATACTTGATCAGCTCGACGCGGTGCGCGGCGCGCTCTTCCGCGAGGCCGAGCGAATTGATCTCGAGCTTGATGCCGGTCAGGCCCAGGTCATCCCACAGGCGCTGGCACATCATGATGATCTCGGCGTCCGCGTCCGGGCCCGCGAAGCCGAGCGCCTCGATGCCGACCTGGTGGAACTGGCGATAGCGGCCGCGCTGCGGACGCTCGTGGCGGAACATCGGCCCGATGTACCACAGGCGCTTCGGGCCGTCGTACAGCATGTTGTGCTCGATCGCCGCGCGCACGACGGCGGCGGTGTTCTCCGGGCGCATCGTCAGGTGCTCGCCGTTCAGCGCGTCGGTGAAGCTGTACATCTCCTTCTCGACGATGTCGGTCACTTCGCCGATGCCGCGCGTGAACAGCTGCGTGTGCTCGACGATCGGCGTACGGATGTTCTGGTAGCCGTACGCGCGCAGCAGCGACTTCACGGTGGCTTCGAAGAACTCCCACAGGCCGGCATCCTGCGGGAGGATGTCGTTCATGCCCTTGACGCCCGTGAGCTTCTCGATCTTGCGTTTTTGTTCAGTCATCTGTCTTCGGTGGACGAATTAGTTCAATGCCGCAGCGCGGCCGTAGGTGCGTTCGACGTAGTCGCTGACGATCAGCTGGAATTCCTCGGCGATGCGTTCGCCGCGCAGCGTCTTGACCTTCTCGCCGTCGACGAAGACCGGAGCGGCCGGGTTCTCGCCCGAGCCCGGCAGGCTGATGCCGATGTTCGCGTGCTTCGATTCCCCCGGGCCGTTGACGATGCAGCCCATCACCGCGACGTTCATCTTCTCGACGCCCGGATATTGCTTGCGCCAGACCGGCATCTGCTCGCGCAGGTAGGTCTGGATCTGCATCGCGAGCTCCTGGAACAGCGTGCTGGTCGTGCGGCCGCAACCCGGGCACGCGATCACCATCGGCGCGAACGAGCGCAGGCCCATCGTCTGCAGGATTTCCTGGCCGACCACCACTTCGCCCGTGCGCGGCGCGCCCGGCTCCGGCGTCAGCGAAATGCGGATCGTGTCGCCGATGCCTTCCTGCAGCAGCACGCCGAGCGCGGCCGTCGACGCGACGATGCCCTTCGAGCCCATGCCCGCCTCGGTCAGCCCGAGGTGCAGCGCGAAGCCGCAACGGCGCGCGAGCTCGCGGTAGACGGCGATCAGGTCCTGCACGCCGCTGACCTTGCACGACAGCACGATGCGGTCACGGCCGAGGCCCAGCTCGACCGCGCGCTCGGCGGAGCTGATCGCGGACTGGATCAGCGCCTCGTACATCACGCTCTGCGACTCCCACGGCACCGCGCGCGCGGCGTTCTCGTCCATCATGCGCGCGAGCAGGTCCTGGTCGAGGCTGCCCCAGTTCACGCCGATGCGAACCGGCTTGTCATACCTGGCCGCCGCTTCGATCATCTGTGCGAACTGCGTATCGCGCTTCGCGCCCTGGCCGACGTTGCCCGGGTTGATCCGGTACTTCGACAGCGCTTCCGCGCAGCCGGGATGGTCGCGCAGCAGCAGGTGGCCGTTGTAATGGAAGTCGCCGACGAGCGGCACGGTCACGCCCATCCGGTCGAGTTGCTCGCGGACCGCCGGCACGGCGGCGGCGGCCTCCGGGGTGTTGACCGTGATACGCACCAGCTCGGAACCCGCGTTCGCCAGATCCTTGATCTGGATCGCGGTGCCGATCGCGTCGGCGGTATCCGTATTCGTCATCGACTGCACGCGCACCGGCGCATTGCCGCCGATCGTCACGAGCTGCCCGCCCCAACGGATATCCACGGCATGCGACACGCGTCGCGGCGCCTGCCCGCCGAACACCGGCTCGGTTGAACAAATCTGACTGCTGCGTGGGGATTGAGCTTCGGATTGCATCGATAGATCCATTTACGCCGAATGCGCCGCGACGCGGCGCACGAATTGAAAAAGCGCCGTGCAACGGCGCTTACCGTCAGGGCAACGTGAACCGCGCCACGTTCCCCCGCGTTGCCGAATATTTTGCCGGGTCGACGGTTTTTCCGTCGAATGCGACCGCATCGAGGCCCGCCAGGTTGCCGACGGTAACCTTGAGCGGCGCGGCGCCGACGATCTGCTTCGTCTCGCCCGCGTGAACCAGCGCGGAGAACAGTTCCTTGCCGTTCTTGTCGCGCACGCTGAACCAGCAGTCCTGCTTGACCTTGAGCTCGACCATCGACTGGCCTGCCGACACCGCCGGCTGCGAGGCCGCTGCCGGCTGCGAAGCCGCTGCCGCGGCGGCGCTTGCCGGCGGCACGACGGCCGCGACAGGCTGCGACACCGGCGCAGCCGCGACCGGGACGGCCGATGCGGCCGAAGCCGCAGCGACGGCCGGCTGGGAAGCCGTGGCCGCCGGCGCGCTACCCGCGACCGCGGACGCCGAAGCGTCGCTGGCCGCGACAGACGATGCGGCGGCCGAACTCGCGCTTTCGGCAGCCGGCGCGGACGCGATCGCCGCCTGCTGCACCTGCGCGCCGGACGCGCCTTGTGCGGCGCCGCCCTTGAAGCGCGCGAGCCAGTTCGACGAATCGCCGCCAGTGTGCCACATCGCCGCGGCGATCAGCGCGACGACCGCCGCCGCTGCGCCCCACAGCCACGGCCGATGGCGCGTCGCCCCGCCGAGCGGGATCGATACGCGGCCGCGCGGCAGGTCCGCACCCGCCGCCGCCGGCAGCGACAGATCGATTTCCGGCACGCCCCGTTCGCGCCGCAGCGCGTGCGCGAACGGTTCGGGATCGACGCCGAGCATCTTCGCGTAGCTGCGCACGACGCCAAGCGCGAACGTCAAGCCGGGCAGATGGCTGATGTCGCCAGCCTCGAGCGCGCGCAGCTTCTGCGGGGCGACCTTGAGCCGCGCCGACACGTCGTCGACCGACCAGCCCTTCGCCTCGCGCAACTGCGCCAGACGGCTCCCCACGGCAGCCAGCGATTCCAGTCCAGCCGTTGCCGGATTCCCGGCATTCATGTCTGCGCCATTTGACGGCTGCGGCTCACTCATCCTTATCCTCGCGTCGATTCTTCTTCACTGGCGGGTTCCGCCGGCTCGTGCCGGCCCGCAACCCGCGACGTTACACCACACACGGCGCCCCAGGGCGCCGCTTCCGATCGCTATTCGCGCGTATTACCGCCAAACGTTTCGGGCAACCCCGTCACACTGCCCGGACTTCGATGATCTTCCCCGACGTACCCGTGCGTTCCGCCAGCCGGGTGCGATCCTTCACCGCGCCGGCCAGCTGGCCGCATGCGGCGTCGATGTCGTCGCCGCGCGTCTTGCGCACGGTGGTGACGACGCCCGCATCCATCAGCACCTGTGCGAAGCGCTTGACCTGTTCCGGCTTCGAGCGGATGAGGCCCGACTCGGGGAACGGATTGAACGGGATCAGGTTGAACTTGCACGGCACGTCGCGCGTGACCGCCAGCAGTTCGCGCGCATGCGCTTCGGTGTCGTTGACGCCGTCGAGCATGCAGTATTCGAATGTAATGAAATCGCGTGGCGCGACTTTCAGATAACGCTGGCAAGCTGCCATCAGCTCGCGCAGCGGATGCTTCTTGTTGAGCGGCACCAGCATGTCGCGCAACGCGTCGTTCGGCGCGTGCAGCGAAACGGCCAGCGCGACCGGCAGCTCGGCGCCGAGACGGTCCATCATCGGCACCACGCCGGACGTCGACAGCGTGACCCGGCGCCGCGACAGCCCGTAGGCGTTGTCGTCGAGCATCAGGCGCATCGCCGGCACGACCGCGCTGTAATTGAGGAGCGGCTCGCCCATGCCCATCATCACCACGTTGGTGATCACCCGTTCGGCCTTGCCGTTCGGGCCGGGCGCGCGACCGAGCGAGGCGCGCAGCGCAAACTCGGCCATCCGCAGTTGCCCGATGATCTCGGCGGTCGACAGATTGCGGGAAAAGCCCTGCTTGCCCGTGGAACAGAAGCGGCAGTTGACCGCGCACCCGGCCTGCGACGACACGCACAGCGTGCCGCGCGTCTCTTCCGGGATGAATACGGTTTCGACCGCATTGCCGTTTCCGACGTCGATCAGCCACTTGCGCGTGCCGTCGGCGGAAACGTGATCGCTGGCGATGTCCGGCATCGTGATCGTCGCGCGGCCCTTGAGCTTTTCCCTCAGGGATTTCGCGAGATCGGTCATGCCGTCGAAATCGGCAGCGTTGTACTGATGGATCCAGCGCTGCAGTTGCTTGGCGCGGAACGGCTTCTCGCCGAGGCTGCCGCAGTACGCGACAAGGCCCTCGGCGTCGAAGTCGAGAAGATTGACGGAAGTTTCGCTCGTCATGGTGCCCTGCCTTGCCGCGTGCGCTGAATCCTGCCTGCCTGAATGCTCAGCCAGTGCTTAACGCGAGTAAACGTTCATTTCCGGGAAGAAGAACGCGACTTCGACGCTTGCCGTTTCCGGCGCGTCCGAGCCGTGCACCGCGTTCGCGTCGATGCTGTCGGCGAAGTCGGCGCGGATCGTGCCCGCTTCCGCCTTCTTCGGATCCGTCGCGCCCATCAGGTCGCGATTCTTCAGGATCGCGCCTTCGCCTTCCAGAACCTGGATCATCACCGGGCCCGAGATCATGAAATCGACGAGGTCCTTGAAGAACGGACGTGCTGCGTGGACTGCGTAGAACTTCTCTGCGTCAGCGCGCGACAGGTGTGCCATGCGCGCTGCGATGACCTTCAGACCGGCGCCTTCGAAACGGCTGTAGATCTGGCCGATCACGTTCTTTGCCACCGCATCCGGCTTGATGATCGACAGGGTGCGCTCGATTGCCATAAAAACTCCAAGAAATTAAGAAGTTACACTTCCAAATGAATCCGCTATTGTAGCACGATCCCGTGTATCATTGCGATTGAACCCTTACGCGCATGAAAGGTTTCAAGGTACATGCGTTCTGTTTGCCGAGGCCATTGAAACCTCCTGGCACGGAACGTATCTTAGCCATAGCGGCAGCGGCTTGCTGCGGCGCACACCGTGCGCCGGGCCCGCCCGGACGCCATGCGTTCAACGTCAGGAGAAACCATGAACGACTATCAGTACAATTTCGGCCGCGGCGGCGCCGTCAGCTCCGTCGAGGTCCGCAACCGCGTGCTGCGCAACACCTACTGGCTGCTGGCGCTGTCGATGGTGCCGACCGTGCTGGGCGCATGGGTCGGCGTGACGACGGGCTTCTCGCTGTTCGCAGCCACGAGCCCTGCGATGAGCCTGCTCGCGTTCTTCGCGATCGCGTTCGGCTTCATGTTCGCGATCGAGCGCACGAAGAACAGCGGCGCCGGCGTGTTCGTGCTGCTTGGCTTCACGTTCTTCATGGGCCTGATGCTGTCGCGCCTGCTCAGCTTCATCCTCGGCTTCTCGAACGGCCCGTCGCTGATCATGCTCGCGTTCGGCGGCACCGGCATCATCTTCGCCGCGATGGCGACGATCGCCACCGTCAGCAAGCGCGATTTCTCCGGCCTCGGCAAATGGCTGTTCATGGGCGTCGTCGTGCTGCTGCTCGCGATGGTCGCCAACATGTTCCTGCAACTGCCGGCGCTGATGCTGACCGTGTCGGTGCTCGCGATCGCGATCTTCTCCGCGTACATGCTGTTCGACGTGCAGCGCGTGGTCAACGGCGGCGAGACGAACTACATCTCCGCCACGCTCGCGATCTACCTTGATCTGTACAACGTGTTCACCAACCTGCTCGCGCTGCTCGGCATCTTCGGCGGCAACCGCAACTGACGCGGCTGCGCGCGACACGAGCACCCGCCAACAGGCGCAATGCCGTTCCGTTATCGCTTCTGCTGCGGAACCGGCGAGTATAGCGAGAAGGACAACCCTTGACGACCCGGCCGCATTTGCGGCCGGGTCGTTTCACATTGGGCGAGGATTTCGATCGCACCCGAAGGCGCCTCAGGCAGGCGTGACGGCGACCAGCACATGCACGCAGTGACGCCCTCGCGAATGGCGACCACAACCTCCCGGCGAATGCGAGAAGGGAACAGCAGCGGCACCCACCCAACGCCCAGCCAGACAATGAGGCACGCCACATCCGGCCGCAGACAATATTACAATTTCACTTCAATACATAGCAATCCTCATGTATTGTGTAGCCGGGCAGGGTTAGAGAGCTCTGCCAGAAACCATGGTTCTCAACTTTACCGGGAGCGCAAACCAGCATGCCGATTCCAGCGTATATGTGGCTCAAGGACGACGGCGGGGCGGATATCAAGGGCTCCGGTACCGTGCAGGGACGCGAGGGAAGTATCGAGGTGATCGGCTTCAGTCACGGCCTGAATCTCCCAGTCGATAGCAGCTCCGGAAAAATTACCGGCACCCGCTCGCACTCTCCCATGAGCATCGAGAAGGAGTTTGATGCGTCCAGCCCGTACCTTTACAAGGCCGTCGCCAAAGGGCAGACGCTGCAATCTGCGGAACTGAAGTGGTACAGGATCAACGACGCAGGCCAGGAAGAGGTCTACTTTGTGATACTGCTGGAAGGCGTGAAAATCGCAGGCATCAATCCCGGAATGGCTAACACCAAGCTGATGGATATGTCTGCACTCAACCACATGGAATCCATTTCCATGATGTATGAGCACATCACATGGCATTACACGGACGGCAACATCAAGTTCACTGACGCGTGGAACGACCGATAACTACCGGGAAAGACATTCGATGGCTTTGCAGGGAAAATTCGTTGTAAACAACGCGCCGCTGTCACCACTATTCATTTTTGGTGTCGGCACATTCATGGCTTTCTCCGGCGATGGCATCTACCGCAATCGAGGGGGATGCACGGCTCTAAAGGAAAAAGGGCCCATCCCCGCCGGGAAATATTGGATAGTCGACCGACCCGCCGGCGGCATTCGATCTCAAGTACAAGCGCAGGCTAAGGATGCGTGGAACACGATCATTCTGGGTGCGCCGTCCAATCATTCGGAATGGTTTGCCTTGTATCGCGATGATGGCAAGATTGACGACCATACATGGATAAATGGGGTCGAACGTGGCAATTTCCGGCTGCATCCGATCGGCGGCAGTGGACTCTCGCTGGGATGTATCACGCTGCAAAGTCGTTCGCAGTTTCAGACTCTCCGACAGGCGCTGCTGCAGACAACCACCATTCCCGCACGCCACTCAGGGCTGCACGCATACGGATGGATTGAGGTCGTTACACATGGCAACACTTGTCCGTAGGATTTCCAAGACTCTTTTGTTTTGTGGATTGTTCTTTTTATCCGGGAGATACGTCCACACCTACCCGATTCCAATGACACCAGATCAACAGCAGCAGTTGATTGTCATTTCGGAAAAATTCGGAGTAGACGACTATGAATTGTTTTACATGGGCGCGATGGCGCTCGTAGACCTCGTCGCCGCCATAGTCGCTTATGTGTTGATCATGAAACTCTGGCGATTCTTCGAAGTGAGGCACCAGTCAGATTAGGGTGACTGTGCACCCCAATCATTCTTTGATCATTTTTGAACCGCTCTTATTAGGGTGGCCTGCTTCGGCATACGACTTTCCCCGAATTCCGAGGCCACCCCGTCAGCGACTCAATCGCGCTCGAACAGCGCGATCGACTCGACGTGAGACGTGTGCGGGAACATGTTGACCACACCCGCGCCCTTCAGGCGATACCCGGCCTCATGCACCAGCAGGCCGGCGTCGCGCGCGAGCGTCGACGGGTTGCACGACACGTACACGATCCGCTTCGGCAGCGGCCCTTCGCCGCTTTGCGCAATATCGGCCAGCGCCTTCGACACCGCCAGCGCCCCTTCGCGCGGCGGATCGATTAGGAACTTGTCGAATGCGCCGAGCGCACGGATGTCGTCGGCGCTCACCTCGAACAGGTTGCGGCAGGCAAACGACGTATGGCCGTCCACGCCGTTCTCGCGCGCGTTGGCGAGCGCACGGGTCGTCAGCGCCTCGCTGCCCTCGATCCCCATCACCTCGCGCGCGAGGCGCGCGAGCGGCAGCGTGAAATTGCCGATGCCGCAGAACAGGTCGAGCACGCGATCGTCGCGCGACGGCGCGAGCAAGCGCAGCGCGCGCCCGACCAGCACCCGGTTGATCTGATGATTGACCTGCGTGAAGTCGGTCGGCTTGAACGGCATGCGGATGCCGAATTCCGGCAGCGTGTAGTCGAGCTGGACGTCGAGCGGATAGAACGGCGTCACCGTGTCCGGCCCCTTCGGCTGCAGCCAGAACTGCACCTTGTGCTCGTCGGCGAACGCGCGCAGCAGCGCCTCGTCGGCCGCGTTGATCGGCTCCAGCACGCGCAGCACGAGCGCGGTGACCTGCGAGCCGACCGCCAGCTCGATCTGCGGCATCCGGTCCCGGATCGACAGCCCCTCGACCAGCTTGCGCAGCGGCACGAGCATCGCCGACACGTGCGGCGGCAGCACTTCGCAGCTCGTCATGTCCGCGACGTAGCTGCTCTTGCGCTCGTGGAAGCCGACCAACACGCCGCCCTTCTTCACGACGTTGCGCACGGTCAGGCGCGCGCGATAGCGATAGCCCCACGACGGCCCGTGGATCGGCGAGAACATCGACTCCGCGCGCAGCTTCGCGAGATGCCACAGGTTATCTTCGAGCACGCGCTGCTTGATCGCGACCTGCGCGCGCATGTCGAGATGCTGCATCGAGCAGCCGCCGCAGGTGCCGAAGAACGCGCATTTCGGCTGCGCGCGCATCACGCTTGGGCGCAGAATATCGACAACCTGCGCCTGCTCGTAGCTCGGCTTGCGGCGGAAGCTCGAATAGGTCACGCGCTCGCCGGGCAGCGCGCCCTCGACGAAGATGACCTTGCCCGGCTCGCCGTCCTCGGTCGTCACGCGGCCGACACCGCGCGCTTCCATGTCGAGCGATTCGATCTCGAGAACCGGGGCGCTTTCGGGCGCGGCTGGCACGCTTTTCAACTTGCGTGCGGAAGTGGGGACGGCTTCAGACACCAGCTTTTCCTGACAAACGATGAAGAATGCGAGATTGTAGACGAAGGACCGCCTCGCTCGCCCGCTTTCCGCAGGACCGGAGTAAGCGCTGAAGCGCTCACTCCGGTCGACACCTGATCGACAGGAGATTCGACCGTGCGACTGATCGACTGGAACATTCAATGGGGCCGCGACGCGGACGGCATCGTCGACCTGCCCCGCACCATCGCGGCCGCCCGCGCACTCGGCGATTTCGACGTGCTCTGCCTGCAGGAAGTCACGCGCGGATTCGGCGCGCTGCCCGGCCACCCGGGCCCGGACCAATTCGTCGAACTCGCCGCGCTGCTGCCCGGCTACACGATCGTCGAGGCGATCGGCACCGACCTGCCGCCGGCCGCGCCGGGCCAGCCGCGCCGGCAGTTCGGCAACGCGCTCGCCACCCGCCTGCCGGCCGGGCGCGTGATGCGCCGCCTGCTGCCATGGCCCGCCGACGACACTGCGCCGTCGATGCCGCGCGTCGCGCTCGAAGTCGAGCTGTCGGCCGCATCCGGGCCGGTACGCGTGACCGTCACCCACCTCGAATACTATTCCGTACGGCAGCGGCTCGCGCAGGTCGACGCACTGCGCGACCGGCATCGCGAAGCCTGCGCGCACGCCGACCACCCGGCACCGGCGGAAAATGCCGCGGGGCCGTTCGCCGCGACCGGACAGCCGCGCGATGCGATCGTCTGCGGCGACTTCAACAGCGCGTTCGGCAGCGACGCCTACCGCCGCTTCATCGAACCGATCGACGCCGTACCGCGCTTCGTCGACGCGTGGACGGCGCTGCACCCGGGACAAACCCCGCCACCGACGGCGGGCGTCTACGACACGCAACAATGGTCGGAGGGGCCGCTCGCATGCGACTTCGTGTTCGTCACCGAGAGCCTGCTGCCGCGCGTCACGCGCTGCGAGATCGACGGCGACGTGCGCGCGTCCGATCACCAGCCGATCGTGCTTGAACTGGGCTGACCGCGCGCTACGCGTCGAACGCCGCGAGGTATTCTGCCCAGTGCGGCGCCGTCTCCTGCATCAGCGAGCTCTTGACGAGCAGGATCTCGTCCGCGTACTCGCTTGCCGTGAGACCGCCGCGCATCAGCTGGAAGCGGCAGTACAGCAGGTACGTGTTGACGACGTCGGTTTCGCAGTAGTTGCGGATCTCGTCGATGCGGCCTTCCAGAAACGCCTTCCACACCTGGCTGCCGTCCATCCCGAGCTTGCCGGGAAAGCCGCACAGCTTCGCGAGCGCGTCGAGCGGCGCGTTCGCACGCGCCTGGTACATCGCGAGCAGGTCCATCAGGTCGGTGTGCCGCGAGTGATAGCGCGAGATGTAGTTGTTCCACTTGAAGTCGCGGTCGTCCTCGCCGAGATCCCAGTAGCGCGACGCAGCGATGCCGTGCACCAGCGCGCGGTAATGCAGCACCGGCAGGTCGAAGCCGCCGCCGTTCCACGACACGAGCTGCGGCGTGTATTTCTCGATCACGCGATAGAACGACTGGATCAGCGCCGCTTCGCCGTCCTGCGGCGTGCCGAGCGAACGCACGCGAAAGCCGTTCTGGTCGCGAAACACGCATGAAATCGCGGCGACGCGCTGCAGGTGATGCGGCAGGAAATCGCTGCCGGTCTTCTCGCGGCGCGCGGCAAACGCATGTTCGGCCACCGCGGCATCGTCGAGCGTGGCGGGCAAATCGTCGAGACGGCGAATGCCGTCGACATCGGGAATTGTCTCGATGTCAAAAACCAGAATGGGTGTCATCGGTTACAGAACGGCGTCCTTGCGAACGCCATTGGAGGCGAAAAACCGCTTCAGGCGCACCAGCGCTTCCTGCTGGATCTGACGCACGCGCTCGCGGGTCAACCCCATCTCGTCGGCCAGCTCCTCGAGCGTCGCCGGCTCGATGTGATTCAGGCCGAAGCGGCGCTCGATCACGTGCCGGTGCTTGTCGGACAGGCGCGACAGCCACGCGCGCGTGAGCGTCTCGAGCTCGCGGTGCTGCACTTCGGCATCCGGCGACTGGCTCTGGTCGTCGGGCAGCAAGTCGAGAAGGCTGCTCGCCGGATCGAGGTCGAGCGGCGCGTCGAGCGACGCGGTGTGTTCGTTGAGCGCGAGAATGTCGGTGACTTCCTCGGCGGTCTTGCCGGTCAGGTAGGCGATGTCGTCGATGCTGGCTTCGCGGCGGTCCGCCGCCTCGCCCGTCGACATCGAGTTCTTTTCGAGGTGACGCTTCGCGCGCAGCACCTGGTTGAGCTCGCGGATTACGTGCACCGGCAGGCGCACGGTGCGGGCCTGGTTCATGATCGCCCGCTCGATGCTTTGCCGGATCCACCAGGTCGCGTAGGTCGAGAACCGGAAGCCGCGCGTCGGATCGAATTTCTCGATCGCGTGCATCAGCCCGAGATTGCCCTCTTCGATCAGGTCGAGCAGCGGCACGCCGCGATTCAGGTAGCCCTTCGCAATGCTGACGACGAGCCGCAGGTTGCGCTCGATCATCACCTGGCGCGCATCGAATTCGCCCGCCTTCGCGAGCCGCGAATAGCGCTGCTCTTCCTCGACCGTCAGGAGCGGCTTGACGCTGATGCGGTTCAGGTAATGCTGGATCGTGTCGGCGGTCAGTTCCGCCTGCAGCATCGCGCGGAAATCGTCGATGTCCGGCGCGGCGGCGGCGGTGGTTTCCCGCTCCTCGTCGCCGCCCTCCGCGTCGCGCGCCTCGAATTCGCGCTCGTTGTCGGCGGCGTCGTCTTCTTCCTCCGTCGAAGCGCCAGCGCGCTCCACCGATGCTTGCGTGGCGCGACTGATCTTCTCAGACTCGGCTTGCGGCTCGTGGCGCTTCGATTTCGGCATGGTCGTCTCGTCTATTGAGGCGGCAAATACTTCAGCGGATCGACAGGTTTACCCTGTCGGCGAACCTCGAAATGCAGCATCACGCGGTCGGCATCGCTATTACCCATCTCGGCGATTTTCTGTCCCTTCGTCACCGCGTCCCCCTCTTTTACCATCAAAGCGCGATTGTGTGCATACGCTGTGAGATAAGTCGCGTCGTGCTTGATGATAATGAGGTTGCCATAGCCGCGCAGGCCGTTGCCCGCGTAGACGACGCGGCCGTCCGCCGCCGCCTTGACCGACTCGCCGGTAGCGCCGCCGATGTTGACGCCCTTGTTCTTCGCGTCGTCGAAACCGTTCAGCACCGGGCCGCGCGCCGGCCATGCGAACGTCACCGGGCCGCTCGGCACGACCGACGTGTCGCTCGATGCGGCCGCGGGCGCGACCGCCGGCGCCGCTGCCGCCCTGGAACCGGAACCATTGCCGTTGGCCGGCACCGCGGGACCGCTGCTCAGCGGCGCGGTCTGCACGGCCGCACCGGCGACCGGCGCGGTTGCGACGCCCGCTCCCGCGACCGCCGGCGAACCCGGCGGCACGACGCGCAGCAACTGGTCGACCTCGATCTGATTCGGGTTCGCCAGATTGTTCCAGGCGGCGATGTCGCGATAGTTCTGACCGTTCTCGAGCGCAATCCGGTACAGCGTGTCGCCCGGCTTCACGCGGTAGAAACCCGGAGGCGGCGGGCCGAGCGGCACCGCAGGCTGCGCGCCGGGCATCGCGCCGAGCGCGCCCGAACGGTCGACAACGGGGGCGTTGTCGAGCCGCGTCGCACAGGCGGCCAGAAGCGAAAACGCTGCCACACAGATCGCGCGCTGGGCGAGCGTGAGCGGTACCTTCAAACGATTGTTTTCCATCGCGCGCAACATACTCATCGGTTTCAAATCACTCCGGATTTTAAAGGGACAAAGAAAACGCGATCAAGCCGCGACTCGCGCCACTGCGCGTGCGCGACGCGCTCCACGAGGGTAAGCACCTGGGGCTGTCCGCTCTGCGCGCCGACCGGGGCGACGAGGCGCCCGCCGATCGTCAGCTGCTCGAGCAGCGCCTGCGGCACATCGAGCCCCGCTGCCGCGAGCACGATCGCGTCGAACGGCGCCGCCGACGGCAGGCCGACGCGGCCGTCGCCGTAATGCAGGCGGATGTTCGGCACGCGCAGTGGCCGCAGATTCAGCTTGGCCCGCTCGTAGAGCGGCTTGACACGTTCAATCGAATACACATCGCGCGCCACGTGACTCAGCACGGCGGCCTGATAGCCGCATCCGGTGCCGATCTCGAGGACGCGCTCGAGCGTGCGGCCGGCCGCCGCGAGCTCGATCATCCGCGCGACGACGGACGGCTTGGAAATCGTCTGGTGGTGGCCGATCGGCAGCGCGGAGTCTTCGTAGGCCTGCGTGGCGAGACCCGGATCAACAAACATATGGCGCGGCACCGCGGCCATCGCCGCCAGCACGCGCGCGTCGGTCACGCCGTTCGCGCGCAGCCGTTCGACCATCCGCTCGCGCACGCGTTCCGACGTCAGCGCGTGCGGGACGGCCTGCGCAACGCTCGGCGCGGCTTTGTTGTCGGGATGTTTGGCCGGCATCGCGGCGCCGTTGCGCGCGGGACGGCTGTCCTGCGCACGCGGCGCGCCGCCCGACAGTCGCAGACGGGCAGACTCGCCCGCCGCATGGCGTTCGCCGGCCAGGCCCTCGGCCTTGCGCGGCTCGCGCTTGAGATCTTCGAGCGCAAGCGGAAACCGCTTCGCGCGCCCGCCGCTCATGAAGCACGCCCCTCGGCGCGTGCCCAATCGCGCGTCGCGGACAGCATCTGCGTATGCGTGAGATCGAGCTGCAACGGCGTGATCGACACGAAACCGTTCGCTACCGCGTGAAAGTCCGTGCCTTCGCTCGCGTCCAGCGCATCGCCCGACGGCCCGATCCAGAAGATCGGCTCGCCGCGCGGGTTGGTCTGGCGGATCACCGGCTGCGACGGGTGCCGCTTGCCGAGGCGGGTGACCTTCCAGCCTTTGATCGCGTCGTAAGGCAGGTTGGGGATGTTGACGTTCAGCAGCGGCTGGCCGGGCAGCGGATGCGCGAGATAGTGGCTGACGATCTCGGCCGCGACGCGCGCCGCATCGGCGAGGTGCGCCCAGTCCTTGTCGACCAGCGAGAACGCGATCGCCGGCACGCCGAACATGATGCCTTCGGTCGCCGCCGCGACGGTTCCCGAATACAGGGTGTCCTCCCCCATGTTCTGGCCGTTGTTGATGCCGGACACGACGAGATCCGGCTTCGCGTCGAGCGTGCCGGTCAGTGCGACGTGCACGGAATCGGTGGGCGTGCCGTTCACATAGAAGAAACCCGTACTCGCGGAACGCTGCACCGACAGCGGCCGCGACAGGGTCAGGGAGTTCGACGCGCCACTGCAATTCTGCTCGGGCGCCATCACGGTCAGCTCGGCCAGCGGCCGCAGCGCGTCGTGAAGCGCGGCGAGACCGGAGGCGAGATAGCCGTCGTCGTTGCTGAGTAGGATTCGCATGCGGCGATTGTAACCGAGGAAAGATGGCGCGCGAGCGACATCCGGCGCTTCCCGCGCGCCGCCGCATGCGGCCCGCCGGCGCGTTGCGCGGCGGGCATTTCTGCTCAGATCGCGCCCGCTTCGCGCAGCGCGGCGATCGCCGCCGCGTCGTAGCCGAGCCCGCGCAGCACTTCGTCGGTGTGCTCGCCGAGCTCGGGGCCGAGCCAGCGCGTTTCGCCCGGTGTGCCGGACAGCTTCGGCGTGATGTTCGGCAGCGGGATCTCGGTGCCGTCACCGAGCCTGAAGCGCTGGATCATCTGCCGCGCGACGAACTGCGGATCGGTGAACATGTCGGCGGCGCTGTAGATCCGCCCGGCCGGCACGTCCGCGGCGTTCAGCACCGCGAGCGCCTCGTCGATCGTGCGCGGCGCGAGCCATGCCGCTATCGCGTCGTCGATCTCCCGCGTGCGCGGCACGCGGCCGTCGTTGTGCGCGAGCGCCGGATCGTCGGCGAGGTCGTCGCGCTCGATCGCCTTCATCAGCCGCTTGAAGATCGGATCGCTGTTGCCGCCGATCACGATGCTGCCGTCGCGGCACGCATAGGTGTTCGACGGCACGATCCCGGGCAGCGATGCGCCCGTGCGCTCGCGCACGAGACCGTACACGCCGTACTCCGGCACGACGCTCTCCATCATGTTGAACACGGCCTCGTACAGCGCGACGTCGACCACCTGCCCCGTACCGCCGTTCGCGTTGCGGTGATGGAGCGCCATCAGCGCGCCGATCACGCCGTGCAGCGCGGCGATCGAGTCGCCGATCGAGATGCCGATGCGCGGCGGCGGCAGCTCCGGATAGCCGGTAATGTGCCGCAACCCGCCCATCGATTCGGCGATCGCGCCGAAGCCCGGCCGGTCGCGATACGGTCCGGTCTGCCCGTAACCGGACAGGCGCACCATCACGAGGCCCGGATTGGCGGCGGACAGCACGTCGTAGCCGAGCCCGAGCTTTTCGAGGAGGCCCGGCCGGAAGTTCTCGATCACGATGTCGGCTTCGGCCGCGAGCCGGCGCGCAATGTCCCTGCCCTCGTCCGTCTTCAGGTTCAGCGTGACCGATTTTTTGTTGCGTGCCTGCACCGCCCACCACAGCGACGTGCCGCCCGCCTCCGGGTATAGCTTGCGCCACTTGCGCAGCGGATCGCCGCCTTTCGGATCTTCGATCTTGATGACTTCGGCGCCGAATTCGGCAAAGAGACGCGAGGCGAACGGCCCCGCGATCAATGTCCCGAACTCGAGCACCTTGACGCCCGCGAGCGGGCCCTGGCTCGTGCTCATGTGTCTCCCTGGCATGAACATGGATGACGCCGCCGACGGGCGGCGCATGGCGCTACATCGTGCGGCGGTCGAGCATCGCGCGCGCGATCGTGCCCGCGTCGACATACTCCAGCTCGCCGCCGACCGGCACCCCGCGCGCGAGACGCGTGACCGCGAGGCCGCGCGCCTTCAGCGTCTGGCCCAGGTAGTGCGCGGTGGCTTCGCCTTCATTCGTGAAATTGGTCGCCAGCACGACTTCCTTGACGATGCCGTCGGACGCGCGCCGCACCAGCCGGTCGAAATGGATTTCCTTGGGGCCGATGCCGTCGAGCGGACTCAGCCGCCCCATCAGCACGAAGTACAGCCCGCGATAGGTCATCGTCTGTTCGAGCATGATCTGGTCGGCAGGCGTCTCGACAACGCACAGCAACGTCGGATCGCGCTCGGTGTCGCTGCAGACCTCGCAGATCTGCGCTTCGGTGAACGTATTGCACTTCTCGCAGTGCCGCAGGTGCTCGGTCGCGAACAGCAGCGAACGGCCGAGCCGCTCCGCCCCCTCCCGGTCGTGCTGCATCAGGTGGTACGCAATGCGTTGCGCGGACTTCGGCCCGACGCCGGGCAGCGCGCGCAGCGCCTCGACGAGGGCGGACAAGGCTGAGGGCTGTTTCATGCGAAAACGCCGGCGGCTCCGGATTCGGGTAATGCGCTCAGAACGGCAGCTTGAAGCCCGGGGGCAGCGGCAGGCCCGACGTCATGCCGCTCATCTTTTCCTGCGACGTCGCTTCCGCCTTGCGGGCGGCATCGTTGAACGCCGCGGCGACGAGGTCCTCAAGCATGTCCTTGTCGTCGGCGAGCAGGCTCGGATCGATCGACACGCGGCGCACCTCGTTCTTGCAGGTCATCGTCACCTTGACGAGGCCCGCGCCCGACTGCCCTTCGACTTCGATCTGCGCAAGCTGCTCCTGCATCTTCTTCATGTTTTCCTGCATTTGCTGCGCTTGCTTCATCAGTCCGGCGAGTTGGCCTTTCAACATGGGAATACTCCTTCTTGATCGTGTGAAAGCCGGCACGCGGCGCGTGCCGGCCGATGTGTGTGAGCGTGATTGTGCCTGCTGCGACGCTACCCGTTCAATGCAACGTCGGCGGCGCACCGTCCGGCGGCGCGGCCGCATCGGCGAGCGGCCGCACCGAGCCGTCGACGATGCGCGCGCCGAATTCGCGCACCAGTTGCTGGACGAACGGGTCCGCATGGATCTCCTGTTCCGCGTCCCGCTGGCGCTGCGCGCGCGCGGCGGCGTCGAGCGCCGCGGCCGTGCGGCGCGCCGGGCCAACCTCGACGTCGATCTCGAGCGTCTTGCCGATCGTCTCCGCGAGCGCGGCCTTCAGCTTCGCGACCTGCGCCGCATCCGCGTATTGCGGCACCGGCACGGACAGCTTGAGCGTCGTCGCGTCGACCGCCGTCAGTTCACTATTGAACGCGAGCTGATACGCGACGCCCTTGAGCGGCAGCCGCGCGGCAAGCGCCGGCCACTCGCCGTCGAAGCCGATCGGATCGAGCGCGATCGCGGGCGGCAGCGGGCGCGCATCCACCGGCGCGGCCGGTTTCGGCGCGACGCGCACGTCGTCCGGCCCGCTGTCGAACACCGGCACGAAACCGTCGTCCGGCGGCCCGCCGAACATCTCGTCCGCGCTGAGCGGCACGTAGTCGTCGGGCGGAATGTCTTCCCACGGCGGCGGCGCGTCGCGCGTCTCGGGCTGCGGCGCGCGCGCGGCAGCCCGCGGCGTCGGCACCGGTACCGCCGGACGCGGTGCGGCGAGCTTCGCGGCGGCCGGCGTCGCCGCCGGTTTCGCCGCGGCGGCCGGGCGCGCACGGTCGGTCGACACGCGCATGCCGGCGTTACGCAACACGTCGAGCGCGGCGGCCGCGCCGCTCGTGCGCGGCGCGGTGCGGGCGCCGGACTCGGCCGGTGCGGTGCGCGCGACGGATTCGGCCGGCCGCGCGGATGCCGGAGCCGGCGCGGAAGCGGCCGGCTGCGCGTCGTCGCGCACGGAGGCGAATGCATCGGTGGCGGCCGCCTGCGCGGGTGCAGCCGACGGAGCCGTTTCGCCAGCCGACGACGCAGGCGCAACGGCTGCCGGCTTGGCAGAGGCCGCCTCGGATGCCGGATGCGGCTGGGCCGCCGGCTTCACCACCGGGGCTGCTTGAGCTGCTTGAGCT
>NZ_JGVW01000092.1 GCF_000687455.2 Burkholderia sp. lig30
CGACCATCCCGCTCGTCGCCGCGGCGGCCGCGACGGCGGCACCGCCCGCGGCCGGCGCACCGGCTTCGGCGAACTCCGCGTGCTGATACTCGACGTTCTCGAGATGCCCGCCCTGCTCCTCGATCTGCTCGGCCGCTTCCTCGAGCTGCTCGGGCGACTGGATCTGGACGTTCATCACGATCCGCGTGACTTCCTGCTTGACCGCTTCGAGCATGGCCGCGAACAGCTCGAACGACTCGCGCTTGTATTCCTGCTTCGGGTTCTTCTGCGCGTAGCCGCGCAGGTGGATGCCCTGGCGCAGGTGGTCGAGCGCGGCCAGATGGTCGCGCCACAGACGGTCGAGCGTCTGCAGCATGATCGAGCGCTCGAACGCGCTGAACGACTCGCGGCCGACCAGCGCGACCTTCCCTTCGTATTGCTCGTCGGCGGCGGTCGTCACGGCTTCGAGAATCTCGTCCGCGGTGATCGACGACGATTCGTTGACCATTTCCTGGATCGCGAGATCCAGTTGCCAGTCGTTGCGCAGCGCCTCCTCGAGCTCGGGGACGTCCCACTGCTCCTCGATGCTGCCTGCCGGCACGAACTGGCGCACCACGTCGGCGATCACGCTGTGGCGCATCGCGCCGATCGTCTCGGTGATGTCGTGCGCTTCGAGCAGCTCGTTGCGCTGCTGATAGATGACCTTGCGCTGGTCGTTCGACACGTCGTCGTATTCGAGCAGTTGCTTGCGGATGTCGAAGTTGCGCGCTTCGACCTTGCGCTGCGCGGATTCGATCGAGCGGGTGACGATGCCGGCTTCGATGGCCTCGCCCTCCGGCATCTTCAGGCGATCCATGATCGCCCGCACGCGGTCGCCCGCGAAGATGCGCAACAGCGGATCGTCGAGCGACAGGTAGAAGCGCGACGAGCCCGGATCGCCCTGGCGGCCCGCACGGCCGCGCAGCTGGTTGTCGATCCGGCGCGACTCGTGACGCTCGGTGCCGATGATGTGCAGGCCGCCCGCGGCCTTCACCTGCTCGTGCAGCGTTTCCCACTCGTCGTGCAGCTGCTGGATGCGGCGTGCCTTCTCGTCGGCCGGGATCGACTCGTCGGCCTCGAGGAAGGCGGCCTGCTTCTCCGCGTTGCCGCCGAGCACGATGTCGGTGCCGCGGCCCGCCATGTTGGTCGCGATCGTGACGCGCTTCGGACGGCCCGCCTCGGCGACGATCGCCGCCTCGCGCGCGTGCTGCTTCGCGTTCAGCACTTCGTGCGGCAGCCCGGCCTGCTTGAGCAGGTGCGACAGCAGCTCGGAGTTCTCGATCGACGTAGTGCCGACCAGCACCGGCTGGCCGCGCTCGTGGCACTCGCGGATGTCGCGGATCACCGCGTCATAGCGCTCCTTCGCCGTCTTGTAGATCTGATCCTGCTTGTCGATCCGCTTCGGCGGACGGTTGGTCGGGATCACGACCGTCTCGAGGCCGTAGATCTCGTTGAATTCGTACGCTTCGGTGTCCGCCGTGCCGGTCATGCCCGACAGCTTCGCGTACATCCGGAAATAGTTCTGGAACGTGATCGACGCGAGCGTCTGGTTCTCGCTCTGGATCTTCGCGTGCTCCTTCGCCTCGACCGCCTGGTGCAGGCCGTCGGACCAGCGGCGGCCCGCCATCAGGCGGCCCGTGAACTCGTCGACGATCACCACTTCGCCGTTCTGCACGACGTAGTGCTGGTCGAGATGGAACAGCGTGTGCGCGCGCAGTGCCGCGTACACGTGGTGCATCAGCGTGATGTTCTGCGGCGCGTACAGGCTCTCGCCGTCGCCGATCAGGCCCCACTCGCCGAGCAGGCGCTCGGCCTTCTCGTGGCCCGCTTCGGTCAGGAACACCTGACGCCCCTTCTCGTCGAGCGTGTAGTCGCCCGGCTTCTCGACACCGGTGCCGTCCGCCTTCTCCTCGCCGATCTGGCGCTCGAGCAGCGGCGGCAGCGCGTTCATCCGCACGTACAGCTCGGTGTGATCCTCGGCCTGGCCGGAGATGATGAGCGGCGTGCGCGCCTCGTCGATCAGGATCGAGTCGACTTCGTCGACGACCGCGAAATTGAGCGCGCGCTGCACCCGCGCGTCGGTCTCGTAGACCATGTTGTCGCGCAGGTAGTCGAAGCCGAACTCGTTGTTCGTGCCGTACGTGATGTCGGAGCCGTACGCCTGCTGCTTCTGCTCGTGCTCCATGCCCGACAGGTTGATGCCGACCGACAGCCCGAGGAAGTTGTAGAGGCGCGCCATCCACTCGGCGTCGCGCTGCGCGAGGTAGTCGTTGACCGTCACGACGTGCACGCCGCGGCCCGACAGCGCATTCAGGTAGACCGGCAGCGTCGCGACGAGCGTCTTGCCCTCGCCGGTGCGCATTTCGGCGATCTTGCCGTAGTGCAGCACCATGCCGCCGATCAGCTGCACGTCGAAGTGGCGCATCTTCAGCACGCGGCGGCTGGCCTCGCGGCAGACCGCGAAGGCTTCGGGCAGCAGCTTGTCGAGCGACTCGCCGGCCGCGACCCGCTGACGGAATTCGTCCGTCTTGCCGCGCAACTGGTCGTCCGTCAACTTCTCGATCTGCGTTTCGAGCGCATTGATCGCCGCGACGGTCTTTTGATATTGCTTGACGAGCCGCTGGTTGCGGCTGCCAAAAATCTTCTGGAGAAAACCGGTTGTCATCGGATCGGATCCTGCGTCGTTGCACCGGCGCCCCGGACGCCTCACGCGCCCTGACGCCCGAGCCTCGGCGGCTTAGCGTGTAAGTGAATTCAAACATCGAATTTTAGCACGCGAGCCAACGCGCGCCGGAGACATCGGCCGCAAGGCCGGCCCGCGCCGCGGCGGGCGAACCGGCAGGAAACCGGGGAACGCGGGCCGCGCCGGGGTACAATCGCCGCTGATATCTACGCGCGAGCCGCGCCCGAAGATTGCCTCGATGAACCGATTCACCCAGCGTTACAGCCCGCTCGGCCCCGCCCGGCCGCAAGCCGCATCCGAGGTGCTCAGACGCACCGACGCGTTCGCCGCGCTGCGCGCCGGCGTCGAGCAGGTCGCCGCGCTGCAGCGCGACCTGTCCGCCTTGCTCCCCGATTACCTGGCCAATCACGTCGAGCCGGGCTTCATCAAGGAAGGCGTCCTGACCCTGTTTGCCGCGCACAACGCGCTGGCCGCGCGGTTGCGGCAGGTCGAGCCACGGCTGCTTGCGGATCTCCAGCAACGCGGCTGGCCGGTGGCGACGCTCAGGGTTCGCGTGCGCCCGCAGGCGGCGCCCGAGCCGCCGCACGTCAAGGAGGCACGCATGTCGCCGGCGGGTGCGACCGCGCTGCGCGAACTGGCCGACAGCCTCGAACCGTCGCCGTTGCAGGCGGCGCTGGCCCGGATGGCCGCGCGCCACGCCAAGACGCCGCGCTGATTCCCCCGGCCTCGGCCGCCGCAAGACAAAAAAGCGACCCGTAGGTCGCTTTTTTTCATGGGTGCGCCGCGCTCGGCGCTCAGGCGAAGGCGGTCTGCGTGTCGAACGCGAAGCCGCTCGGCGCGGACTGCGAATCGGCGAACGTCACGATCTCGTACGCGTCCTTCTGCGCGAGCAGCGCACGCAGGAGCGCGTTGTTGAGCCCGTGCCCGGACTTGTAGGCCGTGTACGACGCCAGGAGCGGATGGCCGACCACGTACAGGTCGCCGATCGCGTCGAGCATCTTGTGCTTCACGAACTCGTCGTCGTAGCGCAGCCCGTCGTTGTTCAGCACGCGGTACTCGTCGAGCACGATCGCGTTGTCCATGCTGCCGCCGCGCGCGAGGCCCAGCTCGCGCATCATCTCGACCTCATGGGCGAAGCCGAAGGTGCGCGCCCGCGCGATCTCGCGCACGTACGAGGTATGCGCGAAATCGATCTCGAGTTCCTGCCCGGTCTTGTCCACGGCAGGATGGCGGAAGTCGATCGTGAATTTCAGCTTGAAGCCGAAATACGGATCGAGCCGCGCGAACTTGTCGCCTTCGCGAATCTCGACCGGCTTCTTGACCTTGATGAACTGCTTCGGCGCGTTCTGTTCTTCGATGCCGGCCGACTGGATCAGGAACACGAACGACGCGGCACTGCCGTCCATGATCGGGATTTCCTCGGCGGTGACGTCGACGTACAGATTGTCGATCCCGAGGCCCGCGCACGCGGACATCAGGTGCTCGACGGTCGACACGCGCGCACCATCCTTCTGCAACACCGACGCAAGCCGGGTATCGCCGATCGACATCGCCGAAGCCGGGATGTCGACGGGAGTGGGCAGGTCGACTCGCGAGAACACGATGCCCGTGCCCGGCGCGGCCGGACGAAGCGTCAGTTCGACCTTGCGGCCCGAGTGCAGACCGATGCCCACGGTCTTGACGATCGATTTGATGGTGCGCTGCTTCAGCATGATGATCTTCTTCTTGATTGAAAATATCAATCAGGAGCTATATTTGATAGGGTGCATTATAGCGTAATTCCCTATTCAACGTCGTTTGAAACTACGTAGCAATGTGTTTCCGACAATTACCCGTGTCGATACGGGACGGGCCGATGCCCGGAACGGAGGCGTTTCCGGTCATCGGCCCGTGTTACGACTGCCCTGCGGCCGATGCATGGCGTTGCCCACAGGCAACGGTGCATCGCGCAATCAGGACTTCAACGTCGCGAGCACACTTGCCGCATCGCTCACTTCGAACTTGCCCGGCGCTTCGACAGCCAGCGTCTTGACCACACCGTCGTCGACCACCATCGCGTAGCTCAGGGAGCGAATCCCCATGCCACGCGCGGACAAATCCTGCGTCAGCCCCAGCGCATGAGTGAAAGCCGCGCTGCCGTCCGCCATCATGCGCACCTTGCCCGCGGTGTGCAGATCACGTCCCCAAGCGCCCATCACGAATGCGTCGTTGACGGACACGCACCAGATCTCGTCGATGCCCGCCGAGCGCAACGGCTCGGCATGCGCGACATAGCCCGGCACATGCTGCGCCGAACAGGTCGGCGTGAAAGCGCCGGGCAATCCGAAGATCACCACCCGCTTGCCCGCCGTCTGCTCGCGCACGCTGCGGGCGCTCGGCCCCAGCGTGCAGCCTTCGCGCGCGTCGTCGTCGATGAACTCGAACAGCTGCGCGTCGGGCAGCGCGTCGCCCACTTGAATCATGCCTGGTCCCTCATAGCGATACGGTTTCCTGCGCGTTACGGACAGTACGGCCCCTCCCGCTTCGCCGATGCGAAGAGGGCATGTCTCCCGGCCCGGCGTCGCACACGACGCGGCCTGTCGAGATCCGTTGCATCCGTCACGCCGGCTTCACCGCGGCGACACCGCCGCGGCTTCGCCTGTTCGTGCCTCAGTCGGCCTGCTTGCGCAGGAACGCCGGGATGTCGTACGTGTCGACACCCTTTTCCTGCAGCGCTTGCACATGCGACGCCGCGGTTTCGCGCGAGTTGCGCCACACCGCCGGCGTGTCGAGCGCGCCGTAGTCGGCGGTGCTGACGTGATGCGCCGGCGCGTAGCTGTGCGAGCCCACGCTGACCGGCTGGTTGTCGGTGCCGGTGCGCAGCAGCGTCATCGGCGCCGCCTGCTGCTTCTTCACCTCACGGCCGAGGCCCGTCGCCACGACCGTCACGCGCAGCGCGTCGCCCATCGCGTCGTCGTACACCGCACCGAAGATCACCGTCGCGTCCTCGGCTGCATAGCTCTTGATCGTGTTCATCACTTCGCGCGTTTCCGACAGGCGCAGCGAACGGCTCGACGTGATGTTGACCAGCACGCCGCGCGCGCCCGACAGGTCGACGCCTTCGAGCAGCGGGCTCGCCACGGCCTGTTCCGCCGCGAGGCGCGCGCGATCGACGCCGGCGACCGTCGCCGTGCCCATCATCGCCTTGCCCTGCTCGCCCATCACCGTCTTCACGTCTTCGAAGTCGACGTTGACCAGGCCATCGACGTTGATGATTTCCGCAATGCCGGCCACCGCGTTGTTCAACACGTCGTCCGCGCACTGGAAGCACTTGTCCATCTCGGCGTCATCGCCCATCACGTCGAACAGCTTGTCGTTCAGCACGACGATCAGCGAGTCGACGTGATCCTCCAGTTGCTGCGAACCGGCTTCCGCGACGCGCATCCGCTTGCCGCCTTCGAACTCGAACGGCTTGCTGACGACGCCAACCGTCAGGATGCCCATTTCCTTCGCGATCTGCGCGACCACCGGAGCGGCGCCCGTGCCGGTGCCGCCGCCCATGCCGGCGGTGATGAACACCATGTGCGCGCCGCGCAGGCCGTCGGCGATGCGATCGCGCGCCTCTTCGGCCGCCGCGCGGCCCATTTCCGGCTTCGCGCCGGCGCCGAGGCCGGTGTTGCCGAGCTGGATCACGGTCGGCGCGCGCGAACGCGACAGCGCCTGCGCGTCGGTGTTCATCACGATGAAATCGACGCCCTGCACGCCACGGTTGATCATGTGCTGCACGGCATTGCCGCCAGCGCCGCCAACGCCGACCACCTTGATGATGGTGCCGTTGGTTTCCGTTTCCAGCATTTCAAATTCCATTATTGCCTCCGTCAAGAAAGATGCTGCTACTCGGCCATATTTCGGCAGGAGATCGGGCAACCTCCTGCCGCGCGCCGGCCGCCGACACCGGCGCTACTCTCATTTCGTCAGAAATTGCTCAGGAACCATTCCTTCATCCGCGAGAAAATCTGTCCCGCGGAACCGGACTGCACCGCGACCTTGCGGCCGCGCATGCGCTGAGCAGACCCTTCCACCAGCAGGCCCATCGCCGTCGAATAGCGCGGATTGCGCACGACGTCGGCCAGGCCGCCCGCATACTCCGGCGCACCGATGCGCACCGGCTTCAGGAAAATGTCTTCGCCGAGCTCGACCATGCCCGGCATCATCGACGCGCCGCCGGTGATCACGACGCCGGAGCTCAGCAGCTCCTCGTAACCGGATTCGCGCACGACCTGCTGCACCAGCGAGAACAGCTCCTCGACGCGCGGCTCGATCACCGCGGCAAGCGCCTGGCGCGACAGCGTGCGCGGGCCGCGTTCGCCGAGCCCCGGCACCTCGATCATCTCGTCCGGATCGGCGAGCGCCTGCTTCGCGATGCCGTAGCCGACCTTGATGTCTTCCGCGTCGGGCGTCGGCGTGCGCAGCGCCATCGCGATGTCGCTCGTGATCTGGTCGCCCGCGATCGGAATCACGGCCGTGTGGCGGATCGCGCCTTCCGCGAAGATCGCGATGTCGGTCGTGCCGCCGCCGACGTCGACGAGGACCACGCCGAGATCCTTCTCGTCCTCGGTCAGTACCGACAGCGACGACGCGAGCGGCTGCAGGATCAGGTCGTTCACTTCGAGGCCGCAGCGGCGCACGCACTTGACGATGTTCTGCGCGGCGCTCACCGCGCCCGTGACGATGTGCACCTTCACCTCGAGGCGGATGCCGCTCATGCCGATCGGCTCGCGCACGTCCTCCTGGCCGTCGATGATGAATTCCTGCGTGAGGATGTGCAGCACCTGCTGGTCGGTCGGGATGTTGATCGCCTTGGCGGTCTCGATCACGCGCGCGACGTCGGTCTGCGTCACTTCCTTTTCCTTGATGGCCACCATCCCGCTCGAATTGAAGCTGCGGATATGGCTGCCGGCGATCCCCGTGAACACGTTGGTGATCTTGCAGTCGGCCATCAGCTCGGCTTCCTCGAGCGCGCGCTGGATCGACTGCACGGTGGCCTCGATGTTCACCACCACACCTTTTTTCAGACCTTTCGACTCGCTCTGGCCGAGGCCGATCACCTCATAGTGGCCTTCGCCCTTCAGTTCGGCGACGACGGCCACCACCTTCGACGTGCCGATGTCGAGGGCAACCAGCAGATCCTTGTAGTCTTTGCTCATATAGAGTGCTCTTGCGTGTGATGTCTTGTTTCTACTTGCGCTTGTCGGTGTCAGTCAGGAACCGCATGCCCGCCGCGCGGATCGCGAACCCGTTCGGGTAGCGCAGGTCCGCATACTCGATGTCGCTGCCCCAGCGCTGCGTGACGGCGGGCCACGCGGCGACGAGACGCCGGGTGCGGTCGAGCAGCGTTTCGCTGTTGCGCTCCCGTCCCAGCTCCACCTGCATGCCGTTCGACAGCTTCACGGTCCACGCGAAACGCGAAGACAGCGTCACCTCGTCCGGCGTCGCCTTGAGCGGCGCGAACCACTTCGCGAAGTCGCGATAGCGCCCGACGACTTCCTTCGCGCTGCCTTCCGGCCCGTCGAATGCGGGCAATGGATCGTCGAGTTCGCCCTGGTTCGCCGTGAACAGCTCGCCGTCGACGCTCACGAGCTGATCGCTGCCCCAGGTCCCGAGCGGTTTGTACTCTTCCAGCGTGACAGCAAGCGCATTCGGCCACACGCGGCGCACGCTCGCGTGGCGCACCCACGGCATCTGTTCGAACGCAACGCGCGCCGCATCGAGATCGACCGTGAAGAAATTGCCCTTCAGGCGGCCGACCACACCCGCGCGCACCGTCGGCGCATTGATGTGCTCGACGTCGCCGTCGATCCTGATCTCGCGCAGCGCGAACGTCGGGCGCTGGATCGACCAATAGCAGCCGGCCGCCGCCAACACGAGCAGCAGCAGCGCGTACAGCGCGCTGGCGGCTAGGTTGAGCTGGCGAACGTTGTTCCACATGACGTCTTCCGTTCCTGCTTCAATCGTTGAGCGTGAGCGACAGCACCTTGACCACCAGCTCCCGGTAGCTGATGCCGACCGCGCGCGCCGCCTTCGGCGGCAGCGAGTGATCGGTCATGCCCGGCGCGGTGTTCACCTCCAGGAAGTACGGCTTGCCGGCGGCGTCGAGCATGAAATCCGCGCGTCCCCAGTCGGTGCAGCCCAGCACGTCGAACGCGCGCCGCGCGAGACGCTTGAGCTCCGTTTCCTGCTCGGCCGGCAGGCCGCACGGGATCAGGTACTGCGTGTCGTTCGCGATGTACTTCGCGTGATAGTCGTAGAACTCGCCCGCCGGCACGATCTTGATCAGCGGCAGGTCGAGATCCGCGGCGATGCACGCGGTGTATTCGCCGCCGCCCTCGATGCTCTTCTCGACGATCACGATCCGGTCGTGCTTCGCCGCCTCTTCGAGCGCGGCCGCCAGCGCGTCGGCCGCCTTCACCTTCAGCACCGCGACGCTCGAGCCTTCGCTCGCCGGCTTCACGAACAGCGGCAGGCCGAGCTTCGCGACGATCTCCGGCGCGCGCGCGGCGTAGTCGTCGCCGCGCATCACCGTTTCGAACGGCGGCGTCGGCACGCCGGTCTGCTGCCAGACCAGCTTCGTGCGGAACTTGTCGAGGCCGAGCGCCGAGCCCAGCACGCCGCTGCCCGTGTAGCGGATGCCGTAGAAATCGAGCGCGCCCTGAATCTGGCCGTTTTCGCCGTAACCGCCGTGCAGCGCATTGAACGCGCGCGCGAACCCTTCATCCTTCAGCGCCGACAGCGGCCGCTCGGCCGGGTCGAACGGATGCGCGTCGATGCCCGCGTCGCGCAGTCCCTGCAGCACGAGCCGGCCCGAATTGAGCGACACCTCGCGCTCCGCGGATTCGCCGCCGAGCAGCACTGCCACCTTGCCGAAACGTTTCGGATCGATCCCGCTCATGTCACCCCTTCCGTTGCATGTTCTGCACGAGCTTCGCCGGCACCCCGCCGACCGAGCCCGCGCCCATCGTGATCACCACGTCGCCGTCCTGCGCGACCTTCGTCAGCGCGTCCGGCACCTCGTCGACCGATGCGACGAACACCGGCTCCACCTTGCCCGCCGCGCGCAGCGCGCGCGACAGCGCGTCGCCGTTCGCCGTCGCGATCGCCGCCTCGCCCGCCGCATACACCTCGGTCAGCACCAGCGCATCGACCGTCGACAGCACGTTGACGAAATCGTCGAAGCAGTCGCGCGTGCGCGTGTAGCGGTGCGGCTGGAACGCCAGCACGAGGCGGCGGCCCGGGAATGCGCCGCGCGCCGCCGCGATCGTCGCCGCCATCTCGACCGGGTGATGACCGTAGTCGTCGATCAGCGTGTAGCTGCCGCCGCCCGCCGCCGGCACGTCGCCATAGCGCTGGAAGCGCCGCCCGACGCCGTTGAATTCGGCGAGCGCCTGCTGGATCGCGTCGTCCGCGACGCCGAGATCCGTCGCGATCGCGATCGCCGCGAGCGCGTTCTGCACGTTGTGCAGGCCCGGCATGTTCAGCACCACCGGCAGCGGCGCGCGCCCTTCGCGGATCACGGTGAAGTGCATCCGGCCGTCGCGCGCGTCGATGTTCTCCGCACGCACCTGCGCGTCCGCCGACAGGCCGTAGCGCACCACCGGCTTCGAGATGAACGGGATGATCTGCCGCACGTTCGGATCGTCGACGCACACGACCGCGCTGCCGTAGAACGGCAGGCGCTGCGTGAATTCGATGAACGCCTGCTTGAGCCGCGCGAAGTCGTGGCCGTAGGTGTCCATGTGATCGGCGTCGATGTTCGTGATGACTTCGATCACCGGATACAGGTTCAGGAACGACGCGTCCGACTCGTCGGCTTCCGCGACGATGAAGTCGCCCGTGCCGAGCCGTGCGTTCGCGCCGGCGCTGATGAGACGCCCGCCGATCACGAAGGTCGGATCGAGGCCGCCCGCCGCCAGCACGCTGGCGACGAGGCTCGTCGTCGTGGTCTTGCCGTGCGTGCCGGCGATCGCGATGCCCTGCTTGAGGCGCATCAGCTCGGCGAGCATCACCGCGCGCTGCACGATCGGCACGCGCCGGTGCCGCGCGGCCAGCACTTCGGGGTTGTCCGAGCGCACCGCGGTCGACACGACGACCGCATTCGCGCCCTCGATGTTCGCCGCGTCGTGCCCGATCGCGATCCGCGCGCCGAGCGCCTCGAGCCGGTCGGTCACGGCGTTGCGCGAGATGTCGGAGCCGCTCACCTCGTAACCGAGGTTGACCAGCACTTCCGCGATGCCGCTCATGCCGGCACCGCCGATGCCGACGAAATGAATGTGTTTGACGATATGTTTCATTGCTGTCCTTCCAGGTTCGCGCCGGCCACCGCCGCGCAGACGCGCGCGACTTCGTCGGTGGCGTCAGGCTTCGCCAGCGAGCGCGAACGCTCCGCCATCTCCGCGAGCGACGCCCGCGACTGGCTGTGCAACCAGTCGGCGAGCAGTTCGGCCGACAGGTCGCGTTGTTGCACCAGCACCGCCGCGCCCGCATCGGCGAGGAAAGCGGCGTTGGTCGTCTGGTGATCGTCGACGGCGTACGGGAACGGCACGAACAATGCCGCCACGCCCACCGCCGAAATTTCCGACACCGTCATCGCGCCCGAACGGCAGATCACGAGATCCGCCGCCGCGTACGCCGCGGCCATGTCGTCGATGAACGGCACCAGCTGCACGTCGCTGCCGTACGCCAGACCGGCCGCTTCGTAGTTCGCCTTCAGCGCATCGATATGCTTCGCGCCGGCCTGATGCACGACGTGCGGCCGCTCGGCCTGCGCCAGCATCGCCAGCGCGCGCGGCACGACTTCGTTCAGCGCGGCCGCACCGAGGCTGCCGCCGACGACGAGCACGTTCAACGGGCCACTGCGCGCGGCATAGCGTGCTTTGGGTGGCGCCGTGCGCGCAAGTTCCGCGCGAATCGGATTCCCCGTCCATTCGGCGTTCGGCAACGCGTCGGGAAACGCGACCAGCACCCGTTTCGCGAGCTTCGCAAGCAGCTTGTTCGCGAGCCCGGCGATCGAGTTCTGTTCGTGCAGCACGAGCGGACGGCCGGACAGCGCCGTCATGACGCCGGCCGGGAACGTGATGTAGCCGCCCATGCCGAGCACCACGTCCGGGCGCACCCGGCGCAGCACGCCGAGGCTCTGCCAGCACGCGCGCAGCAGGTTGAACGGGAGCGCGAACTTGGTCTTGAGGCTTTTGCCACGCAAGCCGCCGAACTGCACGTATTCCATCGGGATGCCGTGCTTCGGCACGAGCGTCGCTTCCATCCCGGAGCGATTGCCGAGCCACACGACGCGCCATCCCTGCGCCTCCATCCGGTGTGCGACCGCGAGCCCCGGAAACACGTGGCCTCCGGTGCCGCCTGCCATCACCATCAGCGTGCGCTGCACCGCCGTCATACCTTTCCTCCCCGCATCGTGCCGACAAGATCAATGTTCCGGCCACCGCCGACGCGTGCGGCCACGCCCGCTTCGCATGCGAAGCGGGCGTGCGACGAAATCGTTTGCCAACGCGGAAAAATCATACTTTCCCTCCGCGCATCAGGACCCGATTTTCATAATCGACGCGCAGCAGCACTGACAGCGCGACGCAGTTGAGCAGGATCCCCGAGCCGCCGTAGCTCACGAGCGGCAGCGTCAGGCCCTTGGTCGGCAGGAGCCCGAGATTCACGCCCATGTTGATGAAGGTCTGCGCGCCGAACCAGATGCCGATGCCCTTGGCCGTCAGCCCGGCAAACGTGCGGTCGAGCGCGAGCGCCTGGCGGCCGATCTCGAACGCGCGGCGCACGATCCAGTAGAACAGCAGGATCACCACCATCACGCCGACGAAGCCCAGTTCCTCGCCGATCACGGCGAGGATGAAATCGGTATGCGCCTCGGGCAGGTAGTTCAGCTTTTCGACACTGCCGCCGAGGCCGACGCCGAACCACTCGCCGCGGCCGAACGCGATCAGCGAGTGCGTGAGCTGGTACGCCTTGCCCTGCGCGTAGCGCTCGTCCCACGGATCGAGATACGCGAAGATCCGCTCGCGCCGCCACGGCGACAGCCAGACGAGCAGCGTGAACGTGCCGACCGCGGTCGCGACGAGGCCGCCGAACAGCTTGCCGTTCACGCCGCCGAGGAACAGCACGCCCATTGCGATCGCAGCGATCACCATGAATGCGCCCATGTCCGGCTCGAGCAGCAGCAGCATGCCGACGATGCCGACCGCGAACGCCATCGGCATGAAGCCCTTCGCGAAGCTCTGCATGTACTCCTGCTTGCGGACCGTGTAGTTGGCCGCGTAGATCGTCACCGCGAGCTTCATGATCTCCGACGGCTGCATGTTGGTAATGCCGAGCGGAATCCAGCGGCGCGCACCGTTCACACCCTTGCCAAGGTGCGGGACCAGCACGATCACGAGCCCGACCAAGGCGATCAGGAAGAACTGCGGCGCGTATTTGTCCCATGTCGACACGGGGACGCGGAACGTGATCACCGCCGCCACGAACGCGACGCTGAGCGACACGACGTGGCGCAGCAGGAACGCGTAATCGTGATACGACGCGTATTTCGGCGAATCCGGCATCGCGATCGACGCCGAATACACCATCACGACGCCGAGACCGAGCAGCGCGATCGCGACCCAGAGCAGCGAATAGTCGAAGTCGAGCATCCGCGAGCGGCTCGGCCGCGCGCCGTTGACGACGCTCGCGAGACCGCCCGTCGCGGCCCGCGTGGCCGACGCGACGCGGCCGCCAGCGGCATTGCCGCCAGCGTCGCGCTGACCGTTGAAACGGGAGACGAGGCGATCCGGCCAGCTCATGGCGTCGTTCCTTTGTCGAGGGCGAGATCCTCCACCGCGCCACGGAACACGTCCGCGCGGTGGGCGTAGCTCCTGAACATGTCGAGGCTCGCGCAGGCCGGCGACAGCAGCACGGCGTCGCCCGGCTGCGCGAGCGCGCTCGCCGCGTGCACCGCCGCTTCGAGCGTGGCGTGATCGACGAGCGGCACGCCGGTCTCGGCGAGCGCCTCGCGGATCGCCGGCGCGTCGCGGCCGATCAGCATCACGGCGCGGCACCAGCGCGCGACCGGCGCGGCGAGCGGCGAGAAATCCTGCCCCTTGCCGTCGCCGCCGGCGATCAGCACGACCCGTTGCGCGAGGCCGTCGAGCGCGGCGACCGTCGCGCCGACGTTCGTGCCCTTGCTGTCGTCGACGTAATCGATGCCGTCCAGCGTTGCGATGACCTCGACGCGGTGCGCCTCGCCCCGATACTCGCGCAGCCCGTGCAGCAGCGGCGCGGCCGGCAGGTCGATTGCACGCGCGAGCGCGAATGCGGCAAGCGCGTTCGCGGCGTTGTGCAGGCCGCGGATGCGCAGCGCATCCGCCGGCATCAGCCGCTTGAGCGCGATATCCGGCGGATTCGCCGCTTCGCGCTTGCGGCGCCGCGTCGGCACCGGCTGGTCGGCCGCGTCGCGATCCACCGCCTCGACGAGCCACGCGATGCCGTTGTCGCGAGACAGGCCGAAGTCGCCGTCATGCACCGGCTCGTTCAGGCCGAACGTGACCGCGCGCGGCGCGTCGGCCGCCGCCGCGGCGGGCGCGAACCGCATCACCGCCGCGTCGTCGCGGTTCAGCACGCGCGTCGTCGTCGCGCCGAAGATCCGCCCCTTGGCCGCCGCGTAGGCGTCGAAGCTGCCGTGCCAGTCGAGGTGGTCCTGCGTGATGTTGAGGATCGCGGCCGCGTCCGGCGCGAAGGTCCGCGCCGTTTCGAGCTGGAAGCTCGACAGTTCGAGTACCCAGACGTCGGGCAGCGCGGCGTGATCGATCGCGTCCGCGAGCCGGTCGAGCATCGCCGGACTGATGTTGCCGGCCACCGCGACGGTCTTGCCCGCGCGCTCGCAGAGGAGCCCCGTGAGGCTCGTCGTCGTGGTCTTGCCGTTGGTGCCGGTGATCGCCAGCACCTTCGGCTGATAGCCGTTCGCGCCGAGCGCGCGCAGCGCCTGCGCGAAGAACTCCAGCTCGCCCCACACCGTGACGCCGCGCTCGTTCGCCGCGGCAAGCAGCGCCGCGAGATCAGGCGACAGCGGCGACAGGCCGGGGCTCACGCCGACGATCTCGACGCCGCCGTCGAGCAGCGCGGGCGAGAACGGCCCGCCGACGAACTCGGCGTCGACGCCGGTGTCCTTCAGCGCAGCAAGGTTCGGCGGCGCCTCGCGGGTATCGGCAATGCGCAGGCGGCACCCGTGCCTCGCGCACCAACGCGCGATCGCGAGGCCCGATTCGCCGAGCCCCAGCACCAGCACCATCGGCCGTTGCCGATCTCCAAACATCTCGCCAGACATCCTTCGCACCTTTCCTTTACCGCAGCTTGAGGGTGGACAGACCGAACAGGCAGAGCATCAGCGTGATGATCCAGAAGCGCACCACGACCTGCGTTTCCTTCCAGCCGGACAATTCGAAATGGTGATGCAGCGGCGCCATCTTGAAGATGCGGCGCCCTTCGCCGTAACGGCGTTTCGTGTACTTGAACCACGTGACCTGCAGCATCACGGAGAGCGTCTCCGCGACGAAGATCCCGCCCATGATGAACAGCACGATTTCCTGCCGCACGATCACCGCGACAGTGCCGAGCGCGCCGCCGAGCGCGAGTGCGCCGACGTCGCCCATGAACACTTGCGCGGGGTGCGTGTTGTACCAGAGGAACGCGAGCCCGGCGCCGCCCATCGCGGAGCAGAAGATCAGCAGCTCGCCTGCGCCCGGAATGTGCGGAAACAGCAGGTATTTCGAGTAGACCGAGCTGCCCATCACGTACGCGAACACGCCGAGCGACGCGCCGACCAGCACGACCGGCATGATCACGAGGCCGTCGAGGCCGTCGGTCAGGTTCACCGCGTTGCTTGCGCCGACGATCACGAAATAGGTCAGCGCGATGAAGCCCCACACGCCGAGCGGATAGCTGATCGACTTCAGGAACGGCAGCATCAGGTCGGCGCGCGCGGGCAGCCCCATCGACAGGCCGCTGCGCACCCACGCCATGAACAGGTCGAACACGCGCACGTTGCTCGCCTCGGATACGCTGAACGCCAGGTACACCGCCGCGAACAGGCCGATCACCGACTGCCAGAAATACTTTTCCCTCGACGACATCCCGCGCGGGTCCTTGTAGACGACCTTGCGGTAATCGTCGACCCAGCCGATCACGCCGAAACCGAACGTGACGAGCATCACGATCCAGATGAAACGGTTCGTCAGGTCGCCCCACAGCAGCGTCGCGACCGCGATGCCGATCAGGATCAGCACGCCGCCCATCGTCGGCGTGCCGGACTTGACGAGATGGCTCTGCGGGCCGTCCTTTCGCACGGCCTGCCCGACCTTCATCTGCGTCAGCTTGCGGATCACCCAGGGGCCGCACACGAGCCCGATCCCGAGCGCGGTGATGGTGGCCATCACCGCACGGAACGTCAGGTATGTGAACAAGCGCAAAAAGCTTGCGTCACCTTGCAGCCATTGCGCCAGTGCCAGCAGCATGCTTCCTTCCTTCTACTCAGTGTGCGGCGGGCGCGGCGCCCGCTGCGGATTGGTTCGTCAGCGCGTCGACCACGCGCTCCATCTTCATGTACCGCGACCCCTTCACGAGGATCGTCGCCTGCGCGCCGTAGCCCGCGGCCAGCAGCGCCGGCACGAGCGCGTCGACGCCGTCGAAATGCCGTGCCGCGCTGCCATATGCCGCGCAAGCGTCGCGCGACGCGTCGCCGAGCGCGAACAGCGCATCGATGCCGCGCTCGCGCGCGTACGCGCCGATCTCGCGATGGAATGCCGGCCCTTCGTCGCCGACCTCGCCCATATCGCCGATCACCAGCACGCGCGGCGCCGGCTGCGACGCGAGGACGTCGATCGCCGCGCGCATCGAATCGGGGTTCGCGTTATAGGTGTCGTCGACGACGGTCGCACCCGCAAGCTCGCCGGCGATCGCGCGCCGGACCTGCAGGCGGCCCTTGACCGGCTCGAACGCTTCGAGGCCCGCCTGGATCGCCGAAAGCGCGACGCCCGCCGCCAGCGCCGCGGCCGTCGCCGCGAGCGCGTTGCGCGCATTGTGCTCGCCGAGCGCACGCAGGCGCACCGCGATGCGTCCGGCAGGTGTGTCGATCACAAGCTCGCCGGCGGCGAGCCGCCCCGTCACCTGCGCGCTCGTCTGCCGCTCGCCGTCATGCAGCGCGAAATCGACGATCCGGTTACCGGTCGCCGCCACGCGCCAGATGCCCGCATACGCGTCATCCGCGGGAAACACGGCGACGCCATCCGGTGCGAGCGCGTGAATCACCGCGGCATGCTCGAGCGCGACGGCCTCGACCGTCGCCATGAACTCCTGGTGCTCGCGCTGCGCGTTGTTGACGAGCGCGACCGTCGGCGCGGCAAGCCGCGCGAGCACGTCCGTCTCGCCCGGGTGGTTCATCCCGAGTTCGATCACGGCGAGCCGGTGCGCGCCGTTCAGCCGCAGCAGCGTTAACGGCAAGCCGATGTCGTTATTGAAATTGCCGGCGGTGGCGAGGCGCGCATCGGCACCGACCGCCGCGGCAAAAATCGACGCGATCATTTCCTTGACCGTCGTCTTGCCGTTGCTGCCCGTCACCGCGACGAGCGGCAGCGCGAAACGCGCGCGCCAGCCGTGCGCGAGCGCGCCGAGCGCCGCGCGCGTGTCGGCGACCTCGATCGTCGGCATCCCCGCGCCGGCCGGGCTGCGCGACACGAGCGCCGCGGCCGCGCCGCGCGCCGCCACGTCGCCGACGAAGTCGTGCGCGTCGAAGCGCTCCCCTTTCAGCGCGACGAACAGTTCGCCGGGACCCGCCGTGCGGCTGTCCGTCGACACCCGCTCGAACGTCACGTCCGCGTCGCCATGCACGGTCGCGCCGGGAATCAGGCGAGCAGCCTCGCTCAACGTGAGCATCGTCATTCGCAGCCCCCCTTGCCGTGCGTCGTGCGCGCCGCGAGCGCGAGCCGCGCGTGATCCTGGTCGGAGAACGCGCGCTTCTTGCCCATGATTTCCTGCGTCGCCTCGTGGCCCTTGCCGGCCAGCACGACGACATCCTCGCGCGCCGCCCCGCGCACCGCCTGCAGGATCGCGCTTGCGCGATCGTCGATGCGGCGCGCGTTGGCGGGCGCATGCATGCCGGCCACGATCTGGTCGATGATGCGTTGCGGCTCCTCGCTGCGCGGATTGTCGCTCGTCACCACGACCTGATCGGCGAGCCGCTCGGCGATCGCGCCCATCAGCGGACGCTTCGTCGCGTCGCGGTCGCCGCCGCAGCCGAACATGCAGACGAGCGCGCCGCCGCGCGCGTCGGCGATCGGGCGCAGCGCGTCGAGCGTCTTCTCGAGCGCGTCGGGCGTGTGCGCGTAATCGATCACCACGAGCGGCTCGTCGTTCTGCAGCCGGCCGCCGAGACGCTGCATCCGGCCGTTCACCGGCTCGAGCCGCGCCAGCTCCGCGAGCGCCGCATCGAACGGGACGTCCGACGCGAGCAGCGTGCCGAGCACCGCAAGCAGGTTGCTGATGTTGAACGCGCCGAGCGTGCCGACCTCGACGTCCGCGTCGCCCCACGACGATCGCAGGCGGAACGCGGTGCCGGTGGCGGTCGCCCGCACGCCGGTCGCGATCAGCTCGCGATCGGCGTCGGCAGTGACGGCCGTGTCGATGCCGTATGCGATCGTGCGCACGCGCCCGGCCAGCTTCTCGAGCAGACGGCGGCCGGCCGCGTCGTCGCGATTGACGATCGCGGCGCGCAGGCCGCGCCATGCGAAGAGCTTCGCCTTCGCTGCCTCGTAGGCGTCGAACGTGCGGTGGTAATCGAGGTGATCCTGCGTGAGATTCGTAAATACGGCGATGTCGAACGACGTGCCGTTCGCGCGCCCCTGATGGAGCGCGTGCGACGACACTTCCATCGCAACCGCCTGCGCGCCGGCGGCGCGCAGCTGCGCGAGGCTGCGCTGCAGCTGCGGCGCGTCCGGCGTCGTGAAGCCGGTCGGCACGAGCTGGCCGGGCATCCCGCTGCCGAGCGTGCCGATCACCGCGCACGGCTTGTGCAGCGCGGTCAGCGCCGCGGCGATCCACTGCGTGCAAGACGTCTTGCCGTTCGTGCCGGTCACGCCGACCGTCAACATGCTGTCGCTCGGATCGCCGTACCAGCCGCTGGCGATGTCGCCGGCCAGCTCGTTCAGCGCCGGCACCGCAAGCGTGGCGGGCGCGGCGGGCACGCCCGCGAAGCCGTCCGGCTGATACAGCACGGCGGCGGCGCCGCGCGCGACGGCATCGGGAATGAAGGCGCGATTGTCGGCCCCGTCGACCGCATACGCGACGAACACGTCGCCCGGGTTCAGGCTGCGCGTGTCCGCGTGCAGTTGCGCCTCGGGGGCCACATGCTCGCGCAGCCACGCAAGCGCGGCTGCGATTTGCTGGTGCGCCGGATGTGAACTGCGAGCGGCGCTCATCGAATGACTCCCGGAGAATTGCGTGTCGTGCTAGACACGATGATATGCTTCGCGCCCGTTGCGGCGGCCAGCTTTTGCGGCCCTGCCTGGGAAGGCGTGTCGCCGGACACGACGAGCTGCTTGACCGGCATGTTCGGCGGCACGTTCAGCGCGCGCAGCGCGTCGCCCGCGATCGCCGAGAATACGGGACCGGACACCTGTCCGCCGAAGTGGCTGCCCGCCGTCGGCTCGTCGACCGACACCGCGACGACGATCCGCGGATTCGGCATCGGCGCCATCCCGACAAACGACGCCCGGTATTTCCGGGTGTAGCCGTGGCCTTCATGCTTGTACGCGGTGCCGCTCTTGCCGCCGACGCGGTAGCCGGGCACGGCGGCGTCCGGCGACGTGCCGCCCGGCGCCACGACGGTTTCGAGCATCGCGCGCACTTCGCGCGCGGTGACCGGCGAGAAGATCTGCGGACCCGTGACCGGCTGCGCGTTGTCGGTCTTGAAAATCGTCACCGGCATCAGCTCGCCGTCGTGCGCAATCGCCGTATAGGCGCGCGCGAGCTGGAACAGCGACGCCGACAGGCCGTAGCCGTACGACATCGTCGCCTGCTCGATCCGGCGCCAGCCCTTCCACGGGCGCAGACGGCCGGCCGCGGCGCCGGGAAAGCCGACCTTCGGCGCCTGGCCGAGACCGATGCTGGTATACATATTCCACATTTCCTCGGGCTTCATCGTCATCGCGATCTTGGTCGCGCCGATGTTGCTCGATTTCTGGATCACGCCGCCCACCGTCAGCGTGCCGAAACCCGAGTCGTCGGTGATCGGCGCGCCATCGAGCACGTAATGGCCGTTGCCCGTCTCGACGAGCGTGTTCGGCGACACGCGGTGCAGGTCGAGCGCGAGCGACACCGTAAACGGCTTCATGATCGAGCCCGGCTCGAACACGTCGGTGAGAATGCGGTTGCGAAGCTGCTCGCCGGTCAGGTGCGAGCGGTCGTTCGGGTTATACGTCGGATAATTGACCAGCGCGAGCACCTCGCCCGTGCGCACGTCGATCACCATCGCCGCGCCCGCCTTCGCGGCGAACTTCTCCACCGCGGCCTTCAGGTTCGCATACGCGATGTACTGGATCTTGCTGTCGATCGACAGGCCGATGTCCGTGCCGTTGTGCGGCGGCAGCTGCTCGGCGACGTCCTCGACGATATGGCCGACCCGGTCCTTGATCACGCGGCGCAGGCCGGGCGTGCCCTCGAGCATCTTCTGGTCGCCCAGCTCCACGCCCTCCTGCCCCTCGTCCTCGACGTTCGTGAAGCCGATCAGGTGCGCGGTGATCTCGCCTTCCGGATAGAAGCGCTTGTATTCGTTGCGCTGGTAAACGCCGGGAATGCCGAGCGCCGCCACCTTGTCGGCGACATCGATCGGCACCTGGCGCTTCACGTAGACGAAGCCCTTGTCCGCGGACAGCTTCGCGCGCAGTTCCTTGGGCGTCATGTCGAGCAGCCTGCCGAGCTGGTCGACCTTGTCGGCGCCGAGATCGTCCGGCACGTCCTCGGGCACTGCCCAGATCGCGCGCACCGGCAGGCTCGTCGCGAGCACGAGGCCGTTGCGGTCGAGAATTTTGCCGCGCGTCGCCGGCAGCTCGATCGTGCGCTGGTATCGGCTTTCGCCCTGCTTCTGGTAGAACGCGTTGCCCGGTCCCTGAATCCAGAACGCGCGCGCGGCGAGCGCGACGAACGCCATGAACAGCAGGAACACGACCAGCTTCGAGCGCCACATCGGCAAATGCACCGACAGCACGGGGCTCGACGTGAATTTCACGTTCTGGCGCTTCGGCGACGGCTTCATTGCGCGTCTCCGCGGGCGTTGGCAGCCGTATCGGCGGATGCGGGAATCGGCGCGTCGAGCGCCTTCGCGACGCCCGGCTGAAGGGTCAGATATTGCGTGCGGCCCGTCGAGATCGGCTGCATCTTCAGCGATTCGTCGGCGAGCTGCTCGATGCGCGACGTCTTGGACAGCGCGCTCTGCTGATACTGAAGCTGCGCGTAATCCTGCTGGAGCTGCCGCTCCTGTGACTGCGCGCGCTGCAACTGGATGAAGATCTGGCGCTGCTGGTTGCTCGAATTGACGACCGACAGTGCGCAGCCCATCACGATGATGAGAAGAAAGATATTGATTCGGCTCATGGCGTGACGCGCTCCGCGATGCGCATCACAGCCGAGCGGGCGCGCGGATTGGCAGCCACCTCCGCTTCGCCCGGAAACTTGCGGCCGATTATCTTGAGCGGGGGGCTCGGCAGGTCGACCGCACGGATCGGCAAGCGACGATCGACCGCAGGCGCACTCGCGTGCGCCTGCATGAATCGCTTGACGATACGGTCTTCGAGCGAATGAAAGCTGATCACCACCAGCCGTCCCCCTTGCTCCAGCAACGACAATGCCGCGTCTAGTACGACTTGCAGGTCCGCAAGCTCTTGATTGACGTGAATCCGTATAGCCTGAAAGGTGCGGGTTGCCGGGTCCTTACCCTTCTCGCGGGTCTTGACGACGTGACCCACGATTTGGGCAAGCTCGCCCGTGCTGTCGAGAGGCCCGAGACGGTCGGACTCTGCCCGGCGAGCAACAAGCGCCTTTGCAATCTGAAAAGCAAACCGTTCTTCCCCATAATCCCGTATCACCTCCGTCAGTTCCTGCAGCGAAGCCCGCGCGAGCCATTCGGCCGCCGACTCGCCGCGCGTCGGGTCCATGCGCATGTCCAGCGGGCCGTCCGCGCGGAAGCTGAAGCCCCGTTCCGGATCGTCCACCTGCGGCGAGGACACGCCCAGGTCGAGCAACACCCCCGACACCTTGTCGATGCCGCGCGCCGCGAGCGCATCCCGCATCGACGCAAAACTGTCATGCACGATCGAAAAACGCACGTCCTCGATGCGCTGCGCCGTTTCGATCGCACGCGGATCCTTGTCGAACGCAATCAGCCGGCCCGACGGCGCGAGCCGCGCGAGCACCGCGCGACTGTGGCCGCCGCGGCCGAACGTGCCGTCGACGTACATGCCGTCCGGACGCGTGACGAGCGCATCGACCGCCTCGTCCAACAACACCGTCCGATGTTGCAATTCATTTCCCATCGCGGGCGTCTCCGTGTCCGCAATCAGAACGTGAAATTCTTCAGCGCGTCGGGCATGCCCTGCGCCATCGCCGCCTGCTCCTTCGCGATGTAGGTCTGCGAATCCCACAGCTCGAAGTGACTACCCATTCCCAACAACATGACTTCCTTTTCCAGACCGGCTGCCATCCGCAGCTCGGGCGATACGAGAATCCGGCCCGCGCTGTCGAGATCGACGTCCATCGCGTTGCCGAGAAAAATCCGCCGCCACCAGTGCGCGTCCATCGGCAGCGCGGCGATCTTGGCGCGAAACACCTCCCACTCCGGGCGCGGAAACAGCAACAGGCAGCCGTCCGGGTGCTTGGTCACAGTCACCCGTCCTTCTGCCTGTCCTTGCAGCGCTTCGCGATAGCGAGCCGGCACCGACATCCGCCCTTTCGCATCGAGCGTCAGCGCCGACGCTCCCTGGAACACGTTCCGCTCTCCCGTTCAGTGCACCGAAGCACGCGCCCAATGCCCAGAATTTAGCCGAAATGGCCCGCCAGATCACACAAAAACACACTTTCTCACACCGTCCCCCACTTTAGAGGAAGGGGTTGGCACGGTCAAGGGACCGCCCCGGTTTTTTGACGAATTTTGTTAGTTAGAACAAGGACTTACGCGCACAACCTCACGCGCCCTGTCATTTTGAAAATCGTTATAAATGAATGAGCTAGTGCAACTTGTGAAGGTGATACGTGAACAAGGCGGGTCAGATCGGCTTGGGGGCGGGGCTTTCGGGCGCGGGAAAATACGGAGGAACGGTGCAATATCGGGGCGGGCAACCAGGGGGCGGCGCAACGCCGCCCCGGCATTTCGTCAGAGATAGTACGCAGTGCTCGTCATGACTTTCGACGCCGCACGCATCAACATCCGCGCGGGCAACGGCAACTCTATGCCGCCGGCATCCATCGCCGTCTTGCCGTGTTTCACCTCATCGACACGCATCTGTTCGACAATCGCGCGCGACGACGTGTCGCCGGCTGGCAACTCGGACAGATGGCCGTCCAGATGGCTCTCCACCTGGCGCTCGGTTTCGGCCATGAAGCCGAGGCTCACCTTGTCGCCCAGCGCCCCGGCAGCGACGCCGATCGCGAGCGCGCCAGCGTACCACAGCGGGTTCAGCAGGCTCGGACGCGAATCGAGCTCCTTCAGGCGATGCGCGGTCCACGCGAGGTGATCCTCCTCTTCGCGGGCCGCCTCCTCGAACATCGTCTTGAGCGCGGGCGAACGCGTGGTCAGCTTCTGCGCCTGATAAAGCGCCTGCGCGCAGATCTCGCCGACGTGATTCACACGCATCAGCCCGGCCGCGTGCGTGCGCTCCGCCGCCGACAACTCCGCCGCCGGAGATTCTGCCGGCGCGGGTACGGGGCGACCCATCCGGTTCACACCCGCCATCGACCGCAAACCGCGGTCGAATTCGCTGATCAGTTCATCCAACACCATCCTGTTCTCCTGGCTTCAGCCTCCGCCCCGAGGGGGGCATCGGCACGTATCCGCTGCCTAACCGACATGATTTATCAGCGGAAATTGCGGTTAACCCGTGATTCTAACCATTGTTGCATAAAGGAAACATGGCGGCCTCGGGCAGCGGCCTTTTGCTTTGTCGTAAAAACGCCTTTTGCTAAATTACGTCCGACTTCTACCGAAGTTGAAGCGGGGTACGACGCCAGAACATAACTATTTGCCCCGCAACAAAAAAATCGATGAATCTTGGAGATCTTTTAATGAAAAAGTCGCTTCTCGCGCTCGTCGCGCTGGGCGCGTTTGCTGGTGCCGCTCAGGCGCAAAGCAGCGTGACACTTTACGGTATCGTCGACGAAGGCCTCTTGTTCAATAACAATGCCGGTGGCCAACGTCAGTACCAGCTGGCGAGCGGTAACCTGCAAGGCAGCCGTTTCGGCCTGCGTGGCACGGAAGACCTGGGTGGCGGCCTGAAGGCGATCTTCGTGCTCGAAAACGGTTTCAACACGTCGACCGGCGCGCTCGGCCAGGGCGGCAACATGTTCGGCCGCCAGGCATTCGTCGGCCTGTCGCACGACAGCTACGGCCGCGTCACGCTCGGCCGCCAGTATGATTCCGTCGTCGACTTCGTCGGCGCACTGGAATCGGGCAGCCAGTGGGCGACCGGCTACGGCGCGCACCCGGGCGACCTGGACAACATGAACAACTCGAATCGCACGAACAGTGCGATCAAGTACACGAGCCCGGTGTACGCAGGCCTGCAGTTCGGCGCCGTGTATAGCCTGGGCGGCGTGGCCGGCGACTACAGCCGCAACCAGATCTGGTCGGTCGGCTTGGGCTACACGAACGGCCCGCTGGTGCTGGGTGGCGCCTACCTGAACGTCCGCGACCCGAACTACTCGTTCTTCGGCAACAACCCGAGCTCGAAGGCGTCGACGACGTTGCCGTCGTCGCTGAACATGACGAGCCCGGTGTACAGCGGCTACGCATCGGCCAACACGCAGCAGGTCGCAGCGGTCGGCGGCGCATACACGATCGGCGCGGCGACGCTCGGCGTGACGTACAGCTACACCCGCTTCGACAATGTCGGCGCAGTCGGCGGCACGGGGCTCAACCCGCTGGGACTGAAAGGCAACGCGTCGTTCCACAACGTCGAAGGCAACTTCAAGTACCAGCTGACCCCGACCCTGCTGGCCGGTATCGCGTATGACTACACGCGCGGCTCGTCGGTCAATGGCCAGGACGCGGCGCAATACCACCAGGTCAACCTGGGCGTCGACTACTTCCTGTCGAAGCGCACCGACATCTACGCGGCCGGTATCTACCAGCACGCGCTGGGCTACGACTCGACCGGCGCGCGCGCACGTGCGGCGATTGCAGGCCTGACGGCGTCGTCGTCGCAGAACCAGGTCGCCGCAACGGTCGGTATCCGCCACAAGTTCTAATCAGCTTGTCCTGACAAGCAGCAGTCCATTGAAAGGCGCCTTCGGGCGCCTTTTTTCGTTGCGCGCGGCCAGCGCACCGCCATGCCTGACGTGACTGAGGCGAACCGCCAACCGGCGTCTGGCGCGGGCCGTAAAGCACATCCGGCACGCTGCGTCACGTTGACGGACCGCATGCCGCTTGCGCCCACAATCAACACGCGTACCGGCACGGCCACACGGTTTGCAGGCGGCGCAGCCCAAATGAAAACGGCCCGGGCGACCGCCGGGCCGTCGTGCCGCGGGGAAGCGTCAGGCGCGGCCGTCGCGCAATTCGCGCCGCAGGATCTTGCCGACATTCGTCTTCGGCAATTCGGTGCGGAACTCGATGAACTTCGGCCGCTTGTAGCCGGTGAGGCGCTCCTTGCAGAACGCAAAGATGTCCTTGTCGGTGAGCGCCGGATCCTTCTTCACGACAAACAGCTTCACGGCCTCGCCGGAATGCTCGTCGGGCACGCCGACAGCCGCCACCTCGTAGACGCCCGGATGGGACGCCACCACGTCCTCCACCTCATTGGGATACACGTTGAAGCCGGACACGAGAATCATGTCCTTCTTCCGATCGACGATCTTCACGTAACCGCGGGCATCCATCACGCCGATGTCGCCGGTCTTGAAGAAGCCGTCCGGCATCATGACCTTCGCGGTTTCATCGGGGCGATTCCAGTAGCCGGCCATCACCTGCGGCCCGCGGATGCAGATCTCGCCCGGCTGGCCGAGCGACACTTCATCGCCGGCCTCGTCGCGGATCGAGACTTCGGTCGACGGCAGCGGCACGCCGATGCTCCCGCTGTATTCGGTGGCCGTCACCGGATTGCACGTCGCGACCGGCGACGTCTCGGACAGGCCATAGCCCTCGACGATTGCCGTTCGCGTCTTTTCGTACCAGCGTTTCGCCACGCTTTCCTGGATCGCCATGCCGCCGCCGTTGGCGATCACCAGCTTCGAAAAATCGAGCTGGCTGAAATCCGGATGGTTCAGCATCGCGTTGTAAAGCGTGTTGACCGCCGGAATCGTCGAAATCTGGTATCCCTTCAGCTCCTTGATCATGCCGCCGATATCGCGCGGATTCGGGATCAGAACGCCCATGCCGCCGGTGCGCAACGTCAGGAAGCCGCACACGGTCAGCGCGAACACGTGATAGAGCGGCAGCGCGATCACGGTGACGAACTGCTTCACTTCCGGATACTTCGCATGGGCGGGCTCGTGCCACGCCTCGGCCTGCAGCACGTTCGCGACGATGTTCCGATGCAGCAGCGTCGCGCCCTTCGCGACGCCGGTCGTGCCGCCGGTGTACTGCAGGAACGCGACATCGTCCGGAGCATTCTTTTGCGGCTTGAATGTCTGGCGCGCGCCCGCCGTGAGCGCTGCCTTGAAGCGTGTGTACGACGGCAGTTGCCATGCCGGCACCATCTTCTTCGCGTGCCGGACGACATAATTGACGAGCAGCCCCTTGAGCCCCATCAGATCGCCCATCGACGCGACGACGACGTGCTTGACGGCGGTATTGGCAACGACGGCCTGCAGCGTCGTCGCGAAATTCTCGAGGATGACGATCGCTTCTGCGCCGCTGTCCTTGAGCTGATGCTCGAGTTCGCGCGGCGTGTACAGCGGATTGACGTTGACGACCGCATAGCCTGCGCGCAGCACCGCCGCGATCGTTACCGGGTACTGCAGAACGTTCGGCATCATGATCGCGACACGCGCGCCACGCGCGAGCCCGCGCGACTGCAGCCATGCGCCCAGCTGGCAAGACAGCGTGTCGAGCTCGCCATACGAGATCGACTTGCCCATGCAGACGAACGCCGTCCGGTCGCGGAACTGGCTGAAACTCTGTTCGAGCAGCTCGGACACCGAGGCAAACCGCGACGCGTCAATTTCGGCTGGAACGCCGGGCGGGTACGATTTCAGCCAAATCTTGTCCATGCTGCGCGTCTCCTCACATATTTTCGAATGGTCGTGCTAAAACGCATCCTAGCGGCTTGCCCGATTTGAGACAACCGGGTTAGACACTCCCTTCGAACTCGCTGAGGGATCCGATACGCACGCGATTGCGTGTCGATTTCGCCCTAAGCGCGCGCAACTTCGACAAGACAGTCATAAAACGTTGCGGACTGCCCAAGATCGGTGAGCGCCTGGCTCGTCACCTCGTTGGCGTTGCGTCTGTCCGGTGACAGCTTCTTCCACCAGATTGACAGGCCGACGACGAGCCCTGCGCGAGCCCGGTCGGTCACGCGCGCGCGTGCCTGCATCGAGCCGCGATCGTTGAAGATCCGCACGATGTCACCGTCCGAGATGTTCCGCGCGGCGGCATCCGTCGGGTGCATGTCGAGATGCGGCTCGCCTTCCGTATTCCGGAGGCTGTCGACGTTCACGAACGTGCTGTTCAGGAAGTTCCGCGCCGGCGGCGAGATCATCGCGAGCGGATAGCGCGCGGCGAGTTCAGGGGCCGCCTCTGCCGATTCGTATGGCGGCAGATAGTCGGGCACCGGGTCCATCCCCATTTGGGCGAGCCGCTCGCTGTAGAACTCGCACTTGCCGGACGGCGTCCGGAACCCGCCGTTGGCGAACGGCGCGTCCGGTAACTTGAGCTTCAGCCAGCCTGCCTGCTTCAACGTCTCCCAATCGCTTTCGAGCGACGGATCACCCCATCTGAGTGCAGCGCGCGCGACCTCTTCATCGCTGTGGTAGAGCGCCGGCTCCACAAGCCCCATGCTGCGCGCGATCCCCCTGAAAATCTCCGTGTTGGGCCGCGTGTCGCCGACGGGCGCGACCGACGGCAGATTCACCATCACGTAGGTATGTCCATACGACTTGTGGATGTCGAGATGCTCCAGTTGCGTGGTCGCCGGCAGCACAATGTCGGCGAAATCGACGGTATCTGTCTTGAAATGTTCGAGAACGACCGTGAACATATCTTCTCGGGCAAATCCCGCCGCGACCTTCGCCGAATCCGGCGCCACGGCGACCGGGTTCGAATTGTAGACAACGACTGCCTCGATTTTGGGACCGAATCCGGTGTCGCCCGGATGCAGCAATGCATCGCCGATTGCGTTCATGTTGACGATGCGGGGCAGTGCATGCGGCCAGCCGGGCATCAACTCCGGGCGCACCAGCGCCGCTTGGTCGATCGGTGCCCACTCGGACGCAGAGAGCAGCAACCCGCCGGCCCGCTCCCGCCATGCCCCCGTCAGCGCGGGCAAGCTGGCGATCGCGCGCACCGCGTTGCCGCCGCCGCGGACGCGCTGCATGCCATAGTTGAGCCGGATCGCGGCCTTTCGTGTCGAGCCATAGCGGCGCGCGAGCCCGATCAGCTCCGACGCTTCAATCCCGCAGATCTCCGCGACACGTTGCGGCGGATAGGTCATCGCACGGGCCTTGAGCGCGTCGAATCCCACTGTATGAGCGCTGATGTAATCGTGATCGAGGAGGTTCTCCGTCATCAGCACATGCATCATGCCGAGGGCGAAGGCTCCGTCGGTGCCTGGCCGCAATGCGATGTGCTGGTGGCATTTTTCCGCTGTCAGCGAGCGGTAGGGATCGATCGCGACCAGATGCGCGCCCCGCCGCTTCGCCTCCTGAGCCCGCGTCCAGAAATGCAGGCTCGACGCAATTGGATTCGCGCCCCAGATCAGGATCAGTTCGCTTTCCTCGAAATGCTCGAGGTGCATCCCGAGACTGCCGCCGTACGTGTATCGCAACCCCGCCGCACCCGCGGCTGCGCAGATAGTTCGCTCGAGCCGCGACGCGCCGAGAGCATGGAAGAAGCGTTGGGCGATCCCCTCTCCCTGCACCAGCCCCATTGTGCCGGCGTAGCTGTACGGCAGGATTGCTTCCGGCTCGCGGGCCGCGATTTCGGCAAGGCGCCCGCCGATTTCCGCAAATGCCTCGTCCCAGCTGATCGGTACGAAGCGCCCCTCGCCCTTGCGTCCGACGCGCTTGAGAGGCGTGGTCAGGCGGTCAGGATGATGCACGCGCTCGGCATAGCGGCTGACCTTCGTGCACAACACGCCTTGCGTCGGTGGATGGTCTGGGTCGCCGGCGACCTTGATCGCCTTGCCGTTCTCGACGGTTACGCGCATCGCGCACGTGTCGGGACAATCGTGCGGGCAAACGGCCCGGGCTATCTGGATGGGGGCGTTCATTTTTTATATGTAGAGGGGGATGTCTTGAATTTTACGTTGGCAGAGGGTCGCGAAGCGGCGGATTTATAGAGGACGGGGCCGTGCGACCGCGCTGGAGCGCGTGCTTTCGTTGGTGGGGAGCGGTCACGGCATCGAACAGGAACGGGTGTCGACCCAAGCGGGATACGTCCGCTCAGGTCCGGCCGGCGGACAATCAGATCGGGCAGGGGAACGGGAGACGTGGCCGCGCCGACCCCGATCCGGCTTGCCGGGCGCGGCGCATTGGGTTGGGTGCTGGGGGTGCGGTGCGCCCACGCGGGCCGGCCGATTTCCGGCCGCCGATTTCCCGGCCGGAAATGC
>NZ_JGVW01000093.1 GCF_000687455.2 Burkholderia sp. lig30
AGATCATCGACATCAACATGGACGAGGCGATGCTCGATTCGAAGGCGGCGATGGTCCGCTTCCTGAATCTGATCGCGTCGGAGCCGGACATCGCGCGCGTGCCGATCATGATCGACTCGTCGAAGTGGGACGTGATCGAGGCCGGCCTCAAGTGCGTGCAGGGCAAGGCGATCGTCAACTCGATCTCGCTCAAGGAAGGCGAGGAGGCGTTCCGCCACCATGCGACGCTGATCCGCCGCTACGGCGCGGCGGCCGTCGTGATGGCGTTCGACGAGCAGGGCCAGGCGGACACCTACGCGCGCAAGACCGAGATCTGCAAGCGATCGTATGACTTCCTCGTCAACGAAGTGGGCTTCCCGCCCGAGGACATCATCTTCGACCCGAACATCTTCGCGGTCGCGACCGGCATCGAGGAGCACAACAACTACGCGGTCGACTTCATCGAGGCGACCCGCTGGATCAAGGCGAACCTGCCGTACGCGAAGGTGAGCGGCGGCGTGTCGAACGTGTCGTTCTCGTTCCGCGGCAACGACCCGGTGCGCGAGGCGATCCATACCGTGTTCCTGTACCACGCGATCCAGGCGGGGATGGACATGGGCATCGTCAACGCCGGCCAGCTCGGCGTGTACGCGGAGCTGAATCCGGAGCTGCGCGAGCGTGTCGAGGACGTGATCCTGAACCGCCGCGCCGACGGGACCGACCGCCTGCTCGAGATCGCCGACAAGTTCAAGACCGGCGCGGCGAAGAAGGAAGAGAACCTCGAATGGCGCAACCAGCCGGTCGAGAAGCGCCTCGCGCACGCGCTCGTGCACGGCATCACGACCTTCATCGTCGAGGATACGGAAGAAGCGCGCGCGAAGATCGCCGCCGCAGGCGGCCGTCCGATCAGCGTGATCGAAGGCCCGCTGATGGACGGCATGAACATCGTCGGCGACCTGTTCGGCCAGGGCAAGATGTTCCTGCCACAGGTCGTGAAGTCCGCGCGCGTGATGAAGCAGGCGGTCGCGCACCTCGTGCCGTTCATCGAGGAAGAGAAGCGCCAGCTCGCCGCGGCGGGCGGCGACGTGCGCGCGAAGGGCAAGATCGTCATCGCGACCGTGAAGGGCGACGTGCACGACATCGGCAAGAACATCGTGTCGGTCGTGCTCCAGTGCAACAACTTCGAAGTGGTCAACATGGGCGTGATGGTCCCGTGCAACGAGATCCTCGCGAAGGCGAAGGTCGAGGGCGCGGACATCATCGGGCTGTCGGGCCTCATCACGCCGAGCCTCGAGGAGATGGCGTACGTCGCGTCCGAGATGCAGCGCGACGACTATTTCCGCGTGAAGAAGATCCCGCTCCTGATCGGCGGCGCGACGACCTCGCGCGTGCACACCGCGGTGAAGATCGCGCCGCACTACGAAGGGCCGGTCGTCTACGTGCCGGACGCGTCGCGCTCGGTGTCGGTCGCGTCGAGCCTGCTGTCGGACGAAGGCGCGGCGAAGTACGTCGACGAGCTGAAGGCCGACTACGACCGCATCCGCGACCAGCACGCGAACCGCAAGGCGCAGCCGATGGTCACGCTGGCCGAGGCCCGCGCGAACCGGACGAAGGTCGACTGGGCGGGCTACCGGCCGGTCAAGCCGAAATTCATCGGCCGCCGCGAGTTCAGGAACTACGACCTGAACGAGCTGGCGAACTACATCGACTGGGGCCCGTTCTTCCAGACCTGGGATCTCGCCGGCCCGTACCCGGCGATCCTGAACGACGAGATCGTCGGCGAATCGGCGCGGCGCGTGTTCTCCGACGCGAAGTCGATGCTCGCGCGGCTGATCCAGGGCCGCTGGCTGACCGCGAACGGCGTGATCGCGCTGCTGCCGGCCAACACCGTCAACGACGACGACATCGAGATCTACAAGGACGAATCGCGCTCGGAAGTGCTGATGACGTGGCGCAACCTGCGCCAGCAGAGCGTGCGGCCGGTGGTCGACGGCGTGATGCGGCCGAACCGCTCGCTCGCGGACTTCATCGCGCCGAAGGATTCCGGCGTCGCCGACTACATCGGCATGTTCGCGGTGACGGCGGGACTCGGCGTCGACGTGAAGGAAAAGCAGTTCGAGGCCGATCACGACGATTACAGCGCGATCATGCTGAAAGCGCTCGCCGACCGCTTCGCGGAAGCGTTCGCCGAGGCGATGCACGCGCGCGTGCGGCGCGAGCTGTGGGGCTATGCGAGCGGCGAGACGCTCGACAACGACGCGCTGATCGCGGAGAAATATGCCGGCATTCGCCCGGCGCCGGGTTACCCGGCGTGCCCGGACCATCTGGTGAAGCGCGACATGTTCGACGTGCTTCACGCGGACGAGATCGGCATGAGCGTCACCGACTCGCTGGCGATGCTGCCGGCCGCGAGCGTGTCGGGCTTCTATCTCGCGCACCCGGACAGCACGTACTTCTCGGTCGGGAAAATCGGCCAGGACCAGCTGGAGGACTACGCGAAGCGAATGTCGCTGTCGCTCGACGACGCGCGGCGCGCGCTCGCGCCGCAGCTCTGATCCGCCGCTTCGCGCGGCTTCACGCACCCCCTTCCATCCTGCTCCGCCGCGCGCCCGGCCAACGGGCGTGCGGCCGACCGGCGCGCGCGTCGCACGACGCGCCGAGTCACGCCGGCCTGCTGCCGGCGTGAACGCTCACCTTACTTGAAGAACTTCGACAGCCACGACGAGCCGTTGCCGGGGAGCTTCCCGCCGGCGCCCTTGATCACCACGCCGAAGCCGTTGCCGCCCTTGCCGCCGTTGCTGCTGTCGCCCGGCCTGCCGAAGTTGATCACGACGCCGCTGCCGCTTCCGGTGTTGCCGTTGAGGCCGCCGCCGATGATGAGCGCGCCGCCCGACACGGTTTGTCTTTCGATCATGTTCAGATCACGCATGTTTGATACTCCTTGTAGCCATTTGAAAAACGGACGCGGCACCTGGCCGGTCCGGGTACTTCGTGCCGGATGATCGTCCGGCCGAAGTTCGACAGGCCGTCCGGGCGCGCCCGGCCGAGACCACGACACCTGATGCGGCTCGCGTGAGCGGCCGGCGCCAAAGGTGGGAAACGGCGGGGAGGCATCGCATGCGCGAGCACCGGAACGGCAAGCCGGACAACTTATCAACGGCGGGTGCTGGGCGATATCAGACAAGACCGAAAATTCCACCCGTCCGAACAAGACAAGACGGTGCGGGCATATTTCGGAGAATCGGAGAGGATGGCGGCCGGAACCCCGCCTTTCATCAGACAAAAAAGCCCGCTCAAAGGCGGGCTATCGCAGGCGGATTCGGCCGCGTATCGGGATCAGAAGCCCCAGTGGATGTCGGCGTTCTGCGCCTTCGCCTCACGCAGCATCAACAGGAACGGCGCAACACGCTGCGCGAGGCTCGCCGGCACTTCGTGGTGCGCGTGATCTTCCTCGTGCTCATGGAAGTGGCCGGCGTGCTCGGCACGCTCCTGCTTCGCCTGCGTGACGGCGCTTTCCAGGCGGGCGATCGCGCCCTCCAGTTCCTCCGACGTAATCACGCCGCGCTCGCCCAGCTGCTTGCCGACGAGGCCCAGCACATATACGGCGAAATCCTTCAGCACGTCGAGATCCTGTGCCGCCTTGCTCTTGAACGTAATCATGACAAATCCCTTTTCATCTTGTTGTGCTCGCCAGACGCCGTTGCGAGGACGCCGGCAGGCGGGCGTCCGGCCGCATGCGCGCGGGGCACCTGAGCGGCAGTTTAGCACCCTGTTAAAATTCTGCGATCCCTGAAACGCGCGCCCGAAAGCGCGCCGGCGCGCCGGCCTTCGCCGCGGGCCACCAACGAAGCCTTCTACCAGCATGCTGCCAGCACACAAACTGACTCTCGAAACCCTGCTCGCCGATTGCGTCAAGCAGGTGGCACAAGCCCTGAAGGGCGATGCCGACGCGGCGTTCGTCGCACCCGCGATCACGCTGGAGCGTCCGAAGGTCGCCGCGCACGGCGACGTCGCGTGCAACGTCGCGATGCAGCTCGCCAAGCCGCTCGGGTCGAATCCCCGTCAGCTCGCCGAAAAGATCGTCGCGGCGATTTCCGCGCATCCGGCCGCGCAGGGCCTCGTCGACGCCGCCGAGATCGCCGGCCCCGGCTTCATCAACCTGCGCCTGACGGCCGCCGCGAAGCAGGCGGTGATCGGCGCGGTGCTCGCACAGGGCAGCGCGTTCGGCGCGTCCACCCGCGAGCAAGGCAAGCGCGTGCTGGTCGAATTCGTGTCGGCGAACCCGACCGGCCCGCTGCACGTCGGCCACGGCCGCCAGGCGGCGCTCGGCGACGCGCTGTCGAACGTGCTCGGCAGCCAGGGCTACGCGGTGCACCGCGAGTTCTACTACAACGACGCCGGCGTGCAGATCGGCAATCTCGCGATCTCGACGCAGGCGCGCGCGCGCGGCCTGAAGCCGGGCGACGCGGGCTGGCCGGAAGCCGCGTACAACGGCGAATACATCGCCGACATCGCGCGCGACTACCTGAACGGCGAGACGGTCGCCGCGAAGGACGGCGAGCCGGTCAAGGGCCGGGGCGACGTCGAGGATCTGGAGGCGATCCGCAAGTTCGCGGTCGCGTACCTGCGCCACGAGCAGGACATGGATCTGCAGGCGTTCGGCGTGAAGTTCGACCGCTACTACCTCGAATCGTCGCTGTACACGGAAGGCCGGGTCGAGAAGACGGTCGACGCGCTGGTCAAGGCCGGCATGACTTACGAGCAGGAAGGCGCGCTGTGGCTGCGCACGACCGACGAAGGCGACGACAAGGACCGCGTGATGCGCAAGTCCGACGGCACCTACACGTACTTCGTGCCGGACGTCGCGTATCACGTGACCAAGTGGGAGCGCGGCTTCACGAAGGTCATCAACATCCAGGGCTCGGACCACCACGGCACGATCGCGCGGGTGCGCGCGGGCCTGCAGGGGCTGCACATCGGCATTCCGAAGGGCTACCCCGACTACGTGCTGCACAAGATGGTCACGGTGATGCGCGACGGCCAGGAAGTGAAGATCTCGAAGCGCGCGGGCAGCTACGTGACGGTGCGCGACCTGATCGAATGGTCGGGCGGCGCGGCGCCGGGCTCGGAAGTGTCGCCGGACCAGCTCGACGAAGCGATGATCACGCGCGGCCGCGACGCGGTGCGCTTCTTCCTGATCTCGCGTAAGGCGGACACCGAATTCGTGTTCGACATCGACCTCGCGCTGAAACAGAACGACGAGAACCCGGTCTATTACGTGCAGTACGCGCATGCGCGGATCTGCTCGGTGCTCAACGAATGGAAGTCGCGCCACGGCGGCGACGCCGCGCAACTGCCGGGCGCCGACCTGTCGCAGCTGTCGAGCAAGCAGGCCGAGTCGCTGATGCAGAAGCTCGCCGAGTATCCGGACATGCTCACGCACGCGGCGAACGAGCTGGCGCCGCACGCGGTTGCGTTCTACCTGCGCGACCTCGCTGGCGAGTTTCACTCGTTCTACAATGCGGAGCGCGTGCTGGTCGACGACGAAGCGCCGCGCAATGCGCGCGTCGCGCTGCTTGCCGCAACCCGCCAGGTGCTCGAGAACGGCCTGGCGATGCTCGGCGTATCCGCGCCCGCCAAGATGTAAGACACCGCCCGAGCCGGGCATCGACAGGCCGCGGCCGCGCCCGCCGTCGGATGCCCGCCGCGACCTTTTCACGATTCTTTTTGCAGGTGACTCAAGCAATGGCACAACCACGCCGCACTTCGAAACAGTCGAAACAAGCCGGGGGAACGTTTCTCGGAATCGTGCTGGGCCTGATCGTCGGCCTGGCGATCGCGGTGGTGGTGGCGCTCTACATCACGCACTCGCCGTCGCCGTTCGTGGCGAAGGTCGCGCCGCCGCCGGCGGAGAACGCGGCAAGCCAGCCGCAGCAGTTCGACCCGAACCGCGCACTGCAGGGCAAGACGCCCGGCGTGGCGGTGCCGCAGGCCGCGCAGCCAGAGCCGCAGAACACCGCGCCGGGCCAGTCCGCGAGCCCGAGCCAGCCGGGCCTGCTGCCCGAGCCGCAGATCGTCGAGGTGCCCGGCTCGCCGGCGAACAACGGCGTGACGGCCCCGCCGGCCCCGGCCGACATCGCGCCGACGCCCGCCCCGAAGCCCGCGCCGAAGCCCGCGCCGCAGAAGAAGGCGCAGCCGCAGCCGAGTGACGACGGCGAGGAAGCGCCGCGCACGGCCGCGCCGAAGCCCGTGCAAAAACCGGCGCCGGCCCAGACCGCACAGAAGCCTGAGCAGCAGCCGGCCCAGGCCGCCGCGCCGAAGGCCACGTCGTCGGCCAGCGCCGCCAACAACGCGGCGAAGCCGCCGGCAGCCGACGCGAACAGCGGCTACTTCCTGCAGGTCGGCGCGTACAAGACGGAAACCGACGCGGAGCAGCAGCGCGCACGCCTCGGCTTCCAGGGTTTCGAGTCGAAGGTGTCGAAGCGCGACGTCAGCGGCGTGACCTACTACCGCGTGCGCGTGGGTCCGTTCTCGAAATTCGAGGATATGAACTCGGCGCGCCAGCGTCTGTCCGACGCTGGTGTCGACACGGCGGTGATCCGCTTCACCAAGCAGTAAGACCGGCCGCGCTCGCGCAGATCCCGTTACCTATTGCTCCACAAGCAACTGACCGACGTTCACAATATGAAAAAACTGTTTAGCACGCTCCTTTTGTCCCTGAGCCTCGTCGCCGGTTTCGCGCAGGCCGCGCCGGCCTCCGGCAAGGATTTCGAAGTGATGAAGTCGCCGCAGCCGGTGTCCGCGCCGGCCGGCAAGGTCGAGGTGATCGAGTTCTTCTGGTACGGCTGCCCGCACTGCTACGAGTTCGAGCCGACGATCGAGGCCTGGGTGAAGAAGCAGGGCGACAAGATCGACTTCAAGCGGGTCCCGGTCGCGTTCCGCGACGACTTCGTGCCGCACTCGAAGCTGTTCTATGCGCTGGCCGCGCTCGGCGTGTCGGAGAAGGTCACGCCGGCCGTGTTCGACGCGATCCACAAGCAGAAGAACTATCTGCTGACGCCGCAGGCGCAGGCCGACTTCCTCGCGACCCAGGGTGTCGACAAGAAGAAGTTCATGGACGCGTACAACTCGTTCAGCGTGCAGGGCCAGGTCAAGCAGTCGGCCGAGCTCCTGAAGAAATACAACATCGACGGCGTGCCGACGATCGTCGTGCAGGGCAAGTACAAGACCGGCCCGGCCTACACGAACAGCCTCGAGGGCACCGCGCAGACGCTCGACTATCTCGTGAAGCAGGTCCAGGACAAGAAGCTCTGAGTCCCGTCCAGGCGCCGGCATGACATCCCCGCTCAAGGTCTTCATCACCGGCGCGTCGAGCGGTCTCGGCCTCGCGCTGGCCGAGGAATACGCCCGCCAGGGCGCGACGCTCGGCCTCGTCGCGCGGCGCGGCGATTCGCTCGCCGCGTTCGCGCGGCGCTTTCCCGCCCTGTCCATCTCGGTCTATTCCGTCGACGTGCGCGACGCCGCCGCGCTCGCGGGCGCGGCCGAGTCGTTCATCGCGGCGCACGGCTGTCCGGACGTCGTGATCGCGAACGCCGGCATCAGCCAGGGCGCGGTCACCGGCCACGGCGACCTCGCCACGTTCCGCAACGTGATGGACATCAATTACTTCGGGATGGTCGCGACGTTCGAGCCGTTCGTCGGCCCGATGACGGCCGCCCGGCACGGCACGCTCGTCGGCATCGCGAGCGTCGCCGGCGTGCGCGGCCTGCCCGGCTCCGGCGCGTACAGCGCGTCGAAATCGGCGGCGACCAAGTACCTCGAATCGCTGCGCGTCGAATTGCGCCCGCAGCACGTCAGCGTCGTGACGATCGCGCCCGGCTACATCCGCACGCCGATGACGGAGCACAATCCGTATCCGATGCCGTTCCTGATGGACGCCAGCCGCTTCGCGGCCCGCGCCGCCCGTGCGATCGCGCAGCGCCGCGCATTCCGCGTGATTCCGTGGCAGATGGGCATCGTCGCGAGGCTGCTGCACGTGATGCCGCGCTGGCTCTACGACCGCCTGTTCGAAAAGGCGCCGCGCAAGCCGCGGGCGCCGTCCAGGTAAGCGACGGGCAGCCCGCCCCGCCGCCCGAACGGCGGTTCTTCCGTTATCGCATCCGTCTCCGCGTTCCGCGCCCCCGTTCCGGCGCCTTTTTCCGCGCGGCCCGCGCTTTGACGGTATGCTATTCGTCAGGTTCGCCGCCCTCGGGCGGGGTTCTCGCATTCCGTCATCCAGCAAAAAAACACACACCACGTGGGAGATCTCATGCGCCTCAAGCTGTTCGCCACGGCCGCGCTGCTCGCCGCCGCGCCGGCCATCGCAGCCGCCAAGCCGCTCACCGTCTGCACCGAGTCGAGCCCGGACGGCTTCGACGTCGTGCAATACAACTCGCTCGTCACCACCAACGCATCGGCCGACGTCATCTTCAACACGCTCGTCTCGTACGACGAAGCCGCGAAGAAGGTCGTGCCGGCGCTCGCAGACAAGTGGGAAGCCAGCGCCGACGGCCTGATCTACACGTTCCATCTGCGCCCGAACGTCGCGTTCCAGACCACCGACGCGTTCAAGCCGACCCGCGCGCTGAACGCCGACGACGTCGTGTTCACCTTCAACCGGATGCTCGACGACGGCAACCCGTGGCACAAGGTCGCCGGCGCGAGCGGCTTCCCGCACGCGCAGTCGATGGGGCTGACGAAGCTCGTGAAGGCGATCGTGAAGGTCGACGACAGCACGGTGAAATTCGTGCTGAACGAGCCGAACGCGACCTTCGTGCCGATCCTGACGATGGGCTTCGCGTCGATCTATTCGGCCGAGTATGCGGACCAGCTGCTGAAGGCCGGCAGGCAGGCGGACCTGAACGCGAAACCGGTCGGCACCGGCCCGTTCGTGCTGAAGAGCTACACGAAGGACGCGGTGATCCGCTACGACGCGAACCCGTCCTATTGGGGGCCGAAGCCGAAGGTCGAGCGGCTGATCTACGCGATCACGCCCGATCCGTCGGTGCGCGCGCAGAAGGTGAAGGCGGGCGAATGCCAGATCGCACTGTCGCCGAAGCCGCAGGACGTGCTCGCGGCGAAGGGCGACGGCGCGTTGAAGGTCGTGCAGACGCCCGCGTTCATGACCGCGTTCGTCGCGCTCAACACGCAGAAGAAGCCGCTCGACAACGACAAGGTGCGTCAGGCGCTGAACCTCGCGTTCGACCGCGCGACCTACCTGCGCGTGGTGTTCGACAACACCGCGACGGCGGCGAACAACCCGTATCCGCCGAATACGTGGAGCTATGCGAAGAACGTCGCGCCGTACGCGTACGATCCGGCGAAGGCGAAGCAGCTGCTCGCGGCGGCGGGTTTCCCGAACGGCTTCTCGACGACGATCTGGGTGCGCCCGACGGGCAGCGTGCTGAACCCGAACCCGAAGGCGGGCGCGGAACTGCTGCAGGCGGATCTCGCGAAGATCGGCGTGAAGGCCGACGTGAAGGTGATCGAATGGGGCGAGCTGATCAAGCAGGCGAAGCTCGGCCAGCACGACATCCTGTTCATGGGCTGGGCGGGCGACAACGGCGACCCGGACAACTATCTGACCCCGCAATTCAGCTGCAATGCGGTGAAATCGGGCATCAACTTCGCGCGCTACTGCGACCCGAAGCTGGACAAGCTGATTGCCGACGGCAAGGAAACCGCCGACCTGCAGAAGCGCACGAAGCTGTACGAGGCGGCGCAGAAGATCATCCACGATCAGGCGCTGTGGATTCCGCTCGGTCATCCGACCGCGGCAGCGCTCACGCGCACGAACGTCAGCGGCTATCGCGTGAGCCCGTTCGGACGGCAGAACTTCGCGGCGGTGTCGGTGCAGTGACGCGGCGGCACGCCGGGCGCCCTGCCCGGCGCCGCCTGCGCGGCACGCGCGCCACCGGATTGCCGCGCGCGTTGCCGGTCGCGCGCCGCTGCGCGCGGCGCGCCCGCCGCCCCGCTCAAGCCGGCGAGAAGCGGATCACGCCGTCCGCCGCCTCGGCGCGCTTCAATTCCCCCGCCAGCCACAGCAGGTTCAGGTGCGCGATCGCCTCGCCGAGCGCGAACGTCATCTGGTGAATGTCCAGTTCGCGGCGCCGGAACATGATCGGCACCACGTCGGCCGCGCTCATCGGCCGCTCCGCGCAGGCGGCGCGCACCTCGTCAAGCCGCGCGTCGTGATGCGCGCGCAGCTGCGCGACGCGGGTGCGCAGCCCGCGAAACGGCTTGCCGTGCGACGGCAACACCAGCGTGTCGTCCGCCATCGTCTCGTAGCGGCCGAGCGACTCCAGATACAGCGCGAGCGGATTCGCTTCCGGCTCCAGATCGAACACCGACACGTTCGTCGAGATGCGCGGCAGCACCATGTCGCCGGAGATCAGCACGCCGTCCGCGTCGCAGTGGAGCGCGCAATGCTCGGGCGAATGGCCATAGCCCGTCACGACCCGCCAGATGCGCGCGCCGATCGTCAGCGTGTCGCCCTCGCGCAGGCGGCGGTAGCGCGGCGGCACCGCGGGCACCAGATCCGAGTAGTAGCTGCGGCGATTGCGCAGCGTGTCGAGCGCGGCGGGATCGGTGAGGCCGTGCCGCGCGAAATGCGCGGCGGCGCCGGGGCCGCCGGCGTTCGAGCCGTTGCCGGCGGCCATCAGGCAGCCGAACATGTATTCGCCGAGCGTCATCCAGAGCCGCACCTTCCAGCGCGCATGGTCGCCGCCTTCGCAGATCCAGTTCGCGAGCCCGAAGTGATCCGGGTGGCAGTGCGTGACGATCACGCGCAGCACCGGCAGACCGTCGAGATGCGTGTCGAAGATCTGCTCCCAGTGGGTGCGGATCACGTCCGTCGCGATCCCGCAATCGACGACCGTCCAGCCCGCCTGCCCGTCGATCTCGTCGCGCAGCAACCAGAGATTGATGTGATCGAGCGAGAACGGCAGCGGCATGCGCAGCCACCGCACGCCGGGCGCGACCTCGAACGTGTCGCCCGCGGCGGGCAGCGTGTCGGCGAAGGGATAGTCGAGCTGGTGTTCGAGTGCGTTCATCGGCGGGGTGTCTCGTCGTTATGGTGTGGTGTGCGGCCGGCCCACGCGGCCGCCAGCGTGCCGACGATTCTATCGCGCACGCGCGGCGCGCGTGATCCGGCCCGCCGGCGCCGCAAAAAAAGTTCATGTCACAATCGTTTGCGTACGCGCATCTTTACGTGAAGATGCACCGAACATCATCGAACGCCGTCCAACGTGGCGCCTCGCGCCCCGTGCAGGCACCGCCGCGAACGCCGCTGGCGGCGTCCCGGCGCTAAAATGTCGAGTGCCTCCCGCTCCTGAGCCTGCACGCCAATGAATCACTTTCCCAAACTGCTGTCGTCGCAGATCGGCTTCGATGTCGCGCAGACCATGCTCGAGAACTTCGACCGCCACTACCGGATCTTCCGCGACGCGGCGGTCGCCGCGAAGACGCTGTTCGAGCGCGCCGACTGGCACGGATTGCAGCGGCTCGCGCGCGAGCGCATCGCGTCGTACGACGATCGCGTGAAGGAGTGCGTCGAGCTGCTGGAGGACGAGTACGACGCGGAGAACATCGACGACGAGGTCTGGCAGCAGATCAAGCTGCACTACATCGGCCTGCTGACGTCGCACCGCCAGCCGGAGTGCGCGGAGACGTTCTTCAACTCGGTGTGCTGCAAGATCCTGCACCGGTCGTACTTCAACAACGACTTCCTGTTCGTGCGCCCGGCGATCTCGACCGAATACATCGAGAACGACGAGCCGGCCGGGAAGCCGACCTATCGCGCGTACTACCCCGGCACCGAAGGGCTCGCGGTGGCGCTCGAGCGCATCGTCACGAATTTCCAGCTGCACCCGCCGTTCGAGGATCTCGAACGCGACATCGCGTGCATCATGCAGGCGATACGCGACGAATTCGGCACGTTCAGCGAAGCGGCGAATTTCCAGATCCACGTGCTGTCGTCGCTGTTCTACCGCAACAAGACCGCGTACATCATCGGCCGCATCATCAACGGCGACCGCGTGGCGCCGTTCGCGGTGCCGATCCGCCACACGCGCCCGGGCCTGCTCGCGCTCGACGCGGTGCTGCTGCGCCGCGAGCCGCTGCAGGTCATCTTCAGCTTCTCGCATTCGTACTTCCTCGTCGACATGAACGTGCCGTCGGCGTACGTCGAATTCCTGTGCTCGATCCTGCCGGGCAAGCCGAAGGCGGAGATCTACACGTCGGTCGGGCTGCAGAAGCAGGGCAAGAACCTGTTCTACCGCGACCTGCTGCATCACCTGTCGCATTCGAGCGACCGCTTCATCATCGCGCCCGGCATCCGCGGCCTCGTGATGCTCGTGTTCACGCTGCCGTCGTTCCCGTACGTGTTCAAGATCATCAAGGACCAGTTCCCGCCGCCGAAGGACACCACGCGCGCGCAGATCATGGAGAAGTACCAGCTCGTGAAGCGCCACGACCGCCTCGGGCGGATGGCCGACACGCTCGAATACTCGAGCGTCGCGCTGCCGCTCGCGCGGCTCGACCACGCGCTCGTGCGCGAGCTGGAAAAGGAGGTGCCGTCGCTGCTCGAATACGAGGGCGACAACCTCGTCATCAAGCATCTGTACATCGAGCGCCGGATGACCCCGCTCAACCTGTACCTGCAGAACGGCACCGACGACGAGATCGAGCACGGCGTGAAGGAGTACGGCAACGCGGTAAAGGAGCTGATGAAGGCGAACATCTTCCCCGGCGACATGCTGTACAAGAACTTCGGCGTCACGCGCCACGGCCGCGTCGTGTTCTACGACTATGATGAAATCGAGTACCTGACCGACTGCAACATCCGCCGCGTGCCGTCGCCGCGCAACGAAGAGGATGAACTGTCCGGCGAGCCGTGGTATACCGTCGGCCCGCACGACATCTTTCCCGAAACCTACGGCCCGTTCCTGCTCGGCGATCCGCGCGTGCGCGACGCATTTCTCCGGCATCACGCGGATTTCTTCGGGCCGGAGCTGTGGCAGTCCAGCAAGGACAAGCTGCTGCAGGGCGAACTGCCCGATTTCTTCGCGTACGACGCGTCGCTGCGTTTTTGCGTGCGCTATCCCGACCGCTTCGGCACGGAACTGGAGGCAGACGGCGACGCCCAGCGTGCCGCGTGAATCCGGCGTGCCGCCGGCCTATTGACCCGTTTTCCGCTCACGGAATCCCACACCGATGAACACTCAAGACAACCCGCTCACTCACCTGTTCGACAACAACGACGCCTGGGTCAAGCGCAAGCTCGAAGACGACCCGCAGTACTTCTCGCGTCTCGCCGACCAGCAGGCGCCGGAATATCTGTGGATCGGCTGCTCGGATTCGCGCGTGCCCGCGAACCAGATCATCGGCCTGCCGCCTGGCGAAGTGTTCGTTCACCGCAACATCGCGAACGTCGTCGTGCACACCGACCTGAACTGCCTGTCGGTGATCCAGTTCGCGGTCGACCTGCTGCGCGTGAAGCACATCATGGTGGTCGGCCACTACGGCTGCTCGGGCGTGAACGCCGCGCTGCACAACCGCCGCGTCGGCCTCGCGGACAACTGGCTGCACCACGTGCAGGACGTGCGCGCGAAGCACGCAGCGCTGCTCGAGGAATGGCCGCTCGGCGAGGCGCGCTACCGCCGCCTGATCGAGCTCAACGCGATCGAGCAGGTGGTCAACGTGTGCCGGACCACGATCGTCAACGACGCATGGGCGCGCGGCCAGGCGCTCACCGTGCACGGGCTCGTGTACGGCGTGCATGACGGCCGGATCCGCAACCTCGGCATGTCGGTGTCATCCGCGGACGCGCTCGACGCGACCTACCGGCGCTGCGTCGCCGCGCTCACCGCGCACGGCACGCACGCGCCCAACGACATGGTCGCCGCCGATGCGAAGGAACTCAACGACGTCGCGCAATCCGTCACTCAGACGCTGAAGACGACGGGCCACGACGGCTGCTGAGCGCCGGCAACGGCATCACCGCAAGGAGTGCGAACATGAAGACCGTACTGATCGTCGGCGCGTCGCGCGGCCTCGGCCGCGAATTCGTCCGACAATACCGGCGTGACGGCTGGAACGTGATCGCCACCGCGCGCGACGATGCGTCGCTCGCCGCACTGCGCGCCCTCGGCGCGCACGCGCACCCGCTCGACGTCGCGCAGCCCGGGCAGATCGCCGCGCTCGGCGCGGCGATCGACGGCGAGCGGCTCGATGCCGCCGTCGTCGTGTCGGGCGTCTACGGGCCGCACACCGAAGGGGTCGAAACCGTCACCGCCGACGAGTTCGACGCGGTGATGCACACCAACGTGCGCGGGCCGATGCAACTGCTGCCGATCCTGCTGCCGCTCGTCGAGGACACCCGCGGCGTGCTCGCGGTCGTGTCGAGCCGCATGGGCAGCATCGCGGAGGCGAGCGGCACGACCGGCTGGCTGTATCGCGCGAGCAAGGCCGCGCTGAACGACGTGCTGCGCATCGCGTCGCTGCAGACCCGCCATGCCGCGTGCATCTCGCTGCATCCCGGCTGGGTGCGCACCGACATGGGCGGCGCGCAGGCGGCGATCGACCCGGAGACGAGCGTGACCGGCATGCGGCACGTGATCGCCGAGGCCGCCGCGGACGTCGCGCTCGCGAACGGCCGCTTTTTCCAATACGACGGCGTCGAGCTGAGCTGGTAAGAACGCGCCGTCGTTAATTCACATTTCGCATGAATTCGACACGACCCGACACCTGCCCGTGCGGCGGCGCGTCGCCCGACGCGACCGGCCAGGCGCGTGCGCCCGCGTATGCGGCCTGCTGCGGCCGCTTCATCGACGGCGGCGAGGCCGCCCCGACCGCGCTCGAACTGATGCGTTCGCGGTACAGCGCGTACGTGCTCGGCGCGACCAGCTACCTGCGCGCGACGTGGGACGCGCGCACCTGTCCCGCCGATCTCGACGACGCGCCGGCCGCGCCCGGCGCGCCGCGCTGGCTCGGCCTGTCGATCAAGCGCCATACACCCCTCGACGAACGGCACGCAGAGGTCGAGTTCGTCGCCCGCTACAAGGTCGGCGGACGCGCGCACCGGCTGCACGAGGTCAGCCGCTTCGAGCGCGACGAGCAGGGTTTCTGGCGCTATATCGACGGCGATGTAAGCGAACGCTGACAAATACTTGCTGTGTCATACGCAGGGTTATTCCTGCATTGCACTACCCAAAATTGTCAGGCTACGATGAGCCTCAGTTCAGTCGTAAGCAAGACAGGTGCAACGTATGGCGTTCAGCAAGGTATTGGTGGGATGGATGGCGGCGTGTGCGCTGTCGGCCGCTCTGGCCGATACGCTGCCGGGCGCCAATACCGCTGGCGGCCCGCTCGCCCGCGCCGAGCGCTTCGACTACGGCGACTCGGGCCTGCCGCAAGTCGCGGCAAACCTGAATGAGCAGATCATTCGCATTCCGACCGATGCGTCGGGTGCGGTCACGCTCGAGGCGACGCTGTTCAAGCCGGACGGCCCCGGCCCGTTCCCGCTCGTCGTGTTCAATCATGGCAAGAACCAGGGCGACCTGCATCTGCAGCCGCGCAGCCGGCCGCTCGCGTTCGCACGCGAATTCGTGCGCCGTGGCTATGCGGTGATCGCGCCGAACCGCCAGGGCTTCGCCGGCTCCGGCGGCGCGTATCGGCAGGAAGGCTGCAACGTCGCGAAGAACGGCATCGCGCAGGCAGACGACATCGGTGCGACGGTCCGCTACATGTCGCATCAGTCGTACGTCGACACATCGCGCATCGTCGTCGCGGGCACATCACACGGCGGGCTCGCGTCGCTCGCGTACGGCACCGAGGCGACGCGCGGCGTGCGCGGCATCATCAACATCTCCGGCGGCCTGCGTCAGGATCTGTGCGACGGCTGGCAGCACAACCTCGTCGACGCGTTCGGCCAGTACGGCGCGCACACCGCCGTGCCGTCGCTCTGGCTCTACGGCGACAACGACTCCGTCTGGACGCCGTCGCTCGTCGCGCAAATGCACGACGCCTACGTGGCGCACGGCACGCGCGCCCAGTTCGTCGACTTCGGCAGCTACAAGGACGACGCGCACCGGCTGATCGTCGACCGCGACGCCGTGTCGGTCTGGTGGCCGGCCGTCAACGCGTTCCTCGCCGAGCTGAACCTGCCGACCGCGGTGCGCTACGCAGTGGCGAATCCGCACGAGCCGAAGGCATCCGGCTACGCATCGATCGACGCGGTCAGCTCGGTGCCGTTCCTCGACGAAGCCGGCCGCGAAGGCTATCGCCGGTTCCTGAACCAGCACCCGAGCCGCGCGTTCGCGGTGTCGGCGGAAGGCGCGTGGTCGTGGGCCGAGGGCGGCGACGATCCGATGGCGCTCGCGCTCGACAACTGCGCGAAGCAAGGCACGGGACCGTGCCGGCTGTATGCGGTCAACGAGCGCGTGGTGTGGAACGCGCAGGATGCCCAAACGGCGAACAGCGACGCAGAGCAAAACGGCGACGCACGCGCGCTCGCGGCACGCTGAGCGGGGCTTTCTCGCGTTCGCCGTTCACTGTCCACGGCTTTCTCCCGCTCACGCTCAATGTTCGCTGTCCACTCTTCACCTTTCACCGTTTTCCCTTTCGCTCATAACCGATCGCGCGGCGGCAAGCCGCGCGGTTGTCCGTTCGTCCTGGCCTGACTCCCGCATCGCCCCCGTTCGCGCGCCGGCTCACGCTGCGCCCATGCGCCCTTGCGCACGCCCGTTCATCCACGTCGTCCGCCCGCCGAAAGACGGCATGCCACCGCCGCGACATCGCGTCGCGCCCCCGCCGCTTTCCTGACCGTTGCGCGCGCGGCAAGCCACGCCGCATGTCTGCCGTCTGCCGTCTGCCGTCTGCCGTCTGCCGTCTGCCGTCTGCCGTCTGCCGTCTGCCGTCTGCCGCTCGTCGATCGTCGCTCGTCACCCCCGTTTTCATCGCCGGCCGCCCCGCACGCCGCACGATTTTTTCTACTGGGGTGCATGACTCGGACGTCGTCATCTGCGGGCATTTCCGGGCATTCGAACCGAACCGTTCCGAGCCGCGCCGATCTGCGCCGAACTCCCGTCCGGCAAGGCTTTGCGGCGCTTGTAACCCCTAGTGCATCGGCGCGCGGAACACGCTAATCTCAGCGCGTTTTTGTGTTTCGCGTGTCCGCATGCCGGCGGACACGACCGCATTCCCCTCGCGCGAGCGCACCGCACACGATGCCGCGCCGCGCGTTACGTTCCGGAGCCGTTTTGAGTACGCAAGCAACCGACGCCTGGGTTGCGCGCAGCCTGCGCGCGGTCTGGCACCCCTGCACCCAGATGAAGCATCACGAGCGGCTGCCGCTGATCCCGGTCGCGCGCGGCAAAGGCCCGTGGCTGTACGACAGCGACGGCCGCCGCTACCTCGACGCGATCAGCTCGTGGTGGGTCAACCTGTTCGGCCATGCGAACCCGGACATCAACGCGGCGCTGAAGGACCAGCTCGACACGCTCGAGCACGCGATGCTCGCCGGCTGCACGCACGCGCCGGCGGTCGAGCTGGCCGAGCGGCTGTCCGCGCTCACCGCGCACACGCTCGGTCATGCGTTCTTCGCGTCGGACGGCGCATCCGCCGTCGAGATCGCGCTGAAGATGAGCTTTCACGCATGGCGCAATCGCGGCCACGCGGACAAGCGCGAATTCGTCTGCGTCGCGAACGGCTACCACGGCGAGACGATCGGCGCGCTCGGCGTCACCGACGTCGCGCTGTTCAAGGATGCCTACGATCCGCTGATCCGCCACGCGCACGTGGTCGCGTCGCCCGATGCGCGCCAGGCGCTGCCCGGCGAGACGGCGGCCGACGTCGCGGGCCGCGCGCTTGCCGATGTGCGTCGCCTGTTCGCCGAGCGCGCCGCGCACATCGCCGCGCTGATCGTCGAGCCGCTCGTGCAGTGCGCGGCCGGCATGGCGATGCACGATCCGTCGTATGTGCGCGGCCTGCGCGCGCTGTGCGACGAATTCGGCGTGCACCTGATCGCCGACGAGATCGCGGTCGGCTGCGGCCGCACCGGCACGTTCTTCGCATGCGAGCAGGCCGGCGTGTGGCCGGACTTCCTGTGCCTGTCGAAGGGCATCAGCGGCGGCTACCTGCCGCTGTCGCTCGTGCTGTCGCGCGACGACATCTTCGCCGCGTTCTACGACGACGACACCGCGCGCGGCTTCCTGCATTCGCACTCGTACACCGGCAACCCGCTCGCGTGCCGCGCGGCGCTCGCGACGCTCGACCTGTTCGCGCGCGACGACGTGCTCGCGAGCAACGCGCGCAAGTCGGCGCGGATGCGCGACGCGCTCGCGCCGCTCGCCGGGCACCCCCAGGTGCGCCATCTGCGCGAGCGCGGCACGCTGTTCGCGTTCGACGTCGCGCTCGACGGCGACGCCGCGCGCGGCTTCTCGCGCCGCTTCTTCGAGCACGCGCTCGAACGCGAGCTGCTGCTGCGCCCGATCGGCACCACCGTCTACCTGATGCCACCCTACATCCTCGACGATACGGAGATTGCGTGGCTCGCGGCCCGCACGCGCGACACCCTCGACGCGACGCTCGCGGAGGTTGGCCGATGAACCTGCTCGACACCCTGCAGCGCGGCCTCGCAGAGCTCGACGCGCACGGCCTGCGCCGCGTGCGCCGCACCGCCGACACCGCGTGCGACGCGCACATGACGGTCGACGGCCGCGAGATCGTCGGCTTCGCGAGCAACGACTACCTTGGCCTGGCCGCGCATCCGGCGCTCGTCGCCGCGTTCGCCGACGGCGCGCAGCGCTACGGCTCCGGCAGCGGCGGCTCGCACTTGCTCGGCGGCCATTCGCGCGCGCACGCACGGCTCGAGGACGAACTCGCCGCGTTCGCGGGCGGCTTCTCCGACGCGCCGCGCGCGCTGTACTTCAGCACCGGCTACATGGCGAACCTCGCCGCGCTCACCGCGCTCACCGGCAAGGACGCGACGATCTTCTCCGATGCGCTCAACCACGCGTCGCTGATCGACGGCGCGCGCCTGTCGCGCGCGAACGTGCAGGTCTATCCGCACGCGGACATCGCGGCGCTCGGCGCGCTGCTCGACGCCTCCGACGCGCGCACCAAGCTGATCGTCAGCGACACCGTGTTCAGCATGGACGGCGACCTCGCGCCGCTCGCCGAGCTGGTCGCGCTCGCGGAACGCCACGGCGCGTGGCTCGTCGTCGACGACGCGCACGGCTTCGGCGTGCTCGGCCCGCAAGGGCGCGGCGCGCTCGCGGCCGCCGCGCTGCGCTCGCCGCATCTCGTCTACGTCGGCACGCTCGGCAAGGCGGCGGGCGTCTCGGGCGCGTTCGTCGTCGCGCACGAGACCGTGATCGAATGGCTGATCCAGCGCGCGCGCAGCTACATCTTCACGACGGCGTCGCCGCCGGCGGTCGCGCATGCGGTGTCGGCGAGCCTCGCCGTCATCGGCGGCGACGAAGGCGACGCGCGCCGCGCGCATCTGGCCGCACTGATCGAGCGCACCCGCGCGCTGCTGCGCAAGACGCGCTGGCAGCCGGTCGATTCGCACACCGCCGTGCAGCCGCTCGTGATCGGCAGCAACGACGCGACGCTCGCCGCGATGCGCGCGCTCGACGCGCACGGCCTGTGGGTGCCCGCGATCCGGCCGCCGACGGTGCCGGCCGGCACGTCGCGGCTGCGGATCTCGCTGTCGGCCGCGCATTCGTTCGACGATCTCGCGCGGCTCGAAGCCGCGCTGATCGAGGCCAGCGAAACCAGCGAGGCCGCCCGATGAGCGCGCCGCTTTCGCTGTTCGTCACCGGCACCGACACCGAGATCGGCAAGACCTTCGTGTCCGCCGCGCTGCTGCACGGCTTCGCACACGCCGGCCTGCGCGCCGCCGCGATGAAACCCATCGCTGCCGGCGCATTCCTGCGCGACGGCGTGTGGCACAACGAAGACGCCGACCAGCTCGACGCCGCCGCCAACGTCGCGCTGCCGCCCGAGGTGCGCACGCCGTTCCTGCTCAAGGCGCCGGCCGCACCGCACCTCGCCGCCGCGCAGGACGGCGTCGCGCTCGACATCGACACGATCGTCGCGTGCCACCGCGACGCGATGCGGCGCGCGGACGTCGTGGTCGTCGAAGGCGTCGGCGGCTTCCGCGTGCCGCTCGACGGCACCCGCGACACCGCCGATCTCGCGGTCGCGCTCGGCCTGCCCGTGGTGCTCGTGGTCGGCGTGCGGCTCGGCTGCATCAGCCACGCGCTGCTGACCGCCGACGCGATCGCCGCGCGCGGCCTGCCGCTCGCCGGCTGGATCGCGAACCACGTCGATCCGGCGATGTCGTTCGCCGACGAGAACGTCGACACCATCCGCGACTGGCTCGCGCGCGAGCACCGCGCGCCGCTCATCGGCCGCATCGCGCACATGACGCCGCCCGCGCCCGAATCCGCCGCGGCGATGCTCGACATCGCCGCCCTCGTCAACACGCTGCGCGCCGCGCGGCGTTGATTTCACCGCTTTCCCGTATCCAGGATGACCGCTATGACCCAAGCCCAGAATGCCGCCACGACGACGCCCGACGCCACGCCGGTCGCCGCGCCCACCGCGCCGCGCTGGCGCGTCGCCGACGTGGTGGCGCTCTTCGCCCTGCCGTTCAACGATCTGCTGTTCCGCGCGCAGCAAGTGCACCGCGAGCACTTCGACGCGAACGCCGTGCAGCTGTCGACGCTGCTGTCGATCAAGACGGGCGGCTGCGAGGAAGACTGCGGCTACTGCTCCCAATCGTCGCATCACGACACCGGCCTGAAGGCGGAGAAGCTGATGGACGTCGACGCGGTGCTCGACGCCGCGCGCGCCGCGAAGGCGAGCGGCGCGAGCCGATTCTGCATGGGCGCCGCCTGGCGCAACCCAAAGGAACGGCACATGGAGCCGCTCGCCGCGATGGTTCGCGGCGTGAAGGAAATGGGTCTCGAGACCTGCATGACGCTCGGCATGCTGGAAGACGCGCAAGCGCAGCAGCTCGCCGACGCCGGCCTCGACTACTACAACCACAACCTCGACACGTCGCCCGAGTTCTACGGCCAGATCATCTCGACGCGCAGCTACCAGGAACGCCTCGACACGCTCGACCGCGTGCGTGACGCGGGCATCAACGTGTGCTGCGGCGGCATCATCGGCATGGGCGAATCGCGCCGCGAACGCGCCGGCCTGATCGCGCAGCTCGCGAACCTGAATCCGTATCCGGACTCGGTGCCGATCAACAACCTGGTTGCAATCGAAGGCACGCCGCTCGAGAACGTCGAGCCGCTCGATCCGTTCGAGTTCGTCCGCACGATCGCTGTCGCGCGGATCACGATGCCGAAGGCGATGGTGCGGCTGTCCGCCGGCCGCGAGCAGCTCGACGACGCGATGCAGGCGCTGTGCTTCCTCGCCGGCGCGAACTCGATGTTCTACGGCGACCAGCTGCTGACGACCAGCAACCCGCAGACCGAGCGCGACCGCAACCTGTTCGCGCGGCTCGGCATCAACGCGAGCCAGTCGGAGCAGCCCGGCGCGGCGTCGTAATGCCCGCGCGGCGCGCGCATCCCCCTGCGCACGCCGCTTTCCCGCCAGGGCCGGGACGCACCCGGCCCCGCGGGATGGCCAGCCCGATGCCTGCCCGGCGCCGTGCGCGTCGCCCGCATCGGCGGGCTCACCGTCGCTCGCGGTGGCCGGTCATGCGGCCGCGTTCGGCATCGCGTCGGTATCCGGCCAATCGATGTCGCCGCACAGCACGCGCAGCGAATCGCCGATCCGCAACGCGATCGACAGCGTCACGCACGGCTGCGCCTCGTTGATCGACAGATAGGGCCGGGTCACCTGCACGCGGCCCGGCTCGCTGATCGCCCCGCGGAAATACGGCCGCCGCAGCCAGTTCGCGCCCTGCGCGTCCGCGAGCGGCAGGAAGCGTGCCTCGCGCACTGCGCGATCGGCGCGCAGCACGACGTTGCGGCCCGCCTGCCGCCCGTGCGCGTCGAGCAGGAAGCAGCGCGCCGCGTCGTCGAGCGCAAGGAAATTCCAGCACACCTCGTCGAGCGCCTCGCCGGCCGCGAGCCGCTCCGCCGCGCGCTGGAACGCGCGCAGATACGGCGCGAGACGTTGCGCGTCGCGCCGCTCGCGCGCTTCCGCCTGCACGCGGAACCGCTCGGTCAGCTCGCCGATGCTGGTGCTCGCCGCCGCGCCATCCGGCAGGCCCGGCGCCGGACGGCCGAAGAAATAGCCCTGCACGAAATCGGCCTCGCACGACAGCGCGATCTGCGCCTCGTGCTCGGTCTCGATCCCTTCGAGCAGCACCAGCTTGCCCGCCTCGTGCAGCAGCGTGACCAGCCCGTGCAGGATCGCCGTCAGCCCGTCGCGGTGCGCGGCCTGCGACAGCATGATCCGGTCGAGCTTCACGATGTCCGGATTCAGGTGCCAGACCCGCTCGATGTTCGAGTGACCGGCGCCGAAATCGTCGAGCGCGATCAGAAAGCCCTGTGCGCGGAATTCGCGCACCGCGTCGGCCAGCCGCTCGATATCGTCGGCGCGCTGCTCCAGCACTTCGAGCACGATCCGTCGCGGCGGCATGCCGAGCCGCTTCAGGTTCGCCATCAGTGCCGCCGCCTGGAACGGATCGGTCAGCACGCCCGGATGCACGTTGAGGAACAGCCACTCGCGCTCCGCGCCGAGCAGCGCGAAATTCTCGAGATGCAGCGCCTGCGCGAGCCGGTCGAGCTGCAGCAGCTCGCCGTGGCGCGCGGCCTCGCCGAACACGTCGAGCGGCGACACCGGCCGGTCGAGCGTGTCGTGCGCGCGCAGCAGCGCTTCGTAGCCGACCGCACGCTGGTGCGACAAGCTGAAAATCGGCTGGAACACGCTCGTGAGCGTCAGGTCGTGGTGCTGCGTCGCGAGGCGCTCGAACCCGGACGTCACCTCGCGCTCGAATCGATACGGCGACGCGGTGACGGGACGCTCGTGTTGCGCGGTCGTCATAACGGCCCTCCTCCTGATACCGGCGGACGCGGCGGCTGACGAACAAGGCGTCTCGCAGTGTTTCATTGATCTACCCTCGGTCTTTTCATCTTCGTTGCCGTCAGGGTTAAGCAAGCTCCGTGCGCGGTCGAGGCACGGCCGTGCGCGGCCCGCGCGTGGCCTGCGCACCGTCGTCGGGCACGCCGCGCGCACCACTTCGGTGCAGACGCACCGCGGCGCTTGGCGTCATGCATCGGCACAGCACGCTAAACTCGTCCGATCGTTTCATTTGCCGACCGCCGTATCGATGGAAATCGTCTTCACTGTCCTGATCCTGCTGCTCACCGTCGCGCTGTCGGGAGCGCTGACCCGCGTGCTGCCGTGGCAGCCGCCGCTGCCGCTGATGCAGATCGCGTTCGGCGCGATCCTCGCGTGGCCGAAGTTCAACCTGCACGTGGCGTTCGACCCCGAGATCTTCATGCTGCTGTTCATTCCGCCGCTGCTGTTCGCGGACGGCTGGCGGATTCCGAAGCGCGAGCTGTACCTGCAGCGCCGCGCGATCCTGATGCTCGCGTTCGGTCTCGTGTTCATCACGGTACTCGCGGTCGGCTACTTCGCGCATTGGCTGATTCCCGAGTTGCCGCTGTCCGTCGCGTTCGCGCTGGCCGCGGTGCTGTCGCCGACCGACGCGGTCGCGCTGTCGGGCATCGCCGGAAAGGGGCGGATCCCGCCGCAGCTGATGCACATCCTCGAAGGCGAGGCGCTGATGAACGACGCGTCCGGCCTCGTCGCGCTGAAGTTCGCGGTCGCGGCCGCGCTCACCGGCATGTTCTCGATACGCGACGCATCGGTGACGTTCCTGATCGTCGCCGCGGGCGGGCTCGCGACGGGCGCGGCGGTCGCGTGGCTGTTCAGCGCGCTGTCGACGCGCTTCCTGAACGCCGAGCAGGAAGGCGACCCGGCGCCCGGTATCGTGATGACGCTGCTCGTGCCGTTCGCCGCGTACCTGTTCGCCGAGCATCTGGACCTGTCCGGCGTGCTGGCCGCGGTGTCGGCCGGGATGATGATGAATTACACCAGCTTCTCCCGCAAAAGCACCGTCGCCGCGCGGGTGCGCGCGGAGAGCACGTGGGCGATGATCGAGTTCGTGTTCAACGGCATGGTGTTCATCATGCTCGGGCTGCAGCTGCCGCACATCATCGGCCGCGCGCTCGTCGACGCGCATCACACGAGCGACGCGCTGGTCGGCATGATGATCGTCCACGTGCTCGCGATCATGAGCGCGCTCTATGCGATCCGCTTCGTCTGGGTATGGCTGCTGCGCTGGTTCGCGAGCCGCCGCGCGGCGCGCCAGGGGCTGGCCGGCACGATGGCCGGGGTGCGCACGATCGCGGTGATGACGGTCGGCGGCGTGCGCGGCGCGGTGACGCTCGCCGGCGTGCTGTCAATCCCGGTCGCGCTGAGCGACGGCGCGCCGCTCGCCGGGCGCGACACCGCGATCTTCGTCGCGTCGGGCGTGATCGTCGGCTCGCTGCTGGTGGCCGTCGTCGGCCTGCCGATGCTGCTGCGCGGCGTGCGCTCGACGCGCAATCCGCTCGCCGAGGAAGAGCGCGCCGCGCGCGCGGCCGCCGCGCAGTCGGCGATCCGCGCGGTCGATTCGGCGCACGACGCGATCGCCACCGATCTCGACGAAACGGGCGCCGCGCGCTGCGCGGACGTCGCCGCGCGCGTGATGGACCTGTACCGCCGCCGCCTCGCCGCGCTCGCCGACGGCGGCGCGACGCCGCGCACGCAGGCGAAGCTGGCGGAGTCGATGGAGCTGCAGATGCGGATCGCCGCGCTGCGCGCGGAGCGCACGGTGCTGTACCGGATGCGCGGCGAGCACAAGATCAGCGACGAGACCCTCACCAAGCTGATCCGCGAGATCGACCTGTCGGAAACGGCGCTGTCCACGCGCAAGAAAGGGCTGGTCTGACGCGCGGCGCGCGCGCATGTGAAAACGGCGACGCCCGCCGAAGCGAGCGCCGCCGTTTTCCATTCGGGTGCCAGTGCCCGTTCACGCCGGCAACGGGCTTGTGCTGGCCGCCGCGCTACTTCGCGACGACGACCGGGATGCCCTTCAGCGTCCCCGCGCCCTTCACCTCGTCGAGCGCATGCTGCACCGCCGCACTCGTCGCAGCGTCGATGCCGAGCTGCATCGCCAGCTCGCGCTCCGCGCGCTTCACGCCCGCGAGGTTGCGCAGCTTCACGTGGCCGAAGCCGCGCACGCGCGCATGCAGCTCGGCGAGCTGCGCGACGCGTGCCGCGTTGTCCGCCGTCAGCACCGCCAGCGCGCGGCCCAGGGTCGCCTCGTAGTCGTCGGCGAGCGCGCGCTCCATCTTGCGCTCGACGGTACCGCCGAACGGATCGAGCCAGGTGCCGCGCAGGCCGCGCACGCGCGCCAGCACCCCGAACACCGGCCACATCCACTGGCCGAACACGCGCTTCTTCGGCGCGCCGCCGTCGCGGCCCGCCTTCGCGAGCGCGGGCGGCGCCAGATTGAACTTCACGCGGTAATCCTGGCCGGGCGTGCCCTCGAATTGCGCTTCGAGCGCGGTGCGGAACGCGCCGTCGCTGTACAGGCGCGCGACTTCGTATTCGTCCTTGACCGCGAGCAGCCGGTAGAACGTCGCCGCGACCGCGCGCGTGAGTGCATCGTCGCCCTTCGCGCGCGCCGCCGACACCAGCGCGCGGTAGCGCGCTGCGTAGCGCGCGCCGCCGTATTCGGCAAGACGCGCCTCGCGGTCGGCGATCAGCTCGCCGAGCGTCTCGGCCGCCACCGCCGCAGGCGCCGCATGGCGCGCGTTCCAGAGCGCGTCGAGCGCCGCCGGGTCGCCCGCGGCCATCCGGCCGATCGAAAACGCGAGCTTGTTCATCGGCACCGCGACGTTGTTCAGCTCGATCGCGCGCATCATCGCCTCGAGCGACACCGGCACGAGGCCGAGCTGCCATGCGAAACCGAGCATCAGGATGTTCGCGCCGATCGTGTCGCCGAGGTACTTCGCGGCGAGCGCCTGCGCGTCGCAACTCGACAGGAAGCGCTCGCCCGCCGCGTGTCGCATCTTCGCGAGCAGCGCATCCGCGTGCAGGTTCGCATCCGGGTTCTGCACGAACGACGCGTTCGGGATCGCGTGCGTGTTGACGACGATCCGCGTGCGTTCGTGGCGCACCGTCTGCAGCGCATCCGCGCTCGCGCCGACGACCATGTCGCACGCGAGCAGCACGTCCGCCTGCTGCGTGTCGATCCGCACCTGATTGAGCCATTCGTCGCGCGCGGCGACCCGCACGAACGACAGCACCGAGCCGCCCTTCTGCGCGAAGCCCATGAAGTCGAGCACCGACGCGCTCTTGCCTTCGAGGTGCGCGGCCATGCTGATCAGCGCGCCGACCGTCACGACGCCCGTGCCGCCGACGCCCGTCACCAGCATGTCGAACGGCGCCGCGTCGAGATGCGTGGCCGGCAGCGGCAGCGCGCCGACGCGCGCGGCGAGCGCCGCCTCGTCGAACGCCGCGCCCGCGGCCTTCTTCAGCGCCGCGCCTTCCACCGTCACGAAGCTCGGGCAGAAGCCGTTCACGCACGAGAAATCCTTGTTGCACGACGACTGGTCGATCCGGCGCTTGCGCCCGAGCGGCGTCTCGAGCGGCTCGACCGACAGGCAGTTCGACTGCACGCCGCAGTCGCCGCAGCCCTCGCACACCGCGTCGTTGATGAACAGGCGCTTGTCCGGGTCGGGGAACTCGCCCTTCTTGCGGCGGCGGCGCTTCTCCGCCGCGCAGGTCTGGTCGTAGATCAGCACGGTGACACCCGGCGTTTCGCGCAACTCGCGCTGCACAGCATCGAGCTCGCTGCGGTGGTGGAACGTCGTGCCCTTCGGAAACAGGTCGTGATGGCCGTCGTACTTCTGCGGCTCGTCGGACACCACGACGAAGCGCGACACGCCTTCCGCCTCGACCTGCCGCGCGATCTGCGGCACCGAGATGCTGCCGTCGACCGGCTGGCCGCCCGTCATCGCGACCGCGTCGTTGTACAGGATCTTGTAGGTGATGTTCGCCTTCGCGGCCACCGCCTGGCGGATCGCGAGGATGCCCGAGTGGAAATAGGTGCCGTCGCCGAGGTTCTGGAACACGTGGCGCATGTTCGTGAACATCGAATGCGCGGCCCAGTCGACGCCTTCGCCACCCATCTGGATCAGGCCGGTGGTGTCGCGCTCCATCCACGACGCCATGAAGTGGCAGCCGATGCCGGCCTGCGCGATCGAGCCTTCCGGCACCTTCGTCGACGTGTTGTGCGGGCAGCCCGAGCAGAAATACGGCGTGCGGCGCACCGCGTCCGCCTCGTTCGACAGGATCTGCGGCGCGACCAGATCGACGACGCGCGCGCGGCGGTCGAGCGCCGGCTTGTGGCGCGCGAGCCACGCGGCGAACACCGGCAGGATCCGCGACGGCCGCAGCTCGCCGAGATCGGACAGCAGGCACGCGCCGTCGGCGTCGTGCTTGCCGAGCACGCGTGGGCGTGCGCCGTCGGCGCGGTTGTACAGGTAGTCCTTGATCTGCTGCTCGATCACCGGGCCTTTCTCTTCGATCACGAGCACTTCGGAGAGACCGTCGACGAAGGTTTCGATGCGCGTCATCTCGAGCGGATACGACAGGCCGACCTTGTAGATCCGCACGCCGGCCGCTTCGAGATCGGCGACGGTGAGATCGAGGCGGCGCAGCGCTTCCATCAGGTCGAGGTGCGCCTTGCCGCAGGTGACGATGCCGACGTTCGCGTGCGCGGCGGGCGCGATCCACTTGTCGATGCTGTGGGTGCGCGCGAAGTGGCGCACCGCGTCGAGCTTCGCCGCGAGGCGCGCTTCGATCGACAGGCTCGGCAGATCGGGCCAGCGGTTGTGCAGGCCGCCCGCAGGCGGCGTATAGCCGGCCGGCGCGGGCCACTGCGTCTGCAACGCGTCGAGATCGACGGTCGAGCCGGATTCGACCGTCTCGGAGATCGCCTTGAAGCCGACCCACGCGCCCGAGAAGCGCGACAGCGCCCAGCCGTACAGGCCGAATTCGAGCATGTCGGCGATGTTCGACGGATTCACGACCGGCATGTGCCACGCCATCATCGCGAAGTCGCTCTGATGCGGCATCGACGACGACACGCAGCCGTGATCGTCGCCCGCGACGACCAGCACGCCGCCGTGCTGCGACGAGCCGTAGGCGTTGCCGTGCTTCAGCGCGTCGGCCGCGCGATCGACGCCCGGCCCCTTGCCGTACCACATCGCGTACACGCCATCGACGGTGCGCTCCGGATCGGCCTCGACACGCTGCGTGCCGAGCACCGCGGTGCCGCCCAGTTCCTCGTTGATCGCCGGCATGAAGCGCACGCCGCCGGCATCGAGCAGCTTCTTCGCCTTCCACAGCTGCTGGTCGACCATGCCGAGCGGCGAGCCGCGATAGCCGCTGACGAAGCCGGCCGTGTTCAGGCCCTGCGCGGCATCGGCCGCGCGCTGCATCAGCAGCAGGCGCACCAGCGCTTGCGTGCCGGTGAGGAAGATCCGGCCGCGCGTCGCGGTGAGGTTGTCGGTCAGACGATAGGCGGATAGAGCGGGCGTGCCGTCGACGGGCAGGCGGGCGGTCATGGGGAAGTCTCCTGATTATGCTGTTCTGGGGCTGCCGTGGCGGGCGGCGCGGTGCGCCGCTGCGCGCCCTTTGCGGGGGCAGCCGGATGGTCTCTATTTTTTAGCGCCGCGCGGAGAATGTTTTTTTCTTATCTTGCTCGAATGCGCGGCCAGCGAGAAGAACCATGCAGCGTTTACGGCCGGATTGAGGAGAATTTCGCGCACCCCGGCGGCGCATCGTCGATCGGGCGCACGACGCCCTGGCCGCCGCGCGACGAATCGGCGCACGTCATCGCACGAGGGTCGGCGCCCCTGTCCGCGCGGCGGCGCATCGAGTACGCTGGAAGATCACTCGACCGTGCGGAGGCGTGATGAAACTCTATTACTGGCCGAAGACCCGGGCGTTCCGGGCGCTCTGGATGCTGGAGGAGATCGGCACGCAGTACGAACTGGTGCCGATCGACCTGCGTGCGAACGAACAAGGCAGCGACGCGTTCACGCGCGTCAATCCGATGGCGAAGCTGCCCGCGCTCGACGACGGCGGCGTGCCGTTCGCCGAATCCGGCGCGGTGCTGCTGTATCTCGCCGACCGCTTTCCCGGCACACGCCTCGGCATTGCGCCCGGCGATCCGCTGCGCGGCCGGTTCCTGCAATGGCTGTTCTTCACACCGTCGTGCGTCGAGCCGGCGATGGCGGAGAAATTCACCGGCGCGTCAGGCAACCCGGTCGCGTTCGGCTGGGGCGACATCGCGCGCGTGCAGCGCGCGCTCGTTCAGACCCTCGCCGATACGCCGTGGCTCGTCGGCGGCCATTTCACCGCCGCCGACCTGCTGCTCGCGAGCACGCTGAAGGTCGCGTTCGACGCGCACCTGCTGCCGCACGAGGGCGTGCTTGGCGAGTACGTCGCGCGCGCGGAGGACCGCGACGGCTACCGCCGCGCGATGGAGATCGAGCGGCGCGAAGCGGAGCGGTTGCTGCATCACGCGTGAGGAGGCGGCTGCGTCACGCGTGAGGGCCGCTTTCGTGGTGCGTGCCGGGTGCGGTGGCCGCACCGGCTGCGGTGGCCGCACCGGCTGCGGTGGCCGCACCGGCTGCGGTGGCCGCACCGGCTGCGGTGGCTGCGGTGGCTGCGGTGGCTGCGGTGGCTGCGGTGGCTGCGGTGGCTGCGGTGGCTGCGGTCGCGACCGGAGCCGGCGTGTCGCACGAGGGCGCGGTGTCGGGCGCGGTCGCGCCCGGCACGCCGGTATCTGCATCGTCCCCGACCGGCTCGATGTCGTGAAAGCGCGTGTAGTCGATGTGCGCGACGCCGTCTTCTTCGTGCATCAGATCGACGTAGCGGTGAGACCAGCGAATGTCGCCGTGCGCCCATGTGTAGCGCGCCTGCATCACCTGCGACGTCGTCTCGTCCGAGCCTTCGATCGTGATCAGCAACTGCGCGTCGCACGCGGCGAGCGATTCGGCGGTGTCGCCGGCCAGCGGGCTCGTTTCGTCGATCACGTGCATCAGGTTCCAGCCGAGCAGGAAGACCGGATGCTCGCTGCGTACGAGCGCAAGGTCATGGATCTTGCGCAGCGTATAGCCTTCCCGCGTGCCCTCGACGCGCATCAGCCGCAGCTTCGCGCGCGCCTCGGCGATCACGTTCTGGCGCGCGTTCGCGACCCGCACCATCAGCGTCATCCGGCCGTTCAGCGGCCGAACGATCGCACTGCGCGCGAACAGGAACTTCGCGCGCGGCCGCGAGAAGCGCGCGAACACGAGCCCCGTGGCCAGCGCGATCCCCGACATCCCGATGAAGATCTCGAACGTCGCGACCAGGTGCGCGTACACCGTCTGCGGGTGCATGTCGCCGTAGCCGACGGTGGCGAGCGTCTCGACGCTGAAGAAGAACGCGCCGCCGAACCCGCCCGGCGCCAGGTTCGCGATCGGCGCGGTGCCGAGCATGTACAGGCTCGCGAAGAGTCCGTTGATGACGAGGAACATCACCGCGAGCGACAGGAAGAACGCCGGCCAGCTGACCGTCAGCGCATGGTGGTACAGGTCGCGCCAGCCGAGCGGCGGCATGCCGTACGCGACCACGTGGCGGGTGCCCGACCAGATCGTGCGGCCTCGGCCTCGGGGTGGAAGGGGGGAAGGATCGACGTTCATCGCGCATCGCTGCAGACGGGAAGCGACGAGCGTAGCACGGGGGATGCGGGGCGGGAATGCGCCGAGGCGCGCGATGAAAGGCCGACGGCGCGCGCCGCCGGCCTTCGGCGTGTCACTTCCGGTCGACGACCACCCGGTCGAACGTCCCGCCATCCGCGAAGTGCGTCTTCTGCGCGTTCGCCCAGCTGCCGAACACCTGTTCGACGCTGAACGTCTTCAGCGGCTTGAACTCCGCCGCATGCTTCTTCAGCACGTTCGGATCGCGCGGACGCAGATGGTGCTGCGCGATGATCTCCTGCGCGGCCGGCGTGTACAGATACTCGAGGTACGCCTGCGCGACCTTCCGCGTGCCCTTCTTGTCGACCACCTTGTCGACGACCGCCACCGGCGGCTCGGCGAGAATGCTCGCCGACGGATACACCGCGTCGAACTGCGCGCCCGACGCGCCGGTGTCCATCAGCGCGACCTCGTTTTCGAACGTGACGAGCACGTCGCCGATGCCGCGCTGCGTGAACGTCGTCGTCGCGCCGCGGCCGCCGGAGTCGAGCACCGGCACGTTGCGCAGGATCGCCTTCTCGAAATCGAGCGCCTGCTGGTCGGTCGCGCCCTTCAGCTTCTGGTAGCCCCACGCGGCCAGGTACGCGTAGCGGCCATTGCCCGACGTCTTCGGGTTGGCGATGATCACCTGCACGCCCGGCTTCGCGAGATCGCTCCAGTCCCTGATCTGCTTCGGGTTGCCCTTTCGGACGAGGAACACCATCGTCGTCGAGTACGGCGAGCTGTTGTCCGGCAGCCGCGCGCGCCAGTCCTTCGGCAGCAGCTGGCCGCGCTCGGCGAGCAGGTCGATGTCGTTCGGCTGGTTCATCGTCACGACGTCGGCCTGCAGCCCCTGCAGCACCGACAGCGCCTGCGCGCTCGACGCGCCGTGCGACTGCCTGACCGTCACGGTCTCGCTCGTCTTCTGCTTGTACGCGGCGACGAAGCTCGCGTTGATGTCCTTGTACAGCTCGCGCGTCACGTCGTACGAGACGTTCAGCAGCGACGTGTCGGCCCGCGCGGCCCCGGCCGCGACCAGCAGCGCGGCCGCCGCGCCCGTCAGCAGACGGCGGCCGATCCCCTTCGTATGTTTCATCTGATATGTCCTGCCTAGAGTGATGGATTCGTGACGGCGGTGCGCCGTGTCATGCAAACGTAAGCGGAAATTCTAGCGGCCGATCGGGCCGGGCCTTCCAATCTGTCGTGGAAAGCAAAGGAGGAAATCTGCTTAGGGCCCGTTTGAAAATTCAAGGATGAGCGGTTCTGCGTAGCAACCTACCCATCACGACATGGGTCGTGGCCTCGGACACATCGGCGCGTTGCTCATAGTCGCGCACCAGACGACGCCAGCGAACCATCCAGCCGAAGGCACGCTCGATGCACCCAGTGCGTCGATATTTTCCACCAAAGCCCAATAACTCATCCAATGGGATGGCACCTTCCTGGAATTCCAACGGGCTAGCTTCCCTAGCCCAATGGAATATCATCATAACAAAGCGATGCAATCTGCCACCGCCCCTCTGAAATAAGCCACAGCTCGAAGAATCGATACTTTCCTACGACCTCTCCCTTTCTGGAAAACGTAGCCGACCCAAACACGGTTGACCAACCCGAAAAATCACGAATTTCCTCTATAGACTCATTAAAATCAAGGTCACCAGCCAATCCAAATAATGAGGCCGATCGACTTCTCTCCATGACCGCCAATTGCTCACGCCTCGACATTACCTTATCCCCTCTTCTCACAAAAAAGAAAGGAGACTCAAGATACGAGAGCCAGTCAAGCAACCCCTTCCGATAAGAATCGATCCAGACCGCCCTTACATCCAGCAGCGAATACTCATTATTCATATTGCGCCAGAACATCCAACTCGTCAGACAAGTTAAGCATCTTTTGCTCGATGACCGCCTTTGCTGCTGCCAGTCCTTCGTTGTACGCTTGAGCCCGAACCAATTTATATAACTTCTCGGCGAGAGGTATGACCTCCATATTTCCAACAACAACGTCTATCTCACTCGAAAGAAGATCGCGAACCTTCGACGAGAACTTAACCATGTCAAATTTTTCAGAAGCCACATAACCCCCGATGTTTAGAAAATAAAATTTTTGCATCCTCCGATGAAGACTCACCCATACGCAACACAGCCCCCACCCACTTCTTAAATAAGGTCTTTTATGACATAAAAGAAAAGCTCACATTGATCGATTACGACTGCGCAACCACGCAGCATCGCCCGGCAAATAATTTCAGGAATAACCCACCCTTGCCACCCCCCTCTTCTGCCGACTCAGGAGTTGCGGATCGCCTCCAAAAATTGGCGACAAAGTCATTCATTATTCAATACAAATCAATGGTGTAATGACAATACTGGTGCGTCTATAAGAAAAGTACGAAAATTGCGGCGCTGCGGAATTAGCATAGAGCGTTCACGTGAAACGTCATGAGGATTCAACGCTTGTGAGCTAGGCGGTTGGCATACACGTGGTGAGTCGAATTCGTTCGGCTCGAACGGTTCGCCCGCGCCTCACGTGCTGCTCACGCCATGCGCCGCCGGTCGCGTGCCATCCCGTCATCTCATCTCACACACTGCCGCCGGGAATGCTAAGATCCCCGTTCAGCCCCTTTCCCGGTTCATCCATGTCCGCTCACCTGCGCTCGCTCCCGCTCATTGCCGCCGTCGCGGCAGGCGCGCGCGCGGCCGGGCTGAAACTCAAAAAACGGCTCCTCGACTGACGGGGATGTCGCGTCCCGTCAGGCGATCGCCGGACGGGATGCACGCAGGTTCGTTTTTTCTTCCTCGCTCGCACGCCTCGCTCCGGCAATCCGCCGGCGGAACGGTTTCCCACCATCCGTATCCACCATGAGGCTCAACATGCATACACGTTTCGAAGGAATCTGGCTGCCGATCGTCACGCCGTTCCATCACGGCGAAGTCGACCACGCGGCGCTCGCCCGGCTCGCGCGCCACTACGCGCAGGTCGGCATCGCCGGCTTCATCGCCGGCGCGACGACGGGCGAAGGCGCGCTGCTCGATCCGCACGAACAGGACGCGGTCTTCGCGACGCTGCGCGACGCGGTGCCGGATCACCCGATCGTGCTCGGGCTGACGGCCAGCGCGACGCACATGGCCGCCGCGCGTGCGCGCGAGCTCGCCGCGCTGCGCCCCGACGGCCTGCTCGCGACTCCGCCGGTCTACGTGCGTCCGACGCAGGACGGCATCCGGCGGCACATCGAAGCGATCGTCGAAGCGTCGGACCTGCCGCTCATCGTCTACAACATCCCGTACCGCACCGGCGTGAACGTCGAACTGGACACGCTCGGCGCGCTCGCGCGCGACCCGCGCGTCGCGGGCGTCAAGGAGTGCGGCGGGAGCATCGACCGGATGATGCGGCTCGTCCACGACACGCCGCTGCGGGTGTTCTCCGGCGACGACAACCAGAACTTCGCCGCCCTGTGCGCGGGCGCGCACGGCACGATCGCGAGCAGCGCGCACGTGCTGCCGGAGTGGCACGTGCGCATCTACGCGTTGCTGCGCGATGGCGAGTTTGCAGCCGCGCGGCGTCTCGCCGCGGCGTTGCAGCCGCTCGTCGCGGATCTGTTCGCGGAGCCGAACCCCGCGCCCGTCAAGGCGCTGCTCGCCGCGCAAGGCTGGTTCGACGATGGCCTGCGCCTGCCGTTCGTGCCGGCGAGCGATGCGCTGCGCGCGCGGCTCGTCGCGCACGTTGCCGCGCTGCGGCGTGAGGAAGACAGCGGCACGCCGGCCTGAGCGGCGCGGCGGACGGGTTGCGCGAACCGGACGATTCGATCGGTTCGTTCGGCCCGCTGCAACGCCTGCCTCACACGCAGGACGCTGCCGCGGCCTCATGCGCGTAACGCTGACGCGGCATCCCGCGAGCACGCTGGAGGCGCGAATCCGGCAAGGGACAAGCGCGGCCACGCGGCTGCCCGATGGGGCACCGCGGCGACCCACTCCCCGCGTTCAGATCACCGCCGTGAGCGCCTGAAGAGGCCCCGACACGCCGCCCCATTCCTCCGCGTCGTCGCGAAACCGCAGCGGCGCCGCGCAATGGACGAGCGTATCGACGAAATACTTCGCACGCGGCCACGGCCCGAAGCCGGCCGCGGTGTTGATGTGTCCCGCGTCGCCGAGGTTGACGAACGCGCTGCCGAGCCGCTGCGCGAGCGTGCGCGCGTCGGCGAGCGGCATCCACGGATCGCTTTCACTGCCGATCAGGATCGACGGCACGCCCAGACGCCGCGCGTCGAACGGCCCGGCGAACGTGAACTTGGCCGGACTGGCCGGCGCGACGAACAGCACGCCGACGATGTCGCCCGCGTGCGGCCACTGCGCGAGCGCGTGCGCGGCAGCGAGGCAGCCGAAGCTGTGCGCGGCGAGCACGAACGGCCCGCGCTCGCGTTCGACGAGCGCGCGCACCGACTGCGCCCAGCGCGCCAGGTGCGGTGCATCCCAATCGTCCTGCTCGACACGCAGCGAGCGCGAATACTGCCGCTCGAGCCAGCTTTGCCAGTGCGCCCCCTCGCTGCCGTGCAGGCCGGGGACGGTCACAAGCCGCGGCGGCCAGGCCGATTTGCTGCATGCGCGCATGATTGCCCTCGCTACCAGGATGACTGGGAACGATTGTGACGCGCGGCGCGCGGCGGCCGAACCAATTTATTGTGCTTTGCATTTCGGCGGGCGACGGGGCAATCCGCCACGGCACCGTAAACCCGTAGAATGAGGTCTTCATTCAGGAGACGCCCGATGCCCGCTATGCCCACCGGCGCGCTGCGCCCGTTCCATCTCGCCTTCCCCGTGTCGAGCCTCGCCGACGCGCGCGCGTTCTACGGCGAGCTGCTCGGGTGCCCCGAAGGGCGCAGTTCCTCTCACTGGGTCGATTTCGACTTCTTCGGGCACCAGCTCGTCGCGCACCTCGCGCCGGACGAAACCGGCAGGAGCGCGGTCAACCCGGTCGACGGCGACGACGTGCCGGTGCGCCATTTCGGCGTCGTGCTGTCGATGGACGAATGGCACGCGCTCGCCGACAAGCTGAAGGCCGCGCAGATCCGCTTCGTGATCGAGCCGCACCTCCGCTTCAAGGGCGAAGTCGGCGAGCAGGCGACGATGTTCTTCCTCGATCCGTGCGGCAACGCACTCGAATTCAAGGCCTTCGCCGATATCGGCCAGCTGTTCGCGAAGTGACCGGCATGAAGGTCCTGTTCTACTCGCCTTACCAGGAAGCCGACGCATGGCGCGCCGAGCTCGCGCAGGCGCTGCCCGACGCCGAGCTGCGCGCCTGGCAGCCGGGCGACGCGGCCGCCGCCGATTACGCGCTCGTGTGGCGCGCGCCGCGTGAACTGTTCGCGCCGCGCGACGGCCTGCGCGCGATATTCAATCTCGGCGCGGGCGTCGACGCGCTGCTCGCGCTCGAACGCGCGCATCCCGGCACGCTGCCGCCGCGCGTGCCGCTGGTGCGCCTCGAAGATTCCGGCATGGCGCAGCAAATGGTCGAATATGTGACGCACGCAGTGCTGCGCTACCTGCGCCGCTTCGACGAATACGAAGCGCTGCAGCGCGCGCGCCGCTGGCAGGTGCTGGAGCCGCATCCGCGCGCGACCTTCACCGTCGGCGTACTCGGTCTCGGCGTGCTCGGCGCGCAGGTCGCGCGCGCGCTCGCCGCACTCGGCCTGCCGGTGCGCGGCTACAGCCGCAGCCCGAAACGGATCGACGGCATCGCGACCTATGCGGGCGACGCGGAATTCGACGCATTCGTCGACGGCGTGAAGGTGCTCGTCAACCTGCTGCCGAGCACGCCCGACACCGACGGCCTGCTCGACGCGCGCACCTTCGCGCGTCTCGCACCGGGCGCGTACCTGATCAACGTCGCGCGCGGCGCACATCTCGTCGACGCCGACCTGCTCGACGCGCTCGCGAGCGGCCGCATCGCCGCCGCGACGCTCGACGTGTTCCGGCACGAGCCGCTGCCGGACGATCATCCGTTCTGGCGCACGCCGCGCATCACGATCACGCCGCACTGCTCGGCGGAAACGCTGCGCGCCGAGGCGATCGAGCAGATCGCGGGCAAGATTCGCGCGCTCGAGCGCGGCGAGCCGGTCAGCGGCGTCGTCGACATCGCGCGCGGCTACTGAATTCCATGCATTCCAAAAACAGGAGACAACCATGACGTTCCCCTCAGCCGTGAAGATTGTCGAAGTCGGCCCGCGCGACGGCCTGCAGAACGAGAAGACCTTCGTGCCGACCGACGTGAAGATCGCGCTGGTCGACCGCCTGTCGCGCGCCGGCTTCCGCAACATCGAGGCGGCATCGTTCGTGTCGCCGAAATGGGTGCCGCAGATGGCCGACGGCGCCGACGTGATGGCCGGCATCGAACGGCGCGAGGGGACGATCTACTCGGTGCTCACGCCGAACCTGAAAGGCTTCGAGAATGCGCTCGCCGCGCGCGCGGACGAAGTCGTGATCTTCGGCGCGGCGAGCGAAGCGTTCTCGCAGCGCAACATCAACTGCGGCATCGCCGAGAGCATCGCGCGCTTCGAGCCGGTCGCGAAGGCCGCGAAGGACGCGGGCCTGCGGCTGCGCGGCAGCGTGTCGTGCGCGCTCGGCTGCCCGTACCAGGGCGAAGTGCCGGTCGCGTCGGTGGTCGACGTCGTCGAGCGCTTCGCGGCGCTCGGCTGCGACGAGATCGACATCGCCGACACGATCGGCGTCGGCACGCCGCGCCGCACGCGCGAAGTGCTCGCCGCCGTCACGCGCGTGTTTCCGCGCGAGCGGCTGTCCGGGCACTTCCACGACACCTACGGGCAGGCGCTCGCGAACATCTACGCGGCGCTGTTCGAAGGCATCGAGATCTTCCACGCGTCGGTCGCGGGCCTCGGCGGCTGCCCGTACGCGAAGGGCGCGACCGGCAACGTCGCGACCGAGGACGTGCTGTACCTGCTGCAGGGGCTCGGCATCGACACCGGCGTCGATCTCGCGCAGGTCGTCGCGGCCGGCGAGTTCATCTCGAACGCGATCGGCCGCGCGAACGCGTCGCGTGCGGGCCGCGCGCTGATCGCGAAAGCGCAAAGCGCGGCCGACGCACAGCCTTGCGTCTGACGCTCGCGCATCGCACTTTCAACGGATACCAGAACATGGCAACACCCGCTCCATTCGATTCCCTCCCCGATTCCGCGCGCCGCGTCGCGCTGCTGCTGCGCGAGCGCGGCCATGCGAAAGGCATCGTGATGCTTGCCGAAACGGGCAAGACGTCCGCCGAGGCGGCGGCCGGCCTCGGCTGCTCGGTCGCGCAGATCGCGAAGTCGATCCTGTTCCGGCGCCGCGCCGACGACGCGCCGGTGCTGGTGGTCGCGAGCGGCGCGAACCGTGTCGACGAGAAGAAGGTCGCCGCGCAGGTCGGCGAGATCGGCCGAGCGGACGCGAAATTCGTGCGCGACAACACCGGCTACGCGATCGGCGGCGTGTGCCCGATCGGGCACGCGGTCGAACCGGTCACGCTGATCGATGCCGACCTGCTCGAACTCGACAGCCTGTGGGCCGCCGCCGGCCATCCGCATGCGGTGTTCAACCTGTCGCCGCAGGAGCTCGTCGCGTTGACCGGCGCGCCGGTCGCCGACGTCGCGCTGCGGGAAACCGCATGAGCGACGCGTCGGTCGTCACGGTCGCGTCGCCGTGCACCGGCGTGTGCCGGATCGATCCGGGCACCGGCTGGTGCGCGGGCTGCCTGCGCACGCGCGAGGAAATCAAGGGATGGCGCGCGTCGGACGACGACGCGAAGCGCGCGGTGCTGGCGGTGCTCGCCGGCCGGCGCACAGGCGCGGCCAGCAGCAGCGACGCATAAAAAAATGCCGTTCAGCCTGACGGTCGAACGGCAATCTGGATTTCGGAATCCCGTGAACGTGATCAACGTCACAGGACGAATCATACGGTCGGCGCGTGCGGCATCGCATCAGGTCTTTCCCTACGGATTCCTGCGGCACGCTGACACGCCGCCGCGCGTCAGCGCGACGGGTCGCGCGCCTCGAAGAACGCGAGCACTTCCTCGATCAACGGCACCGGCGCTTCCTCGGGAATGTAGTGCCCGCATTCGATGGCGCGGCCGCTGACGTCGCGGGCGACCTGCCGCCACTCGTCGAGCGGATCGAAACAGCGCGCGACGATGCCGTTCTCGCCCCACAGCACGCGCAGCGGGCACGCAACCTTGTTGCCGCGTTCGAGATCCGCACGGTCGTGCTCGAGGTCGATCGTCGCCGATGCGCGGTAGTCCTCGCACATCGCATGCACCGCCCCCGGCTGCGCGAGCGCATCGCGATACGCGCGCAGCGCCTCGGGCTCGAACGGCGCGAGGCCGGCCGAGCGGTTTCCCATCACGCGCTCGATGTACGCATCGGTGTTGCCGCCGATCAGCGTCTCCGGCAACGGCTCGGGCTGGATCAGGAAAAACCAGTGGAAATACGCGGTCGCGAACGCGCGATCGGTTTTCTCGTACATCGCGAGCGTCGGCGCGATGTCGAGCAGCAGCATGCGCTCGACGGCGTCCGGATGATCGAGCGCCATCCGGTGCGCGACGCGCGCGCCGCGATCGTGCGCGCACACGTAAAAGCGCGTGAAGCCGAAATGCCGCATCACCGCGACCTGATCGGTGGCCATCGCGCGCTTCGAGTAAGGTGTGTGCTGAGGATCGCTCGTCGGCTTGCCCGACGCGCCGTAGCCGCGCAGGTCGGTCGCGATCACCGTGAAGTGGCGCGCGAGGGTCGCCGCAACGCGATGCCAGATCATGTGGGTCTGCGGATGGCCGTGCAGCAGCAGCAGCGGCGGCCCCGCGCCTCCTTTGACGCCGAAGATGTCGGTGTCCTGCACCGCTACGCGAAACGGTGCGAATGCCTCGAACGACATGGTGTGGTTTCTCGTTGGTTTGTCGTGCGGCCATTGTAGGCGCGTGCGCGCCGCCGCACAGCGTGCCCGCGGCCGGAATCAGGGAAACCGAGGACTCGCTCGATTGCCCGCGCGCCACGCGCGCCGCGAAGCTCGCCTATAATCGAACGGTCGTTCGCAACACCATGCTTCACCGGCTGTCCGGCCGCCGCGCATCGGCTGCATTCACGGCGCCGTTCGCGCGGCCGCGGCCGGCACGATCCGCTTTGCATGAGGCCAGTGTGCGAAGCACGGACCCGCGACAAGTGCCGATGCACTTTGGGCCGGGCCGACACAAGCGCCAAAGCGCCAACCCTGGTCGACAATGGAGACACAACATGGCACTGCCCGCCGTCCTGCAGCATCTGACGCTGCCCGTCATCGCGTCGCCGATGTTCATCGTCAGCTATCCGGAACTCGTCCTCGCGCAATGCAAGGCCGGCATCGTCGGCTCGTTTCCGGCGCTCAACGCACGCCCCGCCGAGCTGCTCGACGAGTGGCTCACGCAGATCCAGGCGGAACTCGCCGACCACCGGGCGAAGCATCCGGATGCGGTGATCGGCCCGATCGCGGTCAACCAGATCGTCCACCAGTCGAACGCGCGGCTCGAGCACGACGTCCGCGTGTGCGTCGACCACAAGGTGCCGATCTTCATCACGAGCCTGCGCGCGCCCGCGCGCGAGATCGTCGACGCGGTGCACAGCTACGGCGGCATCGTGCTGCACGACGTGATCAACCTGCGCCACGCGCAAAAGGCGCTCGACGCGGGCGTCGACGGGCTGATCCTCGTCGCGGCCGGCGCGGGCGGCCACGCAGGCACCACGTCGCCGTTCGCGCTGGTCGGTGAAGTGCGCAGGATCTTCGACGGTCCGATCGTGCTGTCCGGCGCGATCGCGAACGGCGGCTCGATCCTCGCCGCGCAGGCGATGGGCGCCGATCTCGCCTACATGGGCACGCGCTTCATCGCGACGCAGGAAGCGCACGCGATCGACGACTACAAGCGCGCGATCCTCGGCGCGACGGCCGCCGACATCGTCTACACGAATCTGTTCACCGGCGTGCACGGCAACTACATCCGCGAGAGCATCGAGAAGGCGGGGCTCGATCCGGACGCGCTGCCGGAATCCGACAAGTCGAAGATGAACTTCGGCAGCGACAAGGCGAAGGCGTGGAAGGATATCTGGGGCGCGGGCCAGGGCGTCGGCCTGATGGACGACCTGCCCAGCGTCGCGACGCTCGTCGCGCGCCTGAAGCGCGAATACGACGAGACGCGCGCGCGGCTCGGGATCGCGCGCTAATACGCGCGCGGTGGTGCGGTGGTGCGGTGGTGCGGTGGTGCGGTGGTGCGGTGGTGCGGTGGTGCGGTGGTGCGGTGCGGTGGGCGACGCGGCGATCAACCGGCGCGCTTGATCCGCGTGATCGGCCGCACGCGCAGCCGCGCCTCGATCGACGGGCACAGCGACTGCCCTTCGAAGCGCGCGACGAGGAAATCGACGAACGAGCGCACCTTCGCCGACACGTGACGGCGGCTCGCATACACCGCGTAGATCGGCAGCTCGCGCGGCGGCACCGCGTCGAGCAGCACCGGCACGAGGCGGCCCGCCTCGATGTCGTCGCCGGCGACTTCGGTGCCGAGCAGCGCGATGCCCGCACCGCCGAGCACGGCCTCGCGCAAGCCTTCGAGGTGGTTGACGATCAGGTTGCCGGCGAGGCTCACGCGCGACGCGGCGGCCGCGTCGAGCACCATCGAATCGAGCGACGACGCGTTCGGCTCGCGGCGCAAATAGTTGTGCCGGGCCAGATCGGCGATCGTCTCCGGCGTGCCGCGCTTCGCGAGGTAGTCGGGCGACGCGACAAGCAGGATGTGCGCGGTGGCGATCTGCCGTGCGACCAGCGACGACGACTTGAGGCCGCCCGGCGCGGCCCGCACCGCGACGTCATAGCCTTCGTCGATCAATTCGACGACACGGTCGGACAGCGTGATCTCGACCGTGACCTCGGGATAGTGCGCGGCGTAGTCGGTCACGGCCTGCATCACGTGCCGCAGCCCGAACGCGGACAGCGACGTCACGCGCAGCCGACCTTGCGGCACGACGCTCGCGGCGCTGACCGCCTGGCCCGCTTCGTCCAGCTCGGACAGCGCCTGCACGAGGCGCTCGTAATATTCGCGCCCCGCCTCGGTCGGCGCGACGCGGCGCGTCGTGCGGTGAAGCAGCCGCGCGCCGAGCTGCTGCTCGAGATGCATCACGTGCTTGCTCGCCATCGCCGCCGACATCTGCATGCGCTCCGCCGCGCCGACGAAGCTGCCCACTTCGACGACGTAGCGAAACACATTCATGCTGACGAGGGTATCCATCGATCCAGGCTCGCAATCCCAACGGATGATTCAATTCCGGACAACTTTAGCAAAAGCTGTGTGATCGAAAGGTCAACAAAAGCAAAACAGCACGGCGCGGACGACGCGCGTTCACCACGAAAATGCGCGGCGCCGCACGTCAGAATTTCGCCCGCAGGCCACCGCCGAAGCTATTGCCGTTCGACAGGCCGCTCAGGTGATCGTTCATGTACGCGGCATAGACGTCGGTGCGTTTCGACAGCGGATAGTCGTAGCCGACGGCCCAGGTCTGGCGGGTCTGGTTCAGGCCGCCCGCATCGCGCGAGTACGCATACGACGCCATCGCGCACCCCGCGCCGAGCGGCACCGTCATGCCGCCTTGCGCGGTGTTGACGTGCCAGCCGCCGCTGGCCTGGTCGTTCTTCGTGTACATGTACTGGCCGAACAGCTTCGCGTATTTCAGATCGTAAGTCATCCCGACTTGTGCGATGCCCTGCCCCTTCATCCCCGCGACCAGCGCGCCGAGATCCTGCGCGTTGTTGTTGAAGTTCACGTACTGGTAGACGGCAGTCGCGGCGAACGGCCCGCTCGCGTAGTTGAACTGTGCGCTCCACTTCTTCGCGCCGTTTCCGCCGGCCTGGTTGCCGAACGCGTACATCGCGCCCGCGGTGAAGCCCGCGAGGTTCGGCGACGTGTACGACACCGCGTTGTTCCAGCCCGAGTCGCCGACCGCGCCCTGATCGCTCGGATAGGCCGGATACGTGCCGAGCCCGAGGAACGCGTGATAGACCATCGGCGAGAATTCGTACGAGTCGAAGAACGGATTGAACAGGATCGTCGACAGGAACAGGTGCGTCGTCAGGCGGCCGGCGGTCACGGTGCCGTATGGCGAATTGATGCCGACGTACGCGTTGCGCGCGAAATACGTGTCGCCGTCGAAGCGGCCGTAATGGCCGTTCTCCGCGCGAAAGAAGCTCTCGATCGTGAAGATCGCCTGATAGCCGCCGCCGAGATCCTCGGAGCCGTGTACGCCCCAGTAGGACGTCGACATGCCGCCGCCCTGGATGCCCCATGCGCGCTCGCTGCCCGGAAACTTCTGCGCGCCGATCCATTCGTCCACCTGACCATAGAGCGACACGCTCGATTGCGCGCGGGCGGGAACGGCGACGGCGCACGCGGCGGCCGCGATCAGCATGACGGCCGCGCCCTGCGCACGGCCAGCGAATGAATGCATGGGATCTCCAGGTATTGTCGAAATCGAAGCGAGCGGCGCACGCGTCGTTGTTATGAGGTCAGTGCGTGCGTCGGGCCGGGGCGCGGCCATCTTTTCGGATCACGAAGCCAGTCGGAAACGACGGCTTTTATTGCGGGTAGAGCGGCGGCATCGACTTCGCGGTGGTGATACGGGGACAGGCAGGCGCGCAGGCGGCGGCCGCGCACGGCGCGTCATGCGCGGCGGCGGCGCGCCGGCATCGACGGCACTTCGGCTCGCACGACGCAAGCCGCGCGAGCCGGGCGCGAAAGATAGCGCAATGTGACGGGGAAACGGCGAAAATCTGCGCGCGACTGTGGCGAAATCGCATCAACCGGCGGGCACGGGGCCCGCGTCGCGCTCAGTTTCGGTAGAACGGCGAAAAGAATGGCGAGCGCGCGGGCTCTTCCTGCGAGCGGGGCGGCGGCATCGGTCGGCCGCCGCGCTCCTCGTTGTAGCGCGCGACGTCCGCGCGGATCGAACCGTTGCGTACCGGTACGTTCGCGCTGCCCGGCGGATGCGGCATCTGGCGCGCATCGGCGCTGATCGGACGGTACGGGCTCCGCGTGGCGTAATGGCCGTACGATGGCGTCGGCCGCAGCCCCCAGCGCGAGCCGTAGCCGTTCATGCCGAGCCGCGCGCCGCCGCGCTCGCGGCCGCCGCCCGCGAAAGGATCGCGGCGCCAGCCCGCATGGCCGCCGGGCTCGGAACCGTACGCATGCGCGCCACCGCCGCCGTGCCCGCCGTGCGGGGGCTGCGCGAGCGCGAGCGGCATCAGCAGCACGCCCAGCGCGCCCGCCACCCATCGTCCGATCTTCCGCTTCACCCGTTCCGTCATCGTTCCATGCCTGATTGCACGCCTCGGCGCGCGCCCCCCGAGAGGGGCGCAAGCCGTCCAGCAGTAATGTATGAGCGGGGCGAAAGTGTGTCGAGCCGAAAAGTGTTAGGCCGCGGGCACCGGTGTAACACCGTGTTACCGCTGACTTTTTCCATGACGGAGACCGATCGCGGACGTCCGTTCCGGGGCCTTTTTTCGCCGCCGCGCAGCCGGGAATTCCGGGCCGGAACATGCAACAAACTCATCAATCGATTCATACAATGAATTTGCCTATTGAATGAGCAACCGGGACAATACGCCCATTCGTCGCGTGCCCGGCACGCGTTCCCTGTCGTATCGAACGAGATTCCGATGGCCCGTCCCCGTTTCCTCCCCGACAACTTCACGCTCGCCCTCGTCGGCACCGTCGTGCTCGCGAGCCTGCTGCCGTGCCACGGCGCCGCCGCGCACGCGTTCAACTGGGCGACCAACATCGCGGTCGGCCTGCTGTTCTTCCTGCACGGCGCGAAGCTGTCGCGCGAAGCGGTCGTCGCCGGCGCGACGCACTGGCGCCTGCACGCGGTCGTGCTGGCGAGCACCTTTGCGCTGTTCCCGCTGCTCGGCCTCGCGCTGAAGCCGGTGCTGCAGCCGCTCGTCACGCCGGCGCTGTACGCGGGCGTGCTGTTCCTCTGCACGCTGCCGTCCACCGTGCAGTCGTCGATCGCGTTCACGTCGATCGCGAAGGGCAACGTGCCCGCCGCCGTCTGCTCGGCATCGGCGTCGAGCCTGCTCGGGATCTTCATCACGCCGGCGCTGGTCGGGCTGATGATCACGTCGCAATCCGCCGCGTCCGCGTCGCCGTGGAGCACGGTCGGCAGCATCGTGATGCAGCTGCTCGTGCCGTTCATCGCCGGGCAGCTGCTGCGGCCCGTGATCGGCGCGTGGATCGACCGCAATCGAGGCGTGCTGCGCTTCGTCGACCAGGGATCGATCCTGCTCGTCGTCTACGTCGCGTTCAGCGAGGCGGTCAACCAGGGGCTCTGGCACCAGATTCCGCCGCGCGCGCTCGGCGGGCTGCTGGTCGTCAACGTGACGCTGCTGGCGATCGCGCTCGTGCTCACCGCGTTCGTCAGCAAGCGGCTCGGCTTCAGTCGCGCCGACCAGATCACGATCGTCTTCTGCGGCTCGAAGAAGAGCCTGGCCTCCGGCGTGCCGATGGCGAAGGTGATTTTCTCCGCACATGCGGTCGGCGCGATCGTGCTGCCGCTGATGCTGTTCCACCAGATCCAGCTGATGACCTGCGCGGCGCTCGCGCAGCGCTGGGGCTCGCGCGCCCCGGGCCGCGAGCGCGACGCGAACGGCGCCACCGCCGGCCCGCGCGCGGCGCTCAACGCAGGCAAGCACTGACCCGCCTGCAGCGCTCGGCACAGGCCAAGCGCTGCCCCCATGCGGCGCCGCCGCGCGACGCATCGCGGCGGTGCATCGCGGCGGTGCATCGCGGCGGTGCATCGCTTCACGAAAAGTTCATTCAAGTCCCGCTCGGCGCGGCCGTTAAGCTAGACGATTCGTCGTTTCAGCCGCTCCGCCCATGTCCTCGACCGCCGCCCCCGAACCCGCGACCATCGCCCGATTGATCGCGGATCGCGCGCTCGCCGCCGTCTTTCAGCCGATCGTCGATCTTGGCGCGGGCGCCATCTTCGGCTACGAAGGGCTGATCCGCGGCCCGCGCGGCAGCACGCTCGAGACGCCCGCCGCGCTGTTCGCGCAGGCCGCGCGCGAAGGCGCAACTGTCGCGCTCGAACATGCGGCCGCCGCGACCTGCATCGACGCGTTCGCGGCGCTCGGCTGCGACGGCAAGCTGTTCCTGAACTTCAGCGCGGCCGCAATCCTCGCGCTCACGCGCGAACGCGGGCGCGCCCGCGCGCTGCTCGCTCGCGCGCAGTTCGCCGTCGAGCGCATCGTGATCGAGCTGACCGAACAGAACGCGATTCACGACATCGAGGATTTCGTGCCGGCGATCGCGTCGGTGCGCGAAGCGGGCGTCCAGTTCGCGCTCGACGACTACGGCACCGCGAACGCCAGCATGAACCTGTGGCTGCGACTGCATCCCGACGTCGTGAAGATCGACCGCTTCTTCATCCACGACATCGCGCGCGATCCGCTGAAATTCGAGGCGGTCAAGGCGATGCAGCACTTCGCACACGCGAGCGGCGCGCGGCTGATCGCCGAGGGCATCGAGAACGAGGCCGACCTGATCGTCGTGCGCGACATGGGCATCAGCTGCGTGCAGGGATTCCTGATCGGGCGCCCGGCCGCGCAGCCGGCGCGCGACGTCGAGCACGCGGCGCGCGACGCGCTCCGCACGCCGCACATCGCGGTGTTTCCGGGCACGCCGCGCGCGGCCCGCACATCGCACTCGAGCGGCACGGTCGCCGCGCGGATGCTGGTCGCGGCGCCCGCGCTGCCGCGCGACGCGACCAATAACGACGTTCTCGACCTGTTCAACCGGATGCCGGAGCTGCACGCGGTCGCGCTCGTCGACGACGACGCGCGGCCGATCGCGCTCGTCAACCGGCGCCACTTCATGGATCGCCACGCGCTGCCGTACCACAGCGAAGTGTTCGGCAGGAAGCCGTGCCTGCAGTTCGCGAACGACGCGCCGCTGCTGATCGAGAACGCGACGCCGGTCGAGCAGCTCGTGCGGCTGCTCGCGAACCACGATCAGCGCTATCTCGCCGACGGCTTCGTGATCACCGAGCATGGCCGCTATCTCGGGCTCGGCACCGGCGAGAACCTGGTGCGCGCGGTCACGGAAGCGCGCATCGAGGCGGCGCGCTACGCGAATCCGCTGACGTCGCTGCCCGGCAACATCCCGATCAGCGCGCACATCGACCGGCTGCTCGAACGCGACGCGGGGTTCCACGCGTGCTATGTCGATCTCAACCAGTTCAAGCCGTTCAACGACCAGTACGGCTACTGGCAGGGCGACGAGGTGCTGAAGTTCGCGGCGAGCGTGCTCGCCGACGCCTGCGACCCGAAGCGGGATTTCCTCGGGCACGTCGGCGGCGACGATTTCCTGGTGCTGTTCCAGAGCGACGACTGGGAAACCCGCGCCGCCACCGCGATCCGCCGCTTCAACCAGGGCGCGCTGCGCTTCTACACGCAGGCGGACCAGGACGCGGGCGGCCTGCACGGCGAGGACCGCCACGGCAACCCGGCGTTCTTCGGCTTCGTCACGATGGCGATCGGCGCGGTCGGCGTGCCGCCCGGCCTGCGCGACACGATCCGCTACGGCAGCGACGAGATCGCATCGGTCGCGGCGCTCGCGAAACGACGCGCGAAGCGGCAGCCGGGCGGGCTCGCGGTCGTCGATCTCGACGCCGGCGGCGCGTCGCTGCGCGCACGCGGCGTGCCGTCACCGTCCACGGGACGCTGATGCTATACAATTGACCGAGCCGGAAACGGTCGACGCGCGCGCCGCCACACCGGCGCCCGACACCACTGCCGTCACCGAATCATGAACACTCCGGTTCCCCCCGCCTCCGCGACGCCGGCCACGGCCGCCCATCCGGCGCCGGCCGTCGAGAACTTCCGCGATCCGTCGTTCCTGCTGTCGCACGTCGAGGCCACGCTGCGCTTCTACGCGCCGAACGCGCTCGATCCGACGGGCGGCTTCTACCATTACTTCCGCGACGACGGCACGGTGTACAACCGCACGACGCGGCATCTGGTGAGCAGCTGCCGGTTCGTCTTCAACCATGCGATGGCGTACCGGCATTTCGGCGATCCGCGCCACCAGGACTACACGCGCCACGGGCTGCGCTTCCTGCGCGACGCGCACTGGGACGACGCGCTGCACGGCTACGACTGGGAAATCGACTGGCGCGACGGCGCGAAGCACGCGACGCTCGACGGCACGCGGCACTGCTACGGCCTCGCGTTCGTGCTGCTCGCGGCCGCGCACGCGACGATGGCGGGCGTCGACGAGGCCAGGCCGCTCGTCGCCGCGACCTTCGAGCTGGCCGAGCACCGCTTCTGGGACCCTGCCGCCGGCCTCTACGCGGACGACGCGACGCCGAACTGGATCGTGTCGAGCTACCGCGGCCAGAACGCGAACATGCACATGACCGAGGCGCTCCTCGCCGCGTACGAGGCGACGGGCCACCTCACCTATCTCGACCGCGCCGAGAAGATCGCGACCCACATCGCGCAGCGGCAGGCGGCGCTGACGAACGGGCTCGTGTGGGAGCACTATCACGCGGACTGGTCGGTCGACTGGGCATACAACCGCGACGACAGCACGAACATGTTCCGGCCGTGGGGCTTCCAGCCGGGCCATCAGGCCGAATGGGCGAAGCTGCTGCTGCTGCTCGAGCGGCACCGGCCGCTCGGCTGGCTGGCGCCGCGCGCGGCCGAGCTGTTCGACGCGGCGCTCGCGCACGCGTGGGACGCCGACCACGGCGGCCTCTGCTACGGTTTCGGCCCCGACTACACGGTCTGCGATCACGACAAGCATTTCTGGGTACAGGCGGAAACCTTCGCGGCCGCCGCGATGCTCGGCGCGCGCACCGGCAGCGAGCGCTTCTGGGACTGGTACGACGAAATCTGGCGCTACAGCTGGAAGCATTTCGTCGATCACCGTTACGGCGCGTGGTACCGGATCCTCACCTGCGACAACCGCAAGTACAGCAACGAGAAAAGCCCCGCCGGCAAGACCGACTATCACACGATGGGCGCGTGCTACGACGTGCTCGCGACGCTGGCGCGCGCGGCCGCGGACGGAGGCGCGCAATGAACGCCGCGTTCCCGTGGTTCGTGTCCGCCGGCGACATCCTGACCGACATGGTCCGCACCGCCGGCACGCAGTGGACCTCGGTGCCGGGCGGCGCGGGCTGGAACGTCGCGCGCGCGGTCGCGAGGCTCGGCGTCGCGAGCGCGCACGCGGGCGCGATCGGCGAGGACTGCTTCTCGGACGCGCTGTGGCAGGCGAGCGACGCGGCGGGGCTCGACCTGCGGTTCCTGCAGCGCGTCGCGCGGCCGCCGCTGCTCGCGATCGTCCACGAAACCCACCCGCCCGCATATTTCTTCATCGGCGAGCACAGCGCCGATCTCGCGTTCGATCCGGCCCGGCTGCCGGCCGACTGGATCGGGCACGTGCGCTGGGCGCACTTCGGCTGCATCAGCCTCGTGCGCGAGCCGCTCGCCGGCACGCTGGTCGGCCTCGCCGCCGCGCTGCGCGCGCACGGCGTGAAGATCAGCTTCGACCCGAACTGCCGCAACCTGATGACGGCCGCGTACCGGCCGACGCTGGAGAAGATGGCGGGCCTCGCCGATCTCGTCAAGGTATCCGACGAGGACCTGCGGCACCTGTTCGACGGCAGCGAGGCGGACGCGATCGCGACGCTGCGCGGCTTCAATCCGCGCGCGGCGCTGCTCGTCACGCGCGGCGCGCAGGCGGCGACGCTGTACGCCGACGGCGAGATCCACGACGCGCTTCCGCCGCGCGTGGACGTCGCCGATACGGTCGGCGCGGGCGACGCATCGATCGGCGGGCTGCTGTTCAGCCTGATGTCGTCGCCGCAGCGCGGCTGGCGCGTGCATCTGGCGTTCGCGCTCGCGGCGGGCGCCGCCGCGTGCCGCCGCACCGGCGCGCACGCGCCGGCGCTCGACGAGGTGCTCGCGCTGCTGCCGGCCGACGCACGAACCGCTGTACATGCTGCGGCGCAGTGATACGATGGGGTGTCCTATTGCGGGAGAAGCATCGTGGACACGAACATCTTCACCAAAGGCATCTACACGGCCAAGGCGCACACCCGTCAAACCGCGAACGGGCAGTTCGAGGGCTACGTGATCCTGACGCGCGACGAAGGGGAAGCCCCCGACAACACCGTGTACGACGTCGGCTCGACCAGCCCGAACGAAGAGGAAGCGTTCAACGAGGCGAAAGCGCTCGCGCACCGCATCCTCGGCGAAATCGAGCTGTAACCGCGCGCCGCCGCGCTTTTCCCCGCTTTCCCCGCCCCGCTGCCCCACGGCTTCGTTCCGCGCGCTTCGCGCGCGCGGTGCGCCGTGGCGCGGCGCCGCGTCAGGCGAGCCGCGCGAGCATCGACACCAGCAGCGTGATCACGAGCGTCGACATGAACGGAAACGGGTAGCGCCGCGCGCCGAGCCTGAGCGTCACGTCGCCCGGCAGCCGGCCAACGCCGAGCTTGCCGAGCCACGGCCAGCAGCGCGTCAGGATCATCGCCGCGACGAACGACGCCATCAGCCAGCGCAGCATCGGCGGCGCGCCCGTCAGAGGGTATGCGAGCGGTCGCCGCGCGCGAACGCGTCGAGCGTGCCGTCGATGCCCCGCGAGAACGCGATCACCTTGAACAGCTCGCCCATCTCCGCCTCCGAGATCAGCTTCTGCACCGCGTTCGCGGCGGGCAGGAACTGCGTGACGTCGGACGGATCGATCGCGGCGAGCGCGTCGGTGATGCCCGCGTTCAGCAGGAAGCGCGCCTGCGACGTGTAGCCGAGCAGGTCCGCGCCGGTCTCGACGCCCGCCTCGTAGATGCCGGTGAACTCGACGTGCGCGGTGATGTCCTGCAGGCCCGGATAAAGGAACGGATCGTCATGCGCGCGATGGCGGTAGTGGCACATCAGCGTGCCGCGCTCGCGCTGCGGGTGGTAATACTCGTGCTCGGGGAACCCGTAGTCGATCAGGAATACCGCGCCGCGCGCGAGCATCGCGCAGACGGTGCGGGTGAAGGCGAGCGCCGCCTCGTGCGTCTCGGTCACGTAGCCGTCGCCGGCGTCGATCTCCGTCAGCAGGGCCGGCGTATCGCCCGGCGCGGCCGGCCGGTCGGCGAACACGAACGCCTGCTGCGCGTCGAGCGCGACGCCGCGCTCGCGCCACGCGCCGTCCGCCTTCGCGAACAGCCGCACCGGCATCGCGTCGAGCACCTCGTTGCCGACCACCACGCCCTCGAACCGCTCGGGCAGCGCGTCGAGCCAGCGCACGCGGGCCGCGAGGCCGGGCGCTGCCGCCTCGATCGTCGCGCGCTGCCGCTCGCGCAATTCGCCGGACAGGTCGACGATCGCATACTCGTCGAGCTCGACCTGCAGCGCGTCGAGCGCCTCGAGCAGCCCCGCCGCGAGCTTGCCCGTGCCCGCGCCGAACTCCATCACGCGGCGCGTGCCGCTCGCCGCGAGCGCCTCGGCCACCGGCCGCGCGAGCGTGTGCGCGAACAGCGGCGACAGCTCGGGCGCGGTGACGAAATCGCTGCCGTCCTCGGCGCGGCGGCCGAACTTGCGCGCGCCGCCGCTGTAATAGCCGAGGCCCGGCGCGTACAGCGACTGTTCCATGAAACGGGAAAACGGCAGCCAGCCGCCAGCCGCCGCGATCTCGTCACGCAGGCGCGCCGCGAGGGTTTCGGACTGCGCGAGCGCGTCGGGGCCGGGAGCAGGTAAACTAGCGGGTTCGTGAGATTTCGGGTTCATCCCGGCATTGTAAATGACCGCATCCGCCGATACGTCGAGCAGCCGCGCCGCACGCGTGGTGCTGATCGCGGGCGCACTGGGCTGCGCCGGCGACGCCGCGTCCCTCGGGCGCGCGCTCGCCACCGGCTTCGCCCGGCGCGGCTGGGACGTCGCGCTGCAGTGCGGCCCCGGCGCGCCGCGCGAGGCCGCCGACGCGCTCGTGGCCGAGGTCGACGCGCACGGGCGCCGCGCGGTCCTGCTCGATGCCGATCTGACCCTCGAAGTACAGGCGGCCGGGCTCGTCGCCGCATGCGGCGCGGCGCTCGGCCGCCCGGCGTGCGTCGTGTTCCAGAGCGCGCCGGCAGGCAGCGACGACGCGCGCACCGTGTGCCACGCGACGCTCGCCGGCGCGCTCGCGCGCAACGTCGCCGCGCCGCTCGCGATCGCGCGCGCGCTCGCCGATGCGACGCCCGACGCCGCATGCGCGGACGAGACGCTGCGCGCGTGCCTGATTCACATGCTGGACCAGGCGCTGTTTCATCCGGCGCCCGAGCAGCTGTCGCATGCGCTGATGCAGGCGGCGCTGAACCGCGCGACCTCGGCGCTCGCGCTCGCGCTCGCACCGAAGGTGCGCGTCGCGGGCCTGGTGCGCGGACGCGCGCCGCACGCCGACGATCTCGCGGCGGCGGCCTGTTACCTGGCGGATGCGCCCGGCATCACCGGCGCGACGCTGACCGTCGACGGCGGCGAGCATCTGGCGCGGCCGTCCGCCGGCCCGAATTAACCGCGCGGGCGCGCGCGTTTACCGCCGCCGCCCGCGCCGCTTTGCGTGCGAGCACGCCAATTTGACTGGAACGACCATGTTTTCCGCCCTCCTGCACCCCCGCCTCGCGGACTGCCGCAGGCTCTACCTGCGCGACTACGAGGTGCACATCAACATCGGGGCCTTCGAACACGAGAAGCGTGGCGAGCAGCGCGTCGTCATCAACGTCGACCTGTTCGTGCCGCTCGCGCAAAGCACCCCCGTCGACGACCGGCTGCACGAGGTCGTCGACTACGATCTGATGAAGCAGAGCGTCGCGCTATGCGTGGCGCGCGGCCACATCCACCTGCAGGAAACGCTGTGCGACGCGATCGCCGCGCACCTGCTGGCGCACGACAGCGTGCGCGCGGTGCGCGTTTCCACCGAAAAACCGGACGCCTATCCGGACTGCGACGCCGTCGGCGTCGAGGTCTTTCGCATCAAGGACGAGGAGCGAGCATGAATGCGCCCCATACCCCCAATCTCAATGACGCCGCGGCCGATGCCGCCGCGCCCGGCGCAGGCGAAGCCGACACCGGCCGCCCCGCGCTGACGCGCCGCGAGCAGAAGGAAGCCTACGAGAACAACAAGCTGTACAAGCGCATCGTGCGCCAGGTCGGCCAGGCGATCGGCGACTACAACATGATCGAGCACGGCGACAAGGTGATGGTCTGCCTGTCCGGCGGCAAGGACAGCTATGCGCTGCTCGAGATCCTGATGCGGCTGCGCGAGCGCGCGCCGATCGACTTCGACATCGTCGCCGTGAACCTCGACCAGAAGCAGCCGGGCTTCCCCGAGCACGTGCTGCCCGAGTACCTGACGAAAATCGGCGTGCCGTTCCACATCGAGAACCAGGACACCTACAGCATCGTCAAGCGCCTCGTGCCCGAGGGCAAGACCACCTGCTCGCTGTGCTCGCGGCTGCGCCGCGGCATCCTGTACCGCGTCGCGGGCGAGCTGGGCGCGACCAAGATCGCGCTCGGCCACCATCGCGACGACATCGTGCAGACGCTGCTGCTGAACATGTTCTACGGCGGCAAGCTGAAGGGCATGCCGCCGAAGCTGCAGTCGGACGACGGCAGGAACGTCGTGATCCGCCCGCTCGCGTACGTGAAGGAAACCGATCTGGAGAAGTACGCGGAGCTGCGCGAATTCCCGATCATCCCGTGCAACCTGTGCGGCAGCCAGCCGAACCTGAAGCGCGCGGAGATGAAGGCGCTGATCCGCGACTGGGACAAGCGCTTCCCGGGCCGCGTCGACAACATGTTCAACGCGCTCGCGAAGGTCGTGCCGTCGCACCTGATGGACACGACCCTGTTCCCGTTCGCCGGGCTGCGCGCGACCGGCCAGGCCGATCCAAACGGCGACATCGCGTTCGACGAGGAGCCGTGCGCGACGGGCGACGGCGATGCCGGCGCCAAGCCCATCTCGATCGTCCAGTTCGACGATCTGTGACCCGCGCCGTGGGGCCGGCGCAACGCCGGCCCCACGGTTCCTCCGACCTCTCGGGCCGGCCTCCGGGGCGCAACAAGCGCGTGCTAGAATGGCCAGCTTCGAACTCTTCTGACACGCTGGCGCCATGAATATCGTGATTTTGGCGGCAGGCACCGGCAAGCGCATGCGTTCCGCGCTGCCCAAGGTGCTTCATCCTCTGGCCGGCAGGCCGCTTCTCTCCCACGTCATCGCCACCGCACGCGCGCTGCAGCCGTCGCGGCTCGTGGTCGTCGTCGGCCACGGGGCCGAACGGGTCCAGGCGGACGTGGCCGCGCCCGACGTACAGTTCGCGGTGCAGGCCGAGCAGCTCGGCACCGGCCATGCCGTGCGCCAGGCGCTGCCGCTCCTCGATCCCGCGCAGCCGACGCTCGTGCTGTACGGCGACGTGCCGCTCACCCGCGTGAGCACGCTCGAGCGCCTCGCCGACGCCGCGCGCGAAGGCCGCTACGGCATCCTGACCGTGACACTCGACGATCCGACCGGCTACGGGCGCATCGTGCGCGACCCGGCCGGCTTCGTCACGCGCATCGTCGAGCAGAAGGACGCGACGCCCGACGAGCTGAAGATCGCCGAGGTCAACACCGGCATCGTCGTCGCCCCCACCGCGCAGCTCGCGATGTGGCTCGGCGCGCTGACCAACGACAACGCGCAGGGCGAGTACTACCTGACCGACGTCGTCGAGCTCGCGATCGAGGCTGGCTTCGAGGTCGTCACCGCGCAGCCCGACGCCGACTGGGAAACCCTCGGCGTCAACAGCAAGGCGCAGCTCGCCGAGCTGGAGCGCATCCACCAGCGCAACGTCGCCGACGCACTGCTCGCCGACGGCGTGACGCTCGCCGATCCGGCCCGGCTCGACGTGCGCGGCACGCTCGCGTGCGGCCGCGACGTGACGATCGACGTCAATTGCGTGTTCGAGGGCAACGTGATGCTCGCCGACAACGTGTCGATCGGCCCGAACTGCGTGATCCGCAACGCGTCGATCGGCGCAGGCACGCGCATCGACGCGTTCACCCACATCGACGGCGCCGAGCTCGGCGCGCAGACGGTGATCGGCCCGTACGCGCGGCTGCGCCCCGGCGCGCAGCTCGCCGACGAGGCGCACGTCGGCAACTTCGTCGAAGTGAAGAACGCGGTGATCGGCCACGGCTCGAAGGCGAACCACCTCAGCTATATCGGCGACGCCGACATCGGCGCGCGCGTCAACATCGGCGCCGGCACGATCACCTGCAACTACGACGGCGCGAACAAGTTCCGCACCGTGATCGAGGACGACGTGTTCGTCGGCTCCGACACGCAGCTCGTCGCGCCGGTGCGCATCGGCCGCGGCGTGACGATCGCGGCGGGCACGACGATCTGGAAGGACGTGCCCGACGGTCTCCTCGCGCTGAACGAGAAGACCCAGACCGCGAAGAGCGGCTACGTGCGGCCGGTCAAGAAGAAAAGCTGAAGATTTCCGCGGGCGCCCGGCAACGGCGCCCGCCAAACCATTGAGGATTGACTCCATGTGCGGCATTGTCGGCGCAGTTGCTCAACGTAATATCGTTCCGGTGCTGATCGAGGGGCTGCGCCGCCTTGAATACCGTGGCTACGATTCGTGCGGCGTCGCCGTGCTCGAAGCCGGCGCGCCGAAGCGCGCGCGCAGCGTCGAACGCGTTGCCGACCTCGACGCGCAGGTGCGCGAGTCGAACCTCGAAGGCGTCACCGGCATCGCGCACACGCGCTGGGCCACGCACGGCGCGCCCGTCACGCACAACGCGCACCCGATCTTCTCGTCGAACGCGCTCGCGCTCGTCCACAACGGCATCATCGAAAATTACGAGCCGCTGCGCGAAGCGCTGCGCGCGAAGGGCTACGAGTTCGTGTCGCAGACCGACACCGAAGTGATCGCCCACCTCGTGCACAGCCTGTATCGCGGCGACCTGTTCGCCGCGGTGCGCGAGGCGGTGCAGCAGCTGCACGGCGCGTATGCGATCGCCGTGATCCACAAGGACCAGCCGCACACGGTCGTCGGCGCGCGCCAGGGCTCGCCGCTCGTCGTCGGCTACGGCAACGGCGAGAACTTCCTCGCGTCCGATGCGCTCGCGCTCGCGGGCAGCACCGACCACTTCACGTTCCTCGAGGAAGGCGACGTCTGCGAGCTGTCGCTCGACGGCGTGACGATCGTCGACCGCCAGGGCCAGAAGGTCGAGCGCGAAAGGCGCGTCGTCAGCGCGTACGGCGGCGCGGTCGAGCTGGGCCCGTACCGTCACTTCATGCAGAAGGAAATTTTCGAGCAGCCGCGCGCGATCAGCGACACGATCCCGAACGCGGACGCGTTCGACGCGTCGCTGTTCGGCGAGCATGCCGCCGCGACCTTCGCGAAGATCGACAGCCTGCTGATCCTCGCGTGCGGCACCAGCTACTACTCGGGCGTCACCGCGAAATACTGGCTCGAATCGATCGCGAAGATCCCGACCCAGGTCGAGATCGCCAGCGAGTACCGCTACCGCGAATCGGTGCCGAACCCGCGCCAGCTGGTGGTCGTGATCTCGCAATCCGGCGAGACGGCCGACACGCTCGCGGCGCTCAAGCACGCGCAGGCGCTCGGCCACACGCACACGCTCGCGGTCTGCAACGTCGCGACGAGCGCGATGGTGCGCCTCACGGAGCTGTCGTTCCTGACGCACGCGGGCACCGAGATCGGCGTCGCGTCGACCAAGGCGTTCACGACGCAGCTCGTCGCGCTGTTCGTGCTGGCGGCGACGCTCGGCAAGCTGCGCGGGCACGTCGACGCCGCGCAGGAAGCCCATTACCTGAAGCAGCTGCGCCACCTGCCGGCCGCGCTCAACAGCGTGCTCGCGCTCGAGCCGCAGATCATCGCGTGGGCGGAGGAATTCGCGCGCAAGGAAAACGCGCTGTTCCTCGGCCGCGGGCTGCACTACCCGATCGCGCTCGAAGGCGCGCTGAAGCTGAAGGAAATCTCGTACATCCACGCCGAGGCGTATCCGGCGGGCGAGCTGAAGCACGGGCCGCTCGCGCTGGTGACGGAGGCGATGCCGGTCGTCACGATCGCGCCGAACGACGTGCTGCTCGAAAAGCTGAAGTCGAACATGCAGGAAGTGCGCGCGCGCGGCGGCCAGCTTTACGTGTTCGCGGACGCCGATACGCACATCGTCAACGACGAAGGCCTGCACGTGATCCGGATGCCCGAACACTACGGCCAGCTGTCGCCAATCCTGCACGTCGTGCCGCTGCAGCTGCTGGCGTACCACACCGCATGCGCACGCGGCACCGACGTCGACAAGCCGCGCAACCTGGCGAAATCGGTAACGGTGGAATAAGCGGCGCGGCGGCCGGTCGGGCGCTGCCGTCGACTTGGACGGAGAACAGATAGTGAGACTGATTGGATGCGGATTGCTGGCGCTGACGTTCGCATCGTCCGGCGGCGCCGCCGAGCGTTACGTCGAGGTATGGAACCCGCCCGAGGCGCGCCCGTCCGGCGGCCAGGCGGCGGGCACCCAGGCAGCCGACACGCATGCCGGCGCGACGCGCCACGCGGCCACGGCGAAGCCCGCACCGCCCCCCTCGACAAAGCACAAGCATCACGCCGCGCACGCGATGAAGACACGCACGCAGCACCGTCCGGCGGTCGCGACCGTGCTGCCGGCGGCGCCCGCCACGCCGCCGGCCGCCGCCCCCGCCGCGCAGCCCGCGCCGGGCAAGCTGACGGTGATGCAGCCGCCCGCGGCCGACGCACCGCGTCGCGCGCTGGATTACACGGATATTCCGCGGCAGTTCACACCGGACGGCAACGTGCTGCGCGTCGGCACGCGCAATGGTCCTGCGGAGGTCACGCGATAATGGAAGCAGAAACCTATAACGGCTACCAGATCTGGGGCCATGCGATTCTCCAGCAGGACGAGATCCTGCAGCCCGAGCGCTACGCGGCGAGCGGGACGATCACGCAGCACAACAAGCTGGTCGAGGCGTCGGGCGTGCTCGGCGTGTTCGACACCGAGGACGAGGCGCGGCTCGCGGGGCTCGCATGGGCGCGGGCCTGGATCGACAGCCACCGCTGAGCGGGCGGCCGGCGCCCGCGCAACCGGGCGGGCGGTCAATAACTTGGCCGCTCTGTAAAAAGTGGTTAAGCAGGGCCTGATTTTGCCACTCTGACGCCTCAGTCGACGACTGAGGCGTTTTTCTTTGTCCCGTCGACAGAGCCGGGCGAATGGAAAGGAGCCACATTGCGACGGATGTGCCATTCCGATTACGTGACGACAACGTCCCGGTATCCGACCACCAAGTGACGGCCCCGCTCAATCCCCAAAGCAGGGATAGACGTCCCTCTATTGAGGATTAACCAACTGATCCCTATAATGGGGACATTCATCCCTATATAGGGGATTCGCTATGAGTCTTGCCGACTTTCTCTTCACACCGAGCCTGCAACGCGTGCTTGGCGCCACGCTGCTCCAGCCTGACCGCAGCTTTACGCTACAGGAACTGCTGCGTCTGGCGAACAGTGGGCGCGGGAGCGCTCAAAAGCAGGTGGACCGCCTGGTCGAGGCGGGCGTACTTCGGGAAGACTCCCGACGAGGCCGGCAACGAAGCATCCGGGCGAATACCGAGTTCATTCTCTATCCCGAATTGTTGAGTATCGCACGCAAGTCATTTGCCGTTGCGGAACCACTGAAAGAAGCCCTCGAGCCTTTTGCCGACCACATCACCTCAGCGTTCGTGTTTGGCTCCGTGGCCAAGGGCACTGACAGTGGCCGGAGCGACATCGACCTGATTGTCGTCGGGAACGCCCCTCTCCTCGCTCTATCCGAGGCCCTCCACAAGGCCGAAGAAGGTCTGCTGCGCCCCGTTAACTTCTCTTTGTACGAGCCTGCCGAATGGGCTGCCCTGGTTCAGTCCGACCCTGTCATTGCCCAGATTGCCCAAGGGCCCACGCTGAGGATACTGTGATGCCACGCCCAGCTGAATACGAAAACCTCATCAAGACGAAAGCCTTTGAGGCGGTCGCCCCGACGCCCGGCGCCATCGCGGGCTTCCTGCGTAACGCGGCGGACTATCAGGCCACCGCCGAGGAGTTGGACCCCAGCCGGCATATGCAGATATTTACCTTGGCCTACGAAGGCTATTTTCAGATAGTCCAGGCCGTCCTGGAGCGCTACGAGGTACGCACCAAAGATGCGGGCCGTAACCTGGCCATCCAGCGCGTTTCCACCTCGCTGGGTGTCAACACCCAGGAATTTGCCTTCATCACGAAGGCCCACGAGCGTCGCAACGGCACCTCTTACGTTTCACCGTTTCCGCCCGTGTCGAAGGCTGAGGCCGCCACCATGCTCGCCATCCTGGCGAAGTACCTGCCCGTTGCGCAGACGCTGACCGGTACGCCGTGAGGGCCCTGTCTTGCAGAACAGTTCGATATGAACGGGCGGACGGCAGCCACAACGATAAAAAAAGCCCCAGCAGGATCACGCTGGGGCTTGCGCTTCCGTCAGAGCTGACCAGCCACTCTGTTACAAAACGGTCAGGGCCGATAACGCCCCTTCGCGCATTCAGGCGGCCTGCCGGGCCGCCGGCTGCGGGCGGCCGATGAGCCGCGCGAGCCCGACGATCACGACCAGCGTCGCCAGATAGGCGGCGATCTGGATCCCCGCCGGGCGCGCGGTGTAGCCGACCAGCGTATGCAGCATCTTGCCCGCCACGCTGCTTTCCTTCAGCAGCCACGACGTGTCCCACACCGCGTCGCCCCATGACGGCACGAGGCCGGCGGCCAGCAGAAAGCCGGCGCACTGGCTCGCCATGCCCGCGGCGAGCAGCACCAGCAGGCCGTTGGTCACGGAAAAAAGACGCTTGAGCGGAATCTGCAGCAGGCCGGCGTACATCGCCGCGCCGAGCCCGGCACCGCCGAGCACGCCAAGCAGGCCGCCGATCGCCATCTGCGGCGCCTGCCCCGGATCGCCCGCCGCGATCCCGTAAAGGAACAGCACGGCTTCCGAGCCTTCGCGCAGCACCGCGACGCCGACGACGATCGCCAGCCCCGTGAGCGGCTTGCTGCCTGCCGCCACGGCCCGGCCGACCGCCGACATGTGCTGCGCCATCTCGCGGCCGTGCTTGCTCATCCAGATGCTGTGCCACGCGAGCATCACGACCGCGACGAACATCACGCCCGCATTGAAGACCTCCTGGCCCATCCCCGACGCCCAGTTCGAGATCACGTCCGCGAACCCGGCGATCAGGCCCGCGCCGATCACGCCGCCGGCGAGCCCGCCGCCAACCCACCAGCCGCGCCGGGGCACGCCCTTGGTGGCGGCCATCACGATCGAGACGACGAGCGCGGCCTCGAGGACTTCACGAAACACGATCAGGGCGGTGGACAGCATGGCGGTATCGGATTACTTGACGGTCAGGTGAGTCTTCGACTGCGCTTCGTGGTACTCGTCGTGGAACTCGTAGCTGCCGGGCTTCAGCGGGCCGACGTACAGTTCCACTTCCTTGCCGGCCGGGATCACCTTCTCGGCCTTGAAATCGTCGCTCTCGAACTCGGCGGGCGTCGCGTCGAGGTTCTTCACCGCGAACTTGACCTTCTTGCCGGCCGGAATGGTCACGCCTTCCGGCGAGAATTTGTGGTCCTTCAGGGTCAGGCGATAGACGTCGTCGGCGGCGAATGCGGACGAGGCCGATGCGGCCACCAGGGCCAGCGTGAAGCCGAGGGCGATACGGTTCATGTTCGTGACGGGAATCAATATTGAGACGGAGATGATACTAAGATCGATTCGCATTTTCACATCAAATGTCCTTGCTGACGGAATGGGAATCTGACTTCACACGCTTTCGCAACCCATTGCTTCGAAACGATTTTTTTGATCGGAGTCGGGCCGATACCGCGTCAATCAGGCTAAATACCGACTGACCGCTCGGCGGCGCCCTTGATTCGTCGGATCACATCATGACGATCGCCTGCGTGGCGAACAACCCGACACGCGCGCCGCGCACCGCTCCCGTCCCGCGTTCGCGCACTTGACCTTGCCATCGTGGCAAGCTTCATCCTGTGTACGTTCATCAACACCGGACTGGAGGCAAACATGGAATTCGAAGTGCAGGACATGACCTGCGGCGGTTGCGCCAACGCGATCACCCGCGCGGTAACGGCAGCCGATCCGGCCGCGAAGCTCGACATCGACGTGGCAGCGAAGATCGTCAAGGTCGAATCGGCGCAACCCGCGGCGAGCGTGCAGGCGGTCATCGAGGCCGCCGGCTTCCACCCCGCGCTGCGCGCCGCGTAACGCACTGCGCGCGTTCCCGGCTCGCGCGGCGCGGGCCGGGAACGGTTTTCCGCTTGCGGCTTCCGCTCGCGGCGTCCGCTTGCGGCTTCCGCTTGCGGCTTCACCCGCCTGCGCGTGTAACGTGCGCGGGTGCCGCGCCGCCGGCCGGCGGCGCACCTGCCTCCGCGCGCCGCGTTACCGCAGCCGCACGAGCGTCGACTTCAGCTCCGTATATTTCTCGAGCGCGTGCAGCGACTTGTCGCGGCCGTTGCCCGACTGCTTGTAGCCGCCGAACGGGAAGTTCATGTCGCCGCCCTCGTCATAGCAGTTCACCCACACCGTGCCCGCGCGCAGCCGCCGCGACACCTCGTGCGCGGTCGTGAGATCCGCCGTCCACACCGCCGCCGCGAGACCGTACTCGCTGTCGTTGGCGATCCGCACCGCCTCGTCGACGTCGTCGAACACGATCACCGACAGCACCGGCCCGAAGATCTCCTCGCGCGCGATCCGCGCGTCCGGCTTCACCTCGAACACGGTCGGCTCCACATAGAAGCCGCCGGACGCCTCGTCGACGCGCGCGCCGCCTGTCAGCAGCCGGCCTTCGCTGCGCCCCGCGTCGATGTAGCCGAGCACCCGCTGCAGCTGGATGCCGTCGACGATCGCCCCCATCGACACGGACGGATCGAGCGGATTGCCCGGCACGTATGCGCGCGCGGCGGCGATGAGTTTCTCGATGAACGCGTCCTTGATGTCGCGATGCACGAGCAGGCGCGAGCCCGCGGTGCACATCTCGCCCATGTTGTAGAAGATCGCGCCCGCCGCCGCCTTCGCCGCGCGGTCGAGATCGGGACAGTCGGCCAGCACGATGTTCGGCGACTTGCCGCCGAGTTCGAGCCACACGCGCTTCAGGTTCGATTGCGCGGCGTACTGCATGATCAGCTTGCCGACGTTCGTCGAGCCGGTGAACGCGACGCAATCGACGTCGCGGTGCAGCGCGAGCAGCTTGCCCGGCTCGCCCGCGCCCGGCACGACGTTGAACACGCCCGCCGGAATGCCGGCCTCACAGGCGAGCTGCGCGACGCGGATCGCGGTCAGCGGCGACTTCTCGGACGGCTTGAGCACGACGCTGTTGCCCGCCGCGAGCGCGGGCGCGAATTTCCACGCGGCCATCAGGATCGGGAAATTCCACGGCACGACCGCCGCGACGACGCCGATCGGCTCGCGCGTGACGAGGCCGACCAGATGATGATCGGCCGGCACGACTTCGCCGCCGACCTTGTCGATCGCCTCCGCGAACCACTCGACGCAATACGCCGCGCCCGGCACGTCGACCGTCGTGGTGTCGCCGATCGGCTTGCCCGCGTCGAGCGTTTCGAGCAGCGCGAGCTCGTCGAGATGCGCGCGCATCAGCGACGCCCAGCGCAGCAGCACCGCTTTGCGCTCGCGCGGATTCAGCCCCGCCCACACCTGCGCGTCGAACGCGCGACGCGCGGCGGCCACCGCCGCATCGACGTCCGCTTCCCCGCAATCGGCGACCTTCGCGAGCACGCGGCCGTCGATCGGGCTCACGCAGTCGAACGTGTTGCCGGCATGCGCGTCGCGATACGCGCCGTCGATGAATGCGCGCCCTTCGATCGCGAGCGACGCCGCCTTGTCCTGCCAGTCAGCCAAAGTCAACTTGTTCATCAGGATGCCTCAATGTTGTGACACTCGCCGCGCGACGCGGTGCGCCCGTGGCACTGCTGGCGGCGAATGCGGTGACGCGCGGTCAGAAGGTCGGCGGCGAATTGGCCGACACGACCTCGCAGACTTGCTCCGCGCTGGGATTGCGAAAACGGTGCGGCAAACGGCTCTCGAAGTAGTAGCCGTCTCCGGGATCGAGCAACCACGTCGTGCTGCCGACGGTCAGTTCGAGCCGGCCCGCGACGACCACGCCGCCCTCGTGCCCCGCATGCGACAGCATCTCGGGGCCGGTGTCGGCATGTGGCTGGTAGACCTCGCGCATGATGCACATGTTGCGATCCTTCACGCCGGCGCCGACGAGATGGAACGCGAGCGATTCGTTGCCGAGATTCGGCATCTCGTCGCGTCGCGACACGACCGTGCGCGACGCGACCAGCTCGAACGTGAAGAACTCGGCGAGGCTCATCGGGATGCATTCGAGCAGCTTCTTCAACGACCCGACCGACGGGCTCACGCGGCCCTGTTCGATCAGCGAGATCGTGCCGTTGGTCACGCCGGCGCGCTTGGCGAGTTCGCGTTGCGACAGGCCGTGCTTGTTGCGCACGAAACGCAGGCGTTCGGCGACTTCGGTGGACATCGATTCGGTTTCTGCCACGATGGGGTGCGATGAGGTGCGGTGAAAAAGTGAAACCATGCATTGAACAGCCGTTAATTATTCTAATCACTTTATCGCGCGCATTGGCGGGGAAAACCCCGAAAGGCGTTCGAAATAATCAACACCCCATTTGCCATTCCAAAGACGAATGATTTATTCGCAGTGCATCGGGTAAGCCCTGACGAATGGCCTTAAAAAAACATTTGACGCCGTTTTTGGCTCGTATATGCTGGCTCTCAGGTCAGCGTCATCTGTCCGTCATCCACCGCAAAACGCCATGTTGCAGCGCGAAATGCGGCGCCGATGGCAGCGATGCCGCCCGGCCGATGCCTCGATTATTTAAACGCCCGGTGCGTTTGAGCAATCAGGTGTTCAATACTTTCAACAAACCAGCCGAGTGTAATCGTGAGAGTCCGTAGCCATCTGGCGAGGTGGAATCAAGGCGATGTGCGAAGTTCGCGCATCCCTTCGCCCATCCCCGACGGCAGTTGCGGCCGGCATCATCCTCGCCTGCATCTGTCGATCTACACCATCCTGTCCCGTCGCTCCGTGCGACGCCGCAATGCCATCTCGGCACGCGCATTCGTCGCCATCCATACCGACGAAGTGGCATCGCTGCTGCCATAGCGCCTCTCTCCCGTTTTCGCCGTTCGTTTTCGCCGTTCGTTTTGACCGTATCGCGTCGTGCCGTCCGCATGACCGGTAGCGGCATGTCGTTGCGCGCGCATCTTTCTTGCCGCGCCGCACGCGATGCGATGAAACGAACGGCGCCCCGACCGTCACGCACAGCGGTTCGCCGACCACGCCTGCCGCTGTGACCCTTGGATTGCGGCCATGCGCAATGCGCGCGGCTGCGGGGCTTCGTCACGCCTGCGATTCGTGCAAGCGGCATACCGTCGACGGTTGCCGCGCCGCATCGCGGCGTCGCCGCCCATACAGGCAACCTGACGCTATGAAAAGGAAACCTCTTGTCGGCATCACCGCCGACCTGACGCAAATCGGCGCGCATGCGTCGCATGCCGCCGGTGACAAGTACGTCGCCGCGGTCGTCGACGGCGCGGGCGCGCTGGCGATGCTGCTGCCCGCGCTCGGCGCGCGGCAAGCGACCGAGGACGTGCTCGACGCCGTCGACGGCCTGTTGTTTACCGGCAGCTATTCGAACGTCGAGCCGCATCACTACGGCGGCGAACCAAGCGCGCCGGGCACCGCGCACGACGCGGCGCGCGACGCGACGACGCTGCCGCTGATGCGCGCCGCGATCGCCGCAGGCGTGCCGGTGCTCGCGATCTGTCGCGGCTTCCAGGAACTGAACGTCGCATGCGGCGGCACGCTGCATCAGCGCGTGCACGACGTGCCGGGCCTCGACGACCACCGCGAGGACGACGACGCGCCGCTCGACGTGCAGTACGGGCCGTCGCACACAGTGCGCCTGACGCCAGGCGGCCTGCTGCACACGCTCGCGGACGGCCGCGACGAAGTGCACGTGAATTCGCTTCACAAGCAGGGGATCGCGCTGCTCGGCGCGGACCTCGCGGCCGAAGCGACCGCGCCGGACGGACTGATCGAGGCCGTGAGCGTCGTGGGCGCGCCCGCGTTCGCGCTCGGCGTGCAATGGCATCCCGAATGGCGCCAGGGGCACGACCCGCTGTCGAGCGCGATCTTCCGCGCATTCGGCGCCGCGTGCCGTGCCCGCCGGCAGGCCCGCGCGCACGGCACGCCAGCCGCCACCCCGTCCGCGCCCCGCGCCGCGCTCGCCTGAGCGCCCCGCCAACGACATGAGAACCAACATGCAAGACATCGACGATTTTCTGAAGAAGCACCGGATCACCGAGATCGAAGCGATCATTCCCGACATGGCCGGCATCGCGCGCGGCAAGATCACGCCGCGCAACAAGTTCACGTCCGGCGAATCGATGCGCCTGCCGCAAGCCGTGATGGTGCAGACCGTCACCGGCGAGTATCCGGAAGACGGCTCGCTGACCGGCGTCACCGATCCGGACATGGTGTGCGTGCCCGACACGTCGACGATCCGCCTGATTCCGTGGGCGGTCGACCCGACCGCGCAGGTGATCCACGACTGCGTGCATTTCGACGGCTCGCCGGTCGAGATCTCGCCGCGCTACGTGCTGCGCCGCGTGCTCGACCTGTACAAGGCGAAGGGCTGGAAGCCGGTGGTCGCGCCGGAGCTGGAGTTCTACCTGCTCGACATGAACAAGGACCCGGACCTGCCGCTGCGCCCGCCGGTCGGCCGCACCGGCCGCCCGGAAACCGGCCGCCAGTCGTATTCGATCGAGGCGGTCAACGAGTTCGATCCGCTGTTCGAGGACATCTACGAGTACTGCGAAATGCAGGATCTCGACATCGACACGCTGATCCACGAAGTCGGCGCCGCGCAGATGGAGATCAACTTCATGCACGGCGACGCGCTGTCGCTCGCCGACCAGGTGTTCCTGTTCAAGCGCACCGTGCGCGAGGCCGCGCTGCGCCACAACATGTACGCGACCTTCATGGCCAAGCCGATGGAAGACGAGCCGGGCTCGGCGATGCACGTGCACCAGAGCATCGTCGACGAGGAAACCGGCCGCAACCTGTTCACCGGCGCCGACGGCGGCCCGACCTCGATGTTCTACAACTATCTCGCCGGCCTGCAGAAATACACGCCCGCGATGATGCCGATCTTCGCGCCGTACATCAATTCGTACCGCCGGCTGTCGCGCTTCATGGCCGCGCCGATCAACGTGCAGTGGGGTTACGACAACCGCACCGTCGGTTTCCGCATCCCGCACTCTGGCCCGGCCGCGCGCCGCATCGAGAACCGCATCCCGGGCGTCGACTGCAACCCGTATCTGGCGCTCGCCGCGACGCTCGCCGCCGGCTATCTCGGCATGACGCAACACCTCGAACCGACCGAGCCGCTGATCAGCGACGGCTATTCGCTGCCGTACCAGCTGCCGCGCAACCTCGAGGAAGGCCTCACGCTGATGAGCGCGTGCGAGCCGATCGGCGAGATCCTCGGCCAGAAATTCCTGAAGGCGTACTTCGCGCTGAAGGAAACCGAATACGAAGCGTTCTTCCGCGTGATCAGCTCGTGGGAACGCAAGCATCTGCTGCTGCACGTCTGAGCGTGCACAACCGCAAACCGGAGGCAACATGACCTATCGCAACGAAGCAGCCTGGATTCAACCCGCGGCCCCGGCCGCGCAAGCCGCGCAGGCACGCACCACGGCCGAGTACCGCGCGCTCGACGCCGCGCATCACATCCACCCGTTCTCCGACATGGGCGCGCTCAACCGCACGGGCAGCCGCGTGATCGTCAAGGCGCAAGGCGTCTACCTGTGGGATTCGGACGGCAACCAGATCATCGACGGGATGGCGGGGCTCTGGTGCGTGAACGTCGGCTACAGCCGCAAGGAGCTCGCCGACGCCGCATACCGGCAGATGCTGGAACTGCCGTACTACAACACGTTCTTCAAGACGACCCACCCGCCGGTGATCGAGCTGTCGGCGCTGCTCGCGGAACTGACGCCGGCCGGCTTCAATCACTTCTTCTATTGCAACAGCGGCTCCGAAGGCAACGACACGGTGCTGCGCATCGTCCATCAATACTGGCACACGCAGGGCAAGCCGTCGAAGAAGTACGTGATCTCGCGCAAGAACGGCTACCACGGCTCGACGATCGCGGGCGCGACGCTCGGCGGCATGGGCTACATGCACGAACAGATGCCGTCGAAGGTCGAGCACATCGTCCACATCGACCAGCCGTATTTCTTCGGCGAGGCCGAACCGGGAATGACGCCCGAGGCGTTCGGCCTCGCGCGCGCGCAGCAGCTCGAAGCGAAGATCCTCGAGCTCGGCGCGGAGAACGTCGCCGCGTTCATCGGCGAGCCGTTCCAGGGCGCGGGCGGCGTGATCTTCCCGCCGTCGACCTACTGGCCGGAGATCCAGCGCATCTGCCGCAAGTACGACATCCTGCTCGTCGCCGACGAGGTGATCGGCGGCTTCGGACGCACCGGCGAATGGTTCGCGCACCAGCACTTCGGCTTCGAGCCGGACCTGATCACGATGGCGAAGGGCCTGACCTCCGGCTATGTGCCGATGGGCGCGGTCGGCATTCACGAGCGCGTCGCGCAGCCGATCATCGCGAGCGGCGACTTCAATCACGGCCTCACCTACTCCGGCCATCCGGTCGCCGCCGCGGTCGCGGTCGCGAACCTGAAGCTGCTGCGCGACGAGGGCATCGTCGAGCGGGTCAAGACCGATACCGGCCCGTACTTCCAGGCGCTGTTGCGCGAGACCTTCGCGCGCCACCCGATCATCGGCGAAGTGTCGGGCACGGGCCTCGTCGCCAGCCTGCAGCTCGCCGAGGCGCCGGCCGCGCGCCGCCGCTTCGCGAACGGCGGCGATGTCGGCACGATCTGCCGCGACTTCTGCTTCGGCAGCAACCTGATCATGCGCGCGACCGGCGACCGGATGCTGCTGTCGCCGCCGCTCGTGATCACGCGCAGCGAGATCGACGAACTGGTGTCGAAGGCGAAGAAGGCCGTCGACGCGACCGCTCAGCAACTGGGACTTTCATAACGGCTTCGCTTACCGGCGGCGGCGCTCGCGCGATGCGGCGCCGCCCGCCCTCACTACCAGAGGAACTCCATCATGCGTGCTCGATATCTTCGCCATGCCTTCGCCGCCGCCTCCCTCGCCGCCGCGGCCGGCGTCACGTCCGTCGCCAGCCCGCCGGCGGTTGCCGCCGACACCGAGCTGAACGTCTACAACTGGTCGGACTACATCGCGAAAGACACGATCCCCAACTTCCAGAAGCAGACCGGCATCCACGTCAAGTACGACAACTACGACAGCGACGACACGCTGCAGGCCAAGCTGCTCGCCGGCAGCTCGGGCTACGACATCGTCGTGCCGACCTCGAACTACATGGCCAAGCAGATCCAGGCGGGCGTCTACCAGAAGCTCGACAAGTCGAAGCTGCCGAACCTGTCGAATCTCGACCCGGTGCTGATGAAGATGATCGCCGACGCCGATCCGGGCAACATGTACGGCGTGCCGTGGGCATACGGCACCGACGGCATCGGCTACAACGTGCAGGCGGTCAAGAAGGCGCTCGGCGAAAACCCGCCGGTCGACAGCTGGGCGCTCGTGTTCGATCCCGCGCACATGTCGAAGCTCAAGGGCTGCGGCGTATCGTTCCTCGACCAGGCGGTCGACGTGTTCGCCGCGACGCTGCAATACATGGGCAAGAACCCGAACAGCACGAACCCCGCCGACTACCAGGCTGCCTTCGACGTGCTGAAGAAAGTCCGGCCGTACATCACGCAGTTCAACTCGTCCGGCTACATCAACGACCTCGCGAACAACGACGTCTGCGTCGCGGTCGGCTGGTCGGGCGACGTCGGCATCGCGCACCGCCGCGCGTCGGAAGCAAAGCGCTCGTACGACATCCGCTTCGCGAACCCGAAGGAAGGCGGCCTGCTGTGGTTCGACGTGATGGTGATCCCGAAGGACGCACCGCACGCCGAAGCGGCGATGAAGTGGATCAACTACATCGAGGACCCGAAGGTCAACGCGGAGATCACCAACACGGTGTTCTATCCGACCGCGAACAAGTCCGCGCGCCAGTTCGTGACGGCGGCGGTCGCGCAGGACCCGACCGTCTACCCGTCCGAGGACGTGCTCAAGAAGATGACGCTGATGCGGCCGATGCCCGCCGACATCCTGCGCCTCGAAAACCGTCTCTGGGCGCAGCTCAAGACAGGCCATTGATCGCGCTGCACGCACGCGGCGCAGGAATCGCTCGATGCCTGCCCGCATGAACCCAGCGGACTGACCGTCCGCCTGCGCGCGCGGCGCGCAGCGATCCACCCGGCAGGAGCCGTTCCGCGAGGCGCGTTGCGCGCCTCGCGCGGGGACGCTCACGCCTGCAATCCGTGATGAACGAATGGTGAAACTCATGCAATCGATTCCCAGTCCCGACGCAGCGCGACACGCGCAACCGGCCGCCACGGCCCGTGTGAAGAACGACGCGTTCGTGCGCATCGAAAACGTCGTGAAGAAATTCGGCGACAGCACCGCCGTCGACAACGTGAACCTGACGATCGCGAAGAACGAACTGTTCGCATTGCTCGGCAGTTCCGGTTGCGGCAAGTCCACGCTGCTGCGCATGCTCGCGGGCCTCGAGACCGCGACCTCCGGCAAGATCTTCGTCGACGGCGAGGATCTCGCGACGCTGCCGCCGTACCGCCGCCCGGTGAACATGATGTTCCAGTCTTACGCACTGTTTCCGCACATGACGGTGGAGTCGAACGTCGCGTTCGGGCTGAAGCAGGAAGGCACGCCGAAGAACGAGATCGCGGAACGCGTCGCCGACGCGCCCGCGCTCGTGCAGATGAGCCAGTACGCGAAGCGCAAGCCGCACCAGCTGTCGGGCGGCCAGCAGCAGCGCGCCGCGCTCGCGCGCCCGCTGGTCAAGCGCCC
>NZ_JGVW01000094.1 GCF_000687455.2 Burkholderia sp. lig30
CGAAGCCCGATTCGATGCGTACGCGGCGATAGGTATCGTTCGGCCGGCCGATTTCGACGCCGGGCGCATGGCGGACGTCGGACACGATCTTGCCGTGCGAGAACGCGACGAAATTGCGGATCAGTGTGTCCGCGCGCTCCGGCGACACGTAGACGCGGTTCTCCGGAACGGTCTGCAGTGCGTCGTAGTGCGGCGCCTCGGTATGCCAGTAGAGCTGCATGTTCACGCCGCCCGGCCACGACACGACCGCATCGCGGCCGATCGGATCGGGGAACGTGTCGACGATCACGTCCGCGCCATGCGCGCGTGCCGATTTCACGGCCGCGTCCATGTCGGTCACGAGGTAGCCGGTGCGCTCCGCGCCGAACGGATACGGCACAGGCGTCTTGAAACCGAACACGGAGATCGTGCCTGACGGCGTGAACACGAGCTGCGACATCGTCTGGCTCGGCGTCGGCGTAACCTGGAACACGCCCTGCTTCGACTTGCTGCCGCCGAACGTCGCGACGAAGCTGTCCGTGAAGCGGTCGAAGTCTTCCGGCGCGACGTACACGTGCGTCGTGTCGTACTGAGGACCGACGGCGACAGACTGCGTCGCGAAGGCCTTCAACGGCACTTTTGCAAACGATACGGGAGCGGCTGCAATACCGCTTGCGATCATGAGAGCCAGCAATGCTGAGCGAATGGTTTTCATGGAAGGATTTCCTGGTTGTTTCATCGTACGGTCCGATCGATCATGCGCGGCTGTCGCCGGCCACATGATTCGCATCGCTGAGGATGGTCGCGAACACGAGCGCCGCAATCAGTCCCAGATGCTCGAAAAAGCTGTTGAGCGCCATGAAGCGCGCGACGCCGGTCCGATTCCAGAAGTCGTTCGCGACCAGCATCGCGACCACCGTCAGCACGCCGAGTCCACCGGCACCGATCCACGTGAAGCGGCGAAACACCACACACAGCGAGCCGGCGATCTCGATCGCGACCGCCAGCGCCGCCCAGAGCGCAGCCGGGTGCAAGCCGAAATGCGCTTGCTCCGCGATTGCGTCGTTGAAGTTCAGCGCCTTGTCGACGCCCCCGATCAGATAGGCTGACACGAGCGCAAGACGCGCGAGCAGCAGGACCCACCGCTGCGAAAGCAGCGCGCGGATCCACACCGGATTGCTGTGCCCCGTCATCATCGTCGTGTCAGATCGCCCAGCAGGAACAACCGAACGCACCCCAGAAGCCTTGCGTATCCGAGGTCGGCAATGTGCTGCCCCATGCGCTCGCGTGCGCATGGCCATGCACGTTGCACGCGCTCGCGCAACCGCACATCGCCGCCGCTGCGGCACGCTGCAACGGTGCGCCCTCGCGCTGCGTCGCGCCCCACCCGCCATAGCCGCCGTACGTGCGCACCGGCGACCAGTCCGGCATTGCCGGGGGCAACGGCGCATCGTATCGGGAGAACGGTCCCGCGCCCCAGACGATCCGGCCGCCGACCACCGTCAGCAACGAGGTGGTCTCGACGATGTCGTCCTCGGCACACGAGAAGAAATCGTGATCCGGCACCATCAGGTCGGCAAGCTGCCCGACCGCGATGCGGCCTTTCCTGCCCTCTTCGTTCGAGAACCACGTGACGAACTCGGTCCACATGCGCAAGGCGGTCTCGCGATCGAGCAGGTTGCGCTGCGGATACAACCGCAGACCGCCGACCGTCTTGCCGGTCACGAGCCACGCGAGCGATACCCACGGGTTGTACGACGCGACGCGCGTCGCGTCGGTGCCCGCCGATACCTTCAGGCCCTTCGCGAGCATCTTCGCGACGGGCGGCGTCGCTTCGGCCGTCTGCGCGCCATAACGCTCGACGAAGTACTCGCCCTGGTAGGCCATCCGGTGCTGCACCGCGATGCCGCCGCCGAGGGCGGCGATTCGGTCCATCGAGCGCTCCGAGATCGTTTCCGCGTGATCGAAGAACCAGTGGATGCCGTCGAGCGGAATGTCCTTCGCGACCTTCTCGAACACGTCGAGCGCACGGCTGATGGTTTCGTCGTAGGTCGCATGCATGCGCCAGGGCCAGCGGTTCTGCGCGAGCACGCGCACCACGCCTTCGAGGTCGGCCTCCATCTCGGGCGGCATTTCCGGGCGCGCGACGCGAAAGTCCTCGAAATCCGCGGCGGAGAACACCAGCATTTCGCCCGCGCCGTTGTGACGGAAATAATCCGAGCCGTCCTGGTAGCGCGACGTCGCGGTCCAGTTCAGGAAGTCCTCCTTCTCCTGCTTCGGCTTCTGCGTAAACAGGTTGTACGCGAGGCGAACGGTCATCTCGCCCGCGTCGTGCAACTTGCGGATGACCTCGTAGTCATCCGGATAGTTCTGATACCCGCCGCCCGCGTCGATCACGCCCGTTACGCCAAGGCGGTTGAGCTCGCGCATGAAGTGACGCGTCGAGTTGTACTGATATTCCGGCGGAAGCTTCGGCCCCTTCGCGAGCGTCGCATAGAGAATCGTCGCGTTCGGGTTCGCCAGCAGCAGGCCAGTCGGATTGCCCGCGTCGTCGCGGAGGATCTTCCCGCCCGGTGGCTCCGGCGTGTCCTTCGTGTAGCCGACGACACGCAGCGCAGCCGCGTTCAGCAGTGCGCGGTCGTACAAATGCAGGATGAACACCGGCGTGTCCGGCGCGATCACGTTGAGTTCGTCGATAGTCGGCAAGCGCTTCTCCGCGAACTGATGCTCGGTGAAGCCGCCCACCACGCGCACCCATTGCGGCGCGGGCGTGATCTCGACCTGCTGCCGGAGCATTTCCATCGCGACGGTGAGCGAGCGCACGCCGTCCCAGCGCAGTTCCATGTTGTAGTTCAGGCCGCCGCGGATCACGTGCGTGTGATTGTCGATCAGGCCCGGCAGCACGGACTGGCCACCCAGATCGATGACCTTCGTCGCGCGGCCTGCGAGCGGTACGACTTCTGCGTCGCTGCCCACCGCGACAAAACGGCCATCGGAGATCGCCACCGCGGTGGCAATAGGATTCGAACGGTCGAGCGTGGTGATTCGTCCGTTATGCAGAATGAGATCGGGTTGGATTCTGGTCGCGCTCATGAGCATTTCCTCATTGCGGTTAAAAGCCGAACAACGTCTTGATGGAGGGGATCGCCTGTTCACCGATCAGCATGCCGAGCAAGCCGACGAGCGCAATCAGCGGCGGCGCGGGCGAGCGGACCTTGATCGCACTGTAGACCACGCCGATCAAAGCGCCCGCGCCCAGCGACAACAAATAAGATTTCATACGATCAGCCTCGAGGTCACATTAGAATGCACGTCATTACTGCCCGGTTCGTGCCCCGGGTCTGGCTACACGCTGCGCCGACGGCACCGGGTCGTCTGCATCGCCAAAAGAGGCGCAGCGGACCTTCATCGACTCCACCGCCACCATGCAACATCTTCCTGATCTCGAAGCCTGGGCGATCTTCGCGCGCGTCGCCGAAACCGGGTCGTTCGCCAAGGCAGCCGAACTCCTCGGCACCACGCAACCGACCGTCTCGAAAGCGATCGCCCGCCTCGAACAGCGGCTCGGCACCATGCTGCTGTACCGGACGTCGCGCAAGCTGTCGCTCACGCCGACCGGCGAGATGCTGCGCGACCGGGCGATCCGGCTGCTGTCGGATGCCGAACTCATCGAGAGCGAAGCATCCGCCCACGCGCTCGAGCCGCACGGCCTCGTGCGAGTGAATGCACCGATGTCGTTCGGCCTCCGGCATCTCGCACCGCTGCTTCCCGCCTTTCTCGATCGCTACCCGAGCGTCGACGTCGATCTCATGCTCACCGACCATATGGTCGACATCGTTGCGGCCGGTTTCGACGTCGCGATCCGGATTGCCGAGCTGAACGACTCGACCCTGCGCCTGCGCAGGCTCTGCGGGGTCCGCCGGCCGCTCGTCGCCTCGCCCGCCTACCTCGACCGGCACGGACGACCGACTCACCCGCGCGATCTCGAGCAACATGCATGCCTCGCCTACACGAATCTGCCGACACCTGATTGCTGGCGCTTTCGGCACACCGCATCGGGTGACGAATTTGCGGCGCCCGTGAAAGGACGCATCCGTACCAACAACGCCGACGTGATCATGCCCGCGCTGGTCGCGGGGCAGGGCCTCGCGTTGCAGCCCGAATTCCTGGTTTGGGATGCGCTGCAGCGCGGCGAGCTCGAGGAAGTGATGCACGACTGGAAGATCGCCGACATCAACGTCAATCTCGTCACGCCGCCCGGCACGCTGCGCGCCGCACGCGTTACCGCATTGCTCGATTTTCTCGCCGAACATTTTGCACATGTGCCGTGGGCGCTATCCGGGCACTGAGCGGGAAACATCAGGCCGCATGTGCGTCTGCCGCCGTCGGCGCGCAGACGCGCGGGTCATGTCAGGCGCTGCAACTACTTCGCCGGCACGGCAGCAAGCGCCTCGTGCGGCATTGCCGTTCGCTGCGGCGCCTTGTGGACCATCGTGTACGCGTAGTCGACACCCATCCCGTAGGCGCCGGAGTGTTCCTTCACGATCGCCATCACCGCGTCGTACGTATCGCGGTGCGCCCAGTCGCGCTGCCACTCGAGCACGACCTGCTGCCAGGTGACCGGCACCACGCCGGCCTGAATCATGCGCTGCATTGCGAAGTCGTGCGCATCCTTCGACGTGCCGCCCGACGCATCCGCCACCATGTAGATCTCGTAGCCGCCTTCGAGCATCGCGCACAGCGCGAATGTCGTGTTGCAGACTTCCGTCCACAGACCTGACACGATGACTTTCTTGCGGCCATTGGCGGCCAGCGCGTCGCGGACCTTCTGGTCATCCCATGAATTCATCGACGTGCGCTCGAGCAGTTTCTCGTTCGGAAACACGTCGAGCAGTTCGGGATAGGTAAAGCCCGAGAAGCTTTCCGTTTCGACAGTCGTGATCGTGGTCGGAATGTTGAACGCCTTGGCTGCCTTCGCGAGCCCCACGACATTGTTCTTCAGCGTCTGACGATCGATCGACTGCACGCCGAAAGCCATCTGCGGCTGCTGATCGATGAAGATCAGTTGGCTGTTCTGGGGAGTAAGTACTTCGAGCTTCGGATTGTTCATGACGCGTCCCGTCCTTGGAAACCGGCAACAGTTGGGGCCCGCCCCGACCGGGCAGGCAAGAAGGAGAGTTCCGTGTGCGTTGCACGCAACGTTCGTTACAGCCCGCCAAATTTGACACGGAAACGCATCGAGTGGATACCTAAGAAATGGAATCGAATCTATTCCATTTCTTAGGTGCGTTAGCTACCCGACATCTCTTCTCTTGTTCGGACAAACCCAATATGCTTGCAAGTGCTTTGCTGTAGAGCACCTGTCGCCACCCGGTCCTCCATAAGACACGCTTCATGAAACCGTATATCTTTTCGCTGCTCGCAGGCATGCTGGCCGGTGTCATCTACGGTACGACCGGCGTGCATTCGCCGGCCCCACCCACCGTTGCGCTGACGGGGTTGCTCGGCATGCTGGCCGGCGAGCAAATCCTTCCCGTCGCACGACGACTGCTGTCGGGTTGCAAATTGAACACCGCATGGCGCGAAGCAAAATGCAACCAGCATATGTTCGGCCGGTTGCCGAGCGGTCAGGTATCCGATGCGGCGACGCAAGACCGCCAGCCGTCGTGACGCATCGCCATTTTTACGCTTCCGCGTCGCACCATTCCTTTGCGCGCGGATGACCTGCGCTGATTTCTTCCGTCATCTGCCGTTGCCGATTTGCGGCGCGGGCGCGCTGACCTGGCTAGCCGGGCAGCTCCCATCCCCCACTCCGTTCACGGAATTTCAATGACCGCACTATCCATCGAAGCCCGCATCGGCACTGTCGACTACCTCGCTCATTTGAGCGACGGCACCCACCAGTGGGGCGCCGACGAACCCGCGTCGCTCGGCGGCGGCGATGCGGCGCCGCCGCCCGTCGCGCTGCTGCTGTCGAGCCTCGGCGCATGCACCGCGATCACGCTCAAGATGTATGCGCAGCGCAAGGGTTGGCCACTTGCCGACGTGCATGTGAAGCTCGCACACGAAACGAATGGAACGGACACCACGATCGTGCGTCGGATCACGTTCGACGGCACGCTCTCCGACGAGCAGCGCGAACGTCTCCTGCAGATCGCGAACGCGTGTCCCGTACACAAGATTCTCACGCGGCCGATCACGATCGACACCGCGATCGCCTGAGGCCGTCGCGCCGACAACGAACACAAGGTTTCATCATGTCCGATTCGATCAAAACGTTGCTCACACCGCGCGAGAGCGACATTGGCAACCTGATCGTGCGTCGCGTGCTGCCCGCGCGGGACGCACGGCTCGTCGGGCCCTTCATTTTCTTCGACCACATGGGTCCCGCGACGCTACCCGCCGGCAAGGGCGTCGACGTGCTGCCGCATCCGCATATCGGCCTCGCAACCGTCACCTACCTGTTTGACGGCGCGTTCATGCATCACGACAGCCTTGGCTACCGGCAGAAGATCGTGCCTGGCGACGTGAACTGGATGACTGCCGGGCGCGGCATCGTGCATTCGGAACGCACGCCCGACGAGGACCGGTCGCGCGAACAAGCGATCCACGGCATCCAGACCTGGGTCGCGCTGCCGGCCGAGCACGAAGATGCCGCGCCTGCGTTCGCCCACCATCCGGCCGACACGCTGCCGTCGTTCACGCGCGACGGCGCGACGGTGCGCGTGATCGCAGGCACAGCGTTTGGGCTCACCTCGCCGGTCGACGTCTTTTCGCCGACGCTCTATGCGTATGCCGAATTTGCGGCCGATGGCCGCCTCGCACTCGACGCCGAGCATGAGGAACGCGGCGTCTATCTGGTCGACGGCGACCTGAGCATCGACGGCACGCCACTGGCGCTCGCGACGATGGCCGTGCTCGCGCCCGGCGTGACGGTCACGCTGGCGAGCACACACGGCGCGCGCGTGATGCTGCTCGGCGGCGCACACCTGCCGGGCGAACGTTTCATCGAGTGGAATTTCGTGTCGAGCTCGCGCGCGAAGATCGAAGCGGCCCGCAACGCGTGGGCCGAGCAGACATTCGGCAAAGTTCCGGATGAAGAAAGCGAATGGGCGCGTCAGCCTGTGAGGAAGGGGCGCTGATCGAAACGCCCGGGGTGATCCATGCATGGACGCCCCTGGATTGCTCAGGCTTCTTGTAGGCGGTTTGCAACGGCAAAACAAAAATCCCCGTAAGTCATCGACTTGACGGGGATTTTTCATCGTACCTGGCGGAGAGAGGGGGACAGGTTCCCCAAACATCAAAATTCGATAAAAATCAGCGGCTTAATCCTGTGGGAAAAATATCAGTGCACCAACAGTTGTGTACCAGCCACGCTTGCAACCGGTTTCAAAATCGCTGAACGTAAACTCGGCTACCAGTCAACTTTGGAGTGGGGACCTCTTGCAAGCTTCGAAGCGAGCCCCATATGCTACCCCGAACTGCGCCACTGACGATGCCGGAATAAGCTCACTGGTGACGAAACTCCAGCCAACCACGCGACAAGAAGAAATATGAGCGACATACGAGGCAACGCAATAGCGCGTCTACAGCGGCGTTATCCGGAGCGGCCATCCGCGTAGCGGGCGAGCGACGAAGCGAAGAGGCCAAATGTGTCGAATGAGACTTAAGGGCAAAAATTCGAGAACATTGATCTGTTGCAGATGCTGGTCGCATGCTCATCCACCTGAGGCCAAAGCGGCGAGCATTCTCGCCTAAATCAGTGTCCGGGTTCATTAGACCACTACACTTCGGTGAACCCTTTCGATGCCCTGTGGTGTCGATGGATAGCTGACCGATATCGCGTCGGTAACGTTTCAGTAACGGCGAAGTAACGATGATCGCTAGTCCCGATTCGGGACGCCTCGTCACACCGTCATCGGCCCCTGTACACGTTCTGTACACCCTGTACAGAATCTGTACTGCTGGGCTTCAAACCCGGTTGGGGGCGTCCATGCAACGCGGCGCAACGCACGGCAACGCACGGCAACGCGATGCAACGAGGATGCTTGAAGATTGCTTACGGGATGCAACAAGCAGCGTTCCAACATCGTGTTGGCACGGTGCCAGCGTGGTGCAAGCAACTGCTAGTGATGGGCGCACCCGCACTAGCGCCAAAATTGGCGTTTGCTCCACATCGAGCGGGGAGTCAAACTTCGGCGCCGTTCAACACTTTTGCTTTTGGCGGGTTCTTTGGCGGGTAGAAATGAAAAACGGGCCAAGAGGCCCGTATTCATTGATGTCCTGGCGGAGAGAGGGGGATTCGAACCCCCGATAGGCGTTAACCTATACACGCTTTCCAGGCGTGCGACTTAAACCACTCATCCATCTCTCCGGAAGACCGAGAGTATAGCAAACTCTTGCGGCACCTCGCCACCCCTTCGCGCGAGCGCTCACGGATGGCGGATGTAGTCGACCAGCGCGCGCGTGTAATCGTCCGGCCGGCGGTCGAAGAGGCTGACGACGATCGCGACCGCGAACCCCGCCGGCACGCCGAACACGCCCGAGCTGATCGGCTCGATCCCGAACCACGTCGTCCCCGCAAAACCCGTCAGCTGGGTGATGAACGGATAGGTCGACACGATGTAGTAAACACACACGCCGAGCCCCGTCACCATCCCGGCGACGGCGCCACGCGTCGTCATGCGCTTCCAGAACACCCCGAGCACGAGCACCGGAAAGAAACTCGACGCCGCGAGCGAAAACGCCGCGCCGACCAGGAACAGGATCTTGCCGGTATTGAGCGACGCGACATACGACGCAAACAGCGCCACCCCGAGCAGCAGCACCTTCGAGATCGTGACCCGCCGCTGGCTCGTCGCATCGGGCGCGACCATGCAGTAATAGACATCATGCGACAGCGCATTCGCGATCGTCAGCAGCAACCCGTCCGCGGTCGACAGCGCGGCCGCGAGCGCCCCCGCCGCGATCAGCCCGGACACCACATACGGCAACCCGGCGATCTCGGGCGCCGCCAGCACGACCATGTCCGGCTGCATCTGGATCTCCGACCAGTGCACGATGCCGTCCCGAATCTCGTCGACGATGCTGATGAGATCCGGCTCGGAGTGATGCCATTGCGTGACCCATGCCGGCAGCTCCGCGAACGGCCGCCCGACCAGGTTCGACAGGATCTCGTATTTGATCTGCACCGCGAGCACCGGCACGCTCAGGTAGAACAGCGCGATGAAGAACAGCGTCCAGCCGACCGAGCGCCGCGCGGACGCCACCGACGTCGTCGTGTTGTAGCGCGTCAGGATGTGCGGCAGGCTCGCGGTGCCGATCGACAGGCACAGCAGCAGCGCGAGGAAATTCCGCGCGCGCGGCCGCCCGTCGTCATGCTCCTCCGGGAACGGCTCGTGCATCGGCACCGGCGGCGCGGCGCGCGCGAGCAGATCGTCGCGCGCCTGCGACCAGACGACCCGCGCCGCCGACGGGTCGCGCGGGAACTCCGCCAGCTCGCGCTCGCGCCGGTTGATCTCGCGCAGCGGCCCGTTGTGGCGCCGCAGCGAGGCGACCTCGTCGACGAGACGGGCCCGCTCGTCCGCATACGACGCCGGCAGGCGGTCGAGCCGCGCCTGGATCTGCGCGGCCTGCCGGCGATAGGCGTCGCGCACCTGCCGCTCCTCGGGCGCGTCGCGCACCTGCGCCTCGCGCTCGGCGACCCGCTCCATCAACCGCCCGTAGTTGAACTGCGGAACCGGGCCGAGACCGTTCTTGATCGCAATCAGCGAGACCGGAATCAGGATCGCGCTGATCAGGATGATGTATTGCGCGACCTGCGTCCACGTCACGGCGCGCATCCCGCCGAGGAACGAACAGACCAGGATGCCCGCCAGCCCGCAGAAGATCCCGATCGCGAAATCGACGCCGATGAAGCGCGTCGCGATCAGCCCGATCCCCTGGATCTGCGCGACGAGATAGACGAACGAGCACAGGATCGCCGCGCCGGCCGCGATCGCGCGCACCGTCGTGCTGGAAAAGCGCGTGCCGAGAAAATCCGGGATCGTGTAACGCGCGAGCTTGCGCACGTAGGGCGCGAGCAGGAACGCGACCAGGCAGAAACCGCCCGTCCAGCCCATCAGGTACGCGAGCGCATCGTAGCCGGTCGCGTAGAGCGAGCCGGCCAGCCCGATGAACGACGCGGCGGACAGCCAGTCCGCGGCCGTCGCCATGCCGTTGAAGGCCGACGGCACGCGCCGCCCCGCGACGTAGTATTCGACGAGGTCGGACGTGCGCGACAGGAGACCGATCACCGCATAGACGGCGATCGGCAAGAACAGGAACACGTAGCCGATCCACACGCCGGAGCCGGCGGCCCGCTCGATGCGCCACAGCAGCAGCACGAACCCGAGAAAGCCGAGCGTGTAGAGCGCATACGCGCGAATCAGGCGGCGCGTCAGCATCGATCAGCGCCCGCCGCCGCGCGTCGCGTCCGCGTGCGCGGCGTAGTCGTCGTATTCGCGGCGCAGCGTGCGGTCCGCGCGCTGCATCAGCCCGATATAGACGGCGATCAGCACGAGATAGACCAGGATCGCACCCTGCGCACCCATGTAGAACGGCAGGCTGAATCCGGCGAAGCGCACGCCCGCGAGTGCGGGCGCGAAGTACGGGACGGCGAACGACACCGTGAAGCCGATCGTCATCAGCATGGCGATCAGCATCACGTTGAAGCGCCAGTAGCGCGCATGGGCGCGCGCGAGTGGCGCCGGCACGGGCGGCGGCGCGGCGCGCGGGGTTCGGGAGAATGCGGTCATGCCCTTGTCCAGCAAAAAAGCCCCTGCGCGGACAATCGGGATTGCCGCGCAGGGGCGTCGTCGCATGACGCGCGCTGAGCGCGCGCTCAGCGCACTTCGGTGAGCTGCTCGAGGATTGCCGGGTTCTCGAGCGTGGACGTGTCCTGCGTGATCTCCTCACCCTTCGCGAGCGAACGCAGCAGGCGGCGCATGATCTTGCCGGAACGGGTCTTCGGCAGGTTGTCGCCGAAGCGGATGTCCTTCGGTTTCGCGATCGGCCCGATCTGCTTGCCAACCCAGTCGCGCAGCTCCTTCGCGAGCGCCGCGGCCTCGTCGCCCTGCGGACGCGAGCGCTTGAGCACGACGAACGCGACGACCGCCTCGCCGGTCGTGTCGTCCGGACGGCCGACGACGGCCGCCTCGGCGACGATCTCGTGCGCGACCAGCGCCGATTCGATCTCCATCGTGCCGAGCCGGTGACCCGACACGTTCAGCACGTCGTCGATCCGGCCCATGATCGTGAAGTAGCCGGTGTCCTTGTCGCGCACGGTGCCGTCGCCGGCCAGATACAGCGTGCCGCCGAGCTCCTCGGGGTAATAGCTCTTCTTGAAGCGCTCCGGATCGCCCCAGATGGTGCGGATCATCGACGGCCACGGACGCTTGACGACGAGAATCCCGCCCTGCCCGTTCGGCACGTCCTGCCCGGTCTCGTCGACGACGGCCGCCATGATGCCCGGCAGCGGCAGCGTGCACGAACCCGGCACCGTCGGCGTCGCGCCCGGCATCGGCGAGATCATGTGGCCGCCGGTCTCGGTCTGCCACCAGGTATCGACGATCGGGCAGCGATCGCCGCCGACGTGCTTGCGATACCACATCCACGCGTCCGGGTTGATCGGCTCGCCGACCGTGCCGAGGATCCGCAGGCTCGACAGGTCATAGCTCTTCGGGTGGACCTTGTCGTCCGCGTCGGCCGCCTTGATCAGCGAGCGGATCGCGGTGGGCGCGGTGTAGAACACCGAGACCTTGTGGTCGGCGATCATCTTCCAGAAGCGCCCGGCGTCCGGATAGGTCGGCACGCCCTCGAACACCACCTGCGTCGCGCCGCACGCGAGCGGGCCATAGGTGATGTACGTGTGGCCGGTGATCCAGCCGATGTCGGCCGTGCACCAGAACACGTCGGACGGCTTCCAGTCGAAGGTCCACTTCATCGTCAGCGCGGCCCACAGCAGGTAGCCGCCGGTGCTGTGCTGCACGCCCTTCGGCTTGCCGGTCGAGCCGGACGTATAGAGGATGAAAAGCGGATGCTCGGCGCCGACCCATTCCGGCTCGCAGGTGTCGGCTTCGCCGGCTGCGAGCTCGTGCATCCACAGGTCGCGGTCCGCGTGCCAGTCGATCTTGCCGCCGGTGCGGCGGTAGACGATCACGCTCTTGACGGCCTCGCAGCCGCCCATCGCGAGCGCCTCGTCGGCGATGCTCTTGAGCGGCAGCGTCTTGCCGCCGCGCACCTGTTCGTCGGCGGTGATCAGCGCGACCGCGCCGACGTCGACCAGCCGCTCGTTCAGCGATTTCGCGGAGAAGCCGCCGAACACGACCGAGTGCGTCGCGCCGATGCGGGCGCACGCCTGCATCGCGACGACGCCTTCGATCGACATCGGCATGTAGATCACGACGCGGTCGCCACGGCCGATGCCGCGCTTCTTGAGCGCGTTCGCGAAGCGCGACACGCGCGCGAGCAGGTCGGCATACGTGACGCGCGTGACCGTGCCGTCGTCCGCCTCGAAGATCACCGCGACGCGCTCGCCGTTGCCGGCCTCGACATGGCGGTCGAGGCAGTTGTACGACGCATTCAGCTCGCCGTCGTCGAACCACTTGCACAGCGGCGCGTCGGACTCGTCGAGCACGTTGGTGAATGGCTTGTGCCACGTGAGCGTTTCGCGCGCGTGGCGTGCCCAGAATCCTTCGTAATCGCGCTCGGCTTCGGCGACGAGCGCACGATAGGCTTCCATCCCGGAGATGGCGGCCGCTTTTTCCAGGGCCGCGGGCGGCGCAAACTGGCGACGTTCCTGAAGAACCGATTCAATCGCAGACATCGACTACCCCTTGGTGAACATGAATCCTCTGCACGTCGGCGCGATCATGCGCGCCGTATCTTGAACGACGCGATAACGCGCCGCTGTCTCCTACCTCACCCGCACGCGGCTGCGGGGCCGCACGCGATGCTGCGCCGCACCACGTCGATCGACGACACCGTGCGCGGCCCGGCACATTGCACGATAAGCGCTGCAGCTTACCCGTCACTTACGCGGCACACCCGGCAGCGCCGCCCGGCGGCGCTTTACGCTGTTGCGACCGCGACCCTACAATCCTAACTGAACTCGCCCCCCGGATTCCAGCTTGAATCGCTACGCCCTCTTCCTCATCGTGTCGATGCTGCTCGTCGGCAGCAACGTCGGCATCGGCAAATCGATCGTCGCCGTCATGCCGGTCGCCCTGCTCGCCACGCTGCGCTTCGTCATCGCGATCGCGGTGCTGTGGCCGCTGTTCCATCCGGTCAAGATGCGCGCGGTCAAGCGCGGCGAATGGCTGAACCTGTTCCTGCAGGCGTTCTTCGGCACCTTCATGTTCACGCTGCTGATGCTGAACGGCGTGCAGCGCACGAGCGCGGTCGCGGCCGGCGTCATCACGAGCACGATCCCGGCCGTGGTCGCGCTGTTCGCGTGGCTGATCCTGCGCGAGAAGCCGAACGGCCGTGCGCTGCTGTCGATCGCGCTCGCGATCGTCGGCGTCGTGACGATCAACCTCGCCAACGGCAGTGGCGCCGGGCCGGGCGCGTCGGCCGGCTCTCTGACCGGCAACCTGCTGATGCTCGGCGCGGTGTGCTGCGAATCGATCTACGTGATCCTGTCGCGGCGCCTCACGCAGACGCTCGCGCCGATCGACATCTGCGCGTACACGCACCTGTTCGGCTTTCTGCTGATGCTGCCGCTCGGCGCCGGCGCGATGTGGCGCTTCGATTACGCGAGCGTGCCGGCGGGCGTGTGGGGGCTGGTCGTCTGGTACGGGCTGTCGGCGAGCATCTTCTCGTTCTGGCTGTGGATGAAGGGCATCCGCCACGTGCCGGGCAGCCTCGCCGGCGTGTTCAGCGCGGTGCTGCCGGTCGCCGCGGCCGTCTACGGCATCGCGTTCCTCGGCGAGCGCCCGACGCTCGCGCACGGCTTCGCGCTGGCCTGCGTCGTCACGGGCATCGTGCTCGCGAGCCTGCGCGTGACGCGCAAGCCGCCCGTCGCCTCCTGATCCGCCCCCGTGCGGCGCACGGGCGCGTCGCTGCAGCGGCCGCGCCCGCCGCGTTACAATAGCGCGCTTTCCCGGATTCCCCCCCGATACCCGCGCTCCGCGCCCGTTCGAACCACACATGTCCGCCTCGCCGACCGACCCGCACTCGTCTGTCCGTTCCGTCCACCGCCCGATGCGCGCGCTGCCCTCGCTCATCTTCATGAGCCGCTGGCTGCAAGTGCCCCTGTATCTCGGCCTGATCGTCGCGCAGGGGATCTACGTCTTCCTGTTCCTGAAGGAAGTGTGGCACCTGCTGTCGCACGCGGCCGAGCTCGACGAAACGAACGTGATGCTGGCCGTACTCGGCCTGATCGACGTGGTGATGATCTCGAACCTGCTGATCATGGTGATCGTCGGCGGCTACGAGACGTTCGTGTCGCGGCTCGGCGTCGAGGGACATCCGGACGAGCCCGAATGGCTCGACCACGTCAACGCGGGCGTGCTGAAGGTCAAGCTGTCGATGGCGCTGATCAGCATTTCGTCGATCCATCTGCTGAAGACCTTCATCAACCCCGACCAGCACAGCACCCACGCGATCCTGTGGCAGGTGGCGATCCACCTGTCGTTCCTCGTGTCGGCGCTCGTGATGGCGTGGGTCGACCGCCTGACGTCGAGCGCGCCCGCCGGGCATTCCCACGGAACGCACGCGCCCGCCGCCGCATTCCACCAGCCGGCGGCTCCCGCCGGCCAAGCATTCCCCACTGTCCTCACAGAGTCTCAGCCATGACCGTCATCAAACAGGAAGACCTGATCCAGAGCATCGCGGATTCGCTGCAGTACATCAGCTACTACCATCCGCTCGATTACATCCAGGCACTCGGCCGCGCGTACGAGCTCGAGGAGAGCCCGGCCGCGAAGGACGCGATCGCGCAGATCCTCACCAACAGCCGGATGTGCGCGGAAGGCAAGCGCCCGATCTGCCAGGACACCGGCATCGTCACGATCTTCGTGAAGGTCGGCATGGACGTGCGCTGGGACGGCGCGACGATGAGCGTCACCGACATGATCAACGAAGGCGTGCGCCGCGGCTACACGAATCCGGACAACGTGCTGCGCGCGTCGATCGTGAACCCGCCCGAGGGTGCGCGCAAGAACACGAAGGACAACACGCCGGCCGTGATCCACTACGAGATCGTGCCGGGCAACAAGGTCGACGTGCAGGTCGCGGCGAAGGGCGGCGGCTCGGAGAACAAGTCGAAGTTCGTGATGCTGAACCCGTCCGACTCGATCGTCGACTGGGTGCTCAAGACCGTGCCGACGATGGGCGCGGGCTGGTGCCCGCCGGGCATGCTCGGGATCGGCATCGGCGGCACCGCCGAGAAGGCGATGCTGATGGCGAAGGAATCGCTGATGGAGTCGATCGACATCCAGGAAATCATCGCGCGCGGCCCGAAGGACTGGGTCGAGGAACTGCGCGTCGAGCTGCACGAGAAGGTCAACGCGCTCGGTATCGGCGCGCAGGGCCTGGGCGGCCTCGCGACGGTGCTCGACGTGAAGATCATGGCGGCGCCGACGCACGCGGCAAGCAAGCCGGTCGCGATGATCCCGAACTGCGCGGCCACCCGCCACGCGCACTTCGTGCTGGACGGCTCGGGCGCGGCGAAGCTCGAAGCGCCGTCGCTCGACGCATGGCCGAAGGTCCACTGGGAGCCGAACACCGAAACCAGCAAGCGCGTCGACCTGAACACGCTGACGCCGGAAGAAGTCGCTGGCTGGAAGCCGGGCCAGACGCTGCTGCTGTCGGGCAAGATGCTGACGGGCCGCGACGCGGCGCACAAGCGCATCGCCGACATGCTCGCGAAGGGCGAAAAGCTGCCGGTCGACTTCACGAACCGCGTGATCTACTACGTCGGCCCGGTCGATCCGGTGCGTGACGAAGTGGTCGGCCCGGCAGGCCCGACGACGGCGACCCGGATGGACAAGTTCACCGAGATGATGCTCGCGCAGACGGGCCTGATTTCGATGATCGGCAAGGCCGAGCGCGGCCCGGTCGCGATCGAGGCGATCAAGAAGCACAACGCGGCCTACCTGATGGCGGTCGGCGGTGCGGCTTACCTGGTGTCGAAGGCGATCCGCGACGCGAAGGTCATCGCGTTCGAAGACCTCGGCATGGAAGCGATCTACGAATTCGACGTGCAGGACATGCCCGTAACGGTTGCTGTCGATTCGTCGGGCACGTCGGTGCACCAGACCGGCCCGAAGGAGTGGCAGGCGAAGATCGGCAAGATCCCCGTCGCGGCAGCGTAAGCGGGAATGATCGGGAGGCCGGACGCAAGTCCGGCCTTTTTGCTTGTTGTCCGCGCCGCAGCCCTGCGGCGTGCGAACGGCGCTCGAGCGCTTGGCTTTTCGCGTTTCAGCGTTTATCGTTCGAATCCTGAAGCCCCGTAACCAAGAAGGAACAGCCATGCAAGGCGACAAGAAAGTCATCGAATTCCTGAACGCGCAGCTGAAGAACGAGCTGACCGCGATCAACCAATACTTCCTGCATGCCCGCATGTACAAGCACTGGGGGCTCGAGAAGCTCGGCAAGCACGAATACGACGAGTCGATCGGCGAGATGAAGCACGCCGACTGGCTGATCGAGCGCGTGTTCATGCTGGACGGCCTGCCGAACCTGCAGGACCTGCACAAGCTGCTGATCGGCGAGGAAACCGAAGAGATCCTGCAGTGCGACCTGAAGCTCGAACAGGTGTCCCAGGCCACCTGCAAGGACGCGATCGCCTACTGCGAGTCGGTGCGCGATTACGTGTCGCGCGAGATCTTCGAGAAGATCCTCGACGACACCGAAGAGCACATCGACTGGCTGGAAACGCAGCTGGACCTGATCGGCAAGGTCGGCATCCAGAACTACCAGCAGACGATGATGGGCGGCGCCGAGTAAGCCCGTCCCGCTCGCCATTACGCCAGCCCTCACCATGACGATGCCGATCCAGTCCGACTCCGGGGCCTCGCGCCCCGCCGCGCCGGTCGGCATCTTCGATTCGGGGCTCGGCGGCCTGTCGGTGCTGCGCGCCGTGCGCGCGCACCTGCCGGGCGAGTCGTTCGTCTACGTCGCGGATTCGCGCCATGCGCCGTACGGCGAGCGCGACGACGCGTTCATTACCGAGCGCACGGTCGCGATCGGCGAATGGCTCGCGCAGCAAGGCGCGAAGGCGCTCGTCGTCGCGTGCAACACCGCCACCGCGCAATCCATCGCCGTGGCGCGGGCGCGCCTCGCGATCCCGCTCGTCGGCGTCGAGCCGGGCATCAAGCCGGCCGTCCTGCAGTCCGCCAGCCGCGTCGCCGGCGTGCTCGCCACCCAGGCGACGCTGCGCAGCGCGCGCTTCCAGGCGCTCCTCGATCGCTACGGCGCCGACTGCCGCTTCCTCTGCCAGGCCGGCCACGGGCTCGTGCAGGCGGTCGAAAGCGGCGACACCGCATCGCCCACGCTGCGCGCGCTGCTCGAAAGCTACCTGCAGCCGATGCTCGATGCCGGCGCCGACACGCTGGTGCTCGGCTGCACCCACTACCCGTTCCTCACATCGACGATCCGCGAGATCGCCGGCGATCGGCTCGCGATCGTCGACACGAGCGATGCGATCGCCCGCCAGCTCGCGCGCGTGCTCGACGAGCGCGGCCTGCGCGCGACGCCCGGCCACGCCGCGCCGCCGCGCCTCTGCTCGACGAGCGACGGCCAGCAGCTGCGCGCGCTCGCGGCGGCGCTGCTCGGCATCGACGCGCCCGTCGAATCCGTCACCATTTCCTCGCCGAACGCGCACGCCTGCGCGACCGCCTGACACCGGCCACCGGCACGCCTGCCGCGAAGCCACCCTCCCGCCGCATCTGCCCAAGGGTCTGGATCTGTTACAAAAAAGCTGGAATCGGGCTTGTCAACGCCAGTGAATTTAATGATAATAATTCGCATTACCGTTAGCTATCGCACTTCATCATGATCGTCTGCGTGTGCAAGTCCGTCTCCGACCGCAAGATCCGCGCATCCCTCGCGGAAGGCGTGAATACCTTCGACGAACTCCAGTTCGAACTCGGCGTGGCCAGTTGCTGCGGCAAGTGCGAAGAGTCCGTTCGCGACCTCATGGCCGAACAGGGCGTCTGCGCGAGCCATTGCGGCGTCGAGCATCACGCACACCCGATCCCGGTGTCGTTCTACGAGCGCAAGGCAGCCTGACCTGCGCCGAGCGCATCCACGCGGCCACGGCCGCACCCTCGTTCTGTCCGTCAGCAAGCCCGCGTCAGCGCAAGCCAACGGCTCACTCCCCAGGAGCCCGTATGGAATTGCTGATCGGATTTGTTACCACCGTGTGCATCTCGTTGCTGATTTTCCGCAAGTGATGCCACGTCACCTGCCGTGCCGAACGCGCGGTGCCGCCCTTTCACGCTAACATGCAGGCCTCGAATTCCGCTCCAGCCGGCGTCTGGCCGGTTGCTTCCCGTATGAATCCCCGCATCATCGCTGCTGCGGCCACCGTGCTGGCTGCGCACGCGGTTCTGCTGACGGCGGCCTGGCTCGCGCGCAACACGCCGCCGGCGAAACAGGTCGAAGTCCGCTCGATCACAGCGCAATTGCTCGCGCCCGCGCCGATCGCGCAGCAGGTCGCGGCCGAATCGATCCCGCAGCCGGCACCGCCGAAGCCCACCCCTCGCGTGACGCCGAAGGCCGAGCCGACGCCCGTGGCCAAGGCCGCCCGCCCGACTCCGCAGCCGCTCGCCGCAACGCCTGCGCCGACACCCGTCCCCGCCACCGCGGCCGAATCGACACCGGCGCCCGCCGCGCCGGCGCCGTCCGCTGCCGCGCCGGCCGCCGCTGCCGGCCCCGCGCGCGAGACGATGGACGTGAGCGCGCCCAGGAACGTGCCGGCGCTGCAGTGCGCGTTCGTGAAGCCCGACTATCCTGCGATGTCGCGCCGCCGCGGCGAAGCGGGCACCGCCTACGTGCATTTCGTCGTCGGCGTGACGGGCAGGATCGAGAGCGTCGATCTGCAAAAGAGCAGCGGCTACACGCGCCTCGACGACGCCGCGCTCGCCGCGATGCGCGCGTCAACGTGCCGGCCGTACATCGAGAACGGCCAGCCGATCCGCGCCGCCCGCACGCAACCCTACAACTTCGGGCTCACCGACTGATCCCGCCTCATCCGGAAGACCAAGAAAAAGGAATGGAAATGCAAAGCTACGGTATCGCGCACGTCTGGGCGCAAGGTGATTTCGTCACACGCGCCATTGCGATCGCGCTGCTCGTGATGTCGATCCTGTCGTGGATGGTGATCGTCATCAAAGGGTGGAACGTGATCCGCCTGAAGCGCCTCACGAAGAACGCCGAGCAGGCGTTCTGGCATTCGGACGATTTCGACGACGGCATCAGGAAGCTCGGCCAGACCGCGTCGACGCCGAACGACAACCCGTTCCTCGCGCTTGCGCTGGCCGGCAAGGAAGCGGCCGACCACCACCATCAGACCCAGCCGCACCTGCACGACCGGATGGACGTGTCCGACTGGATCACGCGCTGCCTGAAGGACACGATGGACGAAGGCATCGCGCGCATGCAGGGCGGCCTCGCGATCCTCGCGTCGATCGGCAGCACGGCGCCGTTCGTCGGCCTGTTCGGGACGGTCTGGGGCATCTACCACGCGCTGCTCGTGATCGGCTCGACCGGCCAGACGTCGATCGACCAGGTGGCGGGCCCGGTCGGCGAATCGCTGATCATGACCGCGTTCGGCCTGTTCGTCGCGATCCCGGCGGTGCTCGGCTACAACGCGCTGACGCGCGCGAACAAGAGCGTCGTCAGCAAGCTGCGCCGCTTCGCACACGGCCTGCACGCGTATTTCGTGACGGGCGCGAGCCTCGCGTCGTCCAGCCGCCGCGACGGCCTGCGGCTCGCCACGCGCGCGAACTGACGGAGGCGCGCGATGGCGATGAATTCCAGCTTCGGCGACGATGACGACGACGGCCTGATGAACGAGATCAACATGACGCCGCTCGTCGACGTCATGCTCGTACTCCTGATCATTTTCCTGGTGACGATTCCCGCGATGCACCATGCGGTGAAGATCGACCTGCCGCGCGCGAGCAGCCAGCCGGTCGACGAGAAACCGCAGACGGTCGACGTCGCGATCCAGGGCGACGGCACGATCCTGTGGGACGACCACGCGGTCACGCGCGAGCAACTGCAGACGCGCATCGCCGAGGCCGCGCACCGCACGCCGCAACCCGAGCTGCATCTGCGCGCGGACCGCAAGGTCGCGTACGAGCGCGTCGCCGAGGTGATGTCGGACGCGCAGGCCGGCGGCCTGACGAAGCTCGGCTTCGTGACGGAGCCGAAGTCGAAATAACGGTGCGGGTTTTCGACGTCCCAAAGTAAAAGGCCTTCATCGCCAGATGAAGGCCTTTTTTCATGCGCACGCGGGCGCCTTCGGGCGGCGGGCTCTTCGGCGCTATCGGTCACGCCTGGAGCAACGCAAACGCGACAGCCGCGGTCTGCGCGGACTGCGCTTTCTGCCCTATCTGGCTCGCAACATATGCGGCCACCGTATTCCGCTCAGAACATCCTTCGCGAAATGGGATTCCAATATAGGCCCGCCGGCGCGCGCATTCAAGCGTTTCGCGATTGAAACTTGCGATGGCAAACGACGCTTCAATGACAAAACCCATCCGCCGTGCGCGCCGCGGCCGCTCAGGCCTCGGCCGCCCGCTGCGCCGCCTCCTGTTTTGCCCGTTCCGGGCAGCCCGGCTCCTTGTATTCGCCGTGATCGAGCTTCTCGACCAGATAGTCGACGAATGCGCGCACCGCGGGCGGCATGCCCTGCCGGGACACGAAGACCGCATAGAGCTGCGGCACCGGCAACGTCCAACCCGGCATCACCGGCGACAGCTGCCCCGCGCGCAGCGCGTTGCCGTACATCATTTCGGGCAACGCCGCGATCCCGAGACCGTCGAGCACCGCCTCGCGGATCGTCATCAGGTCGGCGGTCACGAGGCGCGGGTCGTGCTCATGAACGTGGCGCGAGCCGTCAGGCGCGATCAGGTTGAATACGTGCCGCCCGTCCACGCTCGGCGTGTCGAGCGTCTCGAAGCGCGCGAGATCGTCCGGCACGAGCGGCGGCGCGTTCTGGTTCAGCAGGCTCGGCGCGCCGACCAGCATCTGCTCGGTGCGCCACAGCGGCCGGACGACGATATTCGCATTTTGCGGCGGCTCCGAGCGCACGCGCAGCGCGACGTCGATCGAGTCCTCGAACAGGTCGATCACCCGGTTCGTCACACGAATGTGCACCTTCACTTCCGGAAAACGATGCAGGAATTCGGGCAGGATGCGCGACAGCATCGTCTGCGACAGCGTCACCGGCACGCTGACGCGCACCGTGCCGCGCGGTGACGTGCGAAGTTGCTGGACCGCGTTCATCGCCGCCTGCGCCTCGGCCAGCATCGCCTGGCAATGCTGGTAGAAGAGCTGCCCGGCTTCGGTCAGCGCGAGCTTGCGCGTGGAGCGCTGCAACAGGCGCACGCCGAGGGCCGCCTCGAGCTCGGTCAGGCGCCGCGACAGCCGCGACTTGGAGATCCCCAGCACCCGCTCCGCCGCCGAGAAGCCGCCATGCTCGACGATCTGCGAGAAGTACATCAGGTCGTTCAGGTTGTGTGCATCGACATTCATTTCATCGTTCCAATTCCAGAACAATCCATTGCTGAGCGTGCCGAATTGATCGGCAAACCGCCCAATATAATAGCCGCATGTTTCGAAAATAACGCTATTCCAGTGTTCCGAGGGCTCGCGCATGACCACGCTTCGCACGCTTGAACGCACCCGTCCGGCGCTCCGCACCATCGAAGGCGGCGGCTTCGTCGTCCATCGGCCGTTTCCGACCCGGCTGCTGACGGACTTCGATCCGTTCCTGCTGCTCGACGAAACAGGACCGGTCGACTACGGCCCGGGTGAAGCCATGGGCGTGCCCGATCATCCACATCGCGGCTTCGAAACCGTCACCTACGTACTCGACGGCCGATTCCGCCATCGCGACTCCGCCGGTCATGCGGGCGCGCTCGGCCCGGGCGACGTGCAGTGGATGACGGCCGGCGCCGGCATCGTGCACAGCGAAATGCCGGATCCCGCATTCGCGGCGGCAGGCGGCCGCGCGCACAGCTTCCAGCTATGGGTGAACCTGCCGCGCGGGGACAAGCGGATCGCGCCGCGCTACCAGGAGATCCCCGCCGCGCGCATTCCGGTCGCGGCCTCGCCGGACGGCCGCGTGCGCGTCAGGGTGATCGCCGGCGAAGCGTTCGGTGCACGGGCCGCGATCGAGACGCGCACGCCGATCCTCTACCAGCATTTCACGCTGTCGCCCGGCGCGACGGTCGAGCATCCGGTGCCCGCGGGCTTCCGCGTGTTCGCGTACCCGATCGCCGGCACCGGCTTTTACGGTCCCGGCAGGCAGGCGATCGACGCACGCCAGATGGTGATCTACGCGGACGACGGCAACGCCGTGACGTTTGCCGCCGGCGACGCGCCGCTCGACCTGTTGCTGATCGGCGGCGTGCCGCTGAACGAGCCGATCGTGCGCCACGGACCGTTCGTGATGAATACCGAAGAGGAAATCAGGGAAGCCGTCGCCGACTATCAGGCGGGCCGCATGGGCGGCATTCCGGGCTGACGACACGCCGTCGCGACGCGCCGCGAATGCGCGCAATTTGCGTCACAATAGCTCTTTGAACCCTGTGGCCTCGCGCCGCCAGAAGGAACCCGTCCCCTTGAATTTCGAACACCTGATCCAGATCAACGCCGTCGACGACCCTAGCGTGCCTGTCCTGACCCGCGAGCAGCTGTGGGAAGGGCTCGTGCTGCGCGCCGAGCAGCCGCAGCTGTTCGTGATCGGGCTCGACCGTTGCGTCGTCCACGAACGCACGGCCACCACGCTCGAGCGCGAGCTGCACTACGGTCACGCGACCGTGCGCGACCGCGTGACGTTCACGCCGAACCAGCAGGTGCGCTACGACATCCACGCGGCCGGCGGCGAAATCGGCGGCTCGCTGACGATGACGATCGAGGAGCGCGAAGACCAGCAGCTGTTCCTGCGCTTCGAATACCGCACGACGCTCACGGTGAGCGACGACAGCGGAGAGGCGCGGCAGACGCACGAAATCGTCAAGGAGGCCTACCGCACCGCCGACATCGATACCGTGCGCCTCATCCGCGAATACGCGCAGGGCCGCAAGGACCCGAACCCGCTGCACTGACCGGACGGACGGCGGCCGGCGGCGGTCGCCTTTTCCGGTCTTTGATGCACGCTATCGAATTGCGGCATCCGATCAATAAAGAGTCGCTGCAAATGGGAATGGTTATCATTTACTATTTATTCCATCGCATCGACATTGACCGATCAACCGAATGACCGACACCATGCGCCCGACCACGCTGACCTTGCGCCGCCCCGGCGGCGCCGCGGGTGCCGCCCGCCAGAAAACGGCGGCGGTGACAACGCCGGCGAAGCCCGCTCAGGCGCGCCAGGACGCCGGCACGCGAACCCTCACCAGCGACGCGCTGCTGCAAGGCCACAGTCACATCAGCATCGCGCATAACGGGGAAACCTATCAGCTTCGCGCCACGCGGCTCGGCAAGCTGATTCTGACGAAGTAGGAACCGGGTATTGTGGGGACCACCTCCTCGAGAGGTGTTGGGCAGTAGCCAGCGCAACGGCTTGCACGCGAGATCTAGACCCCTTCGTGCAGACACACTCAAGCAGCCGTTCGAGCAAGCCAGGCCATCTTTTTGGTTCTCGCGGAATGAAAAAAGGCGGCACGTCGATGGACGTGCCGCCTTTTTGCCTTTGCGCGCGACGCAACACGCGCGATCCGGATCGCGCTCAGCGCCTTGGCATCAGTTCGTCAACGCGGCGATGCCGGCGCGCGCAATGGCAGCATCCTGCTCGGACTTGACGCCCGACACGCCGATCGACCCGACAGTCGCGCCATCGACGACGATCGGCACGCCGCCCTCGACGAGGCCGACGAGCGGCGCGCTCAGGAACGACACGCGACCTTGCAGCACCATTTCCTCATACGCCTTGCTCTCGCGGCGGCCGAGCGCCGACGTGCGGCCCTTGCCGATCGCCATCTCGACCGTGCTCGGCGCGGCGCCGTCCATTCGGTGCAGATACAGCAGGTGCGCGCCGTCGTCGAAAATCGCGATCGTCACCGGCCACTGGTTGTCGGCCGCATGCGCTTCCGCGGCAGCGGCCATCTTCTTGACGTCGTCGCTGGTGAGGACGGGTTTGGTTTTCATCGTGGCTCTCCTGGTCTCTGCGTAATGGGGCATCGGACAGCATGATACCGTCGCGTCAGAAACCCCAGAACATCAGCCACCACGCGCTGTCGACGACCGCCAGCGCGGCGGCGAACCATGCGAATGCCATCAGGCGGCGCGGCCACGCCGCGTAGCGCCCCGTGACCTGCCATGCGAGCCATGCGCTCCACGCGTTGGCGCCGACGAGGATCGCGATGCGCACGTCCGACGCCCATCCCAGCGGCACATGTTCGGCACGCAACAGCGACAGCGTCGTCGCCGACAGACCGAGGAACACGCCCGCGCCGGCGAGCGGAATCAGCCCCTGCGCGAGATGATGGAGCCGCACCCGGTCGAAACGGCCGAGCATCGCGGTCGCGCCGGCCAGCAGCACGAGCAGTGCGGTGCCGTAGACAAGCCCCGTGCCGACGATGTAGCCGACGACGAGCGAGCCGTCGAGCCACGAGAACACGTCGTTGCGCTCGGGATAATGCGTGAGCAGGAACCACGGCGCGTTGGTCTCGAGCGGCCACGTGATGTCGTGATCGATCAGCCAGCCCGCCAGCCATTGCTTGATCTGCACGAACCACGGGCTGACGGTCCAGTGAAACGCGCCGATCGCGACGCCGAGCAGGCCGTACAGGATCAGCGCCGTATCCCACGGGTTCGCCTGCTGCGCGCCGAGCGTCACGACCTCCTCCGACGGCGAGCGCCACGACAGCGCGATCGCATCCCGATGGCCGCTGCAGCGGCCGCACATGTGGCACGAGGCGGCGCCCTTCATGTTGCGCAGCGGCACCAGCGGCGCGCAATTCACCGGAATCACGCGATGGCCGCCCTCGCCGTGCTTGTACGAACGGCGCCACGCATCCTCGTCGACCCTGTAGCGCATCGGCGCGAGACGGGCGAGCAGCGAGAACACGCCGTTCACCGGGCACAGGTACTTGCACCACACGCGCTTTTCGCGGCCGTACAGCAGGCCGATCACGATCGCGGCCGCCGTCGAGCCGCCGAGCACGAACAGCACCGCGAGCGGATACTGGTAGACGCTGACCATCTGCCCGTAGATCGTCGTGATCCCGAACGCGACGAACGGCCAGCCGCCCCAGCGCATCCAGCGCGGAATCGCTCGGCCGCGGCCGAACCGGCTCGCGTACTCGGAAAGCGCGCCCTCGGGGCAGAGCACGCCGCACCAGACGCGCCCGAGCATCACCATCGACAGCAGCACGAACGGCCACCAGATGCCCCAGAACACGAATTGCGCGGCGAGCGTCAGGTTGCTCCAGAGGTGCGCGGAATCGTCCGGCAGCGGCATGCATGCCGGCACGATGATCAGGAACGCATAGACCGCCACGACACCCCACTGGATGCCGCGAATCAGCGCGCCGTGGCGCTGCATCCACTGGCCGGCCTGCGCGAGCCGGCCCGGTTTGCCGCCGAGGACCGCGCTCATGCCGCGCGCCCTGCCGTCGCGGCCGGGCGCCGGCTGGCGCGCTTGAGCAGCAGCCAGACGACTGCCCAGTACGCGGCATACGCGATCAGGTTCGCGAGCGCCGGATGCGCGCGGTAGCCTGTCAGCGTCGCGACGAGCGAGCCGAACGTGCCGGAGTCGTCGAGGATCGCGGACGTGTCCCACAATTGTGCGATGCCGACCGGCAGGATCTCCTTGTCGATCAGCTTGTCGACGCCCGTCTGGAAGAGGCCCGCGCCGAGCAACAGCAGCATGACTTCAGTGAAGCGAAAGAAATGGCGCCAGGAGAAATACTTTCCGCCGAGCTGCAGCAGGAAGAACGTCAGCATCGCGAGGCCGAGGCCGATCGCGACCGCGAGCATCTGGCTCGCGTCGACGTGGCCCGACTGGCCGAAGCCGAGGCCGTACAGGAAGATCACCGTCTCGCTGCCCTCGCGCGCGATCGCAAGCGCGACCAGCACGGCGACGCCCCACCAGTTCGCGTCCTGGGTGCTCTTCTGCAGCGACTGCTCCATGTCGCGCTTGAGCGTGCGGCCATGCTGGCGCATCCACAGCACCATCTGCACGATCAGCACGCACGCGATCAGCACCATCGCGGTCTGGAAATAGTCCTGGGCGTCACCGGACAGCACTTCGGTGAAGCCGACGAGCGCGCCGCCGAGCGCCACGGCCATCAGCAGCCCGGCGCCGACGCCGGCCCACAGATACGGCAGGCCGCGGCGCGCGTCGTCGTCGCCGTTTTTCAGCCACGCATAGAGGATGCCGACGACGAGCAGCGCCTCGACGCTCTCCCGCCAGACGATGAACAAGATCTGACCCATCGATAACTCCCTGACGCGCGACGCGCGCAAGCGCCCGCGCGCAGTTGAAACTGCATTACTTCGCGACGATCACGCCCTGCGCCTGCTGGTGGAAATCGTCGAAAAACTTGTATTCGCCCGGCGAAAGCGGCGCGACGACGACGAACGAGTCGGTGCCCGGCGCGAGCACCTTCTCCTTGCGCAGCTGCACGCTCTCGAATTCGGCGGCGCCCTTGCCGGTGTTGCGGATCTCGATCTTGAAGCGCTGGCCGGCCGGCACTTCGATGCGGGCGGGATTCAGCCTGCCGTCCGCCATCTCGAGCTTGAACGTCAACAGATCCGCGGCCTGGGCGGCGCCGGCGAGCAACACCGCGGCAGCCGCCGCAACGAATTTCTGGGGGAATGTCATTCCTGGCTCTCTACGACGACGGCGCGCCCGAGGCGCGCCGTCCGTTATGCAACCGATCAGTAACCGCCCTTCTTGCCGATGCCGGCGAACGGGAAGTCGTATTCGAGGACGATGGGCTTGAACCACGGGCCCACGCCGGTTTCCTTGTCGACGTGGCGGCCGAACGCCATGTGGCCCATCTGCATCGGCGGCTTGACCGTCAGCGTCAGGTGATACTTGCCGGGGCCGTCGAGCTTCACGTTGTCGCCGTAGTGCGGGCCGTCGCTCGCCACCATGCCCATCAGGTCGCCTTCCGACTTCCACTTCGCGTCGCCCTGCTTCGTCAGCTTGTAGGTGACCTGCAGGTACGGCATCCAGTCGCCTTCCGCGAAGCCGCTCGGGTTGTTCTTCACCGCGTGGATGTCCGCCTCGAGGTGGACGTCGGAATCCGACGCCTTGCGCATCATCCCTTCCGGATCCATCGTGATCGGCTGCAGGTACACCGCGCCGATTTCCATCCCGCCCTGAATCTGATGCTTGCCGATCGGATATTCCGCGGCCGATGCCGACATGGCGGCCAGCGCCGCCGCTACCGCAACCGAAGTGCGGATGAACGAAGAACCCAACATGGACACTCCCTGTTTTTCTGAGACACGCGCCGCCGCCCGGCCTGATGGCTTACGGCAAACGCAAAGGCAATGAAGAACGTTAATGCGAACTATTCTCAATACTTGGGGGAGTGTAGCACCGAACGCGCCCGGGGACAAACCGATAATCGCGCCAATCCCTGATCCAACAAGGATGACGAGCGGATAACCGGCGCCCGGGCAGCAGGAGCGGGATTACTGGATGCCGCCCACGTGATCGCCGACGTTCGCGCCGAAGACCCGTTCGCGTAACAGCGCGAGCTGGTCTCGCGTCTGCGCGGCCTTCTCGAATTCGAGATTTTTCGCGTAGTCAGCCATCTGCTTTTCGAGGCGCTTGATTTCCTTCGCGATCTGCTTCTCGGACATGTCCTCAAGCTTCGCGCGCTGCTGCGCCTCCTTCAGCTCCGCACGCGCCTCATCGGCGCTGTACACGCCGTCGATGATGTCCTTGATGCGCTTGACCACGCCGCGCGGCGTGATGCCGAGCTTCGCGTTGTGCGCGATCTGCTTCGCGCGGCGGCGCTCCGTCTCGTCGATCGCGCGCCGCATCGAGTCGGTCATCCTGTCCGCGTACAGCAGCGCCTTGCCGTTGACGTTGCGCGCCGCGCGGCCGATGGTCTGGATCAGCGAGCGCTCGGCGCGCAGGAAGCCCTCCTTGTCCGCATCGAGGATCGCCACCAGCGACACTTCCGGGATGTCCAGCCCTTCGCGCAGCAGGTTGATCCCGACCAGCACGTCGAAGGTGCCGAGCCGCAGGTCGCGAATGATCTCGACGCGCTCGACGGTGTCGATGTCGCTGTGCAGATAGCGCACCCGAACCCCGTGATCGGCGAGGAATTCCGTCAGCTGCTCGGCCATCCGCTTGGTCAGCACCGTGATCAGCACGCGCTCGCCGGCCTTCACGCGCGCGTTGATCTCGGTGAGCACGTCGTCGACCTGCGTGCTTGCTGGACGCACCTCGATTTCCGGATCGACGAGCCCGGTCGGCCGCACCACCTGTTCGGCGATCTGTCCCGTCACGCGCTGCTCGTAGTCGGCCGGCGTCGCCGACACGAAGATCACCTGGCGCATCTTGCGCTCGAACTCGGGGAACTTGAGCGGCCGGTTATCGAGCGCGGACGGCAGCCGGAAGCCGTAATTGACGAGGTTCTCCTTGCGCGCGCGGTCGCCGTTGTACATGCCGTTCAGCTGGCCGATCAGCACGTGCGACTCGTCGAGCAGCATCAGCGCGTCGGGCGGCAGGTAGTCGACCAGCGTCGGCGGCGGCTCGCCCGGCGCGGCGCCGGAGAAGTGCCGCGAGTAGTTCTCGATGCCCTTGCAGAAGCCGAGCTCCTGCAGCATCTCGAGATCGAAGCGGGTGCGCTGCTCGAGCCGCTGCGCCTCGACCAGCCTGCCGTCGCGATGGAAGAACTCGAGCCGCTCGCGCAGCTCGTCCTTGATCGTCTCGATGGCACGCATCACGGTGTCGCGCGGCGTCACGTAGTGCGACGACGGATACACGGTGAAGCGGGGGATCTTCTGCCGCACGCGGCCCGTCAGCGGGTCGAACAGCTGCAGCGTGTCGACCTCGTCGTCGAACAGCTCGACGCGCACCGCCATCTCCGCGTGTTCCGCCGGGAAGATGTCGATCGTGTCGCCGCGCACGCGGAACGTGCCGCGCTGGAAATCCGACTCGTTGCGCGTGTACTGCATCGCGATCAGCCGCGCGATCACGTCGCGCTGCCCGAGCTTGTCGCCGGTGCGCAGCGTCAGGATCATCTGGTGGTATTCGGACGGATTGCCGATACCGTAGATCGCCGACACGGTCGCGACGATCACCACGTCGCGGCGCTCCATCAGGCTCTTCGTCGCCGACAGCCGCATCTGCTCGATGTGCTCGTTGATCGACGAATCCTTCTCGATGAAGAGATCGCGCTGCGGCACGTAGGCCTCGGGCTGGTAATAGTCGTAGTACGAGACGAAATACTCGACCGCGTTGCGCGGGAAGAACTCGCGGAACTCCGCGTAGAGCTGCGCGGCGAGCGTCTTGTTCGGCGCGAACACGATCGCCGGGCGGCCGAGCCGCGCGATCGTGTTCGCCATCGTGAAGGTCTTTCCCGAGCCCGTCACGCCGAGCAGCGTCTGGAACGCGAGGCCGTCCTCGACGCCCTCCACCAGCGTCGCGATCGCGCTCGGCTGATCGCCGGCTGGCGGATAGGGCTGATAGAGCTGGAACGGCGACGCGTCGAAGGTCGCGAATTTCGATTCGTCGAGCGCGTCGCCGACTTCGGCATGATGTACGGACATGGAATGCGGCCGGAGCGAGAACAAAAAATCATTTTAGCGCTTCGCGCCCGAACGAACTGCCGCCGGCCACGGACACGCGGCGGCGTGCGCGCGAAAATCGCGGATCGCCGCATCGCGACCCGAAAAAACCCCGGCGAATTCGCTACAATGACGAACTGCTGCGCTTTCTTTCCGGCATCGTGCCCGTCCGCGCGCGGCCTGCCGCGCCCCGCCCCCGCCGGATCGAAGCCTGACCCTCTTTTCACTACAGCCGAACCATCATGTCGCTCTTCTCCTCTGTCCAGCTTGCCCCCCGTGATCCGATCCTGGGCCTGAACGAAGCCTTCAACGCCGATGCCCGTCCGACCAAGGTCAATCTCGGCGTGGGCGTGTACACGAACGAAGAAGGCAAGATTCCGCTGCTGCGCGCAGTGCGCGAGGCGGAGAAGGTGCGCGTCGACGCGGGCCTGCCGCGCGGCTACCTGCCGATCGACGGCATTGCCGCCTACGACGCCGCCGTGCAGAAGCTGCTGCTCGGCAACGATTCGCCGCTGATCGCCGCAGGCCGCGTGGTCACGGCCCAGGCGCTGGGCGGCACCGGCGCGCTGAAGATCGGCGCCGACTTCCTGCGCACGGTGAACCCGAACGCGAAGGTCGCGATCAGCGATCCGAGCTGGGAAAACCACCGCGCGCTGTTCGAAGCGGCCGGCTTCGAAGTGGTCGCATATCCGTACTACGACGCGAAGACCAACGGCGTGAACTTCGATGCGATGCTGGCGGCGCTGAACAGCTACGAAGCGGGCACGATCATCGTGCTGCACGCGTGCTGCCACAACCCGACGGGCGTCGACCTGACGGAAGCGCAATGGAAGCAGATCGTCGAGGTCGTGAAGGCGCGCAACCTCGTGCCGTTCCTCGACATCGCCTACCAGGGCTTCGGCGAGAGCATCGAAGCGGACGCAGCGGCAGTGCGCCTGTTCGCCGCGGCCGACCTGAACGCGTTCGTATCGTCGTCGTTCTCGAAGTCGTTCTCGCTGTACGGCGAGCGCGTCGGCGCGCTGTCGATCATCACGTCGAGCAAGGACGAAGCGACGCGCGTGCTGTCGCAGCTCAAGCGCGTGATCCGCACGAACTACTCGAACCCGCCGACGCACGGCGGCGCGATCGTGGCGGCAGTGCTCGCATCGCCGGAACTGCACGCATCGTGGGTGCAGGAACTCGGCGAAATGCGCGACCGCATCCGCTCGATGCGCAACGGCCTCGTCGAGCGCCTGAAGGCAAGCGGCATCGATCGCGACTTCAGCTTCATCAACGCGCAGCGCGGGATGTTCTCGTATTCGGGCCTGACGTCGGCGCAAGTCGACCGTCTGCGCGAAGAGTTCGGCATCTACGCCGTCGGCACGGGCCGGATCTGCGTCGCCGCGCTGAATACGCGCAACCTCGACGTCGTCGCGAACGCGGTCGCAGCCGTCCTGAAGTAAGTCGGAACCTGGGCGGCCGCATTCCGCCGCCCTGCCCGTCCGACAAAAAACGCGCTCCCGGGGAGCGCGTTTTTTTTGTTGCATCGCGTCACTGCCGCCCGCCACACAGGTGCTTGCGGCAACGCAACGCGCGTCACTGCATGAACCAGCCGTGGCTGACGACGAGCGACTGGCCGGTGAGCGCGGCGCTCGGGAACGCCGACAGGAACAGTACCGTCTGCGCGACGTCCTGCACCGTCGTGAACACCCCGTCGACCGTGTTGCCGAGCATCACCTTCTTCACGACTTCCTCTTCGCTGATCCCGAGTTCCTTCGCCTGCTCCGGAATCTGCTTGTCGACGAGCGGCGTGCGCACGAAGCCCGGGCACACGACGTGCGAGCGCACGTTGTGCTTCGCGCCTTCCTTCGCCAGCACCCGCGCGAGACCGAGCAGCCCGTGCTTGGCCGTCACGTATGCCGACTTCAGCGGCGACGCCTCGTGCGAGTGCACCGAGCCCATGTAGATCACCACGCCGCCGCGGTCGTCCTTGTACATGTGCTTGAGCGCGGCCTTCGTCGTCAGGAACGCACCGTCGACGTGGATCGCCTGCATCTTCTTCCAGTCGGCGAACGCGTAGTTCTCGATCGGATTGACGATCTGGATGCCGGCGTTCGACACCAGAATGTCGACCGAGCCGAACGTTTCGGCAACCTTGTCGATCCCGCTGTTGACCGCGTCCTCGCTCGTCACGTCCATCGCGATGCCGATCGCCTTGCCGCCCGCCGCCTTGATCTGCTCGGCGACCGCGTTCGCGCCGTCCTGGTTCA